>NZ_JBYSVW010000014.1:0-3835 GCF_058986625.1 Pseudomonas sp. GW821-FHT07G06
CTCCAGATCGCAAAAGCAAGATCAAAAGATCGCAGCCTTCGGCAGCTCCTACAGATATTTCGTAATCTGTGTTCCCCGGGATTCCGTGAAGTACCTTTTTTTGCCTGGCGGTTTTTATATTCGGCCAAGCAAGAGCAGGATCAACAGCACCACCAACACGACGCCGATGATTCCGGACGGGCCGTAACCCCAACTTCTGGAGTGCGGGAAGACCGGTAAACCACCAATCAGTAACAGGATCAGAATGATGATCAGTATTGTGCCCATGTCTATTTCCTTGTTGAAAATGCAGTGGAATGACCATGCCAATCAGGTCAGCGGGAATGAAGTAAATTCGAGCTGCTTAAAAAATCCGACTCTCGCGCCTGCCGGAAAATTCCAAGTTTTTTTGAAGTATTTCGGACAGGTTCTTATTTCTTTTGTGATTGCCTTAGTTGCTTGTGACGCGCCCGCGGTTTGCTCGGGCCATTCAGCAATCTGATGGAGCGTGGGTCGGGCAATTTCCTTCGCTACACTCGATGCATCTTCCGAGAACAACAAGGCTGTTTGCTATGCAAAATCGCATGATGATCACTGGTGCAGGCTCTGGCCTGGGTCGCGAAATCGCGCTGCGCTGGGCGCGTGAAGGTTGGCAGCTGGCCTTGTCGGACGTCAGCGAGCCCGGTTTGCAGGAAACCCTGAAGCTGGTCCGTGAAGCCGGTGGCGATGGTTTTATCCAGCGCTGCGACGTGCGCGACTACAGCCAACTGACGGCGTTCGCCCAGGCCTGTGAAGTCAAGCTCGGCGGCATCGATGTGATCGTCAATAACGCCGGTGTCGCCTCTGGCGGCTTCTTCAGTGAGTTGTCCCTGGAGGACTGGGACTGGCAGATCGCGATCAACCTGATGGGCGTGGTCAAGGGCTGCAAGGCTTTCCTGCCGCTGCTGGAACAAAGCAAAGGCAAGATCATCAACATCGCGTCCATGGCCGCGCTGATGCAAGGCCCGGCGATGAGCAACTACAACGTGGCCAAGGCGGGCGTGGTGGCGTTGTCCGAAAGCCTGCTGATCGAGCTGGCGCATCAGGAAGTCGGCGTACATGTGGTGTGCCCGTCGTTCTTCCAGACCAACCTGCTGGACTCCTTCCGCGGCCCGACCCCGGCCATGAAAGCCCAGGTCGGCAAGCTGCTGGAAAGCTCGCCGATCAGCGCCGCCGACATAGCCGACTACATCTACCGGCAGGTCGCTGCCGGCGAGTTCATGATCCTGCCCCACGAACAGGGCCGCATGGCCTGGGCGATCAAGCAGAAGGACCCGCAATTGCTCTACAACGAAATGACCGTCATGGCCGACAAAATGCGCGCCAAGGCCAGGCAATCCGCAAGCTGATCTTGCCCGCAGGCAACGCTGTGGTTAGGGTGGCCGCCATCGGCCATCCTTGCGAGACGCTTGCATGCTCAATTACCTGTGGTTTTTCCTCGCCGCGCTGTTCGAAATTGCCGGTTGCTTTGCCTTCTGGATGTGGCTGCGCCAGGGTAAAAGCATGTGGTGGGTGGTGCCGGCGCTCCTCAGCCTGACCCTGTTCGCCCTGCTGCTGACCCGTATCGAGGCCACCTACGCCGGCCGCGCCTACGCTGCCTACGGTGGCATCTATATCATTGCCTCGATTGGTTGGCTGGCCGTGGTCGAACGGATTCGTCCGCTGGGTTCGGACTGGCTCGGTGTGGCGCTGTGTGTGATTGGCGCGAGTATCATCCTGTTCGGGCCACGATTCTCCGCGTCCTGACAGCTCGTCCCTACAATTACCCGGCATGTCGGACGTTTCCGTCAGCGGTGTGGCTCAGGGGCTGTCAGTCCGGTCCGGTTTGCTGTCGGAGCATTGTAGGCGCACGGCGGGCCGGGCATCTTCAGGGGCCAGTAACCCCTGAAGGACACTCCTTATGCTCGTACTCAGTCGCGTTGTGGGCGAAACCATTTCCATCGGTGACAACATTTGCGTGCGCGTTCTCGCGATCAACGGAAACCACGTTCGCTTTGGCGTCGAAGCGCCCCAGGACGTCAATGTGCACCGCTCCGAAATCTATGAACGCATCCAGAACAAACTGGAGAAAACCAAGGAACGCTGACGCTTCAGTCAAACAGGTGCTTGGGCACGTCATGCTTGAGCATCAGTTGGCATTGCTCGCTTTCCGGGTCGAAGACAATCAGTGCCTGGCCCTTGGTCAGCGCTTGGCGCACGCGCAGCACGCGGGTTTCCAGCGGCGTGTCGTCACCGTTGTCGGTGCCGTCGCGGGTCACGAAATCCTCGATCAGGCGGGTGAGGGTGTCGACTTCAAGTTGGTCGTGGGGGATCAGCATAGGCACCTCGGTTGGATCAATGGCGCGATGCTACGGCGTATGGCCGGTATCGGCTAGCCTGGGATTTGATGTTGTCTGCACTGACGCCATCGCGAGCAAGCTCGCTCCCACAGGGTTCAGCGGCGAACCGAAGATTTGTGTTCACCACCGATCAACTGTGGGAGCGAGCTTGCTCGCGATAGCGGTTTACCCGGCGATGAAGATCCTGGATCAGTTCTCCGACCGCTGCCCCACCAGGCTGTCCACCGAAGGCACCCGAGTATCGCTTTCCATCTGTGTGTCATGTTCGAGCTGATGGCTGAACCGGTCCAGTGAGCCCTTGGCCGGTTGCGCATCGCTGGCAAACACCGGAGGGCTGAGGATGTACGCACCGAGCAGGCGGCTCAGGGCGGCGAGGCTGTCGATGTGGGTGCGTTCGTAACCGTGGGTGGCGTCGCAGCCGAAGGCCAGCAGGGCGGTGCGAATGTCGTGGCCGGCGGTGACCGCCGAATGCGCGTCGCTGAAGTAGTAGCGGAACAGGTCGCGGCGTGCCGGCAGCTCGTTGTCGCTGGCCAGGCGCAAGAGGTGGCGCGACAGATGATAGTCATACGGCCCACCGGAATCCTGCATCGCGATGCTTACCGCGTGTTCGCTGGAGTGTTGGCCGGGCGCGACCGGTGCGATGTCGATGCCGACGAATTCACTGACGTCCCAAGGCAACGCCGCCGCGGCACCGCTGCCGGTTTCCTCGGTGATGGTGAACAACGGATGGCAGTCGATCATCAGTTCTTCGTCACTGTCGACGATGGCTTTGAGGGCCGCCAGCAGCGCGGCCACTCCGGCCTTGTCATCGAGGTGGCGGGCGCTGATATGGCCGCTTTCGGTGAACTCCGGCAACGGGTCGAAGGCGACGAAATCGCCGACGCTGATGCCCAGCGACTCGCAGTCGGCGCGGGTGGCGCAGTAGGCATCCAGGCGCAACTCGATGTGATCCCAACTGATCGGCATTTCATCCACGGCGGTATTGAACGCGTGCCCGGACGCCATCAACGGCAGGACGCTGCCGCGGATCACGCCGTTGTCGGTAAACAGGCTGACCCGGCTGCCTTCGGCAAAGCGGCTGGACCAGCAGCCGACCGGCGCGAGGGTCAGGCGGCCGTTGTCCTTCACCGCACGCACCGCTGCGCCGATGGTGTCCAGGTGGGCGGAAACGGCACGATCGGGGCTGTTTTTCTTGCCCTTGAGCGTGGCGCGGATGGTGCCGCGACGGGTCAGCTCGAAGGGAATGCCCAGTTCTTCAAGGCGTTCGGCGACGTAGCGCACGATGGTGTCGGTGAACCCGGTGGGGCTGGGAATGGCGAGCATTTCCAGCAGGACTTTTTGCAGGTAAGCGAGGTCCGGTTCGGGGATTTTGCTGGTCATGGAAACTCCTGATGAGTTGAGGTGCCTGGACTGGCCCCTTCGCGAGCAGGCTCGCTCCCACCCGTCTCCTCTACACCTCCCCCACTGCTCACGATCAA
>NZ_JBYSVW010000015.1:0-194368 GCF_058986625.1 Pseudomonas sp. GW821-FHT07G06
CGTTGATCGTCGGCAGCGTCAGATGTGGAGAAGAGACAGCTGTGGGAGCGAGCCTGCTCGCGAAGGGGCCGGTCCAGACAACAAATCACTAAGAAACTGCCGGCTGGCTGTGCGGAAACAACAAATCGACAAACCGCTCCGCCGTCGGCTGTGGTTCGTGGTTGGCCAGCCCGGCCCGTTCGTTGGCTTCGATAAAGACGTAGTCCGGCTGGTCAGCGGCGGACACCATCAGGTCGAGGCCGACCACGGGAATGTCCAGCGCCCGGGCGGCCCGTACAGCCGCATCCAGCAGTGTCGGATGCAGGATCGCCGTGACGTCCTCGAGAATGCCGCCGGTATGAAGATTCGCCGTACGTCGTACGAACAGATGCTCGCCGGCCGGCAGAATGCTGTCGTAGTCGTATCCGGCCGCCTGCAAGGTGCGAAGGGTTTCCGCGTCCTGCGGGATCTTGCTTTCGCCACCCGTGGCCGCTTGTCGGCGCCGGCTCTGGGCTTCGATCAACTCGCCGATGGAGTGCTGGCCATCGCCGACCACTTCGGCCGGCCGGCGAATCGCGGCCGCGACCACTTCAAAACCGATCACCAGGATTCGCAGGTCGAGGCCTTGGTGGAAGCTTTCCAGCAGCACGCGACTATCAAACTGGTGGGCCGCCTCGATGGCGTGCTGTACCTCTTCGATGGTCTGCAGGTCGACCGCCACGCCTTGGCCCTGTTCGCCGTCCAGGGGTTTGACCACCACGCGCCGGTGCTCATCAAGGAACGCCAGATTGTCATCGGCGTTGCCCGCCAGTTGCTGCACGGGCAGGTTCAACCCGGCAGCCTTGAGTACCTTGTGGGTCAGGCTCTTGTCCTGGCACAGGGTCATGCTGACGGCGCTGGTCAGGTCGCTCAGGGATTCGCGGCAGCGTACCCGGCGCCCGCCATGGCTGAGGGTGAACATTCCGGCATCGGCGTCATCGACTTGCACATCGATGCCGCGACGGTGTGCTTCCTCGACGATGATCCGGGCGTACGGGTTAAAGGCGGCTTCGGGGCCCGGCCCGAGAAACAGCGACTGGTTGATGCCGTTCTTGCGCTTGATGGCGAAGGTCGACAGGTTGCGAAAACCGAGCTTGGCATACAGGTTTTTCGCCTGGCGGTTGTCGTGCAGCACGGACAGGTCGAGGTAGGCGAGACCGCGACTCATGAAGTGTTCGATCAGATGCCGCACCAGCACCTCGCCGACGCCCGGCCGCGCACAATGCGGGTCGACCGCCAGGCACCAGAGACTGCTGCCGTGTTCCGGATCATTGAAGGCCTTTGCATGATTGAGGCCCATGACGCTGCCGATGACCGCGCCGCTGTCATCGTCTTCCGCCAGCCAGTACACCGGGCCGCCCAGGTGGCGCGCAGTGAGCAGGGTGGCATCGATCGGCAACATGCCGCGCGCCTGATACAGCTGGTTGATGGCCTGCCAGTCGGCGTCGCTCTGCGCGCGTCGAATGCGAAATCCACGAAACACCCGGGTCGCCTGGCGGTAGTCGCTGAACCACAGGCGCAAGGTATCGGACGGGTCGAGGAACAACTGCGCCGGCTCCAGCCCCAACACCTGCTGGGGCGCGGCGACGTACAGCGCGATGTCCCGTTCGCCGGGCTGCTCGTTGAGCAACTCCGCGGCGAGGCTCGCCGCATCGGCAAAGGTGTGGCCGATCAACAAGCGGCCCCAACCGCAATGCACGGCAATCGGCGCGGCGCCGAGTTCACTGCCATCCTCGGCCAGACGTGCCTGCAAACGTTCGTAGGAAGGCGACTGGCCGCGTAACAGGCGTTGGCTGAAAGCCGTGGCGTGAGGTTTCATCGGTCAGATTCCTTGTTCGCTGAGCCACAGGTTGAGGGCCGCCAGTTGCCACAGCTTGGAGCCGCGCAACGGCGTCAATTGTCCCTGTGGATCGGTCAGCAGACGGTCGAGCATTGCCGGGTTGAACAGGCCGCGATCCTGGCTCGGGTCGAGCAGCAACTCACGCACCCACTCCAGCGTATCGCCCTGCAAATGCTTGAGGCCCGGCACCGGGAAGTAACCTTTCTTGCGGTCGATCACTTCACTGGGAATCACTAGGCGCGCGGCTTCTTTCAAGACTTGCTTGCCACCGTCCGGCAGTTTGAAGCACCCCGGAATCCGTGCCGACAGTTCCACCAGGCGGTAGTCGAGAAACGGCGTGCGCGCTTCCAGACCCCAGGCCATGGTCATGTTGTCGACGCGTTTGACCGGGTCGTCCACCAGCATCACCGTGCTGTCCAGACGCAAGGCCTTGTCCACCGCTGCATCCGCACCGGGCTGGGCGAAATGGGCTTTGACGAAGTCACCGGCGGCGTCATTGGCGGTCAGCCATTTTGCCTGCACGGTCGCTGCGTAGTCGTCGTAACTGCGGTCGAAAAACGCGTCGCGGTACGCGGCATAGGGATCGCTCGCGCCGTCCACTTGCGGATACCAGTGGTAGCCGGCGAACAGTTCGTCCGCACCCTGGCCGCTCTGGACAACCTTGCAGTGTTTGGCCACTTCGCGGGACAACAGGTAGAACGCGATGCAGTCGTGGCTGACCATCGGTTCGCTCATGGCACGGAACGCGGCGGGCAGTTGTTCGATGATCTCTTTTTCATCGATGCGCAATTGGTGATGCTGCGTGCCGTAGTGCCGGGCGATCAGGTCGGAGTACTGGAACTCATCACCGCGTTCGCCACCGGCATCCTCGAAGCCGATGGAGAAGGTCGACAGATTGTCCACGCCGACTTCCCGCAACAGGCCCACCAGCAAACTTGAGTCGACACCGCCGGACAGCAGCACGCCAACATCGACCGCCGCACGCTGACGAATCGCGACGGCTTCGCGGGTGCTGTCGAGCACCCGGTCGCGCCAGTCTTCGAGGGTCAGGTTTTTCTCGTCGTCGTGGGGGCCGTAGGCCAGGGTCCACCAGGTTTTCTGCTCGGTGCGACCATCGGCTTCGATGCGCATCCAGGTGGCTGGCGGCAGTTTTTCGATGCCCGCCAGCAACGTGCGTGGTGCCGGGACCACGGCGTGGAAATTCAGGTAGTGATTGAGCGCCACCGGATCGAGGACCGGATTGATGTCGCCGCCCTTGAGCAATGCCGGCAGTGCCGAGGCAAAGCGCAAGCGCTGGCCGGTGCGCGACAGGTACAAGGGTTTTACGCCAAGACGGTCGCGGGCGATGAACAGGCGTTGGGCATCGCGCTCCCAGACGGCAAAGGCAAACATGCCGTTGAGTTTCGGCAGCAAGGCTTCGCCCCAGGCGTGATAGCCCTTGAGCAAGACTTCAGTGTCGCCACCGGAATAGAAGGAATAACCCAGGCTTTCAAGCTCGGCGCGCAGTTCCGGAAAATTGTAGATAGCGCCGTTGAAGGCCAGGGACAGGCCCAATTGCGGGTCGATCATCGGCTGCGCCGAGCCGTCCGACAGGTCCATGATTTTCAGGCGCCGATGGCCAAGGGCAACCGGCCCCTGGCTATGAAACCCCCAGGCGTCGGGGCCGCGAGGGGCCAGGTGATGGGTGATTCGTTCAACGGCTGCAAGGTCTGCAGGTTGATGATCAAAACGTAACTCGCCAGCTAATCCGCACATAAATTCCTTACCGGTTTTTCCGTTGGGGAGGGTCAATCGATACCGCGCCAAAATGGCGGGTACTCAGAAACTGACCCGCCTCGGCAAGGGGAGTTTTATATCGATGAGTTATAAGCGGGCGAAGCCTGGGCCGAGAGCCGCTGTGCGGGCGCTCTCGAAGGCGGTATCGGCTATTTGCCCCGGATCAGGCGCCGTAACGCAAACCGGTTGGGATGACAGGCTTCGGCCACGCTTCTGGGCAAGGGCAGGGGCTCGTTGTCCAGCCAGGCTGCCAGCAGCTCTCCGGACAGCGGCGCGGTGATCAGGCCGCGCGAGCCGTGGCCGCTGTTGACGTACAAACCGTCGAGCCACGGGCATTCGACGTCCGGCACCTGTCGGGCGTCCTTGCCCAGCGCGGCATAGGCCTGAGCGAAGGCCTGGGTGTCGGCCAAGGGGCCGACGATTGGCAGGTAGTCGGGGCTGGTGCAGCGAAACGCGGCGCGCCCCTGGAGACTCTCGGGGTCGAGGCGGTCGATTTCCAGGCGCTCGACCAGATCGTGGGAAATCTCCTCGAGCATGGCCAGGTTGCCCAAGTGTTCAGCCGTGGTCGGCGTCAGGTCATCGCTGTTGAAATCGAAACTGGCTCCCAGAGTGTGTTCGCCCAAGCGTGCGGGAGCGACATAGCCTTCGGCGCACACTACCGTACTCAGGACCTGGCTTTGCGGCGTTTGCGCCAGGCGGGTGATTTGCCCGCGAATGCGTTTGAGCGGCAACCCGGCACTCTCGGGGAAACGCTGGATTTCCGCAGCACCGGCGAGGATCACCACGGGGGCGCAGGCAAGCAATTGCTCGCCGTTCCAGGCTTGCCACTGCTCCTCGACCTTGCGCAGTTCCAGCGCATCGCAATGCGTGAGCAGTTGGACCTGCGCATGCCCGGCCTGCCACTGGCACAGCGCCGGTGGGTGGACCCAGCCGCCTTGCGGATAGAACAGGCCCCCGTGTGCCAGTCCGATCCCGGCCACGGCCTGGGCCCCGGATTGATCCAGCAGGTGCAACAGGTCCGGCGCAAACGCCGCCGCCAATTGCGCCTGGCGTTCGGCTTCCTTGGCATTGAAGGCCAGTTGCAACACGCCGCAATCGTCCCAGTCGCGGCCCCGTTGCAAGTGTTCGAGCAGTCGCCGGGTGTAGCCGAATCCGCTGACGATCATTTGCGACAGTGCCGTGCCATGCGCCGATAACTTCAGGTAGAGCACGCCCTGCGGATTGCCCGACGCTTCCCGGGCGATGGCGTCGTGACGCTCCAGCACCGTCACTTGCCAGCCCCGTGCGGCCAGGCTGGCGGCGCTGGCACAACCGGCCAGCCCTGCGCCGATCACCAGTGCCCGGCGTTCGCCGCTCGGCGGTGCAGGTCGGGCAAACCAGGGTTTGTCGGGCGCCGGGGCGGGTACGTCGTGGGGCCAGCCGAGGAACTCACCGCGCAGGATTTCCCATTTGTGGCCGATGCCCGGGGTTCGTTTCATCTTGAAACCGGCGGCGTTGAGCAGGCGCCGTACCCAACCGGTGCTGGTGAAGGTGCTGATGGAGGCACCAGGAGCGGCCAGGCGCGCCAGTTCGGCAAACAGTTCGGCGGTCCACATGTCAGGGTTTTTCGCCGGAGCGAAACCGTCGAGGAACCAGGCGTCGATCCGGGCGTCGAGTTGGGGCAGTTGTTCCAGTGCATCACCGATCAGCAGGGTCAGGGTGACGCGGCCGTGGTCCAGCGTCAGGCGCTGAAAACCCTGATGGATGGCTACGTATTGCTCAAGCAGTTGATCGGCAAACACCTTGAGCTCCGGCCACAGCGCCAGGGCACGCTGCAAGTCGGCCGGGCTCAACGGGTACTTTTCGACGCTGACAAAGTGCAACCGCGCACCGGCCGCGGCCTGTTGCTCGAACACCTGCCAGGCGCACAGGAAATTCAGCCCGGTGCCGAACCCCGTTTCACCGATGACCAGCCGCCCGCCCTCGGGCAAGGCCGCAAAGCGCTCCGCCAAACGGTTCTGCTCGATGAACACGTAGCGGGTTTCGTCCAGCCCCGATTTGTCGGAGAAATACACATCATCGAACACTCGCGAATACGGGCGACCTTGGTCGTCCCAGTCGAGTTGGGCGTGGGGCAATACAGGTTTCATGGCAGGCTCGGCAACGGCAAGGTCGCCATTCTAGCCGATCGCTAAAGGATCGCAGCCTTCGGCAGCTCCTACATGGGGCGGCGTAATCCTGTAGGAGCTGCCGAAGGCTGCGATCTTTTGATCCAGGCGGCATCGCTCGACATCAACTTCCGCTAGTCTTGCTCACATCTGGAAGGGAGCCATCCATGTTCGAATCTGCGGAAATCGATCACGCCATCGACAAAGACACCTACGACGCCGAAGAACCGGCCCTGCGCGAAGCGTTGCTGGATGCGCAGTTCGAATTGCAGCAGCAACGCCGCTTTCCGGTGATCATTTTGATCAATGGCATCGAAGGTGCCGGCAAGGGCGAGACGATCAAGTTGCTCAACGAGTGGATGGACCCGCGCCTGATCGAGGTCCGTACCTTCGATCAGCAAACCGACGAAGAACTGGCGCGGCCGCCGGCCTGGCGCTACTGGCGGATGCTCCCGGCCAAGGGCCGCATGGGGATTTTCTTCGGCAACTGGTACAGCCAGATGCTGCAGGGGCGGGTCCATGGCGAGTTCAAGGATCCGCGCCTCGACCAGGCGATCAATAGCGCCGAGCGCCTGGAAAAGATGCTCTGCGATGAAGGTGCGCTGATCTTCAAGTTCTGGTTTCACCTTTCCAAGAAGCAAATGAAGGCACGCCTCAAGGCGTTGGCCGACGACCCGCTGCACAGCTGGCGCATCAGCCCGCTGGACTGGCAGCAATCGGAAACCTACGACAGGTTCGTGAAGTATGGCGAGCGGGTGCTGCGCCGAACCAGTCGCGACTATGCACCCTGGCATGTGATCGCCGGGGCGGATGCCCATTATCGCAGTCTGGCCGTGGGGCGGATTCTGCTGGCGGGCCTGCAGGGTGCATTGCAGCGGCCGACGATCCATCCGGAAAAGGTCAGCGCCGCGCCAGTGTTCCCCAGTGTCGATCAAGTGAACCTGCTCGACAGCCTGGACCTGAGCCTGCACTTGGACAAGGAGGATTACGAAGAACAGCTGATCATCGAGCAGGCGCGTTTTTCCGGGCTGATGCGTGACAAACGCATGCGTCGCCATGCGCTGGTGGCGGTGTTCGAGGGCAACGACGCGGCAGGCAAGGGCGGGGCGATTCGCCGGGTGGCGGCGGCGCTTGATCCGCGCCAATACAGCATCGTGCCGATTGCCGCGCCCACCGAAGAGGAGCGGGCGCAACCCTATCTGTGGCGCTTCTGGCGACACCTTCCGGCCCGGGGCAAGTTCACCGTGTTCGACCGCTCCTGGTATGGCCGGGTGTTGGTGGAACGCATCGAGGGGTTTTGCAGCCCGGCAGACTGGCTGCGTGCCTACGGTGAAATCAACGACTTCGAAGAACAACTCACCGACGCCGGTGTGATCGTGGTCAAGTTCTGGCTGTCCATCGACAAACAGACGCAACTGGAACGCTTCGAGGAGCGTGAAAAGATTTCCTTCAAGCGCTTCAAGATCACTGAAGATGACTGGCGCAACCGTGAAAAATGGGATGACTATCGCGCGGCGGTCGGCGACATGGTCGACCGTACCAGCACCGAGATTGCGCCATGGACCCTGGTGGAAGCCAACGACAAGCGCTGGGCGCGAGTCAAAGTCTTGCGCACCATCAACCGGGCACTGGAGGAGGCCTTCGAAAAATCCGACCGGCATGAGCGCAAGAAGCATAAGGACAAGGATTGAGGCGATGGTTACGCATACGCGAGGTGAATGATTGTCGCGGTCGGTGAAGGGCTGGACTTATGCTCGGTCCACTCTCAACCGACAACAACAATGAGGTATGCCATGCGTGAAGTGGTGATCGTCGACAGCGTGCGGACCGGCCTGGCCAAATCCTTTCGCGGCAAATTCAACATGACCCGCCCGGACGACATGGCGGCACACTGTGTCGATGCCCTGTTGGCGCGCACCGGTATCGATCCGGCCAGTGTCGAGGACTGTATCGTTGGCGCCGGCTCCAACGAAGGCGCCCAGGGTTTCAATATCGGGCGCAATGTCGCGGTGCTGTCGCGCCTGGGCATCGGCACGGCCGGCATGACCCTCAACCGCTTCTGTTCCTCGGGCTTGCAGGCGATCGCCATCGCCGCCAACCAGATCGCTTCGGGTTGCAGCGACATCATCGTCGCCGGTGGCGTCGAGTCCATCAGCCTGACCATGAAAAGCGTCAACACCGACAACCTGATCAACCCGCTGCTCAAGGAGCAGGTGCCGGGCATCTACTTCCCGATGGGCCAGACGGCTGAAATCGTCGCGCGTCGGTACAACGTCAGCCGCGAAGAGCAGGACCTGTACGCGCTGCAAAGCCAGCAGCGTACCGCCGAGGCTCAGGCTGCCGGGCTGTTCACTGATGAAATTGTGCCGATGGCGGTGAAGTACCGCGTCGAAGACAAGGCGACCGGCCAGGCACAGATCCTCGACGGCATCGTCGACCGCGATGACTGCAACCGCCCGGACACTACCCTGGAAAGCCTGGCCGGGTTGAAACCGGTGTTCGCCGAAGATGGCTCGGTCACGGCGGGCAACTCGTCGCAGCTGTCTGACGGCGCGTCCATGACCCTGGTGATGAGCCTGGAAAAAGCGCTGGAACTGGGGCTCAAGCCGAAAGCGTTCTTCCGCGGTTTTACCGTGGCCGGTTGCGCGCCGGACGAGATGGGCATCGGCCCGGTGTTTTCGGTGCCGAAACTGCTCAAGGCCAAAGGCTTGCAAGTTGCCGACATCGATCTGTGGGAACTCAACGAGGCGTTCGCTTCGCAGTGCCTCTACAGCCGTAATCGCCTGGAAATCGACAACGCCCGGTACAACGTCAACGGCGGCTCGATTTCCATCGGCCACCCGTTCGGCATGACCGGTTCGCGTCAGGTCGGGCACCTTGTGCGTGAATTGCAGCGGCGCAATCTGCGTTACGGCATCGTCACCATGTGTGTGGGTGGCGGGATGGGGGCTACGGGGTTGTTTGAGGCGGTGAGGTAAACCCCGTTTATTTGTGTTGTCTGCCAGATAGCTTTCGCGAGCAGGCTCGCTCCCACAATGATTAGCAGCGATCACAAATGTTGTGTATGCCCTATAACCTGTGGGAGCGAGCCTGCTCGCGATGCAGCCGCCGCGGTCTTTGCCATTACGACCCGCACAGTTTCAATCGCGGCCAGAAGGCAACTGTGCCTGTGTACGCCACAGCTCTGCGCCTAGAATGACGGCTCCTGTCAGTTGGCTTCGGGGTTCGCATGCACATTTCATCGGGTCGCTGGGTTTACGGTCTGTTCCTGGCCTTGCTGACCGCGTTGTTGTGGGGAATCCTGCCGATCAAGCTCAAGCAAGTGTTGCTGGTGATGGACCCGGTGACGGTGACCTGGTTTCGCCTGCTGGTGTCTGGCGGTTGTCTGTTCATTTATTTGGCGGCCACCGGGCGCCTGCCCAGCCGCAAAGTGCTCGGTCCTCGCGGTGGCTGGCTGGTGCTGATGGCCGTGCTTGGCCTGGTGGGCAACTATGTCCTGTATTTGATGGGCCTGAACCTGCTCAGCCCCGGCACCGCGCAACTGGTGGTGCAGATGGGGCCGATCATGCTGCTGATCGCCAGTCTGTTTGTGTTCAAGGAGCGCTTCAGCCTGGGGCAGGGGATTGGCTTGCTGGTGCTGCTGATCGGCTTTGCGCTGTTCTTCAACCAGCGCTTGAGTGAATTGCTCACGTCGCTGACCGACTACACCGCCGGCGTGCTGCTGGTGCTGCTGGCGTCCACGGTCTGGACCTTCTATGCCCTGGGGCAGAAACAACTACTGACGGTGTGGAACTCGCTGCAGGTGATGATGGTGATCTACCTGTTTTGCGCGGCGCTGCTGACGCCCTGGGTGCATCCGCTCGAAGCGCTGCAATTGAACCCCTTGCAGGGCTGGTTGCTGCTGGCGTGCTGCCTCAACACCCTGATTGCCTATGGCGCGTTTGCCGAGGCCCTGGCCCACTGGGAAGCTTCCCGGGTCAGCGCGACGCTGGCCATCACGCCGTTGGTGACTTTTGCGGCGGTTGCCGTGGCGGCATGGCTGTGGCCCGAGTATGTGTATGCCGAGACGATCAATGGGTTGGGTTATGGCGGTGCGGTGCTGGTGGTGCTGGGGTCGGCGCTGGTGGCGTTGGGGCCGTCGTTGATTGCCGGGCTCAAGGCGCGGAAGGTGCGGATGGCGGCCAGTTAGACCGCGTCATCGTTCATCGCGGGCAAGCCACGCTCCCACAGATTTTGCGTCGTCCATAATGTTCATGAATGACTCGAAACCTGTGGGAGCGTGGCTTGCCCGCGATGACGGACTATCAGGCGCTACAGAATTCAGCCCTTGGCCCCGGCCTCCAGCATATTCTCCGGCCTTACCCAGGCATCGAACTCTTCATCGGTCAGATACCCCAGCTGCAACGCCGCCTCACGCAAGGTCAGCCCTTCGCTGTAGGCCTTCTTGGCGATCTCCGCCGATTTGTCGTAACCAATGTGCGGGTTCAGCGCCGTCACCAGCATCAGGCCTCGTTCCAGGTGTTCAGCCATTTTTTCCGCATCCGGCTCCAGGCCGGCCACGCAATGCTGCTGGAAGTTGCTGCAGCCATCACCGAGCAATCGGATCGATTGCAGCAGGTTATGTATGATCACCGGTTTGAACACGTTCAACTGCAAGTGGCCCTGACTGGCGGCAAAGCCGATGGCGACGTCGTTGCCCAACACCTGGCAGGCCAGCATCGACAACGCTTCGCACTGGGTCGGGTTGACCTTGCCCGGCATGATCGAACTGCCCGGTTCATTCGCCGGCAGCCTGACTTCGGCGAAGCCGGCGCGCGGACCGGAGCCCAGCAGGCGCAGGTCGTTGGCGATTTTCATCAGGGTCACGGCGAGGGTTTTCAGCGCGCCGGACAGCGTGGTCAGCGGCTCATGGCCGGCCAATGCGGCGAATTTGTTCGGCGCGGTGATAAACGGCAAGCCGGAGAGGGCGGCCAGTTCGGCGGCGATGGCTTCACCGAAACCGTGGGGCGAATTCAGCCCGGTGCCGACCGCTGTGCCGCCCTGGGCCAGCTCGCAGACCGCGGGCAGTGCGCTACGGATCGCCCGCTCGGCGTAATCGAGTTGCGCGATGAAGGCCGAGATTTCCTGACCGAAGCTGATCGGTGTCGCATCCATCATGTGGGTGCGACCGGTCTTGACCAGCTTCATATGGCGAGCAGCCAGCTCGGCCAGGCCGCCGGACAGCTCGCTGATCGCCGGCAGCAAGTGCTGTTGCACCGCCTGTACGGCCGCGATGTGCATGGCGGTGGGGAAGCAGTCGTTGGAACTCTGGGAGCGATTGACGTGATCGTTGGGGTGCACCGGGGACTTGCCGCCACGGGGGTTGCCGGCCAGTTCGTTGGCGCGACCGGCGATCACTTCGTTGACGTTCATGTTGCTCTGGGTGCCACTGCCGGTTTGCCAGACCACCAGCGGAAACTGGTCGTCGTGGTCGCCGGCGAGCACCTCGTCGGCGGCCTGCTCGATCAGGCGGGCGATATCGGCGGGCAGGTCGCCGTTGCGATCATTGACCCGCGCCGCGGCTTTCTTGATCAGCGCCAGGGCATGCAACACCGCCAGCGGCATGCGTTCGTTGCCGATGGCGAAGTTGATCAGCGAGCGTTGCGTCTGAGCGCCCCAATAGGCTTCATCCGGTACTTCAACCTGGCCGAGGCTGTCGGTTTCGATACGGCTCATCTTGCTCACTCCTGTAGGTCCGATTGCGCAGTTTAGGCCGTGATCGACGGCCGTGGTTCCATCAGTCTGAATTTGACCATTCAACCCCTCTAAATCAGGCGCGACAAGGCTTGGGGTTGAGCGACACACTTTTTTAGGCGCAGAATGGACGCCCTTGGGGTTTTACCTCGCCAGCTAGAAAAGGAAACTCGATGACTCGTCTTCGTGCCATCTGTACCGCCGTTGCTTTGGTCTGCGCCAGCGGCCAGGTTCTCGCCGACACCGCCAGCCATAACGCCAGTGCCGAGGCTTTCCTGACCATGGCGCACGCTGACAAACTGGGCACTCCGGTGTACATGCAAGTACAGCAGATGTTTGCCCAGCGTTTCGAACAGACCAAAGCCCCTGAATCGAAAAAAGCCGTACTGGAAACCTACCAGGCCAAGGCTAACGCCGCTCTGGACCAGGCCATTGGCTGGAACAAGCTGAAGCCGGACATGGTCAAGCTGTACACCAGCAACTTCAGCGAATCCGAACTCAAGGACCTGGTTGCGTTCTACCAGTCGCCACTGGGCAAGAAAGTCCTGGAAAAAATGCCCCAGCTGACCCAGCAATCGGCCCAGATGACCCAGGCCAAGCTGGAAAGCGCGGTGCCGGTGGTCAACAAGCTGTTGGCTGACATGACCGCCGAGCTGACCCCGAAAGACGCGGCTGCACCCGCCAAGAAAAAGCCTTAAGCGGAGTTCGGTATGACCATGCAACAACGCATCGAATCGACGCTGGCCCTGCTTCAGCCCGAGCATCTGCAAGTGCTGGATGAGAGCCACATGCACAGCCGTGGGCTGCAAACCCATTTCAAGGCTGTGGTGGTCAGTACGCAGTTCGAAGGCCTGAACCGGGTCAAGCGTCACCAGAAAGTCTACGGCACGCTCGGCGAACTGATGGGCGAGTTCCATGCGTTGGCGCTGCATACCTACACGCCAGAGGAATGGGCGCAGATCGACGCGGCTCCGGCCTCGCCGACCTGTGCTGGCGGCAGCAAGCATTAAGATCAAAAGATCGCAGCCTGCGGCAGCTCCGGCATGGGAATACGTTCTCCTGTAGGAGCTGCCGCAGGCTGCGATCTTTTTTGTTAGAATGCCCAACGCGCCGCTCACCCGGCGCGTTTTTTTTCGTATCCGGTTCACCCCTTACGAGGGTAGCCACCTGGAGATTTACCCATGACACAACAGATTGTCGTGGCGGCACTGTATAAGTTCGTCACCCTGGAAGATTACGTCGCCCTGCGCGAGCCCCTGCTGCAAGCGATGGTCGACAACGGCATCAAAGGCACCCTGCTGATTGCCGAAGAAGGCATCAACGGCACCGTGTCCGGCAGCCGCGAAGGCGTCGACGGGCTGATGGCCTGGCTCAAGAACGATCCGCGCATGGACGACATCGACCATAAAGAGTCGTACTGCGATGAGCAGCCGTTCTACCGCACCAAAGTCAAACTCAAGAAAGAAATCGTCACCCTTGGCGTGGAAGGCGTGGACCCGAACAAAAAGGTCGGTACCTATGTCGACCCGCAAGACTGGAACGCGCTGATCAGCGACCCGGAAGTGCTGTTGATCGACACTCGTAACGACTACGAAGTCTCGATTGGCACCTTCGAAGGCGCCATCGACCCGAAAACCACCAGTTTTCGCGAATTTCCCGACTACATCAAAGCCAACTTCGACCCGGCCGTGCACAAGAAGGTCGCGATGTTCTGCACCGGCGGCATCCGCTGCGAGAAGGCGTCGAGCTACATGCTCAGCGAGGGCTTCGGTGAGGTCTACCACCTCAAGGGCGGCATCCTGAAGTACCTCGAAGAGGTGCCGCAGGAAGAAACCAAGTGGCAGGGCGACTGCTTCGTGTTCGACAACCGCGTGACCGTGCGTCACGACCTGAGCGAAGGTGACTACGATCAATGTCATGCCTGCCGCACACCGGTCAGCATCGAAGACCGCACGTCCGAGCATTACGTGGCCGGCATCAGTTGCCCGCATTGCTGGGATAAGCTGAGCGAGAAGACCCGTCGCAGCGCCATCGACCGGCAGAAGCAGATCGAACTGGCCAAGGCTCGTAACCAGCCTCACCCGATCGGCTACAACTACAAGCAAGCATCCACCGAGGCCTGAACCATGTCTGCGCGCCTGCTCTATGTGATGGACCCGATGTGTTCCTGGTGCTGGGGGTTTGCCCCGGTGGCCAAGGCTCTGGTCGAGCAGGCGCAAGCCGCGGGTGTGGATGTGCATCTGATCGTGGGTGGTTTGCGCACCGGTAGCGGTGCGGCGCTGGAGCCGACCACCCGCCGCTACATCCTTGAACACTGGCAGGCTGTCACCGAGGCCACCGGCCAGCCGTTCAAGTTTGAAGGCGCGTTACCCGATGGTTTTGTCTACGACACCGAGCCGGCCTGCCGGGCACTGGTGACGGCGCGCGGACTGGCGCCGGATTGCGCCTGGAAGCTGCTCGGGCTGATCCAGCATGCGTTTTATGTCGAAGGCCGGGACGTCACCCGCGCCAGCGTGCTGGTGGAGTTGGCCGAACAGGCCGGCGTACCGCGCATCGAGTTCGCCGCCGCTTTCGACCGTGCCGACATGCACACTGCGACTGATGCCGATTTCACCTGGGTCCAGGACCTGGGCATTGCCGGTTTCCCCACTCTGCTGGCCGAGCGTAACGGCCAACTGGCGTTGTTGACCAATGGCTATCAGCCGTTGAGCGAGTTGTCCCCGCTGCTCGGCCGCTGGCTGGAGCGTGCTGCCTGTGCATGACCTGCCTGATGATGTCGCTACCGCTAAACGTGTCGACCGTCTGAGCTGGGCGGAAATCCGTCGCCTGGCCCTGCATCACAAAAAGTCCCTGTGGATCGCCAACGGGGTGGCCGTGCTGGCGACCTTGTGCAGCGTGCCGATTCCCTTGCTCCTGCCGTTGCTGGTGGACGAGGTGTTGCTGGGGCACGGTGACGCCGCGCTGAAGATCATGAACCACGCGCTGCCCGAAGGCTGGCAAAAAGCGGCGGGCTACATCGGCCTGATGCTGCTGGTGACCTTGACCCTGAGGTGTACGGCGCTGCTGTTCAACGTGGTGCAGGCGAAATTGTTCGCCGGGTTGGCCAAGGACATCGTCTACCGCATTCGCATACGCCTGATCGAACGGCTCAAGCGTATCTCGCTGGGTGAATACGAAAGCCTGGGCAGCGGCACGGTGACCACGCATCTGGTCACCGACCTGGATACGCTGGACAAGTTCGTCGGCGAAACCCTCAGCCGTTTCCTCGTGGCCATGCTGACCCTGGTCGGTACGGCGGGCATTCTGATGTGGATGCACTGGAAACTGGCATTGCTGATCCTGTTGTTCAACCCGCTGGTGATCTACGCCACGGTGCAGTTGGGCAAACGGGTCAAGCACCTGAAGAAACTCGAGAACGACAGCACTTCGCGCTTTACCCAGGCGCTGACCGAAACCCTGGATGCCATCCAGGAAGTTCGCGCCGGCAACCGTCAGGGGTTTTTCCTCGGTCGCTTGGGGCAACGCGCCCGTGACGTGCGCGACTATGCGGTGAATTCGCAATGGAAAACCGATGCGTCGAACCGGGCCAGCGGTTTGTTGTTCCAGTTCGGCATCGATATTTTCCGTGCCGCGGCCATGCTCACGGTGTTGTTCTCCGACCTGTCCATCGGCCAGATGCTCGCGGTGTTCAGCTACCTGTGGTTCATGATCGGTCCGGTCGAACAGCTGCTGAACCTGCAATATGCCTACTACGCTGCCGGCGGTGCGCTGTCGCGGATCAATGAGCTGCTGTCGCGCGATGATGAGCCTGAATACCCGGGTGGCGTCGACCCGTTCACCGGGCGCGAGACGGTCGGGCTGGAAGTACAAGGGTTGAGCTTCGGTTACGGCGATGAACTGGTCCTGAACCAGATGAACCTGTCCATCGCCCCCGGCGAAAAGGTCGCGATCGTCGGTGCCAGTGGCGGGGGCAAGAGCACGCTGGTGCAACTGCTGCTGGGCTTGTACACGCCGTTGGCCGGAACCATTCGCTTTGGCGGTTCGACCCAGCAGGAGATCGGTCTGGAAACCGTGCGGGAAAATGTTGCCGTGGTCCTGCAACATCCGGCGCTGTTCAACGACACGATCCGGGCCAACCTGACCATGGGTCGTGAGCGCAGTGACGAGGCTTGCTGGCATGCACTGGAAATCGCCCAATTGCACGGCACGGTGCGGGATTTGCCCAATGGCCTGGACAGTGTCGTCGGACGCTCCGGCGTGCGTTTGTCCGGCGGACAGCGCCAACGCCTGGCCATCGCCCGGATGGTGCTGGCCGAGCCCAAGGTGGTGATCCTCGACGAAGCCACCTCTGCGCTGGATGCCGCCACCGAATACAACCTGCACCAGGCCCTGGCGCGGTTTCTGAGCAACCGCACCACGTTGATCATTGCCCACCGCCTTTCGGCGGTGAAACAGGCTGATCGAGTGCTGGTATTCGACGGCGGGCAAGTTGCCGAGGACGGCGACCATCAGCAACTGATTGCCGATGGTGGCCTGTACGCCAAGCTTTACGGTCACTTGCAGCGGTTGTAGCGGGATGTCATCAATATTATAAAAAAACATCATCGCGACCGAATTCAGTGGCCGCGATACACCCTCCGGGCATAGCTTGTCGCTTGCCGGGATCGGAATCGCCACCTAGTCTAGCTGTAGCGATTTCGTCCGGAAGACGAGCAAGCAGTGCTAATGCAAGGGACCTCATGAATCAAACGCGGACTCTCGGAACGCCACGGTTGTTGGGCATTGTCTGGCCATTTATCGCCGTTGTGTTGTTTCAAGCCTTGCTGGGCGGCGTTAGCCTTTATGTGCTGTCGGCTGTTCGCGGCTATGTTGCCGGCGAAAGCCTTTGGTCCAAGGGCCAGAAAGATGCCATCTATTACCTGAATCTCTACGCCGACAGCGGCGACGAAGGGATTTTTGATAAGTACCGAAACGCCATTTCCGTGCCTCAAGGCGGGCATGAATTGCGTGTGGCACTGGATCAGCAACCGCCGAACATCGAAGCGGCGCGTGTGGCGATCCTCAAGGGGGGCAACCACCCGGACGACGTTTCCAGCCTGATCTGGCTGTACCTCAACTTTCGTCACTTCAGTTACCTCGAAAAAGCCATCGACCTGTGGACCGTGGGTGATGCCTATCTGGCCAAGCTCGATGACGTTGCCAGGGACATGCATCAGCACATCAACACCAGCCCTGCCTCTGTTGCGGATATCCAGCGCTGGAAGGCGCAGATCTTCGCGATCAATGATGAAGTGACTCCGGCGGCGAAAGCCTTCAGTGATGCACTGGGGGAAGGGTCGCGGGTCATTCTTCGCCTGCTGCTGTTGACTAACCTCGCCACTGCGCTTGGATTGATTGCGCTGGCGCTGATGCGCACCCACAAGTTGCTCAAGCAGCGCCATGCCTTCGCCGATGCGCTGCAACTGGAGAAAGAACGGGCGCAGATCACCCTGCAATCGATTGGCGACGGCGTGATCACCACGGATGTTTCCGGTGCGATTGCCTACATGAATCCGGCGGCCGAGGCGTTGACCCACTGGAAGGCCGAGCAGGCGACAGGCTTGCCGCTGGCGGCGCTGTTCAACCTGCTGGACGAAGAGGCCCAGACCGATGGCTTCACCCTTATCGAGCATATTCTCAGCGGCCAGCTCAGTGGCGGCAGCGAGCACTCCAGGCTGATTCAACGCCTGGACGGCAGCACGGTGTCGGTCACACTGGTGGGCGCGCCCATCCGCAATGCCGGCAAAGTCAGCGGGACGGTGCTGGTGCTGCATGACATGACCCAGGAGCGGCAGTACATCGCCAATCTGTCATGGCAGGCGACCCACGATGCCTTGACCGGGCTCGCCAATCGCCGTGAATTCGAGTATCGCCTGGAACAGGCGTTGCACAACCTGACCCGCTACTCGGGGCGCCATGCCCTGATGTTCCTCGATCTGGATCAGTTCAAACTGGTCAACGATACCTGCGGCCATGCGGCGGGCGACGAACTGTTACGGCATATCTGCGCCTTGCTGCAATCGGGGCTGCGTGAAGGCGATACTCTGGCGCGCCTTGGCGGCGACGAGTTTGGCATTCTGCTGGAAAACTGCGCGCCGGAAGCGGCGGAAAAAATTGCCGAGAGCCTGCGCCAGACTGTGCAGAATCTGCATTTTGTCTGGAAGGGCCGACCTTTCGTCACCACTGTCAGTATCGGGCTGGTTCATGTCGCGCAGAATCCGACGACGCTCGAAGTCTCGCTGCGTGCAGCTGACATGGCGTGCTACATGGCCAAGGAAAAGGGCCGCAACCGGGTCCAGGTCTACCATCCGGATGACTCGGAACTGTCCCTGCGTTTCGGTGAAATGGCCTGGGTGCAACGTTTGCACATGGCGCTGGAAGAAGACCGCTTCTGCCTGTACGCCCAGGAAATCGTCCCCTTGGGTCATGTCGAGCAGGACGGCGGGCATATTGAAATTCTACTTCGATTGCATGATGAAGCCGGGCGGATGATCTTGCCCGACAGCTTCATTCCGGCTGCCGAGCGTTATGGCCTGATGAGCTCGCTTGATCGTTGGGTGGTGCAGAACGTGTTCAAGATCATTGCCCAATGCCGGGCCGAGCAAGGCCCCGGCCCACTGGCCATGTGTGCGATCAATCTGTCAGGTACGACGATCGGGGATGAGGCGTTCCTGGACTTCTTGCGCGAACAGTTTGTGACGCATTCGATTCCGCCTGAAATGATTTGTTTTGAAATTACTGAAACCAGTGCTATTTCAAATCTTGGCAGCGCCATTAAATTCATTAATGAACTCAAAGGCTTAGGATGCCATTTTTCACTGGACGACTTTTGTGCCGGAATGTCCTCATTCGCGTACCTGAAACATTTGCCTGTAGACTTCCTGAAGATCGACGGGAGTTTCGTAAAGGATATGCTGGACGACCCGATTAACCGCGCCATGGTCGAAGTGATCAATCACATCGGCCATGTCATGGGTAAACGCACGATTGCCGAGTTTGTCGAAACGCCCCAGATCGAGCAGGCATTGCTGGAGATCGGGGTGGATTACGCTCAAGGGTATGTGATTGAACGCCCGCATCTGTTTACCAGCGATAGCTTGTTGAGTCGTCCTGCCAGGCCGCAACCGCTGTTGTTCAAGGCCCCTGGCACGTTCCGTTGAAACTCCTGCCGGTCTTAAAATCACAATCAAAAGGAGCTCGACAGTGATCGACACATTCAACCGAACCGGACCGCTCATGGAAGCTGCAAGTTACCCTGCCTGGGCCCAGCGCCTGATCCAGGATTGCAGCGAGAGCAAGCGCCGCGTTGTCGAACACGAACTGTACCAACGCATGCGAGACAACAAACTCAGTGCGAAGACCATGCGCCAATACCTGATCGGTGGCTGGCCGGTGGTCGAACAGTTCGCGTTGTATATGGCACAAAACCTGACCAAGACCCGCTTCGCCCGTCATCCCGGCGAAGACATGGCCCGTCGCTGGCTGATGCGCAACATTCGCGTCGAATTGAACCACGCCGATTACTGGGTGCACTGGAGTCGCGCGCACGGTGTCAGCCTGGAGGACCTGCAGGCACAGCAGGTTGCACCGGAGCTTCACGCGTTGAGCCATTGGTGCTGGCACACCAGTTCGGCCGACTCGCTGATCGTAGCGATTGCCGCCACCAACTACGCCATCGAAGGAGCGACCGGAGAGTGGTCGGCGGTCGTTTGTTCCAACGGTATCTACGCCGCCTCGTTCCCCGAGGAGGATCGCAAGCGGGCGATGAAGTGGTTGAAGATGCATGCCCAGTACGACGATGCCCATCCGTGGGAAGCCCTGGAAATCATCTGCACATTGGCGGGCACCAACCCGAGCAAATCCCTGCAGGTGGAATTGCGCCAGGCCGTTTGCAAGAGTTACGACTACATGTACCTGTTTCTCGAGCGTTGCATGCAATTGGAGCACGCAGAGCGGGCGCCGGTCGTGCGTGAGCGGATGGCATTGGCCGAAGGCTGATCCAAGCGCTGCTTGAAAAAAAACTGTGGGAGCGAGCCTGCTCGCGAATGCGGACTGTCAGTCAACATCATTGTTGAAGGTCAGATCCCATTCGCGAGCAGGCTCGCTCCCACATTGGTTTGCGTCGTGGCTGAAAAATCAGCCCGCCATCTCCAGCCGATTACGCCCTTCGCGCTTGGCCACATACAGCGCGCTGTCTGCCCGTCGCAACAGGCTGTCGGCGGACTCGCCGGGCAACAGGGTCGAACAGCCGAGGCTGACTGTCAGCAAGATCGTCTGACCGTCGACCAGGTACTCTTCGGATTGCACCGCAAACCGCAGCCGTTCACCCACCATGGCCGCGGCTTCGCGGCTGGTATTGGACAGCAGTATCAGGAACTCTTCACCGCCATAGCGGAACACCATGTCGACGTTGCGCAGCTGGTTTTTGATCGAGGCGGCGACCGCCTTGAGCACGTCATCGCCAGTGCTGTGGCCATGGGTGTCATTGACTTGCTTGAAGTGATCGATGTCCAGCATCAACACCGATAACGGTTGCAGATGGCGCCGGGACAGCTCGATTTCCCTTTGCAGCGTCTGGTCCATGGCGATGCGGTTACCGGTGCCCGTCAGTGGGTCGCGCAGTGCGCTTTGGGTGGCGGTACGGTAAAGCAGTGCGTTGCGCATCGGAAACAGCAGTGCGGCCAGCAGTGATTCGAGATTGCCCTGTTCCAGTTCGCTGAAACGCTGATTGCGGCGGAAAGTCAGTTCACCCAGGTGTTCGCCATCGTGGCTGAGGCTGTAACTGATGGAGTGGTGGCCACGCTGGCCGAACTCCAGGCGCAGATCACTGCTCTTGTGCAGGTAACACAAGGCGTCCAATGGCACCAATCGCTGAATCTCGCGATAGAAAGTCCCAAGAATGCGTTGCGGTTCCAGACTGGTTTGCAGTTGCAGGCCCAGTTGCTGGCGCATTTGCGCAAGGCTGACGGGCCGTTCCAGAAGAGGCGGCTGCTGACCAAAGCCCAGGCGCTGCAATTTGGCGCTATCGAAGTCAATTGCGTTGGTCTGGGAAGGTGGTTTCATTAGGCGTGCGCCCCTAAGCAGTAAGGCTGTCTTACAAGCAGGGTGAGAGCGGCTTAGGGCTGCGCGTCGTACTGGTCCATCAGTCCCGTAGGACATTTCGTACAAGTTTAATCTGCTTTCTGGAAGATGAGTAACGACTGCACTCACGCTTCACCCCGTCTGCTTTCACATTGCGTGTCTGAGCAAACTTAGAGCGAAAGTCGTGCCATTCGGTTCATCCGAATAAAATTCGTATTAAATCAAATGGTTGTGCTTCGACTACTACCGGTATGGTGCAGCGTGTGACGGTTGTTTGACAGGTGCCTGGGGTGTCTTCGAGTGCCGCGGCGGGAAGCCGGCGCGGCACCGATAAGCGACGTACGGTCGTTATTGGGCGTTGAACGCCTGACCATTGATACCCGTGCTGTCCGGGCCCATCAGGTACAGGTAGGCCGGCATGATCTCCTCGGGCGTCGGGTTGTTCAGCGGATTTTCTCCCGGGTAGGCCTGGGCGCGCATGCTGGTGCGGGTAGCGCCCGGGTTGATGCTGTTGGAGCGTACCGGGGCCACGGTATCGACTTCGTCAGCCAGGGTTTGCATCAGGCCTTCGGTGGCGAATTTGGAGACGCCGTACGCGCCCCAGTACGCACGCCCCTTGCGGCCGACGCTGCTGGACGTGAACACCACCGAGGCGTCCTGCGACAGCTTGAGCAGCGGCAACAGTGTACTGGTGAGCATGAACATGGCATTGACGTTGACTTGCATGACCCGCATGAAGTTTTCGCCGGAAAGCTGCTCGATCGGCGTGCGCGGGCCGATGATCGACGCATTGTGCAGCAGGCCGTCGAGATGCCCGAATTCGTTTTCGATCATCGCCGCCAGCTCATCGTACTGATGGGGCAGGGCGGTTTCGAGGTTGAACGGGATCACCGCCGGTTGTGGATGCCCGGCGGCTTCGATTTCGTCGTAGACCTGGGTCAGGTTGGCTTCGGTCTTGCCCAGCAACAGCACGGTTGCGCCGTGGGCGGCGTAGGTCTTTGCCGCTGCAGCGCCGATGCCGCGTCCTGCGCCGGTGACCAGGATGACCCGATCCTTGAGCAGTTCGGGGCGGGCGGAATAATCAAACATAGAAAACCTCTACATAATCCATCAATAGAGCTGAAAAGATCGCAGCCTGCGGCAGCTCCTACAGGGGATCGACGTGCTTCCTGTAGGAACTGCCGAAGGCTGCGATCTCTTGACGTTAATCAGCAGCCACAGAGGGCGCTATCCAAAACCTTGCGCAACTCCAGCGGATGATCGACCACCACGTCCGCACCCCAGTGACGCGGGTTATCGTCAGGGTGGATGTAGCCGAAGGTCACCGCAGCCGTCCTGGTGCCGGCATCGCGGCCCGACTCGATGTCGCGCAGGTCGTCACCGACGAACAGCACGCTGGCCGGGTCCAGGTCGAGCATCTTGCACGCGAGGATCAGCGGCTCCGGATCCGGCTTGCTGTTCTTCACGTGATCCGGGCAGATCAGCAGCGCCGAACGCTCGGACAGCCCCAACTGTTGCATGATCGGTTCGGCGAAGCGCAGTGGCTTGTTGGTGACCACGCCCCAGACCAGGTTGGCTTTCTCGATATCGGCGAGCAACTCGGCCATGCCGTCGAACAGCTTGCTGTGCACCGCACAACCGACGAGGTAGCGCTCCAGGAACTCCAGGCGCAACGCTTCGAAACCCGGCGATTCCGGATCCATGGCGAAGGTCACGGCGACCATCGCCCTGGCGCCGCCGGAAATTTCGTCGCGGATGTGCTTGTCGTTCATCGGTGGCAAGCCGCGGTCGGCACGCATCGCCTGACAGATCGCAATGAAGTCTGGCGCGGTGTCGAGCAGGGTGCCGTCCATGTCGAAAAGAACTGCTCTGATGGGCATCGGCTTACTCCTCGCGCAGGGTCTGAATCATGTAGTTGACGTCCACGTCGGCGGCCAGCTTGTAGTGCTTGGTCAGCGGGTTGTAGGTCAGGCCGATGATGTCCTTGACGGTCAGGCCGGCCATGCGGCTCCAGGCGCCGAGTTCGGAAGGGCGGATGAATTTCTTGAAGTCGTGGGTGCCGCGCGGCAGCAGCTTCATGATGTATTCGGCGCCGACGATGGCGAACAGGTACGCCTTCGGGTTGCGGTTGATGGTCGAGAAGAACACCTGGCCGCCGGGCTTGACCATGCGGAAGCAGGCGCGGATGACCGACGACGGGTCCGGCACATGTTCAAGCATTTCCAGGCAGGTGACCACGTCGAACTGCTCGGGCATTTCCTCGGCCAGGGCTTCGGCGGTGATCTGCCGGTATTCGACGTTGACGCCCGATTCCAGCTGATGCAGCTGGGCAACCGCCAGAGGCGCTTCGCCCATGTCGATACCCGTCACGGTTGCGCCGCGCTGGGCCATGGCTTCGCTGAGGATGCCACCGCCGCAACCCACGTCGAGGACTTTCTTGCCGGCCAGATTGACCCGCTCGTCAATCCAGTTGACCCTCAGCGGGTTGATGTCGTGCAGCGGTTTGAATTCGCTTTCGCGGTCCCACCAGCGATGGGCCAGGGCCTCGAATTTGGCGATTTCGGCGTAGTCGACGTTGCTCATGGTTTAAGTCCTCTAAAACTTGAAAAATCCTGTTGCCCCGGATGTGTTCCGGGGTGCTTACGATTCGATACGGCCGCTGATGCGCTGGCCCCAGGCCTTCGCGACAGCGCCAAGCTGTTGTTCATCCAGGCGTGTCAGGCGACGGTCGTCGAGCAGTTGTTTGCCGGCCACCCAAAGGTGTTTCACGCAGTCCCGGCCGGTGGCGTATATAAGCTGCGAAACCGGGTCGTAGACCGGTTGCTGGGCCAGGCCGGAGAGATCGAAGGCCACCATGTCCGCGGCCTTGCCGATTTCCAGCGAGCCGGTTTCGGCCTCGATACCCAAAGCCCGGGCGCCATTGAGGGTGGCCATGCGCAAGGCGCGATGGGCATCCAGCGCGGTGGCCGAGCCGGCGACAGCCTTGGCCAGCAAGGCAGCGGTGCGGGTTTCGCCGAGCAGGTCCAGGTCATTGTTGCTCGCGGCGCCATCTGTGCCGACCGCGACATTGACCCCGGCCTCCCACAAGCGCTCGACCGGGCAGAACCCGCTGGCCAGCTTCAGGTTCGACTCCGGGCAATGAATCACACTGCTGTTGCTTTCTACCAGCAGTGCCAGGTCTTCATCGCTGATCTGGGTCATGTGAACCGCCTGGAAACGCGGCCCCAGCAAGCCCAGGCGCGCCAGGCGGGCCAGCGGGCGTTCACCGCGCTGCTCGACCGATTGCTGCACCTCGAACGCCGTTTCATGCACATGCATGTGGATCGAAGCGTCCAGTTCCTCGGCGATCACCCGGATTTTTTCCAGGTTTTCGTCGCCCACGGTGTAGGGTGCGTGGGGGCCGAAGGTGATTTTGATGCGCTCGTGGTGCTTGAGGTCGCCAAACAGTTCAACGCCCTGACGAATGGCTTCATCTGCCGTAGCGGCGCCCGGAATCGGGAAATCGAGGATCGGAATCGCGATCTGCGCGCGAATGCCGCTGTTGTGCACGCGCTCGCTGGCAACCTTCGGGAAGAAGTACATGTCAGAGAAACAGGTGATGCCGCCTTTGATTTGTTCTGCGATGGCAAGGTCGGTGCCGTCGCGCACGAAGTCCTCGTCGACCCACTTGGCTTCGGCGGGCCAGATGTGGTTTTCCAGCCAGGTCATCAATGGCAGGTCATCGGCCAGGCCGCGGAACAGCGTCATCGCCGCGTGCCCGTGGGCATTGATCAGGCCGGGGCTGAGCAGCATGTCGGGCAATTCGCGGATTTCGGTTGCGTTAAGCTTCAGTGCGGCGGAACGTGGGCCGATAAACACGATGCGTCCATCACGGATGCCCACACCATGTTCCTTGAGGACGACACCAGCGGGTTCGACGGGTACCAGCCAGGTCGGCAGCAATAACAGGTCGAGCGCAGCGGCAGTGTTCGGCATCGAGGGTCGGTTCCAGTGCTTTTGTAAAGGATGGCGAAGTATACCCGAGCGTCTTCGCGGGGGGATCGCTATAATCGGCGGCTTTTGTTCATGAGTGCGGGGTGAGGGATGCGCGATCGACTGTTGGCTGCGGAAAAGGTAAAGGCCATCGATTGGCGTGATGGCGCTCTCCATCTGCTGGATCAGCGTATTTTGCCGTTCGAGGAAACCTGGATCGCCTACACCAGTGCAGCCGGTGTGGCCGAGGCCATTCGCTCGATGGTGGTGCGTGGCGCGCCGGCCATCGGCATCAGTGCCGCTTATGGCATCGTGCTCGCGGCCCGTGCCCGGATAGCCGAAGGTGGCGACTGGTATGCGGCGCTGGAAGAGGATTTCATGCTGCTGGCCGATTCCCGTCCTACGGCGGTCAACCTGTTCTGGGCGCTGGGTCGCATGCACGACCGGCTTGATCGCCTGAAAGACAATGCCGATCCGCTGGCGGTGCTGGAGGCCGAGGCCATTGCCATTCACGAAAGTGATCGCGAAGCCAACCTGACCATGGCGCAACTGGGTGTCGACCTGATCCGCAAGCATCAGGGCAACGCCCAGGCGATCCTGACCCACTGCAACACCGGCGCACTGGCCACGGGGGGCTTTGGCACGGCGCTGGGTGTGATTCGCGCAGCATTCATCGAGGGGATGGTCGAGCAGGTCTATGTCGACGAAACCCGCCCATGGCTGCAGGGTTCGCGGCTGACCGCATGGGAACTGGCCAATGAAGGCATTCCCGTGACCCTCAATGTCGACTCCGCCGCCGCGCATATCATGAAGACCAAAGGCCCTACCTGGGTCATCGTCGGCGCTGACCGGATCACCGCCAATGGCGATGTGGCCAACAAGATCGGCACCTATCAGCTGGCCGTCAACGCCATGCACCACGGCGTGCGCTTCATGGTGGTAGCGCCGAGTTCGACCATCGACATGAACCTGGCCAGCGGCGACGACATTCCGATTGAAGAGCGTGATGGTCGCGAGTTGCTGGAAGTCGGAGGCAAGCGCGTCGGGGCCAATGTCGATGCCTTCAACCCGGTGTTCGACGTGACGCCGGCGGATCTGATCGATGCGATCGTCACCGAAAAAGGCATCGTCGAACGCCCGGACACGGCGAAGATGGCGCAGTTGATGTGCCGCAAGCGTCTGCATTAATTATCGTTGGCGTCTGCACAATCGCTTTCGCGGGCAAGCCCGCTCCCACAGTTGATCGAGGTGTGACCGCAATCGTCGGCACAATAAAGAGCCACTGTGGGAGCGGGCTTGCCCGCGAAGAGGCCTGCACAAGCACCGAACAACCCCAAATCCAGCCCCATTTCTCCATTCAACACGGCTCTAAGCCTCCCTGTTCCCTTTTCAGCCTGTCACCGGTCAACTAACTACTCTCCATGCGCATCTGGGGGATAGGTGCGTGGCGGCTCTTGTGATAACATCCGGCGGTTTCCATGGTTACCCTTCGGGGTGACCTTTACTGCGCAGATCCATGGCATAACTCGTTGATTTGTCGTAAGCCAATGCATGGCACCGAGCCTGCAGCGGCGAGCTTCGTTGGTCCTGACGAAGTTTCACCAGAAAAAGGAATCAGGCTTCTCATGGGCGAACTGGCCAAAGAAATCCTCCCGGTCAATATCGAAGACGAGCTGAAGCAGTCCTACCTCGACTACGCGATGAGCGTAATTGTCGGGCGGGCACTGCCGGATGCGCGCGATGGCTTGAAGCCCGTGCACCGGCGCGTGCTGTTCGCGATGAGCGAGCTGGGCAACGACTTCAACAAGCCGTACAAGAAATCTGCCCGTGTTGTCGGTGACGTGATCGGTAAGTATCACCCGCACGGTGATACCGCGGTGTACGACACCATCGTTCGGATGGCGCAGCCATTCTCCCTGCGCTACCTGCTGGTAGACGGCCAGGGCAACTTCGGTTCGGTGGACGGCGACAACGCCGCGGCCATGCGATACACCGAAGTGCGCATGACCAAGCTGGCGCACGAGCTGCTGGCCGACCTGCATAAGGAAACCGTGGACTGGGTGCCGAACTACGACGGCACCGAAATGATCCCGGCGGTCATGCCGACCCGTATTCCCAACCTGCTGGTCAACGGCTCCAGCGGTATCGCCGTGGGCATGGCGACCAACATTCCGCCACACAACCTCGGTGAAGTCATCGATGGTTGCCTGGCGCTCATCGACAACCCCGAGCTGACTGTCGACGAGCTGATGCAATACATCCCCGGTCCGGACTTCCCGACCGCTGCGATCATCAACGGTCGCGCCGGCATCATCGAAGCCTACCGCACTGGCCGTGGCCGCATTTACATGCGCGCCCGCTCGATGATCGAAGACATCGATAAGGTCGGTGGCCGCCAGCAGATCGTCATCACCGAACTCCCTTACCAGTTGAACAAGGCGCGTCTGATCGAGAAGATCGCCGAGCTGGTAAAAGAGAAGAAGCTCGAAGGCATCACCGAACTGCGCGACGAGTCCGACAAGGACGGTATGCGCGTCGTGATCGAGCTGCGTCGTGGCGAAGTGCCTGAGGTGATCCTCAACAACCTCTACGCCCAGACCCAGCTGCAAGCGGTGTTCGGTATCAACATCGTCGCGCTGATCGACGGCCGTCCGCGGATCCTGAACCTCAAGGACCTGCTGGAAGCCTTCGTGCGTCACCGTCGCGAAGTCGTTACCCGCCGTACCGTGTTCGAACTGCGCAAGGCGCGCGAGCGGGGTCACATCCTTGAAGGTCAAGCGGTTGCCCTGTCGAACATCGACCCGGTCATCGCCCTGATCAAGGCGTCGCCAACGCCGTCGGAAGCCAAGGAAGCGCTGGTCAGCACCCCTTGGGAATCCTCCGCCGTGGTGGCGATGGTCGAGCGTGCCGGTGCCGATTCGTGCCGTCCGGAAAACCTCGATCCGCAATACGGCCTGCGCGACGGCAAGTACTTCCTGTCGCCGGAGCAGGCGCAAGCCATTCTGGAACTGCGTCTGCACCGCCTGACCGGTCTGGAACACGAAAAACTGCTGGCCGAGTATCAAGAGATCCTCAACCAGATCGGCGAGCTGATCCGCATCCTCAACAGCGCCACGCGCCTGATGGAAGTGATCCGCGAAGAGCTGGAAGTGATTCGCGCCGAGTACGGCGACGTGCGTCGCACCGAAATCCTCGATGCCCGTCTCGACCTGACCCTGGGTGACATGATCCCGGAAGAAGAGCGCGTCGTGACCATCTCCCACGGCGGCTATGCCAAGACCCAGCCATTGGCTGCGTACCAGGCCCAGCGTCGTGGCGGTAAAGGCAAGTCGGCGACCGGCGTCAAGGATGAGGACTACATCGCTCACCTGCTGGTTGCCAACAGCCACACCACGCTGCTGCTGTTCTCGAGCAAGGGCAAGGTGTACTGGCTGAAAACCTACGAAATCCCTGAGGCGTCCCGCGCTGCCCGTGGTCGTCCGCTGGTCAACCTGCTGCCGCTGGATGACGGTGAATACATCACCACCATGCTGCCGGTCGAGGAGTACACCGAAGGTCACTACATCTTCATGGCCACCGCCAACGGCACCGTGAAGAAGACCCCGCTGGAATCCTTCAGCCGTCAGCGCAGCGTCGGCCTGATCGCGCTGGAGCTGGACGAAGGCGACGTGCTGATCTCTGCTGCCATCACCGATGGCGAGCGTGAAGTGATGCTGTTCTCCGACGGCGGCAAGGTTACCCGCTTCAAGGAATCCGACGTTCGCGCCATGGGTCGTACCGCCCGCGGTGTGCGCGGCATGCGTCTGCCGGAAGGCCAGAAGCTGATTTCCATGCTGATCCCGGAAGAAGGCAGCCAGATCCTCACCGCTTCCGAGCGTGGTTTTGGCAAGCGCACGGCGATCACCGAGTTCCCTGAGTACAAGCGTGGCGGTCAGGGCGTTATCGCCATGGTCAGCAACGAGCGTAACGGCCGCCTGGTCGGTGCAGTCCAGGTGCTCGACGGCGAGGAAATCATGCTGATTTCCGACCAGGGCACCCTGGTGCGTACCCGTGTCGACGAAGTGTCCAGTCTGGGTCGTAACACTCAGGGTGTGACCCTGATCAAACTGGCCAAGGATGAAACCCTGGTCGGGCTGGAGCGGGTTCAGGAACCTTCGGAAATCGAAGGTGAAGAACTGGAAGGTGAAGAGGGTGAAGTGTTCGATGGTGAGGTCGTGATCGACGATGCCGTTGAAGACCAGCAACTCGACGCCGCTGCTGACGAAGAACCACAGGAATAAGCGGGTAAGCAGGGGGCGGATGAAAATTCGCCCCCTTGTTGTTTGTCCCTTTGAATAATTATGTCCCTACTGTAGGAGCGAGCTCGCTCGCGATGGACGTTAACGATAACGCGGGAAGCCTGGCATCCCGCAGCGTTCTCAGGTTTTTCGCGAGCAAGCTCGCTCCTACAGAGTGTCGATTGATGTTGCGATTTATTGCGTGATACCACCAAATCAGAGCGAGATTGGATGTGAGCAAGAGAGCCTATAACTTCTGTGCCGGTCCTGCGGCGCTTCCCGAAGCTGTCCTGCAGCGCGCCCAGGGTGAACTCCTCGACTGGCACGGCAAGGGTCTGTCGGTCATGGAAATGAGCCATCGCAGTGATGAGTTCGTGTCCATCGCCACCAAGGCCGAGCAGGATCTGCGTGATCTGCTGAATATCCCCTCGAACTATAAAGTGCTGTTTCTGCAAGGTGGCGCCAGCCAGCAATTTGCGCAGATTCCTCTGAACCTGCTGCCGGAAAACGGCTCGGCCGACTATATCGACACCGGTATCTGGTCGCAGAAAGCCATCGAAGAAGCTTCGCGCTACGGCCACGTCAATGTAGCCGGCACCGCCAAACCCTACGACTATTTCGCCATTCCCGGCCAGAACGAGTGGAAGCTGTCGAAAGACGCGGCCTACGTTCACTACGCGCCGAACGAAACCATTGGTGGTCTGGAATTCCAGTGGATTCCCGAGACCGGTGACGTTCCGCTGGTGGCCGACATGTCCTCGGACATCCTGTCGCGCCCGGTGGATGTTTCGCGTTTCGGCATGATCTACGCCGGCGCGCAGAAAAACATCGGCCCGAGCGGTATCGTCGTCAACATCGTTCGCGAAGACCTGCTGGGCAACGCCCGCTCCATTTGCCCCACTATGCTCAATTACAAGGTCGCGGCCGACAACGGCTCGATGTACAACACCCCGCCGACCCTGGCGTGGTACTTGTCCGGCCTGGTGTTCGAGTGGCTGAAAGAGCAGGGCGGCGTCGAGGCCATCGGCAAGCTCAACGAAGTCAAGCAGCGCACGCTGTACAGCTTCATCGATGCCAGCGGCCTGTACAGCAACCCGATCAACAAATCGGATCGCTCGTGGATGAACGTGCCGTTCCGGCTGGCTGACGATCGCCTGGACAAGCCGTTCCTGGCCGGTGCCGACGAGCGTGGCCTGTTGAACCTCAAGGGCCACCGTTCCGTGGGTGGCATGCGCGCCTCCATCTATAACGCCGTCGACATCAACGCCGTCAACGCGCTGGTTTCGTACATGGCAGAGTTCGAGAAGGAACACGGCTAATGTCTGAGCAAGAACTCAAGGCACTGCGCCTGCGCATTGATGCCCTGGACGAAAAGGTCCTGGAGCTGATCAGTGAGCGTGCGCGCTGCGCCCAGGAAGTCGCGCGAGTAAAGATGGCCTCGCTGGCCGAAGGCGAAGTGCCGGTGTTCTATCGTCCTGAGCGTGAGGCTCAGGTGCTCAAGCGTGTCATGGAGCGTAACCAGGGGCCGCTGGGCAACGAAGAGATGGCGCGGCTGTTCCGCGAAATCATGTCTTCCTGCCTGGCACTCGAGCAGCCGTTGAAAGTGGCTTATCTCGGCCCTGAGGGTACCTTCACCCAGGCGGCGGCCATGAAGCACTTCGGTCACGCGGTGATCAGCAAGCCGATGGCGGCGATCGACGAAGTGTTCCGTGAAGTGGCGGCCGGGGCGGTGAACTTTGGCGTGGTGCCGGTGGAAAACTCCACCGAAGGCGCGGTCAACCACACCCTCGACAGCTTCCTCGAGCATGACATGGTGATCTGCGGCGAAGTCGAGTTGCGTATCCACCATCACCTGCTGGTCGGTGAAAACACCAAGACCGACAGCATCAGTCGCATCTACTCCCATGCCCAGTCCCTGGCCCAGTGCCGCAAGTGGCTGGATGCCCATTACCCGAATGTCGAGCGCGTGGCGGTGTCCAGCAACGCCGAAGCGGCCAAGCGGGTCAAGGGCGAGTGGAACTCGGCGGCGATTGCCGGTGACATGGCGGCCGGCCTGTATGGCTTGACCCGTCTGGCCGAAAAAATCGAGGACCGCCCGGATAACTCCACGCGCTTCCTCATGATCGGTAACCAGGAAGTGCCGCCGACCGGCGACGACAAGACCTCGATCATCGTCTCGATGAGCAACAAGCCGGGTGCGCTTCATGAGTTGCTGGTGCCGTTCCACGACAACGGCATCGACCTGACGCGAATCGAGACCCGTCCGTCGCGCAGCGGCAAATGGACCTACGTGTTCTTCATCGATTTTGTCGGCCACCACCGTGATCCGCTGGTAAAAGGTGTGCTGGAAAAAATCAGTCAGGAAGCAGTGGCACTCAAAGTGCTGGGTTCCTACCCGAAAGCAGTTCTCTAAGGGCGGTAGCAAATGAGTGGCAATTTCCTCGCTCTGGCACAGCCGGGCGTGCAACAACTTTCGCCTTACGTTCCGGGCAAGCCCGTGGACGAACTGGCTCGCGAGCTGGACCTCGATCCAGCGAGCATCATCAAGCTGGCGAGCAACGAAAACCCGCTGGGCCCCGGCCCCAAGGCGTTGGCGGCCATCCGCGATGCGCTGGCCGAGCTGACCCGTTATCCGGACGGCAACGGCTTTGCGCTCAAGAGCCTGTTGGCCGAGCAGTGCCGCGTCGAACTTGATCAGGTTACGCTGGGCAATGGTTCCAACGACATCCTGGAACTGGTCGCGCGTGCCTATCTGGCGCCGGGGCTGAACGCCGTGTTCAGCGAGCATGCGTTCGCTGTCTATCCGATTGCCACTCAGGCGGTCGGTGCGCAGGCCAAGGTGGTTCCGGCCAGGGATTGGGGGCATGACCTGCCGGCAATGCTGGCAGCCATCGACGCCAATACCCGCGTGGTCTTCATCGCCAACCCGAACAACCCGACCGGGACCTGGTTCGACGCCGAGGCGCTGGACGAATTCCTGCAGGATGTTCCGGAGCATGTGCTGGTCGTGCTGGACGAGGCCTATATCGAGTACGCCGAAGGCAGCGATCTGCCGGATGGCCTGGACTTCCTGGCGGCTTATCCGAACCTGCTGGTTTCCCGTACCTTCTCCAAGGCCTATGGCCTGGCAGCACTGCGCGTGGGTTATGGCTTGTCCACGGCAGTAGTCGCAGACGTGCTGAACCGTGTGCGCCAGCCGTTCAACGTCAACAGCCTGGCCCTGGCCGCGGCCTGCGCGGCGTTGAAGGACGACGAGTATCTGGCGCAAAGCCGTCAGTTGAACGAGTCCGGCATGCAGCAACTGGAAGCCGGTTTCCGTGAGCTGGGGCTGAGCTGGATTCCCTCCAAGGGCAATTTCATTTGCGTCGATCTCGGTCAAGTGGCGGCCCCGGTGTTCCAGGGCTTGCTGCGTGAAGGCGTGATCGTGCGCCCGGTGGCCAACTACGGCATGCCGAATCACCTGCGCGTCACCATTGGTCTGCCGGCAGAGAACAGCCGCTTCCTGGAAGCGCTGACCAAGGTTCTGGCTCGTGGTTGATGTCACTGCACTGCAATCTGCTGAACCTATGATCGGTCGCCTGGTGGTGGTCGGTCTGGGGTTGATCGGCGGTTCGTTTGCCAAGGGTTTGCGCGAAAGCGGGATGTGTCGCGAAGTGGTCGGGGTCGATCTCGATCCACAATCGCGCAAGCTCGCGGTCGAGTTGGGTGTAGTGGATCGCTGCGAAGAAGACCTGGGCGTTGCTTGTCAGGGCGCCGACGTCATTCAGTTGGCAGTGCCGATCCTGGCCATGGAGAAAGTACTCGCGCGCCTGGCCGGCATGGACCTGGGGCAGGCGATCCTGACCGATGTCGGTAGCGCCAAGGGCAACGTGGTGCGCGCGGCCACCGAAGCATTTGGCAAGATGCCGCCATGCTTCGTGCCGGGGCATCCGATTGCCGGCTCCGAGCAGAGCGGGGTCGAGGCCTCCAACGCCGAACTGTTCCGTCGGCACAAGGTGATCCTGACGCCGCTGGATCAGACCGATCCGGCAGCCTTGGCAGTGGTCGACCGTTTGTGGCGCGCGCTGGGTGCCGATGTCGAGCACATGCAGGTCGAGCGTCACGACGAAGTATTGGCCGCGACCAGTCATCTGCCGCACTTGCTGGCGTTCGGCTTGGTCGATTCGTTGGCCAAGCGCAATGAAAATCTTGAGATCTTCCGTTACGCTGCGGGCGGTTTCCGCGATTTCACAAGAATCGCCGGAAGCGACCCGGTCATGTGGCACGACATCTTCCTCGCCAACCGCGAAGCTGTCCTGCGTACACTCGATACATTTCGCAGCGATCTCGACGCCTTGCGCGACGCGGTCGATGCAGGGGATGGGCACCAATTGTTGGGCGTTTTCACTCGCGCCCGGGTTGCCCGCGAGCATTTCAGTAAAATCCTGGCCCGCAGGGCCTATGTGGACGCTATGAATTCCAACGATCTGATCTTCCTGGCTCAACCTGGTGGCCGCCTGTCCGGTCGGATTCGCGTACCGGGTGACAAATCGATTTCCCACCGTTCGATCATGCTCGGTTCCCTCGCTGAAGGCGTCACCGAAGTCGAAGGCTTCCTCGAGGGTGAAGATGCCCTGGCGACCTTGCAGGCGTTCCGTGACATGGGCGTGGTCATCGAAGGCCCGCACCACGGTCGCGTGACCATTCACGGCGTTGGCCTGCATGGCCTGAAGCCGGCACCGGGCCCGATCTACCTGGGCAATTCCGGTACGTCGATGCGCCTGTTGTCCGGCCTGCTGGCTGCGCAGGACTTCGACAGCACCCTGACCGGCGACGCCTCGCTGTCCAAGCGCCCGATGAATCGTGTGGCCAATCCGCTGCGTGAAATGGGTGCGGTGATCGAGACTGCCGCCGAAGGTCGTCCACCGATGACCATCCGTGGTGGCAACAAGCTCAAGGGCCTGACCTACACCATGCCGATGGCCAGCGCCCAGGTTAAATCCTGCCTGCTGCTGGCCGGTCTGTATGCCGAAGGCAAGACCACCGTGACCGAGCCGGCTCCGACCCGCGACCATACCGAGCGCATGCTGCGTGGTTTCGGCTACCCGGTGAGCGTTGACGGTGCCACGGCATCGGTTGAGTCCGGTGGCAAGCTGGCCGCGACCCACATCGAAGTGCCGGGCGACATTTCGTCGTCGGCGTTCTTCCTGGTGGCGGCATCGATCGCCGAAGGTTCGGACCTGGTGCTCGAGCATGTCGGCATCAATCCGACCCGTACCGGTGTGATCGACATCCTGCGCCTGATGGGTGCGGACATCACCCTGGAAAACCAGCGTGAAGTCGGCGGCGAGCCCGTGGCTGACCTGCGTGTGCGGGCAGCTAAACTCAAAGGTATCGAGATTCCTGAAGAGTTGGTCCCCTTGGCCATCGACGAATTCCCGGTGCTGTTCGTCGCCGCTGCCTGTGCCGAAGGGCGCACGGTGCTGACCGGCGCCGAAGAGCTGCGGGTCAAGGAATCGGATCGCATCCAGGTCATGGCGGACGGTCTGCTGGCGCTGGGCGTCAAATGCGAACCGACCCCGGACGGCATCATCATCGACGGCGGCCAGATCGGCGGCGGTGAAGTGCACGGTCATGGTGATCACCGTATCGCCATGGCGTTCAGCGTTGCTTCGCTGCGCGCCAGTGCGCCGATCCGCATTCATGATTGCGCCAACGTCGCGACGTCGTTCCCGAATTTCCTGGCGCTGTGCGCACAGGTCGGCATTCGTGTGGCACAAGAGGCGCAGTCGTGAACAACATTGCACCGGTCATCACCATCGATGGGCCAAGCGGTTCGGGCAAGGGCACGGTAGCCGGGATTCTGGCCAAGCGCCTGGGCTGGAACCTGCTGGATTCCGGTGCGTTGTACCGCCTGCTGGCTTTCGCCGCGCATAACCATGGTGTCGACCTGACCAACGAAGAGCTGCTGAAGAAACTTGCCGCTCATCTGGACGTGCAGTTCATCGCGGCGACGGACGGTCAGCTGCAACGCATCATTCTGGAAGGTGATGAAGTCAGCGATGTCATTCGCACCGAAAGCGTCGGTTCCGGCGCTTCCCAGGTGGCTGCGTTGCCCGCTGTACGCGAGGCGCTGCTGCAGCGCCAGCGTGCTTTTCAGGAAGCGCCGGGTCTGGTGGCGGATGGGCGCGACATGGGAACGGTGGTTTTTCCTGATGCGCCGCTGAAGATTTTTCTGACCGCCAGTGCCGAGGAGAGGGCGCGCCGTCGATATTTGCAGTTGAAGGGCAAAGTCGAGGGTGTTAGTCTGTCGAGTCTGCTAGATGAGATACGTGCACGCGATGAGCGTGACACCCAGCGAGCGGTAGCCCCGCTCAAACCGGCGGCTGACGCCATACAGCTGGATTCCACGGAATTGTCCATCGACCAGGTGCTGGAACGCATCATGAGCGAGATCGCCATTCGCGATATCGCCGGGTGACCAAGAGGGCCGCAGGGGACCAGTCATAGTCCTGCGGTGGCTTCTTTTAAATGAAACTAACCCACACCGTCTGGGGTGTGGAGATGGGCGTTTTCTTCGCCCTCATCAACAGGAATTAAAATGAGCGAAAGCTTTGCGGAACTCTTTGAAGAAAGCCTAAAAACCCTGAACCTTCAGGCAGGCTCCATCATCACCGGTGTTATCGTTGATATCGATTACCAGGCTCGCTGGGTAACCGTTCACGCTGGCCTGAAGTCTGAAGCACTCATCCCGCTTGAGCAGTTCTACAACGACGCTGGCGAACTGAACATCAACGTCGGTGACGAAGTTCACGTTGCTCTGGACTCGGTTGAAGACGGCTTTGGTGAAACCAAGCTGTCCCGTGAAAAAGCCAAGCGCGCTGAATGCTGGATTGTTCTGGAAGCAGCCTTCGCAGCCGAAGAAGTGGTCAAGGGCGTTATCAACGGTAAGGTTAAAGGCGGCTTCACTGTCGACGTTAACGGCATCCGTGCGTTCCTGCCAGGTTCTCTGGTTGACGTCCGTCCAGTGCGCGACACCACGCACCTGGAAGGCAAAGAGCTGGAATTCAAGGTCATCAAGCTGGACCAGAAGCGCAACAACGTTGTCGTTTCCCGTCGCAGCGTCCTGGAAGCCGAGAACTCCGCCGAGCGCGAAGCTCTGCTGGAATCCCTGCAGGAAGGCCAACAAGTCAAAGGTATCGTCAAGAACCTCACCGATTACGGCGCATTCGTCGATCTGGGTGGCGTCGATGGCCTGCTGCACATTACCGACATGGCCTGGAAGCGTATCAAGCATCCGTCCGAAATCGTCAACGTTGGCGACGAGATCGATGTCAAGGTTCTGAAGTACGATCGCGAGCGCAATCGTGTTTCCCTGGGCCTGAAGCAGCTGGGCGAAGATCCATGGGTTGCTATCAAAGCCCGTTACCCAGAAAGCACTCGCGTTACCGCGCGTGTAACCAACCTGACCGACTACGGCTGCTTCGCTGAGCTGGAAGAAGGCGTTGAAGGTCTGGTACACGTTTCCGAAATGGACTGGACCAACAAGAACATCCACCCTTCGAAAGTCGTACAAGTCGGCGACGAAGTGGAAGTTATGGTTCTGGACATCGACGAAGAGCGTCGTCGTATCTCCCTGGGCATCAAGCAGTGCAAATCCAACCCATGGGAAGATTTCTCTGGCCAGTTCAACAAGGGCGATAAAATCTCCGGCACCATCAAGTCGATCACCGATTTCGGTATCTTCATTGGTCTGGACGGCGGCATCGACGGTCTGGTTCACCTGTCCGACATCTCCTGGAACGAAGTGGGCGAAGAAGCCGTTCGCCGCTTCAAGAAGGGCGACGAGCTGGACACCGTTATCCTGTCGGTTGACCCAGAGCGCGAGCGCATCTCCCTGGGTATCAAGCAGCTGGAAAGCGATCCGTTCTCCGAGTACGTTCAAGAGAACGACAAAGGCGCCATCGTTAAAGGCATCGTGAAGGAAGTTGACGCTAAAGGCGCCATCATCACTCTGGCCGACGATATCGAAGCGACTCTGAAAGCCTCCGAAATCAGCCGTGACCGCGTTGAAGACGCGCGCAACGTTCTGAAAGAAGGCGAAGAAGTAGAAGCCAAGATCATCAGCGTTGACCGCAAGAGCCGTGTAATTCAGCTCTCGATCAAGTCGAAAGACGTTGAAGACGAGAAAGAAGCAATCCAGAGCCTGCGCGACAAGCCAGTAGCTACTGATGCTCCTGTGGCCACCACTCTGGGTGACCTGCTGCGTGCACAAATGGAAAAACAGAACTAAGTTCTGATTTTCTGTAAAAAAGGGCGACTTCGGTCGCCCTTTTTTGTGCCTGGGATTTGGTGAGCTGCGGCCGGCTTTAGCAGCTTGAGTCGTGAACCAAAAATGCTGAAAAATTGTCTGATTGTTTAGTCGGATCAAACGTTTATTAGCAGCTAGTCTTTAGCCTGACACAAATGATCGCCCGGTAGGCTGTCTGGCAAAAGGAAGTGAATGAACAAGCTCATTGTTGCAGTAGCAGTTCTGGCACTCGCGGGCTGTACTACCAGCGCCAAAACACACGTAGTGCGTGGGGTTAGCGGCATTGAGGTCGATTGTTCGGGGCTCGGTTCGAAGTGGGACAAGTGTTACAAGCGCGCGGCTAAGGAGTGTAAGGGGGCGGGTTACAAAGTTTTGACGAGGTCTGATGATCTCAAGGAAGAGGAGGAGGGCTTCCCCTTTGGATTCAACCCGGCAGGCTTCCTGACGCGCACCATGTTGGTGATTTGCCGATGAGACCGTGATTGCTCAGAATTCTTCGACTTTTCGGGAATCGAGGATTTTGAGGTGGTGGGATAGATGGCAAAACTCGGGCTGTTCAAAATCATGCGGGCGTGCTAAAACCTTTGAAGCGCTTACCTAGCTGCTTGAAAAAGAAGGGAAAAATATGACGAAGTCGGAGTTGATCGAACGAATTGTCACCCATCAAGGGCTGCTCTCATCCAAGGATGTGGAGCTGGCCATCAAGACGATGCTTGAGCAAATGTCCCAATGTCTGGCTACCGGAGATCGTATCGAGATCCGGGGGTTTGGCAGCTTCTCTCTGCACTACCGCGCGCCACGGGTCGGCCGTAACCCGAAAACCGGCCAGTCTGTCAGTCTCGACGGCAAGTTTGTTCCGCATTTCAAACCAGGGAAGGAGCTGAGGGATCGGGTGAATGAAGACGAGGAGGAGCAATTGTGAATGGCAAGATTCGTAGCGTCGCTCCGCTGCGTTACGTTAAGTTCATCCTTGGGATTCTGGCGGTTTTTTTAATTGTGGTGTTTATTCTGGAAAACCAACAAGGGGTTAGCGTGCAATTTCTGGGTTGGTCGATGCCTGAGCTTCCAATATCACTTTATATACTGTTGTCGTTGTTGATCGGTTTGGCGGTGGGGCCGTTATTCGGTTGGTATTCTAATCTCCGAAGCTCTCGAGGTTAGAAACGTTTTCACTTTGAGCTATTGGGTCGAATGAGAGGTTTGTGCGTTGCTCAGTTTACAAAAGTTTGTGAGTTTGTATTTTTTGTAGGTAAGTTTATTTTTAACGTTTAAGGATGCGGATCTTCATGCCCAAGCTCTCGACCGCCTTAGCGAGCAGTGATGAGATAGATTTTTTTGTCTTGATCAAAGCACTTTGGGTGCAGAAGTTGCTTGTTATCAGTGTAACGATACTCGTGTTGATAGCTTCTGCTGTGTATGCATTTACAGCTAAGTCCCTGTACGAAGCCAAGATTTATGTATTGCCTCCCACGCAGAATGATATAGCGGACTTCAACTATGGCAGAACATTGAATTCTGACCTGCCACCTTTCTCTGTCAAAGATGTTTACGATGTATTCACTCGCAATCTCTTTAGTGAGTCCTTACGGCGCTCTTTTTTCGAGGAGGTTTATTTACCGTCGTTGACTGAGAATGGGCGCAAGGGTTCGCGCGATCGTCTGTACCAAAATTTCTCAAAGCAGTTGGTCATTTCTGCGGGAGGCAAGGAAAGCCCTGACCGTTATTCTGTTTCTGTACAGGGCTACAATCCTTCGGAAGCTGGTGAATGGGTGCGCACTTATGTGCAAAATGCCGGTGTTGCAGCAAAAAGCGAAATGATCAAAAACGTGGTTAGGGAGGCTCAGGTTAGAGCGCGAAACTTGGAGCAACAGATAAATGGTCTCCGCGAAAGCGCTCGCCGAGAGCGAGAGGATAAAATAAAGGTCCTAAGTGAGGCTTTGGTGATTGCTAAGGCCATTGGTCTGAAAAAACCGGTCATTATCACTGGGAAAGCTCCAGGGGAGTTATCTCTAGGCGTGGATAGCCAGGCTTTATATATGCGTGGAAGTGATACGCTCCAGGCCGAAATTGAAGGCTTGGAAAGTCGTGAGTCTGATGATCCGTTCATTCCGAGTCTGCGAGTTCTGCAAGTTAAGTACTCATTTCTTAAAAATTTGACGATCGATTCCTCCGGTGTTTCGGTATATCGGCAAGACGGAGCCGTTGGTGATCCCGATAGTCCGATCAAGCCGAATAAATTATCAATTCTGATACTGGGGGCGTGCTTCGGGTTCTTCCTGGGGCTGTTGTTGGCGCTGTTCCGGCATTTCGCACCTTTGTTGCGCGGTAAATTTTGATTCCCTCCTCGCATCCCTCAGTTGGGTAAACCACCGCATTGAGTACACAGGCGTCTGGGGGTGTTCCTTTGGATGCTTGCGTAGCCGGGAAGATAGCGCTCGCCACGCTGAATAATCGGTTTCAGATGCGTCAAAATCCCTCCCTTTTTTGCTTGGTCGGAGGGGGGGGAGGCGGTGGATGCTGCTGATGGTGCGCCAAGCGTTCACGGTTCGATGGCTGTATCAAGCCATAAAGCGCATGCCGATGCGTAGAAATGTGTCTACCTATCAAAATCTGGTAACGCTATTGTGTCATCTAGGAGATAATGGCGGGCGGGGCAATTAGAAGACTTTTACCGAATGACGGAAAGGTGTATACACTTTAAAATTTCGTTAAAGGTTGTAGTATTTTTTGCTGGCATATGGTAGGCGGGCTGGTTATGGTTGTGGGACAGGGATGCGGAAAAGAATGATTAGGCCAATCATCAACATTGGTTGTCAGGCAGTTTTTAAACTAGTGTTCGCTGTCGCATCTCTGAAAGTAGTAGCGTTTTATGTTGGGCCGAGCGGTATGGCCGTAGTTGGGCAAATACAAGCCTTTCTTCAGATTTTAAGTGCTGGTGCATCCTCGGTAACAACTTCCGGTGTGGTAAAACTGATAGCTGAAGATAAGTATCCAAAAGAGCGAGTCCTGCAGTCGTCATTGATGCTGCTATTGGCTTTTAGTTTTTCTTTTGTTTTAGTTTTGCTTTTTTCGAGCACGCTTATTTCCGATTTTTTCTTGCAGGGTGGGTGGGTAGAGGTGTTATTGCTTCTGCCTCTAGGTGCTTTTTTTATAGGTTTGAATAATTTATTTATTTCTTATTTTAATGGTGGTCAGAAGTACAGTGAGTATTTTTGGTATTCCGTGATAACGGCATTTTTTACAGCTTTATCTACGTGTGCTTTTTCCATTGTTTTTGGCAAGCCAGGAGCTGTTTACTCAGTAGCACTGGCACCTGCTATTGCGGGTGTGTGTGTGTTGCTTCTGCCGGCGAGATTTCGACTTCCAAGACTGAGTCTGGTTAGGCTGGATGCTGAAGTCATAAAGATACTGTTGTCTTACTCGCTTATGGCCTTGGGGTCGGTAATTGTAGTCTACGGCGTGCAGATCGTCCTGCGAGACTATATATCTACTAACGGGTCAATGGCTGAGGCAGGCACGTGGTATGCAGTGACCCGTCTATCCGATATATACATGGGTATATGCAGTGTCCTCTTTTCTACGTTGTTGTTACCTAAGTACAGTTCACAAGAAGGCAGGGTCTTGGCGAGTTTTGTATGTCGTGTCGGGGTAATGGCACTCGGTTTTGTTGTTGTAATGGTGGTCTCTGTAAACGTATTGGCGAGCTTCGCTATTTGGTTGATTTATGGTGATGCTTTTGCCGCCGCCGCCGGGATCATGAAAATTTATGTGATTGGCGATGCTCTCAAGTGTCTGAGTTGGGTGTTTCTTTACGTAATGATAGCTAAGCAGCATGTTCGGTTCTATCTCGCCTATGAGATGATTAGTGCGTTATTGTATCTCCTTCTCTGTATCTTGTGTTATCGGTTTTATGGCTTCAATAATATGGCTTATGGATATCCGCTGCAGGGAGCTGTTTCTCTGGCTATGGTATTACTATGGTTCTTGGTAACTCGCTACAACTCAATGCCTTTAGAACAGAATAATAAGTATGACGCAGTATAATATTGTATATGTTGTAGTTTGGTTGCTGGCCATTCTCTCATTGAGAAAAAATAATCATCCGTCGGCATGGTTGTTTTTTTTGCAGGTGGCGTTGCTTGCCTTGTTCGTAGGTTTGAAGTTTCAAACCGGATATGATTGGCCAATCTATGAGGCGCATTACACAGCAGTACAAAGCGGGGAAGGCTTTTATCTTGATTTTGAATTTGGGTATGAGTGGCTTGTCCAGCTTTCAGTAAGCATGGGGTTGGCGTTCGAGCAATTTTCTGCGGTAATAAGTATATTGGAAATTGCTTTTATAGCTTTCGCAGTGAGACGCTTTTTTCCGAGGTATTGCCTGGTTGTCATGGCGATAATGTACTCGGTTCCAGATTTTTATTTGATACCTGCGTTTTCTCTGCTTAGGCAAGGCCTGGCAGTTAGCATATTTTTGCTAGGTGTGTATAAGTTTTTTTCAAATAAGAAAATCTCGGGCTTCATCTTCTTTGCGATGGCTTGTTCGTTGCACTATTCGGTAGTTGGTGGAGTTTTGCTGCTTGCATTGGTCTATATTTTTCCTTTAGGTCGAAGGGCGTTTTCATTGATTTTTGCTGCCTCGGTAGCGTTGTATGTATCTTCTTTTGATATTATTCGAAGTGTCGTTGAGGTTTTGATCGTTTACGTCAATCCAAAATACATGGTTTATTTGGATCGTGATGTTTTTAACGCATCCTTTGCATATCGGGCTGCATTTGCAGTTGTTTCACTAGTGTTTTTCGTATGTATATACGGGGCTTGGGTAAGGCGTGAGTCTTCTAGTGTTGAGCTTCTTGGTGATAGGTGGGGATTACAAACCTATCGGCTGGCCTTGTTGGGGTTGCTCATTCCATTGATTATATTTGGCTTCCCAACCCTATCTACCCGATATCAGTTTTTTTTCGCCATATTCCTTGTAGGGTGTACACTCGGGGCTTTACAGTATGTGACATACGCAAGTCGTATTATTGTTGTCTTTGTGATTGCGATAATTGCATACTTGCCATTCTTTAGGTTTATTTCTAGCCCGCTTTCTATTGTATATATACCCTATCAAAGTCAGCTCTTTTATGATCATAAAAACTCGACTGGGCAAGATCGAACCAATGATTTGCTCAACCAATTAGACGTGCTGTGGTCCAAATAATGAAATCAAGTAAACATATCGTTCTGCTTACTACCAAATATGCGGATGACAAAAAAGATGCCTGGTTGACTAATGAGTTGGCTTACTCATTGAATGAGGAAGGGCATGATGTCTCGGTAGTTGTTTTCTCTTGGCTTAAGAATGAGCCTGTGTCATTCACTAAGGTGATTGATGGTATTAAGGTTATCAGGGTCAAGCTTCCGGCTATATTTTATAACACAGGGGTCATCGGTACTTCCCTGAAGATATTCCTGTTCCCTTTCCTCGCTCGTCATGAAGTGCGAAAGCAAGTGAGCAAGTGTGACCTGTTAATTGCCAATACGCCTTGTGTGACCATTTTGGGGATGTCTCGATATTTTAGAAAAAAATTTGACTCTCAGTCTTTTTTGGTGCTCTGGGATTTCTTTCCATATTATTTGAAAGACCTAGGTGCGATCAGAAATAAGCTGTTTTTTGGTTTTTTTCGTTATCTTGAACAAATAATGTACAAAAGTTTTGATCGCATCGGATGTATGACTGAGGGTAATGCCAAGTTCTTGTTTGATAATTTCCCGACGGTGGATAAGCAGCGTGTGGAAATTTTACCTCTTTGGGCGAAGATCAAGCAGGTCGATCCGATAGATAAGTCTGAAATAAGGTTGAAGTACGATTTGCCATCTACAGGGTTTATTGCTGTTTATGGTGGCGCAATGTCTATTGTCCAGGAATTGGACAATATTCTCGATTTGGCTGAGCTTTACACTGGTGATGATGTGACCTTCCTTTTCATTGGTAAGGGGACTGAGAAGGAGCGGTTGGAGGAATCGGTATTTGCTCGTGGTTTAAAGAACGTAAAGTTTATCAACTACGTGCCTCGTGATGAGTATCAGCATGTAGTTCAAGCCTGCGATGTGGGTCTTATTTCCCTGTCCAGGAAGTTAACTGTGCCGAGTTTTCCCTCTAAATCATTAGATTATTTTAAAGTTTCTCTTCCGGTGCTTGCATCTTTGGATTCAGTTACGGATTTTGGAGATATCCTTGAAAACAAAATATGTGCTGGTTTAGCCGTAGTGGCGGGGGATGTAACTAATCTAAAAAACAAATTGGATTTGTTGATTAAAGATGCTGAGCTCTGTAAGGCGCTAGGGGCCAATGGTCGGCGCTATTACGAAAAGTACTTGAGCGTCGAGAACGCAAGAAGTATTATCATTTCATCACTATAAGTGGGGTCTTCTCATGGCTATTTCTTTCAGTAACTCAACGCTTTTGATCACCGGTGGCACCGGGTCGTTTGGTAATGCTGTGCTGAAACGATTCCTCGATACTGATATCAAAGAAATTCGTGTGTTCAGCCGAGACGAGAAAAAACAAGATGACATGCGTAAAAAATACGCAAACACCAAGCTGAAGTTCTATATTGGCGACGTCAGAGATTTCCAGAGCGTACTCAATGCTACTCGTGGAGTAGATTATATTTTTCACGCCGCTGCCTTGAAGCAGGTTCCATCGTGCGAATTCCATCCAATGGAAGCTGTGAAAACAAACGTGCTTGGTACTGATAACGTACTGGAAGCGGCGATCCAAAATAACGTTAAGCGCGTAGTCTGCCTGAGTACTGATAAAGCTGTTTATCCAATCAATGCAATGGGTATATCCAAAGCAATGATGGAAAAAGTAATGGTTGCCAAATCCCGTAACGATAACAATACGGTTATCTGCGGTACCCGTTACGGTAACGTGATGGCGTCCCGTGGTTCCGTTATTCCTTTGTTTGTTGATCAGATCCGTTCGGGCATACCGCTAAGCCTGACTGATCCAAACATGACGCGATTCATGATGACTTTGGCAGATGCGGTCGATCTGGTGTTGTATGCTTTTGAGCATGGCACAAATGGTGACATGTTTGTCCAGAAGGCTCCCGCAGCGACTGTGGAAGTTTTGGCAAAAGCATTGATCAATATGCTTAATGTGCCAGATCATCCCGTTCAGGTTATTGGCACCCGTCATGGCGAAAAGCTTTTTGAAGCACTGCTTAGTCGTGAAGAAATGGCCTGCGCTGAAGATCGTGGTGACTACTTCCGCGTACCACCAGATCTGCGAGATCTGAATTACTCCAAGTTTGTGGAGCAGGGTGAGACCAAAATCTCTCGTACTGAAGACTACAACTCGCATAATACCGAGCGCCTTGATGTAGAAGGTATGCAGAAGTTGCTCCTCAAGTTGAATTTTATGCGCGCTATCCAGCGTGGTGAGCACGCTACACCTGAGGAATAAGCAATGAAGGTTCTGATTACAGGTGCCAATGGTTTTGTCGGCCAGAATCTTATTTCGCATCTGAGCGAGAAGTCCGATATCGAAGTGGTGCGCTTTACTCGCGAAGATTCGCTGGAAAGCTTGCCGAGTCTGGTTGCCCAGGTTGACTTTATTTTCCATCTGGCCGGTGTCAATCGTCCGTTGGACCCGCAGGAGTTTCATACCGGCAATACCGATTTGACTCGTGCACTCTGTGATGCTATTCGTCTAAGTGGCCGGAAAGTTCCAGTGTTGTATACGTCGTCGAGTCAAGCGGAGTTGGATAACCCATACGGCAGCAGTAAACTCGGCGCCGAACAAGTATTACTTGATCTGAACTCGGAGAATGGTTCGGCAGTGCACTTGTTTCGTTTGCCTAACGTATTTGGTAAGTGGGCTCGTCCTAACTATAATTCAGCGGTTGCGACTTTTTGTAATAATATCGCTCGCGGTCTACCAATCAATGTCAATGATCCGCATGCGCGAATTAATCTGGTTTACATAGATGACGTAGTTGCATGTTTCATTGCTGTAATGGACGGGAAGAAGTCAGGCTCGCCGTTTGTTAGTGTGGAACCACAATACAATATTACGGTGGGTGAGCTTTCCGAGCAATTGACGGCTTTCCGTGATAGTCGTAAGACGATGATTACCGAGTCGGTAGGAACGGGGCTTGTAAGAGCGCTTTATTCCACTTATTTGAGTTATCTGCCGCCTGAGCGTTTCACTTACGAAGTTCCCAAGCACGGCGATCCGCGCGGGGTTTTTGTGGAAATGCTTAAAACCAAGGAGGCTGGACAGTTTTCTTACTTTACAGCGCATCCAGGGATAACGCGCGGCGGCCATTACCACCACTCAAAGACCGAAAAGTTCCTTGTCATCAAAGGCACGGCATGTTTCCGCTTCCGTCACATTGTTTCGGGTGAGTTTTACGAATTGTTCACTTCCGGAGAAAAGCCGGAAATTGTCGAAACAGTTCCGGGCTGGAGTCACGACATTACCAATACAGGCAGTGAAGAAATGATCGTTATGCTTTGGGCTAACGAGATTTTTGATCGTGAAGCACCTGATACGTTTACCTTTCCTGTTGGTACTGAGGCTTAATTATCGTGCGCGCCGCTTTATTCCTTAGATAAGGAGTGGGCGGCGCTGTGCTTTTGTGGGGCTTGCGATCCCTCGAAGTGGTAGTCTTGTAAATCCGATTTTTGACAGTTTGTCACCCCCATCACAGGCTTATAAGCAGGCCGGAAAGTCTGCTGGTATCAGCTTTTCCATTGGTGTTTTTCCTCGAATTGGGCACCACGGCGTGACCGGGTGTGGCCACCGAGATCGAACGCGGTGGAGGTAAGGTGTGATCGACGGCGGCCTTATCCAGGGTGTTGAGGCCAAGTGACGCAGCGTCCACTCGTCCATTGATGGCCCTCTTTGGGCTTCAAGCATGCTAATGGATAGCGTTAGTGGCAGTGGCAGATTAGAATTCTTAATCGTTTTTATCACTTATTAAAATGTGACGTTTAAAAATGAAAAAATTGAAAATCGTTACCGTAGTGGGTACTCGCCCGGAAATCATTCGTCTGTCGCGCGTCATGGCTGCCCTGGACAGGGATTGTGACCATGTTCTAGTGCACACCGGGCAGAATTATGACTATGAACTGAACGAGATTTTCTTTCAGGATCTCGGTATCCGTAAACCAGACCACTTTCTGAACGCTGCTGGCGCAACAGGCGCAGAGACCATCGGTAACGTCATTATTTCCGTTGATCGTGTGCTGGCTGAGGTTCAGCCTGAGGCTCTTCTCGTCCTCGGCGATACGAATAGCTGCATGGCGGTCATTCCCGCCAAACGTCGTAAAATTCCGGCTTTCCACATGGAAGCTGGTAACCGTTGCTTCGACATGCGTGTGCCTGAAGAAATCAACCGACGTATTGTAGATCACACCGCTGATATCAATTTAACTTACAGCACCATTGCGCGCGACTATCTGATAAGTGAAGGCTTGCCACCAGACAGGGTTATCAAAACGGGTAGCCCGATGTTTGAGGTGCTTAATTATTATCGTGAAGGTATCGATTCTTCGGACGTGCTGGAGCGGCTTGGGCTTGAGCAGGGCAAGTTTTTTGTAGTAAGTGCACACCGTGAAGAAAATATTGATTCTGATACTAACTTCGGAAAGCTTGTTGAAGTACTCAACGCAGTCGCAGCGCACTATGACTATCCGGTAATTGTCTCCACCCACCCGCGGACGCAGAAGCGTGTCGATGCCATGGGGGTGAAGTTTCACGAGAATGTTCGTCTGCTAAAACCGCTCGGTTTCAAGGACTACAACAAGCTGCAACTGGAGTCCAAAGCAGTACTTTCCGATAGTGGAACGATCAATGAAGAGTCCTCTATTCTCAACTTCCCAGCGTTGAATATCCGTGAGGCGCACGAGCGTCCAGAGGGTATGGAAGAAGCCGCTGTGATGATGGTTGGCCTTGAGTCCGAGCGAGTGATGCAGGCCTTGCAGGTGCTGGAGGGTCAAAGCCGAGGTGAGGTTCGCAGTCTGCGCCTGGTGGCAGACTACAGCATGCCGAACGTTTCGGAAAAAGTGGTCAGGATCATTCACAGCTACCGCGACTATGTTATGCGTGTCGTTTGGAAAAAGTACTGATCAGGACGAAAAGTATTAATGGCGAAGGTTTTTGTTGTTTCAGAGTATGTGGATGCAGAACAAAATTCGACCGGTTTTTTTTGGTCGAAAATCGTTAATAAGATTGGGGTAGAACGTGGGCGGGTAACGGTGATTTATCCAAGCGCAAGTAAGTCCTCACGCTTATTCGAGAGTCACGATGTTAAGGAAGTGGCATTCACAGCGTTGAAATTTAACAAAAACAAGCTGGTTTCCAGGTTCTTCGGACAGTTTTTTCAGGTGACTGGTTTCTGTTGGCATATTCTCCGGCATGTAAAAAGAAATGATGTAGTGCTGACTGGGACTAATCCGGCATTGCTATTGATGGTTATTCCCCTCTTGAAGCTGATCAAAGGTTTTAAGTGGGGGGTTCTGGTTCATGATGTATTTCCGGAGAACTTAGTGCCTGCCGGCATAATAAAGTCTACCAGTCGTGTCTATCCGATAATCAACCGTTTATTCTCCAGTATTTATGATTCTGCAGAGTTGCTGGTTGTTATCGGGCGGGACATGCAGGAGTTGGTCAGTCTGAAGGTCACGAATACGGCCAAGGTCGTATTCGTACCAAACTGGGCAGATGAGAAAGAGGTTTTTCCTTTGCCTCGTCACACTGCACCATTTTTAAATGAACTGGGGTGGCAGCAAAAAGTTGTATTCCAGTTTTTTGGCAATATTGGGCGTGTACAGGGAGTTGAGAATATTCTCGACGCTATTTCTCTTGTCGAAGATGATCGGGCTGCGTTCTTATTTATTGGAGATGGTGCGCTCGTCGCCAAGGTCAAGGAGTTCGTAAAGCGTAACCCCACAAAAAATGTTGCCTATGCGGGCACTGTTCCATTGAGGGACAAAAATCAGGGGCTTGCTGCTTGTGATGTGGCGTTAATTACCTTGGAGAAAGGAATGCTTGGACTGGGAGTTCCCAGCAAAGCATATTTTTCTCTTGCTGCAGATAAACCTCTTTTAGCCGTCATGGATGACAATGCCGAGATATCGCGAGTTATTCGCGAAAAAGGCGTCGGATGGCAGTGTAAGCCGTCTGATCCGCGTGCTTTGGCCGAGGTAATAGAAACAATATGCAATTCTGATCTTGAAGCGCTAAACGGCTGCTCGCTCGCTGTTTTTCGCGAGAATTATGCGGAGCATCTCGCATTGGATAAGTTCTATGGACATGTTGCTAATCTCATTGGACCGAACAAGGTATGAAAGTTTTAATTACTGGCGCCAATGGGTTTGTCGGGCGAGGTTTGGTTAGCGTTCTTCACTCTGAATGCCATCAACTCGTTTGTTGCTCGCGAATCGCTGTGTCCGACAATGAATTTATTGTTTCCCCTCCCTTAAGCGCCGATGCAGATTGGAGCCAGCTCTTAACGGGGGTTGATGTCGTAGTCCACTTGGCTGGCAAGGCTCACAATCTAGGTGAACCAAGAGAAGTAGCTTTGCAGGGGTTCAAACAGGCGAATGTCGATGGCACGGTTCGTCTCGCAGAGCAGGCAATTTCGTCTAATGTCAAAAGGTTCATTTTTATCAGTTCCATAGGTGTGAACGGATCGTCAACGGAAGGCGCGTTTGACGAGTCTTCTCCGGCGGCACCTCACGCGGATTACGCTGAATCAAAATGGGCTGCTGAACGGAAACTCGAGGAGTTAAGTCGGAGGTCTTCCATGGAGCTGGTTATTATAAGACCTCCTTTGGTATATGCGGCGCAAGCCCCCGGCAACTTTAAACGATTGCTTAAAATAGTTTCATTAGGGGTACCTTTACCTTTTGCGACTATCAATAACCGACGCAGCATGATCGCGTTGGAAAACCTGGTGGACTTTATCCGTGTCTGTGTGACTCATCCCAAAGCTGCCAATAACTTGTTTCTTGTTTCTGATGGTGTGGATCTGTCCACCGCTGAGATAGTCAGGTTTCTGGCCAGTGGTATGAATAGAAAAGTTCGGCTTATTGCAGTTCCCCAGTTTCTCTTGTTGGCTGGGAGTACGCTATTGAGACGGCGCGCTATTTATACACAGCTTTGTTGTTCTTTGGTAATTGACTCTTCGAAAGCACGATCAACTTTGGGTTGGGTCCCTGTCGTCTCTCCTCAGCAAGCGTTGACAGAGTCCGGTCGGGGTTTCAAAGCGCTCTAACATTTTTTGTGTGTGGTGTTTCTATAATGATAAATGCACATTTTTCAACCGAGTATTACTGGCTCGCCTTTCCTGCGGTAATTCTTTTGTCGCTCGGTTTGACCGGGGCACTGCGTATTTACGCGTTGAAGAACAGTCTCATTGATGTGCCAAATGTCCGGAGTTCACACTCGATCCCTACTCCTCGCGGTGGAGGGGTTGCCATTGTTGTTTGTTTTCTGTTGGTCATGCCGTTACTCGGTGCCACAGGACTTGTAACCTGGTCAAATGCAATGGCATTGATTGGTGCTGGAGCCTGGGTTGCTGTGATTGGATTTCTTGACGATCACGGTCATATTGCGGCTCGCTGGCGTCTATTGGCTCATTTCGCTGGCGCGATCTGGGCATTGTTTTGGCTTGGTGGTCTGGCTCCGATAGATGCTTTCGGCCTAACGATCGATCTCGGTTGGTTAGGTCATGTTGTTGCCGCTTTCTATCTGGTCTGGATGCTTAATCTTTACAACTTCATGGATGGAATTGATGGAATCGCCGGGGTTGAGGCTGTAACTGCGTGTATCGGTGCTTGTCTGATTTATTGGGTTACCGGTTTTGATGCTCTGGTTTGGGCACCTTTACTGCTCGCCGCTGCGGTGCTGGGGTTTCTTTGCTGGAATTTTCCACCTGCGCGAATTTTCATGGGGGATGCGGGTAGTGGGTTTCTGGGCATCATACTGGGCATTTTTTCCCTTCAGGCATCCGCTAGCGCACCACAACTATTGTGGGTCTGGTTGATTCTACTTGGCGTATTCATTGTCGATGCCACATTCACCTTGTTGCGGCGTTTGATGCGGGGCGATAAAGTTTATGAGGCGCATCGCAGTCATGCCTATCAGTTCGCCTCTAGAAGTGTCGGTCGTCATCTACCGGTAACGGTCGGTGTCTTGATGATTAACCTGTTTTGGCTGCTTCCGATCGCTCTGTGTGTTGGGGTAGGGGCCTTAAATGGCCTTTTCGGCCTGCTGATAGCATACGTTCCCTTGGTTTTACTCGCCGTCAGGTACCATGCGGGCGAGCTGGAAAAGGTGAATTGAGGTGGATTTCGCCCGATTGGTAAGGTTACAAAAAAGCAGTCATGTTAAATAATTGATCTTTGATTTTAAGTATCCAGCGCTTGAAGCTTTCAGGAGTGCGAAAGGGGTTTTATGGATAATCTTCGGGCATATTTGTTAAGGCTTCCACGTAGTCGCAAACGTATCTTGCAAGTCATCACTGACTGCTCGCTCGTCTGGATAGCGTTGTGGATGTCATTCATCGTTCGCCTGGGTATTGACGAGATGATCAATCCGTTTACCCAGCATTTTTGGTTGTTCCTGGCTGCCCCGGTCATCGCGATTCCTCTTTTCATCCGCTTCGGAATGTACCGGGCGGTGATGCGTTACTTCGGTAACGATGCCCTGATTGCGATTATCAAGGCTGTCAGCCTTTCTGCCCTGATTCTCGGAGTGGTGGTGTTCTGGTACAGCAATCATCAGAATGTTGTCCCGCGGTCAATTATTTTTAACTACTGGTGGCTTAGCCTGATCATGGTGGGAGGGCTTCGTCTTGCTATGCGCCAGTATTTTCTGGGTGACTGGTTTGCAGCGGCACAACATGTGCCGTTTACCAATCGTGACGATGGGCTGCCACGCGTAGCTATTTATGGAGCGGGCGCGGCCGGGAACCAATTGGTTGCAGCACTTCGGATGGGGCGCGCGATGCGCCCGGTTGCATTCATTGATGATGATAAAAGCATCGCTGATCGCGTGATCTCTGGCTTGCAGGTGTATAAGCCCAAACATATTCAACGCATGATTGATGTTACCGGGGCGCAGGAAATTCTACTTGCGGTTCCATCAGTGAATCGTGCTCGCCGCCGTGAGATTCTTGGCTTTCTGGAGCGATTCCCACTGCACGTACGAAGTGTTCCGGGGTTCATGGACCTCGCCAGCGGGCGAGTCAAGGTTGACGATATCCAAGAGGTTGATATCGCGGACCTGCTCGGTCGGGATGCTGTGCCAGCACAGGGTGATTTGCTGGAGCATTGCATCAAGGATCAATCGGTTCTCGTCACGGGCGCCGGCGGCTCTATCGGCTCCGAGCTTTGTCGTCAGATCCTGGTCCTGCAACCGACGACGCTTTTGTTGTTCGAACACAGTGAGTTCAATCTTTACAGTATTCTCTCGGAGTTGGAACAGCGTATATCACGAGAGTCGCTGTCTGTACGTCTGTTACCAATACTTGGTTCTGTGCGTAATCAGGACAAACTTCTAGATGTAATGAAAACCTGGCATGTTGATACGGTGTATCACGCTGCCGCTTATAAACATGTCCCGATGGTTGAGCATAATATTGCCGAAGGGGTGTGGAACAATGTAGTTGGTACGTTGAATACCGCACAAGCTGCTCTTCAGGCCGGAGTTGCGAATTTCGTACTGATCTCTACGGATAAGGCCGTGCGTCCTACGAACGTCATGGGCAGTACGAAGCGGTTGGCGGAGTTGACGCTGCAGGCATTGAGTCGCGAGGTGGCGCCGGTGATGTTTGGCGATAAGACCAACGTCTCTCGAGTCAATAAAACCAGGTTTACCATGGTGCGATTCGGCAATGTACTAGGATCTTCCGGCTCGGTAATTCCGCTGTTTCACAAACAGATCATGTCCGGCGGTCCTTTAACGGTTACCCATCCGAAAATAACCCGTTACTTTATGACCATCCCGGAAGCGGCCCAGCTTGTGATTCAAGCTGGCTCGATGGGGCAGGGGGGGGATGTTTTTGTTCTGGATATGGGTGAACCGGTAAAAATTGTCGAGCTGGCGGAGAAAATGATTCATCTCTCCGGCTTGAGCGTACGTTCGGAAAAAAATCAACATGGCGATATCTCCATTCTGTTCACCGGTCTGAGACCTGGTGAGAAACTTTATGAAGAATTGCTTATTGGGGATAACGTTGCGGCTACGTCGCACCCGATGATCATGACAGCCAGCGAAGACTATCTCACTTGGGATGTCCTTAAAGTCAGGCTGAGTGAGTTACTGTCTGCTGTAGAGCGCGATGATTACACTCAAGTGCGTCAAATCTTACGTGAAACGGTGAGTGGCTATACCCCGGACGGGGAAATCGTCGACTGGATTTTCCAGCAGCGCCGCCTCGAACCCTGATTGTTTCATATCCTGTAACGTACACATTTTTGACAGTTCCATGAGATCGCCTAAGTTTGGAGAGCAGCTTCGGAAAGGCTGCTTTCTCAAACGATGGCATGGAGCTTCACTAATGCGTACAAGCAGTTTCTACTCTCTGGTTTTCGCCCTTCTTGCAAGCGCCTCTCTTGCGGCAATCGCCGCGCCTGTCAACCCACCCGAGGTGACGAATGCTCCTCTGGTGCAGGATGTAACCGCCAAGGCACAGTCCGGCAAAGTCGATCTCAATAGTGCTGATGCACCTACGTTGCAACGTGAGTTGGTTGGGGTGGGCGAGGCAAAAGCCAAGGCGATTGTTGCTTATCGTGAAAGTAATGGTGCGTTTGCTTCAGTTGACGAATTGCTGGAAGTGAAGGGTATCGGGAAAGCGATACTGGATAGGAATCGCGAGAATATCGAGGTGAACTAAGGGTGTGATTGAATGACAAAGGCCGATCATTGATCGGCCTTTTTATTTGTGCGAGAGATAGTCCCGAAAGTTTCTACTGCGGTGTGTTTGTTAATCGGGTTTTTTCGGTAGCAAGGTTGTCCGAGCGAAAGCAAGCAGGGTGCCGAGCAGTAATCCGAATATCAGCCCTGCGCCGACGATCAATGCTTTTTTCGGTTTGATAGGAAAAGGTGGAGGCGAAGCAGTTCTGTCGATATTAACCAGATTGAACTGGTCAGACTCGATATGTATGTTTTTCAAGTGCGCCAATTCTTCGCGGATTTCACTCAAGCCTTTCAAGAAAAGCTCTTCGTTATTGCGTTGACGCAGCAAAGCGACCTGGCGGTTGTTGGCAAGGAGGGTGAGTTCTTTTTGAATCTCATCAATACGAGGCTCGGTAAAGTCATCAGAGTTTCGCGAGACCAATGTCGCACGTTCTGCTTCCAGCGCCGACTGACCCATAAAGTATAGAGGGATTTGTTGGTTGCTTACTTCTGTTCGAATCATGTTGCCTTGCCGTGTTTGCCCGGAGTCTCCAAGGGCAGATGGCGTAGTAGGGGCAACAATACCCAGCTTCTTGGCAATTGTTATTGCTTCATCCAGTTGTTTGATGCGATTTTGTCGGCGAGTTTGAAGCTGCTGACGCAAAGCCTTGAGTTCGTCTTGAAGCATCTCTTTTTTTAGCTGATCCTTTTCAAGGAGCACGGCAATCTTTGAGTCCTTATCGGCTTCGTATGCTGCTTTCTTCGAGAGCAACTTTCTTTCGGTTTGTGCAATTCGGTTGTCAATAAGGATTTTCAAGTCCGATTCGACTTTCTCTTTTTCACGTTTGACGACGAAGTCGGTGAAATTGTTAACAATAGCGACGCCATCCATTCCCGATGGGTACTCAACACCAAACTGAATGGCTTCCGAAAGATTGGCGGTTTTTTTAGGGTCGATTTGATCGACTGTAAAGCCATTGGTGTTGAAGCGCTCAAGCGTTTCTTCGAGTGATTTACCATTTACTTGAATTGGCGCGAGCAATTCCGGGTTGGCCTGAAAAAATTTCAAGCGTACGGAATACGACTCCATGGAAGAGCCGATACGTCTTAATGACTCTTCTGGTTTGATTGTGTAAAGACCGGTTCCATTTAACATATCCAGGTCAGTTGAGGCGACCGGCCTGATATAGTTTTGTACTTTATATTGGGGTGTTGCCGTTAATGCATAAGTAATGGCGAGCGCCGTGGAAAGACCGGTAAAGAGTAGAATTATCCCTCTTTGTTTCCATAGGTTGCGTATGAATTCTGCAACATCAATTTCATGATGCTCAATGTCGGGGCTTATTTTTGCAGGGAAGTTCATGAAACCCTCAAGTTACAAAAGTCAGCTGCCGTTGAGGAGTGCTCAATAGGTTTAGCTGACGAGTCTGAAAAAATATTTAGAAATATTTCGCATTCTCCCGTATCTAAATTCTCACGGCAAGCAGTTGATAATTGAAGCTGTCAATTTTTTTTTAGCCTGTTCTGGTTCGTTTTGCTCAATCGATAGCGCATGCGGAATGCAGCAGGTTTGTTGCCTAGGTTCTGCGCGAAATCAGTCGAAACCAATTTGAATTCCACAGGCGTCGAGATTCAGTAAAGTCCGTGTCCATCAAAGGCTGGAGCCCATGATGGCCAAACCGTATGAACTCCCCGACACAGCCTGGGATTTGGTTGCGGATGTATTCGATTAACCTCGTCGTAGCGGGCGCCCACGAACAGATGACCGTTTGATGCTTAACGGTGTCCTTTGGGGGGCTGTTCCGGTGCTGCTTGGCGTGACATGCCTGAGCGTTTCGACCCTTGGTCAACGGTTTATCAACGTTTTCGTGACTGGCGCAATCGCGGAACGTTTGACCAGATGCTCAAGAGGCTTCATCAAACTGAACGAGCAAGGGTTAATCGATCTGGAAACTTGGATGATTGACTCCACGACAGTACGCGCAATCCGGGCCTCTTCTGGTGCTGGGAAAAAAGGGGGCCTGCAGAACCGCAAGATCATGCGCTCGGCCGCAGCCGGAGCTGCGTGACCACCAAGATTTACATGCTGTGCGATGCCAACGGTATACCCCTGACATTTTTATTGTCGGGTGGATAAGCCAATGACATTGCTTATGCCCAGCCGTTGCTGGATGAGGCGTACATACCAGGCTTGCGCGGCCGCCCTCGCAAACGCTGCCGATGGTTGTTGGCTGATAAAGGCTATGACGCCGAAGCTTGCGTCGTTACTGCGACCGCTATCGGATGCAGCCGGTGATTCCTCTGCGCAGCATGAAACGCCATCCCAAGCCGGGTTTGTCGAGACTGTTTGATCGTCCGAAGTACCGGCGCCGCAACATCATCGAGCGTATGTTTGGCTGACTGAAAGAAAACCGCCGCATCGTTACGCGCTTCGACAACTCGCGAAAAGTTATGCGGCGATGGTCTCGCTGGCTTGAGCCATGCGGTATTTACGACATTACTTTTCGCACAGAGCCTAGTGTGCATCCGCAGTTAATCGAATATCGCTCGATTGTTGATCAGGGATAGAAGCAGGCTGTATTGCAGGGCACCTGTCCGCTGGTCCGAGGCTGAAATTATGTGTGTCATATATTTCTTAGATTATGCCTATAATAAATCGTCGTCCCATTCATTTCTTCAGGAGCACGCTCATGAATTCAGTCCTGTCCCAAGGTACGGCCCTTGTCACCGGTGCTTCCTCCGGTATCGGGGCGGTTTACGCCGAGCGGTTGGCGGCCCGTGGTTTTGATTTGTTGCTGGTGGCTCGCGACGAGCAGCGCCTGGAGGCGGCCGCGAGCAAACTGCGCTCGGAGCAAGGGATCAAGGTTGAAGTGCTGAAGGCGGATCTCACTCAAAAGGAAGACGTGCTGCAAATCGAACAGCGGTTACGCAGCGATTCGAGTATCAGCCTTTTGCTCAATAACGCCGGCGTGGCGGCGGACGGGCTTTTGGCCAATGCCGATATCGACCAACTGGAGCGAATGATTCAGTTGAACATCACCGCTGTCACGCGATTGGCCGCGGCGGCTGCAGCCGGTTTTACCAAGGCCGGGCGCGGTACAATCATCAATATTGCGTCGGTGGTGGCCTTGTTTCCCGAGCGATTCAACGCGACCTACAGCGCCAGCAAGGCCTATGTGCTGAGCCTGACTCAATCGTTGAACGCCGAACTGGACGGCACCGGGGTGAAGATCCAGGCGGTGCTGCCCGGTGTGACCCGAACCGAGATCTGGGAGCGCTCCGGCATCGATGCGTCACAAATTCCTGCGGATATGGTGATGGAGGCGGGTGAGATGGTCGATGCTGCATTGTCAGGTCTGGATCAGGGTGAATTGATCACTATTCCTTCATTGCCCGATGCGGCGGATTGGAATGCGTTCGTGGCGGCGCGTCTTGTGATGGCGCCTAACCTGTCCAAAAGCAAGGCTGCTGCCCGTTATCGGTAAGTGCCATCAACCAGATTGAGGTGTGAGCGGTATGAGTGATCGTCGTGTGGTTGTAACAGGCATGGGCCTGGTGTCGCCGCTGGGGAGCGGTGTCGAAGTGGTCTGGGAGCGGCTGTTGGCCGGCCGTTCCGGGTTGCGCAATCTGCCGGAAGACGTGGTGGCCGACCTGCCAGCAAAAGTCGGCGGCGCAGTACCAACGCTGGCTGATGACTCGGAAGCCGGGTTTGATCCGGACCGGGCGACCCCACCCAAGGAACAGAAGAAGATGGACCGCTTCATCCTGTTCGCCATGGAAGCCGCGCGTCAGGCGCTGGAGCAAGCCGGTTGGCAGGCGCTGGATGCCAATGCCCAGGAGCGCACGGCCACCATCATCGGTTCAGGCGTGGGCGGTTTCGGCGCGATTGCCGACGCCGTGCGTACCACCGATAGCCGTGGTCCTAGGCGTTTGTCTCCATTCACTATTCCTTCATTTCTGGTCAACCTCGCGGCAGGTCATGTGTCGATCCAGCATGGCTTCAAGGGGCCATTGGGCGCGCCGGTCACGGCATGCGCCGCCGGGGTTCAGGCGATTGGCGACGCGGCGCGAATGATTCGCGCGGGTGAGGCGGATATCGCAGTGTGCGGCGGTGCGGAAGCGGCGATCGATCGGGTCAGCCTTGCCGGGTTCGCGGCTGCTCGCGCCTTGTCCAGCGCTTACAACGCCACGCCTGAGCGTGCTTCACGACCTTTCGACAGTGGTCGCGATGGCTTTGTCATGGGTGAAGGGGCCGGGCTGCTGGTCATCGAGTCCCTGGACCATGCGCTGGCCCGGGGCGCCAAGCCCCTGGCGGAACTGGTCGGCTACGGCACCAGTGCCGATGCCTTTCACCTGACCGCCGGTCCCGAGGACGGCAGCGGTGCGCGGCGAGCGATGTCGTTGGCATTGGCACAGGCCGGTGTTTCACCGGCTCAGGTCCAGCATCTGAATGCTCATGCAACCTCGACTCCGGTGGGGGATCTGGGGGAGCTGGCGGCGATCAAGGCATTGTTCGGTGCGCAAAACGGCATTGCCGTGACATCGACCAAGTCGGCGACCGGGCATTTGCTCGGTGCAGCGGGCGGACTCGAAGCGATCTTTACGCTGCTGGCGATCCGCGACCAGGTCGTGCCGGCGACCCTCAATTTCGAAAACCCGGACCCCGCGACTGAAGGCGTGGACATTGTTCATGGCAACGCACGGCCGATGGCCATCGAATATGCGTTGTCCAACGGCTTCGGATTTGGCGGGGTCAATGCCAGTGTGCTGTTCAAGCGTTGGCAGGGTTAATCCTGCGGGTGTTTGAGGTGTTCGCGTGCGACGTCGAGAATCCGTTGGGCAAACCCGGCGTCGGCCACGCTGCGCGATAACAGCAAGGCGCCGACCAGCGTAGACATGATGACGATGCTACGGTCGGCGGAGCGCTCTCCGTCAAGGGTGTGCCGGATCTGATCGAGTCGCGCCTTGAGTACGACGTCGCTGGTCGGACTCGGTTGACCACGCAGCCCCAGTTCGGAAGAAATGGTCAACAGCGGGCAGCCTTCGTGGGGTGAGGTCTGATGCCATTCGGAAAGGTAAGCGTCGATGAAGGCATCGAGTGGATGCTCCTCGGCGAAGATTTGCGCGCACAATTCGTCGACTTGTGCGCCAGCCTCTTGCAAGGCTTTCTCTACCAGTTCGTCTTTGGACTTGAAGTGCGAGTAAAAGCCACCGTGAGTCAGGCCCAGTGCTTTCATCAGGGGTTGCAGCCCGGTCGCGCCGATACCGTCGCGTCGAAATCGCGCTGAAGCTTCCTTGATTATGCGTTGGTGGGTCTGAGCTTTATGGTCCTGCGAGTAACGCATCTGATATCTCCGCATCAATGCGGCCCATATTACCCAATGAAAATTGCATGGTGACTGTACTTCTACTTCTAAAAAGCATGCAGATGCTTCGATATGGGTACAAAGCGGCATAAGTTCAGGGGAAACCACGCAAAAACAAACCCCGCCGTCGAAGGCGGGGTTTTCATTCAGCGGTCCTGCGCTTCCTTGGCGTCCATTTCCGCATTGCGTTCGGCGACGCGTTTACGTTGCTCTTCGGTCAGTTCGACTTTGTGGGCGGTGTCGCGCAGCATCATCAGACCACCAACGATCGAGCCAATGGCAACGACCAGAATCAACCAGGCATACCAGGGCATAGGACTCTCCTTGAAAAGCAGGCGGGTCGACGAGGGTTCGCCAACCGATCGCGTATAGCACTTTGAGTGACGGGGTTTCATCGCAGTTCCATCGCTATCACCCCCATTCTATGCCTGTTGTTCAAGCTTCACTTGAACGCTTTCAAAGTCCGGTCAGCATTGCATCCGCCGGAGCGTCGGCGCGCAATTGCGCGGTGAGCGTGAAGTACACGAAACCTGCGGCCATGAAGCCCAGGAAGATCAGGCCGATCAAGGTGTTGAACCAGGCCATCGCCACCAGGCACACCACCGCCAGCATCAGCGCAATGAACGGCACCAGCGGGTAGCACGGGGCGCGGAAGGTGCGCTCCAGGTTCGGCTCGGTTTTGCGCAGCTTGAACAGGCTGAGCATGCTCATGATGTACATGACGATGGCGCCGAACACCGCCATGGTGATCATCGCCGCCGTCAGCGTCATGCCGCCGAGGTTGATCAAGCCGTCGCTGTAGATCGCCGCGATGCCGATCACGCCGCCGGCGATGATCGCCCGGTGCGGCGTCTGGAAACGCGACAGTCTGGCCAGGGACGCCGGCAGGTAGCCGGCGCGGGCGAGGGCGAAGAACTGACGTGAATAGCCAAGGATGATCCCGTGGAAACTCGCCACCAGGCCGAACAGGCCGATCCACACCAGCATGTGCAGCCAGCCCGAGCTTTCGCCGACCACGGTTTTCATCGCCTGGGGCAGTGGGTCGTTGATGTTCGACAGGGTGCGCCAGTCGCCGACACCACCGGCGAAGAACATCACGCCCATCGCCAGCAGCACCAGGGTCAAAATACCGCTGATGTAGGCCTTGGGAATGGTGCGTTTCGGGTCCTTGGCTTCTTCGGCGGCCATGGCGGCGCCTTCGATGGCCAGGAAGAACCAGATGGCAAAGGGGATCGCCGCGAACATGCCGGCAATCGCCGGAGCACCGAACACGTCGGTGCCGGCCCAGCCATTGAGGGCGAAGTTGCTGAAGCTGAACGCCGGCGCGACCACGCCCATGAACACCAGCAGTTCAGCGACCGCCAACACGCAGACCACAAACTCGAAGGTCGCCGCCAGTTTCACGCCGAGGATGTTGAGCCCCATGAACAGGAGATAGGCACCGACTGCCGCGTGTTTCGGGTCCAGGGCTGGAAACTGGACATTGAGATAGGCGCCGATGGCCAGGGCAATCGCCGGTGGGGCGAAGACGAATTCGATCAATGTCGCCAGGCCGGCGATCAATCCGCCTTTTTCCCCAAACGCGCGACGACTGTAGGCAAAGGGACCTCCAGCGTGAGGAATGGCAGTGGTCAGCTCGGTGAAACTGAAGATGAAGCAGGTGTACATGGTGGCGACCATGAAAGAGGTCACCAGAAAGCCCAAGGTCCCGGCCACGCCCCAGCCATAACTCCAGCCGAAATACTCCCCGGAAATCACCAGCCCGACGGCAATGCCCCACAGATGCAACGTGCCCAGCGTGGGTTTGAGTTGTGTGTTCATGCGCTTGCTCCCTGAGTGGTTTGGAACGCTCGGGGGGAGGCCTGTGCAGTGGGCGTGCCATTTCGCGAGGGTGCGTCGTAATGGGCTGAAAGGCGTCGTATCGGAGATGTTCGCGACTGATTGTGCGAATTTTGTGCGTCAGTCAGGGGCGTCGTTGCTACAAATGCCGCTTTCGCGAGCAAGCCCGCCTGTCTGCTACACGACGCCGCTGCGATGCGGGTACGTCGTATTTCAAAGCAGGTGCGGGCTGCCGTTGATGTTCAGGTCTGTTCGGACAGGCACTCGCGCAGTGCCGTCTGCCAGTCAGGTTGACTGACGCCCCAATCGCGTTGCAGGCGACTGCAATCCAGGCGCGAGTTGAGCGGCCGGGCGGCAGGCGTCGGGTAGTCGCTGGACGGGATCGGTAACAGGGCGGCGCAGGGTTTGCCCTGTTGTCGCAATGCTTCGCCGATTGCCTGGGCGAAGCCGAACCAGGAGGTCTCACCTTGAGCGCTCAGGTGATAAGTACCCCAGTTGGCCACTTCGTTCGCCTGCCAGTGTTCAATCAGGGCAAGGGTGCTGTTGGCGATTGTACCGGCCCAGGTAGGGGCTCCGATTTGATCGGCGACTACACGCAACTCCGGTTTCTCTTGCAGCAAGCGCTGCATCGTCAGCAGAAAGTTGCGGCCATGGGTTGAATAGACCCAACTGGTTCGCAGGATCAGGTATTTGCCTTGCACGTCCCTGATGGCCTGTTCACCGGCCAGCTTGCTCTTGCCGTATACCCCGAGCGGATTGGGCGTGTCGTCCTCGTTGTACGGTCCGGCTTTCAACCCGTCGAAAACATAGTCCGTGGAGTAATGTATCAACGGGATGTCCAGAGCCAGCGCCTCTTCGGCGAGGATGCCGGGAGCGATCGCATTGATGGCAAAGGCTGCTTGCGGCTCGCTTTCTGCAAGGTCGACCGCTGTATGGGCTGCCGCGTTGATGATCAGGTCGGGCCTGACGTTTTGCACCTGGCGGCGAATCTGATCGGGTTGCGCGAGATCGAGCTGATCGCGACCCAATACGATCAGTTCGCCGACAACCCCCAGCCGCCCTTGCAGCTCATGCGAGACCTGACCGTTGCGACCATTGATGAGTATTTTCATGGCTGCAGTCCAGTCTCTTCACGAGGCAAATCGGGCTCACACAGGTTCACTGCTCTTCCCCTGCCAGTTTGGCCAGGTACTGGCCATAACCGGTCTTGCCAAAGTACCGGGCGCGCTCCAGCAGTTGTTCGCGGTCGATCCAGCCATTTTCATAGGCTATTTCTTCGAGACAGGCGACTTTGAGACCTTGGCGGTGTTCGATGGTCTGCACGTATTGAGAGGCTTCGAGCAAGCTGTCGTGGGTGCCGGTGTCGAGCCAGGCGAAACCTCGACCAAAACGCTCGACCTGCAGGTCGCCACGTTGCAGATAGGCGTTGTTGACGTCGGTGATTTCCAGCTCGCCGCGAGGCGAAGGTTTCACCGCCTTGGCAATCTCGATCACGTCGTTGTCATAGAAATACAGGCCGGTAACGGCATAGCTGGATTTCGGTTTTTTCGGTTTTTCCTCGATCGACAGCGCACGGCCATCGCTGTCGAAGTCGATGACGCCGAAGCGCTCGGGGTCCTTGACCCAGTAACCGAACACGGTGGCGCCGGAGCAGCGTTTTGCCGCGTTCTGCAATTGTTCGCCAAAGTGCTGACCATGGAAGATGTTGTCGCCCAGGATCAGGCACACAGGGTCATCACCGATGAACTCCTCGCCAATCAGGAAAGCCTGGGCCAGACCGTCCGGTGAGGGCTGTTCGGCAAAGTTGAAGTTCACCCCGAACTGGCTGCCGTCACCCAGCAGATTGCGATACTGCGGCAGATCCTGCGGGGTGGAGATCAGCAGGATGTCCTTGATGCCGGCCAGCATCAGCACCGAGATCGGATAGTAGATCATGGGCTTGTCGTAGACCGGCAACAGTTGCTTCGACACGCCGAGCGTAATCGGGTGCAGGCGCGTGCCCGAGCCACCCGCCAAAACGATGCCTTTCATCATGCGAGCAGCTCCTTGGGATTGATGGCGCCAAGGCGTTCACCTTGATAGCTGCCGTCCTGGACACGGCGGCACCACTCCAGGTTATCCAGGTACCATTGAACGGTTTTGCGCAGGCCGGTTTCGAAGGTCTCTTCGGGCACCCAGCCCAGTTCGCGTTCAATCTTGCCGGCGTCGATTGCGTAGCGTAAGTCATGACCAGGACGATCCTGGACAAACGTGATCAGATCGGCGTAATGCGCAACGCCTTCCGGTTTGTGCGGTGCCAGTTCTTCGAGCAGGGCGCAGATGCCACGCACCACGTCGATGTTCTTTTGCTCGTTGTGCCCGCCGATGTTGTAGGTCTCGCCGACGGTGCCGGTGGTCACTACCTTGAGCAGTGCCCGGGCGTGATCTTCGACGAACAGCCAGTCGCGCACTTGCAGGCCGTTGCCATACACCGGCAGCGGCTTGCCGGCCAGGGCATTGAGGATGACCAGCGGAATCAGTTTCTCGGGGAAGTGGAAAGGCCCGTAATTGTTCGAACAATTGGTCAGCAGCACCGGCAAGCCATAGGTTCGCTGCCAGGCGCGGACCAGATGGTCGGACGCGGCCTTGCTGGCGGAGTAGGGCGAGCTGGGGGCGTAGGGCGTCGTTTCCGTAAACAGGTCGTCGACACCGTGCAGGTCGCCGTAAACCTCGTCAGTGGAAATGTGATGAAAGCGGAACGCGCTTTTCTCGGGCGCCGGGAGGGCTTGCCAATACGCGCGGGCGGCTTCGAGCAGGCTGTAGGTGCCGACGATGTTGGTCTGGATGAATTCCGATGGTCCGTCGATGGAACGATCGACGTGGGACTCCGCTGCCAGGTGCATGATCGCGTGAGGCTGGAAACGGGCCAGCACGGCACTGACGGTGGCCTGGTCGACAATATCGGCCTGAACGAACTCGTAGCGCGTGTCGTTGGCGATGCTGGTCAGCGATTCGAGATTGCCGGCATACGTCAGTTTGTCCAGGTTGAGCACTTCATGCCCGGTGTGTTGAATCAGCTCGCGAACAAGGGCCGAGCCGATGAAGCCGGCTCCGCCGGTAATGAGGATACGCACGTTGGGCCAGCCTTTTTCAGTAATGCGAATGGCGGTAGCTTGCAGGCGCGAGCGGGGAGGTGCAAGAGTTCTTGATCCATTTGGTTGCGTCGCGCCGTTCAGGCTCGATTATCCATGAGTTGCAGCCGTCACTCACTACCCTCGCGCGCAATTTGGAGCTCTGCGTACGACCCTCGCGGTTTTCTGCGTACCGGAACGCTTTCCATCACCCCGTAACCCCAGCGTAAACCCACTCTTTACGCTTTCTTTATGCCCGGCCCGCACCCTCGGTCTCGTTCCTTTACAGCCTCTTTTCCGACAATGACTCCACACGCGGCAATACGCCGTAATACGGAGAACTTCCATGAGCGTTCTGGACGGGGTGTCACTGCTGTTGGCAGTGGGGCTGTTCATTTATCTGTTGGTTGCGCTGTTGCGCGCGGACCGGAACTAGGAGCGGCTATGCACAGTTATGACTATTGGCTGATCCTCGGGTTTTTCGCCCTGGTATTGGTCCCGGCGCCGTTTCTCGGGCGCTTCTACTACAAGGTAATGGAGGGGCAGCGCACGTGGCTGTCGCCGGTCCTCGGCCCGGTCGAACGCGGATGCTATCGCCTGGCCGGTGTCGATCCGCACGCCGAACAGAGCTGGCAGAAGTACACGCTGGCCTTGCTCGCCTTCAACCTTGCGGGTTTCCTGCTGCTGTTCGCGATCCTGTTGTTCCAGGACCATTTGCCGCTGAACCCGCAAAACCTGCCGGGCCAGGAGTGGACGCTGGCGTTCAACACCGCCGTCAGTTTCATGACCAACACCAACTGGCAGGCTTACAGCGGCGAAGCGTCCTTGAGCTACTTGAGCCAGATGGCCGGCCTCACCGTGCAGAACTTCGTCAGCGCCGCCACCGGCCTGGCCGTACTGGTTGCGCTGTGCCGCGGCATCGGCCGCAAATCCACGACGTCGCTTGGCAACTTCTGGGTCGACATGACCCGCGCCACCCTCTACGGCCTGCTGCCGCTGTGCCTGTTGCTGGCGCTGTATCTGGTCTGGCAGGGCGTGCCGCAAACCTTCGCGCAGTACGTGAATTCGGTGACGGTGCAAGGCGTCGACCAGGTCATTCCACTGGGCCCGGCTGCCAGCCAGATTGCGATCAAGCAATTGGGTACCAACGGTGGCGGCTTCTTCGGCGTCAACTCGGCGCATCCGTTCGAGAACCCGACGGCCTGGAGCAACCTGTTCGAAGTGGCCTCGATCATCCTGATCCCGGTGGCGTTGGTGTTCACCTTCGGCCACTACGTGAAGGACCTGCGTCAGAGCCGCGCGATCATCGCCTGCATGCTGGCACTGTTCCTGATCGGCGGCGCGACCTCGCTATGGGCTGAATACCAGCCGAACCCGACCCTGAACAACGTAGCCGTCGAGCAGACTGCGCCGCTGGAAGGCAAGGAAGCGCGTTTCGGCACTACCGCCACGGTGCTCTGGTCGGTAACCACCACGGCGGCGTCCAACGGTTCGGTCAACGGTATGCACGACAGCCTCAATCCGCTGAGCGGCATGGTCGCGCTGGTCAACATGATGGTTGGCGAGGTGATCTTCGGCGGTGTCGGTGCCGGGCTCTACGGCATGTTGCTCAACGTGCTGATCGCGGTGTTCCTCGCCGGCCTGATGATCGGTCGGACGCCGGAGTACCTCGGCAAGAAACTGCAAGCCAGGGAAGTGCAATTGCTGGTGGTGACCCTGATGGTCATGCCGATTGGCGTACTGGTGCTCGGCGCGATTGCCGCCAGCCTGCCAGGCCCGGTGGCCTCGGTAAGCAACCCGGGCGCCCACGGTTTCAGTCAGTTGCTCTACGCCTACACCTCGGCCAGTGCCAACAACGGTTCCGCGTTCGGTGGTTTCGGTGCCAACACGCCGTTCCACAACCTGATGCTGGGCCTGGGCATGTTGATTGGTCGCTTCGGTTACATCCTCCCGGTCCTGGCCCTGGCCGGCAGCCTGGCAATGAAGAAAACCGCACCGATCGGCCAGAACAGCTTCCCGACCCACGGCCCGCTGTTCGTGACCCTGCTGACCGTGACCATTTTGCTGGTGGGCGGCCTGACATTCCTGCCGACCTTGGCGCTGGGCCCGATTGCTGAACATCTGAGCATGGCCTTCTGAGGAAGTTGAAGATGAATATGCCCGTATCCAAAACCGTCGCCGTCAAGGCGTCGGAACAACCGAAAACCGCAATCTCGGCCCTGTGGCGCCCGGCGCTGGTGCAAGCCTTCGTCAAGCTCGACCCACGGCAATTGCAGCGTGCGCCGGTGATGCTGGTGGTCGAACTGACCGCGATCCTGACCACCGTGCTGTGCTTCATTCCCGATACGGCCGTACCGACCTTCGTCGCCGCGCAAATTGCCGTGTGGCTGTGGTTCACCGTGCTGTTCGCCAACTTCGCCGAAGCCTTGGCCGAAGGTCGTGGCAAGGCCCGCGCCGACAGCCTCAAGGCCGGTAGCGAAGGCCTCAGCGCCCGGCGCAAAACCAGCAATGGCACCTTTCAGGTAGTGCCGGCCACCAGTCTGCGCAAGGGCGATGTGGTGCGTGTCGAAGCCGGGGAGATGATCCCCGGTGACGGCGAAGTGCTCGAAGGCATCGCAGCGGTCAACGAAGCGGCGATTACCGGTGAGTCGGCACCGGTGATTCGTGAGTCCGGCGGCGACCGCTCGGCCGTCACCGGCAACACACGGCTGGTGTCCGACTGGCTGTTGGTGAAGATCACCGCCAACCCTGGCGAGTCGACCCTGGACCGCATGATCGCCCTGGTCGAAGGCGCCAAACGCCAGAAAACCCCGAACGAAGTGGCGCTCGACATCCTGCTGATCGGCTTGACCCTGATCTTCCTGCTGGTGGTCGTGACCCTGCAACCGTTCGCTCACTTCGCCAACGGCAGCCTGCCGCTGGTGTTTCTGGTGGCGCTGTTGGTCACGTTGATTCCGACCACCATCGGCGGTTTGCTGTCGGCCATCGGTATCGCCGGCATGGATCGTCTGGTACGGCTGAACGTGATCGCCAAGTCCGGTCGTGCGGTGGAAGCGGCGGGGGACGTGCACGTCCTGCTGCTGGACAAGACCGGCACCATCACCTTCGGTAACCGTCGTTGCTCGGCGGTGTATGCCGCGCCAGGCGTGACAGCCAGGGAATTGGCCGAAGGCGCGTTGCTGGCGTCGCTGGCCGACGACACCGCTGAAGGCAAGTCGATCGTCGAGTACCTGCGTGGCACTCATCCGCAACCGGAACCGTCCGCCGACGTGCTGACAGCCGTGCCATTCAGTGCCGAAACCCGCTTGTCCGGTGTTGACTATCAAGGGCGCGTGTACCGCAAGGGCGCGGTGGATTCGTTGCTGGCCTTCGTCGGCCTGAAACGTGCTGACCTGGCACCGGCCCTGTCCCGCGAAATCGACAAGATCGCGCAAAGCGGCGGCACCCCCTTGCTGGTCTGCGCCGAGGGCAAGTTGCTCGGCGCGATCCACCTCAAGGACGTGGTCAAGCCCGGTATCCGCGAGCGTTTCGCCGAGTTGCGCAAGCTGGGTATTCGCACGGTCATGGTCACCGGTGACAACCCGTTGACTGCAGCCGCCATCGCCGCTGAAGCAGGTGTGGACGATGTGCTGGCGGAAGCCACGCCGGAGAAAAAACTGGCGCGCATTCGTCACGAGCAAAACGACGGGCGTCTGGTCGCCATGTGCGGCGACGGCGCCAACGACGCCCCGGCACTGGCCCAGGCGGACGTCGGCATGGCGATGAACGACGGCACGCAGGCGGCACGTGAAGCGGCCAACATGGTCGACCTCGACAGCGACCCGACCAAGTTGCTGGATGTGGTGCAGATCGGCAAGGAATTGCTGGTCACCCGCGGTGCGCTGACGACCTTTTCCATCGCCAACGACGTGGCCAAGTACTTCGCGATCCTGCCGGCGCTGTTCGCCGCGATCTACCCGCAACTGGGCGTGCTCAACGTGATGCACTTGAGCAGTCCGCAGAGCGCGATTCTGTCGGCGATCGTTTTCAACGCGTTGATCATCGTGGTGCTGATTCCCCTGGCATTGCGCGGCGTGCGCGTGCAGGCGGCGAGTGCGGCGGCGCTGTTGCGACGCAATCTGCTGATCTATGGCCTGGGCGGGATCCTGGTGCCGTTCGTGGGCATCAAGGCGATCGACATGCTGTTGACGGCGTTGCATCTGGTTTGACCTGCGCGGGGTGCCAGATGCACCGCCTTCGCGAGCAGGCTCGCTCCCACATTTGAAATGCTTTCGCCCTGTGGGAGCGAGCCTGCTCGCGAAGAATGCGACACGGTCCAATTGATTGAATTACGAATTCGAGGATTTTGAAATGTCCACATTGATACGCCCGGCCCTGAGCCTGCTGGTCCTGATGACGCTGATCACCGGCGTCGCCTATCCACTGGTGGTTACCGGCGTGGCCCAGGTCGTGTTCCCGGATCAGGCCAACGGCAGTCTGGTGCGCGATGCCGAAGGCAAGGTCCGTGGTTCCTCGCTGATCGCCCAGGATTTCGTCGGCGACGCCTGGTTCCACCCGCGTCCTTCGGCCGGTGCCTTTGCCACCGTATCGAGCAGCGCCAGCAACCTGTCGCCGAGCAACCCGGCCCTGGCCACGCGGGTGATCGACGAAGCCGGCAAGCTGCTGGTGCCCGGCCAGGGGCCGGTGCCGTTGGCGTTGGTCACGACGTCGGGCAGCGGTCTCGATCCGCACTTGCCACCGACGGCGATTGCCTATCAACTGGCGCGTGTCGCGGCGGCGCGCAACCTGCCGGTCGCCTCACTGCAACAGCTGCTGGACGCGCACATCGAGCAGCCATTGGTAGGCCCGCCGGTGGTGAATGTGCTTGAGTTGAATCTGGCGCTGGAAAAGCTGTAGATCAAAAGACCGCCAGCTCCTACAGGATCCACGCCAACCCCTGTAGGAGCTGCCGAAGGCTGCGATCTTTAAAGGCAACACCCCCAATTCAAAGTCAAACAAGGCAATTACAGATGAGCAACTCCGGCCGCGCCGACGCGCTGTTAGCAGACCTGCCCCGCGATGGCCGTGGCCGGCTCAAGGTATTTCTCGGCGCCGCCCCCGGAGTCGGCAAGACCTACGCCATGCTCCAGGCGGCCCACACCCAACTGCGTCAAGGCGTGAAGGTCATTGCAGGCGTCGTCGAAACCCACGGCCGCGCCGAAACCGAAGTACTGCTCAGCGGCTTGCCGCAGCAGCCGTTGGTACGCTCGGAATACCGTGGTGTATTGCTCGAAGAAATGGACCTGGACGGTCTGCTCCTCGCCAAACCGAAGCTGGTGCTGGTCGACGAGCTGGCGCACACCAACGCACCCGGCAGCCGTCACGAAAAACGCTGGCAGGACATTCAGGAACTGCTCGCCGCCGGCATTGATGTCTACACAACGGTCAACGTCCAGCACCTGGAAAGCCTCAACGATCAGGTGCGTGGCATCACCGGCGTGCAGGTCCGTGAAACCTTGCCGGACTGGGTGCTGCAAGAAGCCTACGAACTGCTGCTCATCGACTTGCCGCCACGGGAACTGCTCGAGCGCCTGCGCGACGGCAAGGTCTATGTGCCGGAGCAGGCGCGGGCGGCCATCGACGCGTTCTTTTCCCAGACCAACCTGACAGCCCTGCGCGAACTGGCGATGCAAACCGCGGCGGCTCAGGTCGATAACGATCTGGCCCTGGGCTATCGCCAACTCGGACAAGCGGCGCCAGCCGTGCGCGGGCGTTTGCTGGTAGGGGTGGACGGCGATGCCCAGGCCGAGCGTCTGGTACGGCATGCCAGTCGCGTGGCCCAACGGCGGCACCTGCCCTGGAGCCTGGTGCACGTGGACAACGGCCGCGTGCGTGACGAACAGTCCCGCCTGCGCCTGCAGAGCGCCCAGCAACTGGCCGAACGCCTGGGCGGCGAAGTGGTGTTGCTGCGCGCCGGTGAAGTGGCGAAAACCCTGATCCAGCATGCCGCCGAGCGTCGTGCCAGCCTGGTGCTGGTCGGCCAGTCCCGGCCGAGATTGCGCCGCCGCCTGTTCGGTGGCGGGTTGGCGGCGCGGCTGCTGCGCAATGCGCGCGGACTGGAAATCAACGTTCTCGATAGCGATCACGAACAGCATCAACCCCATCAGCGGTCGATGGGGTCACTGGTCTGGTTCGACTACGCGCTGGCCGTGGTCGCGACGGTTCTGGCCAGCGCCCTGGCCTGGGCCGTGGCGAGCGTTCTGCCACTGCCCAATATTTCACTGGTGTTCCTCGCCGCCGTGCTGCTGGTGGCGGTGCGCAGCAGTCTCGGGCCGGCGCTGGCCTGTGCGGCGCTGTCGTTTCTGACCTATGACTTCCTGTTCATTCCACCGACTTTTTCTTTGAGCATCCAGCGCGAAGAAGACGTGCTGACCTTGCTGTTTTTCCTGTTGATGGCAGCCCTCACCGGCAACCTCGCGGCGCGCCAGCGCAGGCAATTGCAGGCGCTGCGCGATACCCAGGAAGAAACCACTGAATTGCTCGACCTGTCACGCAAACTGACTGCTGCCACCGACCGCCAGGCCGTGGTCAGTGCGGCCGCCCAGCACCTCAACGGTTGGAGCGATGTGCAACTGTGCCTGCTCAATCGCGACGGGCAGAGTGGTTGGAAAGTCGAAACCGGTGGCCCGCTGGAGTTTACCGAAGCTGAGCGTGCCGCCGCCGATTGGGCCTGGCAGCACGATCAACCGGCGGGTGCGGGCACCGGCACCTTGCCGTTCGGCCGCTGGTGGTGGTGGCCGTTATCGGTCGAGGACGGCCCGCTCGCGCTGCTTGGCGTGTGCGCCAAGGAAGGCCAGACCCTGAGCGGCCAGCGCCGTCGTTTGTTGACCGCGCTGAGCCAGCCGCTGGCCCAGGCGCTGGCCCGGGCGCAACTGGCCGATGATCTGGAAGCGGCGCGGCTGCACGGTGAAACCGAGCAGTTGCGCAGTGCCTTGCTGGCTTCGGTGTCCCACGATTTGCGCACACCCTTGACGTCCATGCGCGGCAGTATCGATAGCCTGCTGGCCCTAGGTGAAGCGATCCCGCTGGAGGACCGGCGGGAACTGCTCGAAGGTACCCGCGATGAAGCCGAGCGCCTTGATCGATATATCCAGAATCTGCTCGACATGACCCGCCTCGGCCACGGAGCCCTGAAGCTGGCGCGGGACTGGGTGTCACCGGCCGATATCGTCGGCAGTGCGCTCAATCGCCTGCGCGCAGTCCTTGCGCCGCTGCAAGTCAGCACCGACGTGACGGCCGAGTTACCGCTGCTGTATGTGCACGCCGCGCTGATCGAACAGGCATTGGTCAACGTGCTGGAAAACGCCGCGCGGTTTTCGCCGCCCCACGGGCGTTTGCAGTTGCGCGCCGGGACCGACGACGGTGAGCTGTTCTTTTCGGTCAGCGATGAGGGGCCGGGGATTCCGGAGGAGGATCGGGCGAAGATTTTCGACATGTTCTACACCGCGGCGCGAGGTGATCGTGGCGGGCAGGGCACCGGACTGGGGCTGGCGATCTGTCAGGGCATGGTCGGTGCCCATGGTGGACGCATCAGCGTCGCCGACGGCATCGAGGGGCGCGGCACCAGCATCACGTTGCACCTGCCGCTACAGGCTCAGCCGGGATACGAGAGTGAAGCCTGATCGTGCTTGCGCTACTCTCTTGCCACTTCTTTTTGTTGATGTGAATTCATGAGCCAGACTGCGACCATCCTGGTCATCGACGACGAACCGCAGATCCGCAAATTCCTGCGCATCAGCCTCGCTTCCCAAGGCTACAAAGTGCTGGAGGCCGGCACGGGTAGTGAAGGATTGGCCCAGGCAGCATTGAACAAACCGGACTTGCTGGTGCTCGACCTCGGCTTGCCGGACATGGACGGCCAACAGGTATTGCGCGATTTTCGCGAGTGGTCGACGGTGCCGGTGCTGGTGCTCTCCGTTCGCGCCGGTGAAGGGCAGAAAGTCGAGGCCCTGGATGGCGGCGCCAACGACTACGTGACCAAGCCGTTCGGCATCCAGGAATTCCTGGCGCGGATTCGTGCGTTGCTGCGCCAGGCGCCTGTGGGCGAAGCCCAGCCAGCGGCGCTGAGCTTCGGTCCATTGACGGTCGACCTGGCGTATCGCCGGGTGTTGCTCGACGGTATCGAAGTCGCGTTGACTCGCAAGGAATACGCCGTGCTGGCGCAACTGGCGCGGCATCCCGGGCGGGTGATCACCCAGCAGCAATTGCTCAAGGACATCTGGGGGCCGACGCACACCGAAGACACTCATTACTTGCGAATCGTGGTCGGGCACTTGCGCCAGAAACTGGCGGATGACCCGACCCGGCCAAGATTCATCGTGACCGAGGCGGGGGTGGGGTATCGGTTGTTGAGTGAGGGTAGCCTTTAGATTTGTGCTGAATGTTCCTGCCCCATCGCGAGCAGGCTCGCTCCCACATGGGGTCCTGGTCAGACACAAACCTTGTGTACACCAAAGATTCACTGTGGGAGCGAGCCTGCTCGCGAAGGGGCCCTTACATTCGTTTGAGAACTTTCAGACGTTCAATTCTGCTCATTCTCATACCGATCCAGCGTATCCCGCGCAATCTCCCGTCCCAGCGCGATCAGCTCCGGCGCCTTGTAGAACTCGAAAAACCGGCACACGCGCTTGGGCACGTTGATCAGGATGTCCGGCGGATACCCGGCAATCTTGTATTGCGCCAGCGACGTCTGCATCACTTCGAAGCTCTGGTTGATCAAGTCGAGCAAGGACGCCGGTCCGACGTTGTCGATGATGAACGAACCGGTGGCGGAGCGGGGCGCGCCACTGGCTTCCGGCGCAGCAGCGGGTTGCTGGGCTTCGGGTTCGGCGGACTCGATCCACGGGTTGAAATCCGCACCTTCGGCTTTCAACGCTTCCTGCTCGAGGATCAACAATTGTTCCGCCTGTTTACGCCGGAACGGCAACTTCGAGCCGACAGAGCTGATCAGGTTGTCGAAGCGGGTCTTGAACGCGGCGGGGCGCTGGATCACCGGCAATTGGTAGTGGCGCTGGTTGGTGGAGTTGAGGTTGACCGCGATGATCAGGTCGCAATGGCTCGACACTACCGGCACGATCGGCAGCGGGTTGAGAATGCCGCCATCGACCAGCATGCGGTTGCCCTGCATCACCGGGGTGAACAGGCTGGGAATCGCTGCCGAGGCGCGCATCGCCTGGTGCAGGCAACCTTCCTGGAACCAGATTTCCTGCTGGTTGGTCAGGTCGGCGGCAACGGCGGTATAGGGGATGCGCAAGTCTTCGATGTTGATCTCGCCGACGATCTTGCGAATCTGCCCGAACACCTTCTCGCCACGAATCGCCCCCAAACGAAAACTGACGTCCACCAGGCGCAACACGTCGAGATAATCCAGGCTCTCGATCCAGTCGCGGTAATCGTTGAGTTTGCCGGCGGCATAGATCCCGCCCACCACTGCGCCCATGGAGCAACCGGCGATACAGGCAATGTCATAGCCGCGCCGTTCGATCTCTTCAATGACCCCAATATGTGCGTAACCCCGGGCTCCACCCGATCCCAATACCAGTGCGACACGCTTTTTCATGAATCGCCCTCGTTTGAATGCTTCAACAATGCACCCATCGAGGGTCATGCTTCAACGGTCATGGTCGTTCGAGGGGGCAAGAGCGTCGTATTTTCGACACTCCATGGCGGCACAGGGTTGTTCTCATCAGCGTTATAGTTCGCATAGCGGACCAACGGCACTTTTCAGGTGTCACACCGTCTTACCTGCATGACTGTTGACCTATTTTTGAGGAGTAAGTGATGAAAGCCTGGATCTGCGTGCCATTGATTGCCCTGGCGCTCGCCGGTTGTGCCGGAAAGACCGCCTACCGCGACAGTTGCGGTAGTAACCTGGATGCGGCATGGCATGAACTGGACCTGGCCAAAGCCGAAGGTTTCGCCGGGACCGTCAGCTACTCCAAGGCCCTGTCGCTGTTGACCGCGGCCAAGACGCAACAGCAATTCGAAGGGTTCGAAGGCTGCACCAGGAAAGCCGAGAAGGCTCGTTTCTATATCCGTGAATCGCGCGCGGGGCGTTGAAGGCAAAAAGCAGCTGCAGCCTCTAAGCTACGAGTTGCAAGACTCTTCGGGCTTGCAGCTCGCAGCTTGCAGCCTGGCGCTGTTTACGGAGTAAACCCCCATGATCGATCGGCTGGTGGCTCATGTCCTGGGCCTGGAAGTTCGTCTGCTGGCCTGTCAGGCCCGCTTGAAAGAGCATACTGACCCTGAAGCTTTACACGATCTGCGCACCACCATGCGTCGGTTACGCAGCCTGTTGCGGCCTTTGCGCGGGTTGCCCGGTGTCGAACAACTGGAAGCGGCCGCCTCGCGGGTGGGTGATCTGACCACGCCTTTGCGTGATCGCGAAGTGCTGGCGGCGTACCTGCTTGAGCACGGTCAACCTCACGCTGCACAGTGGCGCATGGCGCAAATGGCCGAAGCCTATCCGGCCGTAGCGGCCAGTCCCGAGCTCGCGCAATTGCTGATCGTCCTCGATGCGTTTCCGCGTTTTCTGCGCGCTGCCCAGCGCCAGGGATTGCTCAAGGGCCTGCGCAAGCGCATCGAAAAACGCTTGGGCAAACAGTGGAAAAAACTCGACGAAGCACTGCACGACCCGGCCCACGACCGTCATCGGCTACGCCTGCTGATCAAGCGCGTACGCTATGGCATCGACGCTTACCCCGAGCTGGACCGTTTGCCGAAAGCGGCCATGCCCCGATTGAAATCAGCCCAGGGAGCGCTGGGTGACTGGCACGATTGCGTGCAATGGCTGGCCATGGCTGAGCAGGAAGCGGATTTGCAGCCCTGTATCGCGATCTGGACAGCCACCATGGCCGAGGCAGAAAGCCGTGCGGACCGGGTGCTGGAAAAGCTCAGTCGCGATTGCTTCAAATCCTGAGACCCCTCGAGATCCACTGTGGGAGCGAGCCTGCTCGCCATAGCGGATTAACATTCAGCACACATCGTGACTGTTACACCGTTTTCGCGAGCAGGCTCGCTCCCACATGGGCTCAATGTTGGCCATGGATTTTGTGTTCGAGCCGAGCACGACTTATCTGTCAGTCAATTTGTCCGGAATAGGCGATGTATCCATCTCGCCAGATGGTTAACATCCCCCTCATCTTTTTCCGATCCCTGAGGTTTTCATGCGTTTTTCCGAACTGCTTGACGCTGTCCGTAGCCAGCCGCTGGAGCTGTCCATTCCGGCCTCCTGGGGCCAGGGGCGCGCCAGTTTCGGTGGCGTGGTGGCGGCTTTGCAGTACGAAGCCATGCGTGCCCGGGTGCCAGCGGATCGCCCGGTGCGCTCATTGGCGATCACCTTTGTCGGCCCGGTTGAGCCCGAGGTTCCAGTCAGCTTTGAAGTCGACGTATTGCGCGAAGGCAAGGCGGTCAGCCAGGTGTTGGGCCGGGTGATGCAGAAGGGCCAGGTGGTGACGTTGATCCAGGGGAGCTTCGGCGCTTCACGCCCTTCGGTGGTGGCCGTGGCCGCTGAACCGGCACCTGAAATGAAGCACTGGGAAGAGTGCCAGGAATTGCCTTTTGTCGAAGGCGTCATCCCGGAGTTCATGCGGCACCTGGCGATGCGCTGGAGTGTTGGCGGGCTGCCGTTCAGCGGTAGCACATCGCGGCAAATGGGTGGTTGGGTGCGCTTGCGCGGCGATGTCAAGGAAGAGGCCATCAGCGAGGCGCATATCCTCGCACTGGTGGACGCCTGGCCGCCGGCCCTGATGCCGTTTTTGAAGAAGCCGGCGATGGGCAGCACGCTGACCTGGACCATCGAGTTCGTGCAACCGCTGCTGGAATTGACCACCCTGGACTGGTGCAAATATCTCGTCGAGACCGAGTACGCCGCGGATGGCTACGGGCATGCCGCCGCGAAAATGTGGAGCGCCGATGGCCGGTTGATCGCCATGAGCCGCCAGACGGTGACGGTGTTCGCCTGATCAGTGACGACGGTGGCGTTCGCGCCAGGCGCGCCACCAGCCACCGCTGAGGAAGAACCGCGGAAAGGTCAGAAACTGCTCGACCAACAGGCGCGATACCGCATCCTTGCGGTCACTGAACGGCTCGGCGGCTTGCGTTTCCATGCTGTGGCCGTGGCGTTGCAAGGCCATCGCCGCAATCACGCCGATCACGCCAATGGCGATGTTGGCCAGGCTCAGGCTGAAGACCCCGGATACGATCAGCAGAAACGCAACGATGAACAGCGGCACCGCGATCAGGTGCAACACCAGATTGGTCGGGTGCTGATGATTGTTCGGGTACGCTCGCCATTGCCAGGCGGGAAGGTTGGGGTGACGTTTGCCCATGATGCTGATCCTCGATCCATGTTGAACACATGTAATGAAGAATAGGCCCGGTCAATGCCGGCGGCGAATCAAGGCTGGCTATTGGCTTGATAGGCGTCATGTTCAAGTTTGATGTAGGTTCGGCTGACGCCTTCGCGAGCAGGCTCGCTCCCACAGGGGAATGCATTTCAACTGTGGGAGCGAGCCTGCTCGCGAAAGGGGCCTCAAAGTTTGAGCTGACCTATCGCCTTGCTCAACTCCCCGGCCAGCGCCGCCAGCTCATTGCTGGTAGTCGCCGAAGACACCGTCTGCTGCACCGTGTTCTCAGTCACGTCACGGATGCTCACCACCGCCCGGTTCATCTCTTCCGCGACCTGGCTCTGCTGCTCGGCCGCCACGGCGATCTGTGTGTTGCTTTCACGCATCTGTGCCACTGCGCCAGTGATTTCGGCCAGGGCTGCGCCGGCCTCTTGCGCTTGTCGTACGCAGTCATCGGCCTTGAACGAGCTCTCTTGCATGAAATCCACGGCGTCCCGCGTCCCGGCCTGCAACGCCGAGACCATGATCGTGATTTCGTCCGTGGAGGCCTGCACGCGTTTGGCGAGGTTACGTACTTCATCGGCGACTACCGCAAAGCCGCGCCCCATCTCGCCGGCCCGGGCCGCTTCGATGGCGGCGTTGAGCGCCAGCAGGTTGGTCTGTTCGGCGATGCTGTGAATCACGTTGACCACGCCGTTGATCTTCTGGCTGTCCTCGGCCAGGCGTTGAATCATCTCGGCGGTCTGCTGCACGCCGGTGGACAGCCCGGCAATCGAGCGCTGCACCCGCGTCACCACTTCCTGCCCGCTACCGGCGAGGGTATCGGCCGATTGTGAAAGGTCACGGGTGGCGCCCGCGTGCTGGGCGATGTGATAGACCGTGGCGGTCATTTCATTGATCGCCGTGGCGGCCTGATCGGTTTCGCTTTGCTGACCGAGCATGCCGTGGCGCACTTCATTCATGCTCGCCGCCAGCCGCGCGGCGCCGGTGTCCAGTTGACGGGCGGTGCTGGCGACGGTGTTGACCACTCGTTGATAACCGGCCTGCATGGCGTTGAAGGCGTTGGCCATCTGCCCGACTTCGTCGCTGCAAGCCAATGGCACGCGGGCCGACAGGTCGCCGGTTTTCTCCACGTGCAACATGACGTCTTTCAAGGTGTTGAGCTGGCTGAGCAGAAAGCGGATCAACAACTGCGATGCGCCGAGCATGGCCAGCATCAGGATGAACACCGCCACCGCGTAGTGGGCGAAGCGCTCGCCGAACACCTGGCTCAGGCTTGGACCGTGGGCGATCACGGCGACCCGCTGCCCGTCGGCGCGCGCGAATACTTCGGCGCCCATCAACGGGTTGTCACCGAACAGCGGCATCACGTTGATCTCGACCCAGCCGTTTGCATTGATGAGCTCGGGAATGGGTTGTTCAAACAGCGAAGGTGCTTGTCCGCGATTGAATGTCAGCAGGTTATCGATTTTGGGCAGAGGTTGCCCGGCGGGCCAGGCTTCGAGCAATCGCGCCTGGGCCTGGGCCGAAGCCTGGGACGCGTGACTGCGGGCCTGCTGCTCAAGCTGCACCGCGTACAGCACCAACAACAGGGTGGTGACGAAGGCGACGGCGTTGACCGCCCAGAATTTGTATTTCAGCGAGATATTGCTAAGCCAGGCACCCATGGAGGTCTTCTCTGATAGCGGAAACAGTTTTGGCAAGGTGCCATCATTGTGCCGCTACTCAGGTGGCTGGTTCTTGATGCAGATCAATTTCAAACCTGTGGGAGCGAGCTTGCTCGCGATTGCGGTTTGTCAGTCACATCCGTACCGAATGTGTTGCCGCCATCGCGAGCAAGCTCGCTCCCACAGGGATTTATGGTGAACAGGAGATCAATGGCAGGCCATAAAACGCGCGTGCACAGGCTGTGGTGTGTGCCGCCAGGTCCTCCTGGCTTTCTCCGCGATGCAGTGCCACTTCGCGCAATACTTCGGTCAGGTAGGCCGGCTCGTTTCGCCCGTTTTTCGGCTTGGGGCGCAGGCTGCGCGGCAGCAGGTACGGTGCATCGCTTTCGAGCATCAGGCGTCCGCGCTTGATCTCCTTGACCAGCGGATGCAAATGCGTGCCCCGGCGCTCGTCGCAGATCCAGCCGGTAATGCCGATGTGCAAGTCGAGGTCGAGGTAGCTGAACAGCGCCTTCTGCTCCCCGGTGAAACAGTGCACCACCGCGGCCGGCAATTGGTCGCGGAAGTCGCGCAGGATCTCCAGCAAACGCTGGCTGGCGTCACGTTCGTGCAGAAAAACCGGCAGCTGCAATTCGACGGCCAAGGCCAGATGTTCTTCGAGGACCTTTTCCTGCTGCGGGCGCGGCGAGAAATCACGGTTGAAATCCAGCCCGCATTCACCCACGGCCACCACATTCGGTTCGTTGAGCAAGCTGCGCAGACGGCGGGCGCTGTCGGCGTTCCAGTCGCTGGCGCAGTGAGGGTGAATACCGGCGGTGGCAAACAGGCGCTGATTGCTTGCGTCCAGTTGCTGGCACAGCTCAAGGGCCTGTTCGCTGCCCTCGACACTGGTGCCGGTCAGCACCAGTTGGCACACGCCGGCCGCGTAGGCGCGGTCGAGTACGGCCTGGTGTTTGTCGGCAAAACTGGCGTTGGTCAGGTTGACGCCGATATCGATGAGTTGCATGGTGCTACCTCGGCTCAAAGGCCGGAAAGCATATCAGAGCCGTGGATTTATAAGAAAAGCCAAGAACTACAACGGGTTAACGCTGTCTCTTGAGCCGCGGACCAGGCTGGGTTGGTAGTTTTGCCATCATTGTGCCAGTCTTTCGCACGTTGTCAGCGCCCTGGGCGCCCTGTTTTTGTCGCCGCGCTTCATTGAAGCGGCCCCCGTATTCTTTCCGGAGAGTGGATGATTCGTCCCTCGGTTTTGCTACTGCTGTGTTGTTCGCTGCTATTGCCGATGACGGCGGTCGCGCGTCTGCCCGGGCCGCTGCAAGCCGTACCGGCCAGCGAGGTGCGCGACCTGGCGCAGATCCGCAGCAGTCGTGTGCTGCGGGTGCTGGTCAACCAGAGTCGCAACAGTTCCGGCGAAGTCCAGGGGCAGGCGATCGGGGTTGAATACCATCGCCTGAGAGCGTTCGAGCAATACCTCAACGGCCACGCCCGTGACGGTCAGGAAATCACCCTCAAGATCATTCCCAAGGCCAAGGATCAACTGCTCGGCGCCTTGCAGCGCGGGGAGGGCGATCTGGTGGCGCCAGGCGAGTTGCTCGATCTGCAACCGGGCTTCGCCGTCAGCACCAGTGAGCCGGTTGCCAGCAACATCCCGTTGGTCCTGGTGGGCATCAAGGGCGAACGTCGCTACACCCGGCTTGAACAGCTCTCCGGCAAGACCCTGGCGCTACCCGCCGGCAGCGCCGCCGGGGATGCCGTCAGCCAGATCAATCAAAAGCTCGCCCTGCACAAACTGCCACCGGTCAACGTCGAGTGGGTCGATCCGAGCCTTGCTGTCGAGGACGTACTGGAGATGGTCCAGGGCGGTATCTTTCACCTGACCATCGTCGAGCAGCCGATTGCCGAACGCTGGGGCAAGATCCTGCCCAAGCTGCGTTTCGACAAGCAGGTCGTCATCAGTGAGCCGGGCGAAGAGTTCTGGTTCGTGCGCCGCGATGCGTCGATGCTGCGGGCCAGCATTAATCGCTTCCTCACCGTCTACAAAAAACCATCGGATCAGGACGCTGCATTCCTGCGCATCTATCGTCGTCTCTATCAAGTGCACTATCCACTGGCCAAGGCGGACCGGCAGCGCCTGGAAAAACTGCGCCCGGTGCTGCAGAAACACGCCGATGCCCAAGGCATGGACTGGCTGAACCTGGCGGCGCTGGCCTTCAAGGAGTCAGCGTTGCAGCCCACCGCCCGCAGTGGCGGCAGCCCGACCGGCCTGATGCAGATCACGCCTTCTGCGGCGCAGCGGGTGGGGGTCAGCAATATTCAGGACGTAGACGGCAATGTGCAGGCCGGTGCCAAGTACCTGGCGATGATCCGGCGCAAGTTCTTTGCCAGCCCGAAACTCAACGAGCGCGAACGCATGGCCTTCGTGCTGGCGGCCTACAACATCGGACCGGAGCGGGTTCAGGGCATGCGCACCGAAGCCCGGCGGCGAGGCTTGAATCCCAACCAGTGGTTCTTCCAGGTCGAACGCGTGGCCATGGAGCAGGTGGGGATGGGGCCCGTCAGCTATGTTAATAGCGTGAACAAGTATTACTTGGCGTTCGACCGGGAGCGGGAGTCGTTGGAGCCCCAGGGACAAAAGGTTGTTTCTCGCAAATGATCAACTAATCTGATTGTAATGGTGGGTTTTTTACGCTTTTAACATGTGATTTATTGATTAATATGGCGACCAACCAACACACACTGACAAGGAATGAAACAGCATGAGCACTCTGATCAACAAGGTACTGTTTACCCGCGCCGGCTACGGCCTGACCGTTCTGCGCATCGTGGTCGGCATTGTTTTCTCCGCTCACGGCGCGCAAAAACTCTTCGGGGCATTCGGTGGTTATGGTCTGGCCGGAACCGCGCAGTACATGGAAAGCCTCGGATTGACGCCGGGTTACCTGATGGCGGCACTGGCGGGCGGCACCGAATTCTTCGCCGGCCTGGCGCTGATCATCGGCCTGCTGGTTCGCCCGGCTGCATTGGGCTTGATCTTCCTGTCGCTGGTCGCGATTTTCACGGTGCACATCAGCAACGGTCTGTTCATGGCCAACAACGGATATGAATTCGCCCTGGCCCTGCTCGGTGGCAGTATCGCGGTATTGATCGAAGGTGCGGGCAAACTCTCGGCGGACCGTGTCATCGCCGGTTGACCGCTCTGGCTCAACAAAAAAGGCCCGCATCATGCGGGCCTTTTTTGTTGAGCGTCATTCTTGACACTGTCCAGTCAGCTTCTCTAGGATGTTGCTCATGCGCCGATTTAAACAGCTACTTGCGGGGCGCCAGGTGACTCATCCAGTTGCCGATAGAAGCCGGAACAGGCTTCGAAATACCGCTAAAGCGCTGGTTCGGTGTTGCCTCTCACCTGCCATGCAGACTTTTGAGGCAGAGACACGACACAATGAATGCACTAAACCCGGTTGTACGTCCCGCGCCGATCACGGCACATCTCACCCAGCGCAATCCAAAAATCCTGCTTGGCGGCAAACATCAGCCGACGCTCTTGCGTTATCTCGATGGCTGGCCCCGTCGTACCGGCGGTCCCGCTGCCTTTCTGATCCAGTTTGTCGAAGACGGTGAGTCGCTCGCGCGTTTCGCCGACGACAGTTTTGATCTGGCAGTGATTCAATCCCCCAGCCTCGAAGACGCTCCCGAGGTGATCAGGCAACTGACCCGCGTTGCCCGGCAAGGGCTGATCACCCGCCCTTGAGTTTTACGGGTAGTCGATCGCCACGATATAAACACATTGCTCACCGGTCGGTGTCTGGACCCGGACTTCGGCGTCCAGTGCCTTGCCGATCAGGGCTCGGGCCAATGGCGAGTCAATGCTGATCAGGCCTTGTTTGAGGTCCAGTTCATCCGGCCCGACAATGCGGTAGCGCGACTCCTTGCCATCCTCATCCTCGATCGTGACCCAGGCGCCGAAATAGACCTTGTTGGGATCGCTGGGTTTTTCGCTGACAACCTTGAGCGCTTCCAGGCGTTTGGTGAGAAAACGCACGCGGCTGTCGATCTCTCGCAGCATCTTTTTGCCGTAGGTGTACTCGGCGTTCTCCGAGCGATCACCCTGTGCCGCGGCTTCGCTGACAGCCTGGGTCACCTGGGGGCGACGCACATGCCACAGCTCATGGAATTCGGCGCGCATCCGCGCTTCACCCTCGGGGGTGATCAGCGCGGTGCCGGCGGTGCGGGGAGGGCGGTAACGGCTCATGGCAACTTCTTGTGGTGGAGACGGCTGGAGTCTATCAACCCTCGCGCAAGACTGTCAGCGGGCTGGCGTTCAATGCCCGACGGGTGCCGAACACCCCGGCACCGCCGATCAGCACCGCGCCCAGCAGTGGCAGCAGCAACAGCCAGGGATGCGGATGCCATGGCAGGTCAAAGGCATAACGGTAGAGCACCAGGCTCACCAGTTCCGAGCCCAATGCCGCCAGCAAACCGCTGACCGCCCCCAGCAAACCGAACTCGATGCGTCGCGCCTTGACCAGCAGTTGCCGTTCAGCCCCCAGTGCGCGCAGCAGCGCGCCCTGGCGAATGCGTTCGTCCAGTGTCGCCTGCAGGCCGGAAAACAGCACCGCCATCCCCGCCGCCAACACAAACAGCAATACGTACTCCACCGCCAGGGTGACCTGGGCGAGGATGCTGCGCAGTTGTTCCAGCAAGGCTTCGACCTGCAGGATCGTCACCGCCGGGAAGGCTCTGGACAGGTCGACGATCTGTTGGTCATGACCCGGTGCCAGATAGAAGCTGGTCAGGTAAGTCGCCGGCAGATCCTTGAGGGTGCCGGGTTGGAAGATCATGAAAAAGTTCGGCTGGAAGTTGTCCCAGTTGATCTCCCGCAGGCTGGTGACCTTCGCCTCGCGATTGACCCCGCCCACGCTGAAGACCAGGTGGTCGCCGAGCTTGAGTTTCAGGCTTTCAGCGACCTTGCCTTCCACCGACACGCCGGGAACATCGTCTGGCGTTTGTTCGTTCCACCAATTGCCCGCCGTGAGCTTGTTGCCCTCCGGCAGGTCCGCGGCCCAGGTCAGGCTCAGGTCGCGCTGGATCGCCCGGTCGCCGGCTGATTCCTTGGTGACGATCTGCTGCACCGGTTCGCCGTTGATACTGATCAAGCGCCCCGGCACCACCGGGTACAAGGGTGCCGATTTTGCCGACACGGCGATCAGGTGATCGGTGAAGGCCTGTTTATCCGCAGGCAGGATGTTCAGGGCGAAGTAATTGGGGGCGTTTTTCGGCAGCTGGTTCTGCCAGGTATCCAGCAGTTCGCCGCGCAGCAGTGCAATCAGCGCCATCGACAGCAGGATCAGGCCGAACGCCAGGGACTGGCCCGCGGCAGCGAGCGGATGACGTAGCAATTGCCCGAGTCCCAGGCGCCAGGGCAAGGACGCACGCGCGAGCAAGCGCCGCAGACTCTTCAACAGCAGCAGTAACAAGCCGCCCAGCACCAGCGCTGCAATCACGCCACCGCCGAGCAGGGCAAAGGTCAGCACCAGGTCCAGGCTCAGGCGCCACATGATCAGGGCGAGGGCGCCCAGCGCTGCACCGTAGACCATCCAGGTGCTGGAAGGGATTGGCAGCATGTCCCGGCGCAGCACGCGCAATGGCGGAACCCGGCCCAGCGCCGCCAGCGGCGGCAGGGCGAAACCGGCCAGGGCCACCAGTCCGGTGCCGATCCCGGCGACGGCCGGAAACAGTCCGCCCGGAGGTACGTCGGTCGGCAGCAAGTCGTGCAGCAGGGCAAACAACCCCAGCTGCGCGAGCCAGCCGAGGAGGGCGCCGCTGATGCTGGCCAGCAACCCGAGCACAGTCAGTTGCAGGCTGAACAAGACCAGGGTTTCCCGGCGCGACAGTCCGAGGCAGCGCAGCAAGGCACTGGCATCGAATCGGCGGGTGGCGAAGCGGGTCGCCGACAACGCCACCGCCACGCCGGACAGCAACACTGCCACCAGGCTGGCCATGTTCAGGTAGCGTTCGGCCTTGCCCAGGGCGCCGCCGATCTGCCGGTTGCCATCCCGGGCGTCCTGCAAGCGCTGGTTGGCGGCGAGTCCCGGTTTGATCAGTTGCCGATACGTCTCGAGTGCCTGGGCATTGCCTCGCCATAATTCGCGATAGCTGACCCGGCTGCCGGGTTGCACCACGCCGGTTGCCTCAAGGTCGCCGAGATTGATCAGCACCCGCGGCGTCAGACTGTAGAAATTGCCGGCGCGGTCGGGTTCGTACGTCAGCACCCGCGCCAGTTTCAAGGTTTTCATGCCGACATCGATGCTGTCGCCGATCTTCAGGTCCAGGGCGGTCAGCAGGCGTGCCTCGACCCAGGCTTCACCGGGTAGCGGTCCGCCACCGGCGCTTTCCGTGGCGAACGGGGCGGACGCGCTTTTCAGTTCGCCGCGTAGCGGGTAGGTGTCATCGGCCGCCTTGATGCTGGACAACTGGATGCCGTTGTCGGTGGCGATAACGCTGGAAAACTCCACCACCTGCGCATGTTGCAGTCCCAGCTCGGTGCCGCTTCTTATCTGTTCGGGGCGTGCGGGCGAACTGCCTTCGAGGAGCAGGTCGGCGCCGAGAAACTCAGTGGCGCGCAGCATCATGGCGCCATTCAGGCGGGCGCCGAAATAGCCAATGGCAGTGCTCGCGGCCACGGCCACCAGCAAGGCAAAAAACAATACGCGCAATTCACCGGCGCGGGCGTCGCGCAGCAATTGGCGGATGGCGAGACTGAACAGGCGCAACAGCGGCAGGCGTACCATCAAGGCTCCACAGGGGCGACCAGCAGGCCGGCTTCAAGACGGATCAGGCGCCGGCACCGATGGGCCAGGCGTTCATCGTGGGTCACCAGCACCAGGGTCGTGCCGCGTTCCTTGTTGAGTTCGAACAGCAGGTCGCTGATGCGCTCGCCGGTGTGGCTGTCGAGGTTGCCGGTCGGTTCGTCGGCGAACAGCACATCGGGTTCGGCGGCAAACGCGCGGGCAATCGCCACGCGTTGTTGCTCGCCCCCGGAGAGCTGGCGCGGCGAATGCGTCAGGCGTTGGCCCAGGCCTACACGTTGGAGCAATTGGGTGGCGCGTTCGCGGGCGTCTTTGCGACCATCGAGTTCCAGCGGCAGCATGACGTTTTCCAGGGCATTGAGACTGTCGAGCAGCTGAAACGATTGAAAGACAAAACCCACGTGCTCGGCGCGGATGCGCGCACGCTGGTCCTCATCGAGGTTGCTCAGGCCTTGCCCGGCGAGGGTGACTTCGCCGCTGCTCGGCAGGTCGAGACCGGCGAGCAGGCCCAGCAGGGTGGATTTGCCGGAACCGGAAGCGCCGACGATGGCCAGGCTGTCGCCCTTGTTCAGTTCCAGGCTGAGTTCGTGCAGGATGGTCAGTTCACCTTCCGCGCTGGGAACCACTTTGCTAAGGTCCTTCGCGATGAGAATGCTTGCGCCCATGGAGAGTCCGATGCGTGTCTGGTTTTTGAGTGCTGGCCTGGCCTTGATGTGCATGGCCCAAAACGCAGCGGCGGGTACAGTCCTGATCGTTGGCGATAGTATCAGCGCCGGTTTCGGGCTGGATACCCGGCTGGGGTGGGTGTCGCTGCTTGAACAGCGTCTCAGGCGCGAAGGTTTTGACGACAAGGTGATCAATGCGTCCATCAGTGGCGACACCAGTGCCGGAGGCCAGGCGCGCCTGCCCGCGCTGCTTGCAGAGCATAAACCGGAACTGGTGATCCTCGAGTTGGGGGGGAATGACGGCCTGCGCGGCTTGCTGCCAACTCAATTGCAACAAAATCTTGCCTCGATGATCGACAGCTCCCGGGCCAGCGGTGCCAAGGTGCTGTTGCTCGGCATGCAATTGCCACCCAATTACGGTGCGCGATACACCAAGGCGTTCGCCGAGGTCTACAGCAACCTGGCCGATGAGAAAAAGATCCCGCTGGTGCCGTTTTTCCTCGATGGCGTGGGCGGTCATCCGGAGTTGATGCAGGCCGATGGCATACACCCGGCGGCCGGGGCCCAGGACAAGTTGCTGGAAAATGTCTGGCCTACTCTAAAACCGCTGTTATGACACTTTTCTAGACGCAGGCTTTCGGCTAAGGTGGCGCCCCCGATTTGGAGCCCCCGATGCCGCGTCCCGCCTGGTCACTCTTTGCCTATCAACTGATCGAGCCTGACGAACAGCTGGATCTGTTCGCCTGCCAGGAAGTGCGGGTGCATCTGGTGACCCGTCAGCTGGAGTTGGGCGGCTCGGCCGACCGGACCCTGTGCGGCAGCCTGTTGCCGGCGCAACCGCGCTGGTCGAGTGTTGATCGCCGGGTGTTTCAGGATCAGCGGCTGTGTTCGTTGTGCCGGGCGATTCTTGAGTCGCAGAAGCGGGGGACGTCGCCGATCTGGCCTGAATTGCGGTTTGAGCTTTGATCCGTAGTTGTGCGCTTGTCTTTTACTGACTGTGTACATATCCGTTTTTTAGGTAACGGCGGCTTATGGTTTCGCCCTTACGGCGACTCCCTTTTTTACAAGCGCCTAAAAAAGGAAGCAAAAAACGCTCGCCCCGAACGTACGGCCCCTCGCTGAGGCTCGGGGTACCTTCGCTGCGGTATTCATCCGGGGGCATTGCCCTCCGGTCGGCTTCGCTTCGACCTACATGCAATGAGTTCGACTGCGTCGAACGGCGCTGCGCGCCCATCCCCGGATGAACACCTCCGCTCAGCCTGCCGAGGGGGCGGGTGGATCAAGATCAAGAGCTGCAGGCGAGCTAACGCTCGGCCTGTTGGATGGTGGGGCTGTATGTGGGCCGACCAATCTCTTTCGGCTAAACGCATTCCCCCTGTAGGAGCTGCCGAAGGCTGCGATCTTTTGATCTTGATCTTGATATTGCGCCTCTTCGACATTGTCACAAATCAAAATCAAAAGATCGCAGCCTGCGGCAGCTCCTACAGGGAAACACGCACGCATCAGGACCACGTTCCGAGTGGCCATTACCGCCTTGCATTGCCTGCAATCGGGCCATCTCCCCGAAATAACGGACGGCAGTGTACAATCGCGTTCTTATACCCTCTGTTGATCATGCGAAGGATTTTCCGGATGTTGCCGCGCTTTCCTGCCGTCACCCGCTGCCTGACTCTTGCCGCCCTTTTTGTGGCCGGTCCTGTTGCAGCATTGGAGTTTCCCCTGCCACCGCCCGGTGAGGACATCATCGGCCAGGTGCAGGTGATCAAGGCCAAGTACGAAGACACGTTCGCCGACCTTGGTACTGCCTATGACCTGGGCTACACGGAAATGGTCGCGGCCAACCCGGGTGTCGATGCATGGTTGCCGGGCGCCGGCACGGAAATCATTCTGCCGACCCGCTTCATCCTGCCACCAGGCCCGCGTGAAGGCATCGTGATCAACCTGGCCGAGTACCGTCTCTACTACTTCCCGAAAGGCAAGAACGTGGTGTACACGTTCCCGCTGGGCATCGGTCGTGAAGGCTGGGGCTCGCCGATTGCCCACACCAGCATCACCGCCAAGACGCCTAACCCGACCTGGACGCCTCCGGCCTCGATCAAGGCCGAGCACGCGGCAGACGGTGATCCGCTGCCCAACGTCGTGCCGGCAGGCCCAGACAACCCGCTGGGCCCGTTCAAGTTCACCCTGGGCACACCGGGCTACCTGATCCACGGTTCGAACAAGAAATTCGGTATCGGCATGCGCACCAGCCACGGTTGCTTCCGCATGTTCAACAACAACGTGCTGGAAATGGCCGGCATGGTGCCGGTCGGTACCTCGGTACGGATCATCAACGACCCGTACAAGTTCGGCATGAGTGGCGGCAAGGTCTATCTGGAGGCGCATACGCCGCTGGACGACAAGGGCAACCCGTCGGTGGTCGACAAGCACACAGCGGTCATCAATGCGATGCTCAAGCGTGAAGACATCACCAACAACCTGCGCATGAACTGGGATGTGGTGCGGGACGTGGTGGCCGCTGAAGACGGCCTGCCGGTAGAGATCGCTGTGCCGGGCAACGGCGTCGCGCCGATGGTGTCGAGCACGCCGATCGATCCGCTGCAGTAACGCGGGTCAGGAGCCCGTCGACGCAAGCCGCGTCGACGGGTTTTTTATTGCCTGGAGAAACGTCGGGCAATAAAAAAGCCGACCCAAAAAATGGGTCGGCTTGATAACAATCCCGAAGGATTATTACTTGCGGCTAGCTTTGTCCAGCATGCGCAGAGCACGCTCGTTAGCTTCGTCAGCAGTCTGTTGTGCTTTTTGAGCAGCAGCCAGAGCTTCATCAGCTTTACGGTAAGCTTCGTCTGCACGAGCCTGGGAGCGAGCAGCTGCGTCTTCAGTAGCGGTCAGACGTGCTTCGGTTTCTTTCGATGCGCTGCTGCAACCGGTAGCCAGAACTGCGGCCAGAGCCAGAGCAGAGAATTTCAGAACGTTGTTCATCGTGTTCCCCTTCAAGGACTTTCTATTAAGTAGCTATCTCCTCCGATTGAGGAAATAGCCGGCGTACATACTACCCATTACTTGTAGTAAGTAAAACTGACGTGAAGCAAGAAGCAAAAAAAATTGTAGGCGTTGATTCTTTTTCGAGCAACTTTTAACTGAACTGTTTAAAAAATATCCAGCTGCAAGGCCCGTGGCTGAGCGAACTGCCGAGAAAAAGTTCCTTCGGCACAGCGCTCTTTTTCCCCGGCTGGCTAAAGTCCGCCTATATGGATTCGTCTACACTTTTGTTCGGCTTTTGCGTGGCGCCTCTCACTATCTTTCTCGATGTTCAGGTGACTTTAACAACGGGCGCTCGTCTTAAGTCTCAACATCCGGCAATGTTCAGGCTATCGACCCGGAGTGACCTTCGGTCGAGCCATTCCTGCGTGATTACGGAGCAGCACCCGCCAACCGGCATGATGACGAGCGCACCTTGAGCATTTCTGCCAATGGTGCCTACTATTTGTACGTGCTCGGTAGCGCGAGATCGGTGCGGTTCTTCTCGGTGTCCATTCAGGCACGGGGTGGCGTAGATGTTCCTTCGCCGGAAAAACATCGGTAAGGTAGGGGTCGGAATTCCAGACCCGCGAGGAGTAGTGATGAGCGAGGCGTTGTCCATCCACCATGACCAGGCTGGTCATCAGTTCGAGACCAATGTGGACGGTCATCGTGCCTATCTGACCTATATGGATCTGGGGAAACAGACCCTGGATATCTATCGCACCTTCGTGCCCAACGCATTGCGTGGTCGCGGTATTGCGGCAGCCTTGACCGAGAAGGCGCTGGAGTACGCTGACGAAATGGGCTACACCGTCATTCCATCGTGCTCCTACGTCGAGCGCTACATGGAGCGTCACCAGCGGCATGCGGCCAAGCTGAGTCAGTGACCTTCAGTCAATCGAATGCACAAAAAAACGCCGGGTTCTACCCGGCGTTTTTTTGTGTGCGCTTTTTGATCAGGCCGACAGGCGATCAGCTGCGATCGCGTTTCGGCAGCACATCCTTGAGCTTGGCATGCATGCTGCGCAAGGTGTTTTCGGTCGCGGTCCAGTCGATGCAGGCGTCGGTGATCGACACGCCGTACTGCAGGTCGGCGAGGTCTTTCGGGATCGCCTGGGCACCCCAGTTCAGGTGGCTTTCAACCATCAGGCCGATGATCGACTTGTTGCCTTCGAGGATCTGGTTGGCGACATTCTCCATCACCAGCGGTTGCAGGGCCGGATCCTTGTTGGAGTTGGCGTGGCTGCAATCGACCATGATGTTCGGCTTGATCTTCGCCTTGTTCAGTGCCTGCTCGCAAAGCGCAACGCTGACCGAGTCATAGTTCGGCTTGCCGTTGCCGCCACGCAGCACCACGTGACCGTAGGCGTTGCCCTTGGTCGTCACGATGGAGACGCCACCTTCCTGGTTGATGCCCAGGAAGCGGTGCGGGCTGGAAACCGACTGCAGGGCGTTGATCGCCACCGTCAGGCCGCCATCGGTACCGTTCTTGAAGCCGACGGCCGAGGACAGGCCGGACGCCATTTCACGGTGAGTCTGGGATTCGGTGGTGCGCGCGCCGATGGCCGACCAGCTGATCAGGTCCTGCAGGTACTGCGGGGAGATCGGGTCGAGGGCTTCGGTGGCGGTTGGCAGGCCTTTTTCGGCCAGGTCCAGCAGCAACTGGCGACCGATGTGCAAGCCATCCTGGATCTTGAACGAGTCGTCCAGGTACGGGTCGTTGATCAAGCCTTTCCAGCCGACGGTGGTACGTGGCTTCTCGAAATACACGCGCATGACCAGATACAGGGTATCGGACACGTCGGCAGCGAGAACCTTCAGGCGCTCGGCATATTCGTGGGCGGCCTTGATGTCGTGGATCGAGCAAGGCCCGATGACGACGAACAGGCGGTGGTCGGTGCCATCCAGGATGTTGCGAATGACTTCGCGGCCCTTGGTGACGGTGCGCAGTGCGGCGTCGCTCAGGGGAATATCGCGCTTGAGCTGATCGGGAGTGATCAGCGTCTCGTTGGAGGCGACGTTTAGGTCGTTGATCGGTAAATCAGCCATCGTTTACTCGTCAGGTCACGGGTGCCGGCCGCCAGCGAACCCGCGCGGCGGAGCACAGCAAATTAAGCGCGTCGGGGAGCCGAACCTTAGCGCGTTACACCGTGGCTCGACAATGGGCAGACGCCGGTTTGGTGGGCTTTCGCAGTCAGTTTCCCTGCCGTGAGGGGCAAACCGATCAAGTACGCCCCTATTCCGGCACAGGTTGCGCAAAAGCCTTGCGCACCGATTCGTGGGAGAACTCGTCGGCATGCTCCTGGACCCATTCGAGCGCCAGGGCCTGAACATCCTGCAAGTCTTCGTGGGACTCATGCAGGCGGCAGTAGCGTTCGATCTGGCACACCTGCTCACCCATTCGGGCGCTGAACAGCGTTTGTTCGTCAACGAAGGCGATGCCCACCAGATAACCGCGTTTGCGCCGCAGGCACCAGGCGACATAGCCCAGATAGCGCATGTCCGGATTAAAGGTCGGCATGCGTACTTCCAGTGCCGTGCCGTAGCGCCACGCGCGGTGATAATTGCAAGCCATGCCCCCGAGGCTGATAGTGTGCAGCTGCCGTCGCGAAATACACTCAGGTTTCAGCAACGTTAATTCGACGGGCACATCGTCAGGGTGAGGAATGAATCGTCCCATGAACACAGACTCCATGTGTCGGCCATCTGACATTGTTCTCCCCAGTATAGTGGTCGAATTGGAACTGACCGATTTTGACGCCGACCAACGGCTGCTGGCGATGAGCGGTGTTTCACTGGTCATTTTCACCAGTGTCGGCTGCGCCAGCTGCCGTTTTGCCCGCGAGCAATTGCCGACACTCGATCTGGCCGTCGATCGACTGTGCTGGATCGATGCTGGCAATAACGGCGGGGTGGTCGAGCGTTATCAGGTCTTTCATTTGCCGGCGCTGTTTGTCGTTCGCGACGGCGAGTTTTTCGGAGCACTGAAATCGCGCCTGACCGCCACAGAGCTCAATCGAGCCGTGCGCCAGGCGTTGAGTCGAACAGCAGAGGAGTTGCCATGATGGGGACAGTTGCCAGGCCGACAATCGGCATTATCGGGACCGGCGCAATCGGCGGTTTCTACGGGGTGATGCTGGCGCGTGCCGGTTTTGATGTGCATTTTCTGCTGCGCAGCGAGTTTTCCGCCGTGGCCGAGCACGGGTTGCAAGTCGATAGCGCGCCCCACGGTGCGCTGAAGCTGAATCCGGTACAGGCTTACTCGAAGGCTGAAGACATGCCGCCCTGCGACTGGCTGCTGGTGGGCGCGAAAACCACCAGCAACGCAGATCTGGCACCGGCCATCCTGCAGGCGGCGGCACCGAATGCCAAAGTACTGTTGTTGCAGAATGGTCTGGACGTGGAAGACAGCCTGCGCGAGTTGCTCCCCGATTCGCTGCATGTGCTCGGCGGACTCTGCTACATCTGCGTCCATCGCGAGGCGCCGGGCGTCATCACCCATCAGGCGCTGGGTGCGGTGCACGTGGGTTATCACAGCGGTCCCGCCGACGAGCCGACACGCACTGCGATAGTCGAGGAGGGCGTCGGTCTGTTCCGCGGTGCCGGCCTCGATTCCCAGGCCATGGCGAATTTGCATCAGGCGCGCTGGCAAAAACTGGTCTGGAATATCCCTTACAACGGTCTCTCGGTTTTGCTCGGGGCGAGCACCACACCGTTGATGGCCGATGCCGACAGTCGCGAACTGATCAAGGCGCTGATGGCAGAAGTGGTGCAAGGCGCAATTGCCTGCGGGCACGATGTACCGGCAGGGTATGCCGAGCACCTGTTCATGGTGACCGAAAAAATGCCCGACTACTGGCCGAGCATGTACCACGATTTCCTGCACAAGCGGCCGCTGGAACTGTCGGCGATCTACGCTCGACCACTGGCGGCCGCCAGGGCCGCGGGATGTGAAATGCCGCGCATCGAGGCTTTGTATCGCAGCTTGAGTTTCATTGATCGACGCAACACCTGAGTCGACCGACCTGAGGGGGAAGGGCATGCCAAAGGCAATTGACGACAAGCTGGTGCTGGCGATTTCTTCGCGGGCGCTGTTTGATTTGAGCGAAAGCCACAAGGTCTATCTGTCGAGCGGCGTTGAAGCCTACCGGCAATATCAGATCGAACACGAAGACGAAATCCTTTCGCCCGGCGATGCTTTTCCATTGGTGCAGAAACTCCTGAACCTCAACAATAGCCTGGGCCGCGCCCGGGTCGAGGTGATTCTGGTGTCGCGCAACAGCGCCGACACCGGGCTGCGGGTATTCAATTCGATCGACCACTACGGACTGGCGATTTCCCGTGCGGCATTTGTCGGCGGACGTAGTCCGTATCCCTACCTCAAGGCCTTTGACTGTGATCTGTTTCTCTCGACCCACGCCGAAGACGTACGCAATGCCCTGGACGCCGGATTCGCCGCGGCGACCATTCTGTCTGGCGGTGCCAGCCGTGCGGCCAGCGACGAGCTGCGCATTGCCTTCGACGGAGACGCGGTGCTGTTTTCCGATGAGTCGGAGCGCATTTATCAGGCCGGTGGTCTGGAGGCATTCCAGGCCAGCGAGCGTGAGGCTGCTCGCGAGCCGTTGCGCGGTGGGCCGTTCAAGGGCTTTCTCGCGGCCCTGAACCTGTTGCAACGCGAGTTCCCGGAGGACGCCTGTCCGATCCGTACCGCGCTGGTCACGGCGCGCTCGGCGCCCGCCCATGAGCGGGTGATTCGCACGTTGCGCGAGTGGGACATCCGTCTCGACGAATCGCTGTTCCTCGGCGGCCTGACCAAGTCCGCCTTTCTCGAAGCCTTCGCCGCCGATGTGTTTTTCGATGATCAGGCCGGCCACTGCGAATTGGCCCGTGAAGTCGTCGCCACCGGTCATGTGCCCCATGGCATAAGCAACGAGCAAAAGGTTTAAGCCCGCCGTTCAATGTGTTGCGCCGGACGTCGTAGTCGCCAAGGCACTGCTAAGCTGAATCAAATCTCCGCCATGTTGGCAGTCGAGGAGGTCATATGATTCGTTCGATGCTGTACGCCACTGACCTTGGCCTGTACGCGCCTGTGGTGATGCAGCATGCCCTGGAGCTGGCCCGCACCTTCAATGCCAATTTGTACGTCGTGCATGCGGTGGAGCCCATGGGGTTGTTTGCCGAATCGGTTCTGCAAAGTTATCTCGATGAACAGGCGCTGAACGAGTTTCACAGCCAGGGCCTGAATACGGTGATTGCCAGTATCGAGCAGCGGGTGCTCGACAGTTTTCGTGAGGAACTGGGGGATGAAGGGGAGCACGATCTGGAGCGGATTCAGGCAGTAAGGGTGCTGCAGGGCGACCCATCGCAGGTGATTCTGGACCAGGCGCAGAAACTCTCCGTGGATTTGTTGATCGTAGGAAGTCACAGCCACGGTGCGGGTGCGGAAACGCCTTTGGGCCGGACCGCCGCCCGTGTGTTGCAACTGTCCAAGGTGCCGGTCTATCTGGTGCCGCTGGTGCAACGTCGTCGTCAAGGGGACCGCTAGGACACGAATAATGGCAATCTGATAAAAAAGTTCTAGATTTATTCTTCGAGCCATTAATATAGTTATATATCGTCGCTGATGCCCGTGGCGTCTACCTGCTTTGAGGGATTCATATGAAGCTTCAACAATTGCGCTACATCTGGGAAGTGGCGCACCACGACCTCAACGTTTCCGCTACAGCCCAAAGCCTTTACACCTCTCAACCGGGCATCAGCAAACAGATCCGTCTGCTGGAAGATGAACTGGGCGTCGAAGTCTTTGCCCGCAGCGGCAAGCACTTGACCCGGGTCACCCCGGCCGGTGAGCGCATCATCACCACCGCTGGCGAGATCCTGCGCAAGGTTGAAAGCATCAAGCAGATCGCCCAGGAATTCTCCAACGAGAAGAAAGGCACCCTGTCGATTGCCACCACTCACACCCAGGCACGTTATGCGTTGCCGCCGGTGATCAGCAATTTCATCAAGCAATACCCGGATGTTGCCCTGCATATGCACCAGGGATCGCCGATGCAAATCGCCGAAATGGCCGCTGATGGCACCGTGGATTTCGCCATTGCCACCGAAGCGCTCGAACTGTTCGGCGATCTGGTGATGATGCCGTGCTACCGCTGGAACCGCTGCGTGGTCGTGCCTCAGGGCCACCCGCTGACCAAACTGTCGAAACTGACCCTCGAAGCGCTGGCCGAATACCCGATCGTGACCTACGTGTTCGGTTTTACCGGCCGTTCGAAACTCGACGAAGCGTTCAGCCATCGAGGCCTGACGCCGAAAGTGGTGTTCACCGCCGCCGACGCCGACGTGATCAAGACCTATGTTCGCCTGGGCCTGGGCGTGGGCATCGTGGCGAAAATGGCCGTCGACACCAAACTCGACAGCGACCTGGTCGTACTTGATGCCAGCGAACTGTTCGAGTCCAGCGTGACCAAGATCGGCTTCCGTCGCGGCACCTTCCTGCGTGGCTTCATGTGCGACTTCATCGAGAAGTTCGCGCCGCACCTGACCCGCGAAGTCATGGCCAAGGCCATTCAATGCCACAACAAGCAGGAACTGGAAGAGCTGTTCGAAGGTGTCGAACTGCCAGTCCATTAAGCCCGTTTAAACGACCTCGGTGACAGCGAACTGTTGCCGGGCGCCCGCCACCGTAATTTCCACCTCGTCACCCTCGAACTTGCCCAGCAGGCTTTTGCCCAGCGGTGAGCGCGGGGTGATGACGGTGATCAGTTGCCCTACCAGGTCGACTTTCAACCCGGCTGCATCAGGGGCGAGGAACAGCCATTGTTCGCGCCCCTTTTCGTCTTCGAGCCCGAGCAGCGCGCCTACTTCGATGCCCCGCTGTTCGTCATACGGGCGCAGGGCCAGGTTCTGGCAGAGGCTCAGTGACTGGCGGATTTCCTCGACCCTTTTGGCTTGCCCGGCCGCGAGATAGGACGCTTCCAGCCCCAGGGTGTCGTACTTGTTCTCGGCGATGTTTTCTTCATGGGTTGCCGTTTCGTAGGCGGTTTGCGCCGCCCGTTCGGCGATGTCGAGATCGATCTGCAGCTTGTCGAGAATCAGTTGGTGGACGGTGTGCTTATTCATGATCAATCGCAGAATTGCAGGACGTTGGCGCGGCTTTTTTCGCTGGGTGCAGTCCGGTCCTGTTGCAGCCAGAACTGACAGTTCGGGTTGGCCAGGTTGCGAGTGCTGCTGCGTGCCTGATCGAGCCGTTGTGCCTGCTCGTTCTTGCGCAGGTTTTCTTCATACTGCTCGAACAGCGGGCTCTGTGGCGGGATGTCCGGCATCGGTTGAGTCGCCACCGGTGGTTTGGCCAATTGCTCCACAGCGGCCGCCACGGGTGCCAATTGTTCGCTGAAAAGCAGGCGTGAAGCGAGCCAGCAGGTCAGCACAATGGCAATGAATCCCAGCCACATGCCGAGGGCGATGCTGCCGGTCAGTTGCAGGGCATTGAGGCTGATCGGGAAGGATCGGCGCGGAGCGGGGCGGTGGGGCATGGTTGCCTCCTGGCGAAAGGTCACTGGCGAGCGGCGATTGTCGCATGAAGAATAATCGTCGTCGGCTCTTCTGCGCAGGGTAATTTATGCGGACAATCGGCGCCTTTGCCAACGGGAGCCTGGAATGCCTGAACTGAAAACCCGCTGGGATATTTTTTGCACCGTGGTCGACAACTTCGGCGACATTGGCGTGACCTGGCGACTGGCCCGGCAACTGGTGGCCGAACATGGGCTGGCGGTGCGTCTATGGGTCGATGATCTGCGAGCGTTCGAGCGCCTGTGTCCGCAAATCGATATCCACGCTGCACAGCAATGGCAGCAAGGCGTCGAAGTGCGCCAATGGCCAGCCGAGTGGCAACGGACCGAAGCCGCCGATGTGGTGATTGCTGCATTTGCCTGCCAATTGCCGAGCGCCTACATGGACGCCTTGGTCGAACGGGAAAAGACTCCGCTGTGGATGAACCTCGACTACCTGAGTGCCGAGGACTGGGTGACCGGCTGTCACGGTTTGCCCTCGGTGAAGTACAAAAGCGTACAGAAGTTCTTTTTCTTCCCGGGTTTCCAGAAGGGCACTGGCGGATTGTTGCGTGAGCGCGGGTTGCTTGAGCGTCGTCGGCAATTTCAGCAGGACCCGCAAGCCCAAAGAGAATTCCTGCACGGTTTAGGGATTGATCCTGCACCCGGCGCGCAGTTGATCTCATTGTTTGCCTACGAAAACACCGGTCTGGCCAGTTGGCTCGATGCGATGGCTGGCGATTCGAAGGCCACTCACCTGCTGGTGCCGGAAGGGCGGATTCTCGGCGACGTCGAGCGTTGGCTCGGTGTGCAGGGCTTGGCGGCCGGTGCCTTGCATGTGCGTGACGCCTTGACCGTGCAAGTGCTGCCATTCGTCCGCCAGGACCAATACGACGGGTTGCTGTGGTGCTGCGATTTCAATGCCGTGCGTGGCGAAGATTCCTTTGTGCGCGCTCAATGGGCGGGCCGGCCATTTCTCTGGCACATCTACCGGCAGGAGGAAGATATCCATCTGGACAAGCTCGAGGCCTTCCTCGAACTCTATGTGAAGGGGCTATCGGACCCGGCGCGGGAGGCGATCAGCGGTCTCTGGCGGGCCTGGAACGCCGGTGAAAAAATGCCCGACCACTGGCAATCCACCCGTAAACACTGGCCAGAGCTGGAAAAACACGCCGAGGCGTGGTGTCTGGAACAGGCCTTGCAGGCCGATCTTGCCACGGCGCTGGTACAGTTTTATGGAAATTGGATATGATACGCGGCCTAGATTTTTGTAAATCCCATCCAAATTCGGATATTCGCAATGAAAACTGGTAAAGAACTCAAACCCGGTACCGTGATCCGTATCGACAACGATCCTTGGCTGGTTCAGAAAGCTGAATTCACCAAGTCCGGTCGTAACAGCGCGATCATGAAGACCAAGCTGAAGAACCTGCTGACCGGCTACAAGACCGAAACCGTATACGGTGCGGACGACAAGCTGGACGACGTGATCCTCGACCGCAAGGAAGCGACCCTGTCCTTCATCAGCGGCGACTCCTACACGTTCATGGACACCACTGACTACACCATGTACGAGCTGAACGCCGAAGACATCGAAAGCGTTCTGCCATTCGTGGAAGAAGGCATGACCGACGTTTGCGAAGCCGTGTTCTTCGAAGGCCGTCTGGTTTCCGTAGAGCTGCCGACCACCATCGTGCGTCAGGTTGACTACACCGAAGGTTCCGCTCGCGGCGACACTTCCGGCAAGGTCATGAAGCCTGCCAAACTGAAGAACGGTACCGAGCTGTCGGTTGCTGACTTCATCGAAATCGGCGACATGATCGAGATCGATACCCGCGAAGGCGGTTCCTACAAAGGCCGTGCCAAATAAGCACAGCTTGAGGAATGAAAAAGCCCGACCATTGAGTCGGGCTTTTTTGTGCCTGGAGGATCAAAGGATCGCAGCCTGCGACAGCTCCTACAGGTTTGATGTTGCGATGAACACCATCAAGGTAGGAGCTGCCGCAGGCTGCGATCTTTTGCTTCTATTTCAGGTGTTGCTTGAGCTCTTCAGACGCCTGCAACATCGCCGAACGCACCGCTGGCACCTGGCTCACCACGTTGAGCAGACCGTAGTCGTGGATCATGCCGTTGTAGCGCACCGAGGTCACCGGCACGCCGGCTTCATCGAGTTTGCGGGCGTAGGCTTCGCCTTCGTCGCGCAACACGTCGGCACCGGCGGTCTGTACCAGCGCTGGCGGCAATCCTTTCAACTGGGCAGTGGTGGCGCGCAGAGGTGAGGCGTAGATCTCGTTACGCTGGTTGGCGTCGGTGGTGTAGTTGTCCCAGAACCACTTCATCGCATTTTTGCTGAGGAAGTGCCCTTCGGCAAACTGGTTGTAGGACGCGGTTTCGAAGTTGGCATCCGTCACCGGCCACAGCAACACCTGGAACTTGATCGCCGGGGTTCCCTTGTCCTTGGCCATCAGTGCAACCACGGCTGCCATGTTGCCGCCGACACTGTTGCCGGCTACCGCCAGGCGCTTGCCATCGACGTTGATCTCTTTGCCGTGCTCGGCCACCCATTTTGTCGCGGCGTAAGCCTGGTTGATCGCTACCGGATAATGGGCTTCTGGCGACGGCGTGTAGTTCACGAACACGGCCGCTGCCCCCGAACCCGTCACCAGGTCACGCACCAGCCGCTCGTGGGTCGGGAAGTCCCCCAGTACCCAGCCGCCGCCGTGGAAGAACATGAACACGGGCAGCTCACCCTTGACCCCGGCCGGCCGGACGATGGTCAGGTTCAGCGGTTGGCCGTCGACTTGAATGGTCTTCTGGCTGACATCGGCTTTTGGCAGTGTCAGTTTCACCCCTGCCTGCGCGCCCGTCAGCACGGCGCGGGCGTCTTTCGGGCTGAGTTGTTCAAGCGGCTTGCCGGTACCGGCATTCAGCACATCGAGGAACGCCTGGGTGTTGTGTTCAACCCCATCACTTGCGAACGCACCGTTGATCGACAGAGCGAGAAGGGTACCGGTCAAGACTTTGCTGAAAGTGTTCATGTTCGTTTCCTGTTCGGGCCTGGGTAGTCGGCGCTTAGACGGTTACGTGCAGGCGCACATTGACGTTGCCACGGGTGGCATTGGAGTACGGGCAGACCTGGTGGGCGGCGTCGACCAGTGCCTGGGCATCGGCTTGTTCAAGACCCGGCAGGCTGATGTGCAGGTCGATGTCCAGGCCGAAACCGCCAGGGATCTGGCCGATGCCGACATGGGCGGTGATCGAAGCGTCGCTCGGGATGCTGCGCTTGGTCTGGCTGGCGACGAATTTCAGGGCGCCGATGAAGCAGGCGGAGTAGCCGGCGGCGAATAGTTGCTCAGGGTTGGTGGCTGCGCCGCCGGCACCGCCGAGTTCTTTCGGCGTGGCGAGTTTGACGTCGAGGATGTTGTCGCTGGAAACAGCACGACCGTCACGGCCACCGGTGGAAGTTGCGATTGCGGTGTAGAGAGTTTGCATGGTGAAAGCCTCGTTCAGGGGTTTGTTTTGTTTGCGTTAAATGTTTGCGCGCTAAGTAAGTGCGAAATAAATGTATCGCGCAAATGTTTAGTGCGCAAGATAAATTTTCAAAGAAATTTGACAAATACCAAAGGGCACCAAGGCGGTTTTGGTTGGGTGCCTTGAGCTAGAGCTATCGATGGGGGATTTTTGCAGAAGAGATTTTTTTCAGGAGGAGGTGGCGCGCCCGGTTTTTTGGTACAGCGCAAAACAAATGTGGGAGCGAGCCTGCTCGCGAATGCGGTGTGTCAGTCAACGTAGAGGCTGAGTGTGACATTGCAATCGCGAGCAGGCTCGCTCCCACAGGGGGGCTGTGCTGGCCTTGAAGTTACAGGCTGTCTTGCAGGTGACGACGCAGCGTTTGCAACTCCGCTTGCAGGTTTTGCAGGCGCTCCAGTGTCATGCCGCTGGCGCCGAGGATGCATTGGGGAATGTCACGCGCCTTGTCGCGCAACGCCCGGCCCTGTTCGGTGAGCTCGACGATCACCACGCGCTCATCTTCGCGGCTGCGGGTTCGGCTGAGCAGGCCTTCGGCCTCCAGGCGCTTGAGCAGCGGCGTCAAGGATCCAGGGTCGGTCAGCAATCGCGTGCTGATTTCGCCGACCGTCAAACCGTCCTTTTCCCACAACACCATCATTGCCAGGTATTGCGGGTAGGTCAGGCCCAGCGCTTGCAGCAGGGGCTTGTAGACCTTGGTCATCATCAGCGAAGTGGAGTGCAGGGCGAAGCAGGCCTGGTTATCCAGCAGCAGGTTGTCGCAGTTGTCCGGGGTGTTGCGCTCGGTGCTCATGTCGAAGCCTTGATCTGTGATCCTTGGAATCTAGCGGGCGAATCTTTAATGCGCCAGATAATTTTGATCAGTGCCGTTGCAAATGGGTTTGCAACAGCAGATCCCAGGGCGGCACCGGGCTGAAGCGGGTTTTCAGGTACTCCAGCAACAAGCGGCTACGGGAGTTGGGTTGTTGTTCCAGGCGCAAGGCATAGATGCCGGCGTTTTCCGGTTTCGGCAGGCCGCTGTCGCAGAACAGCGGCAGCAACTCACCCCGCAACAGGTACTCGCAGGCCAGCCAGGTCGGCAGGTGCGCGATACCCAATCCGGCCAATGCGCCGCATACCAGCGCCTCGGCATTGTTGGCGCTCATGCGTACCCGCGCCGGCCGATGCAACTGCATTTGCCCGTCCCGTTCGAAACGCCAGGCGAAGGGCGGGGCCAGGCCATCCCAATCGAGTCCGTCGTGTTCAATCAGCTGTGACGGATCGGTCGGTACGCCGCGTCGCCGCAAATAGTCAGGACTGGCGCAGGCAATACGCACCATGCTCGCTAGTGGCGTGGCCACCAGCCGGGTATCGGCCAATTGCCCGGCGCGCAGCACCAGATCGACCTTGCCGAGGTTCTGGCCCTGCATGTCGACGAAACTGTCGATCAGGTGCAGTTGCACATCGAGTCCCGGATAGAGCATGAGGAAATCGGCAATCACCGGTGCCAGGTGTCGGCGCCCAAAGGCTGCTGGCGCATCGATACGAATCAGGCCTTCCGGCGCGCTGCTCAAGGACACGGCCTCGGCCCGGGCCAGGCGCAATTCGGCGACGATCCGCCGAGCTCGCTCGGCGAAGGCCAACCCTGCCGGGGTAGCGCGCACCGCATGCGTGCTGCGGATGAACAGCTGACTGCCGACCGCGTTTTCCAGGCTGTCGATACGCCGTGCCACGGCCGAAGGGGTCATCGGGTGACGGCGCGAGGCGGCGGAAAAGCTGCCGGTTTCCAGTACGTCGAGGAATAAAGCCAGTTGGTCGGTCAGTTGGTTGGGGTTCATGGCAAGTCTGCGCTTGTGCGAATTTGGCACAGCCATTGTGCGTCGCTGTGCGTTTCCGTGCCATAAGCAACTGCGTAGGATCAATGGCGTGATGTGAGGAGAAATCGGCCGTGATTGAGTTTCTGATGTACCTGGTGTTCGGTGCCGCCCTGGGCACGCTTGGCGGTTTGTTCGGCATCGGCGGTGGCCTGATTGCCATTCCGCTGCTGGGCGTGCTGTTCGGGCTCGATCAGCAGATTGCCCAAGGCACGGCATTGGTGATGGTCGTGCCGAACGTGATGCTGGCGCTGTGGCGCTACCATCAGCGCAACCGGATCGAGCTGCGCCACGCGCTACCGTTGGCCCTCATGGGGTTCTGCTTCGCCTGGCTCGGGTCGATCTGGGCGGTGGGCATCGATGCGCGAACCATGCGCATAGGTTTTGTCGCGTTTCTTATCGCACTGTCGGCGTACAACCTTGTTCGCATGTTCGCCGCACGCACCACGGCGGCGTCACAGATGAACTACTCATGGCCCTGGCTGGGCGTGCTTGGCGCTGCATCAGGCACGATGGGCGGGTTGTTCGGCGTGGGGGGCGCGGTGGTGGCGACACCGGTGTTGACCAGTCTGTTCGGCACCAGCCAGGTGGTTGCGCAGGGGTTGTCGTTGGCGCTGGCCCTGCCGAGCACGGGGGTGACGCTGGTGACTTATGCCGTGCACCATCAGGTCAACTGGGGGATCGGCTTACCCTTGGCGGTCGGGGGGCTGATGAGCATCAGTTGGGGCGTGAAGGTTGCCCACGCCTTGCCGGAGCGGCTGCTGCGCGGGCTGTTTTGCGGGTTTCTGGTGTTCTGTGCGGTGACGCTCGCCTTCAAAGTTTGAAGCCATCAATGATGTGGTCGGCCAGGCACTCGGTGATCGGTGACGGGTTATGCAGGTTGCGCACGAGCATGATGCTGGCCTCGGGCAGCAACGGCAGATCCTCGGCTTCACCCAGAATGCGCATGTCCGCGGTGATCAGGCTTTCAAGCTGCGCGGTGACGGCCAGGCCGGCGCTGACCACGGCCATGATCGCCGACAGGCTGTCGCTGTTGTACGCCACCCGGTAATCGCGCCCCCGGGCATCCAGGGCATTGCACGCCCACTGGCGGCAGAAGCAATCGCTGTTGAACATCGCCAGTGGCAGCGGCGTCTGTTCGTGGGCGCTATAGCATTGCGCCTCGGCCCAGACAAAACGTTCCTTGCGCAACAACTGGCCGATTTCGCTGCCCGGTTCGCGGGTCACGATGGACAGGTCCAGGTCCTGGCGCATCAACAGCTGTTTCGATGATTCGCAGTGCACTTCGATCTGGATCAACGGATAGGACTGGGCAAACCGGCGCAGAATCCCCGGGAGAAATCGCATCACATAATCGTCCGGCGTACCGATGCGCACCATGCCGACCATGTCGGGTTCACGCAGGGTATTGAAGACCTCGCTGTGCAGCTTGAGGATCCGCCGCGCATAGCCCAGCAACACCTGGCCTTCGGCCGTCAGCCGTACCTGCCGTCCGTCGCGCTGGAACAACTGACGCTGCAGCACATCTTCTTCCAGTCGTTTCATCTGCATGCTGACGGCTGACTGGGTGCGGTTGACCATTTCGCCGGCGCGGGTAAAGCCGCCCTGGTCGGCGATGGCGACGAAGGTGCGCAGCACTTCGGTATCGATACTCGGGTAGGCCGACATTCATCAATCTCCGAGATATGTGACATCAGAAACATTCGTTGGATTGATCTTAGACCCGGCGCGAAACTGGAGCCATCCAAACGGAGGGCAACAAGATGAAAGGTCAACATGAGTTCCACGGTGCGGAAAAACACTCCATTCACCTGATATCCGATCTGCTGCACAAGGTCGGCCGCTGGTACGAACTGCATCGCGAGCGCGAACTGCTGGCGAGCTTGAGCGACGAAGCGCTCAAGGACATCGGCATGAGTCGTGCGGATGTGGAGAACGAGTCGATCAAACCGTTCTGGAGCGACCCGATGCATAAATGATCCGATCAATAAATGATGAATCCCACGCTACACAAACCCCTTACCGGTGAGGTAGGTTGCGAGCAGACAAGGAGATGCCCATGCCCGCAACATTGTCCTTTACCCTCAAACAGGCTCGGCGTCTGGCGCTGGCCGCCCAAGGGTTCAACGGGCGGCAGTCGCCAGCGGCGATCAAGGCTGTTGCGCTCAACCGACTGATTGAACGGCTGGGCATTTTGCAGATCGATTCCGTCAATGCAGTGGTGCGTTCGCACTACCTTCCGCTGTTTTCCCGCCTCGGCCATTATTCCTCTGACCTGCTCGACCAGGCTGCCTGGAGCCAGGGCCGGCGTCGAACACTCTTTGAGTATTGGGGCCATGAAGCCTCGTTGTTACCTCTTTCCCTGTACCCGCTGATGCGTTGGCGCATGCAGCGAGCGAGCCGTGGCGAAGACATCTATCAGCAACTGGCGCGATTTGGGCGTGAGCAGCAAGACACGATTCGTCGCGTGCTGGCTTCGGTCGAGCAGCAGGGCGCGCTGGGTGCCGGGAGTCTGTCGACTCGTCAGGAGCGTGCCGGGCCCTGGTGGGACTGGAGTGCGGAAAAGCATGCGCTGGAATGGTTGTTCGCTGCCGGTGAAGTGACCGTTGCCGGACGGCGCGGGTTCGAAAGGCTCTACGATTTGCCGGAGCGGGTGATTCCCTCGGCGGTGCTTGCGCAGCCCGTCCTGGATGAAGCTGACGCCCAGCGCGGCCTGTTACGGCATGCGGCAACGGCCTTGGGTGTCGCTACGGAGAAGGACCTGCGCGACTATTTCCGCCTGAACCCTGCGGACAGTCGTCCACGTTTGGCCGAGTTGGTCGAGGCCGGTGAATTGCTGACCTGCGAAGTCCAGGGCTGGCGACAACCGGCCTATTGTCTGCGCGAGCCGAAGGTGCCGCGCAAAGTCTCGGCCAGTGCCTTGCTCTCGCCGTTCGATTCGCTGATCTGGGAGCGCAGCCGTACGGAGCGACTGTTTGATTTCCGTTATCGGCTGGAAATCTACACGCCGCAGGACAAGCGCGTTTACGGCTATTACGTGCTGCCGTTTCTGCACAACGAACGGATTGCCGCACGGGTCGATCTGCGGGCGGAGCGGGCGGCGGGTCGTTTGGCTGTGCATGCGGTGCATGAAGAAGAAACGGGGCTGGATGACGAGGGGATGTTGGCGTTGGCGGTCAATCTGCGGCAGATGGCGGATTGGCTGGGGCTGGCGCAGGTTCAGTTGAACTGCCCACGGGCGAGTGCGGCAAGGTTGCGGGTGGCATTCTCACAATTTGAAGGTGACTGAAGCCCTGCTTTTGTAGGAGCTGCCGCAGGCTGCGATCTTTTGATCTTGAAAAATCAAAAGATCGCAGCCTGCGGCAGCTCCTACAGTTATCGTTTATCGACGAACCTGCTTCAGCGTTTCAGCAATCAAAAACGCCAGTTCCAGCGACTGATCGGCATTCATCCGCGGGTCGCAATGGGTGTGGTAGCGATCCGACAAACCGTCCTCGGTAATCGGCCGCGCACCACCGATGCACTCGGTAACGTTCTGCCCGGTCATTTCGATATGGATACCACCGGCATAACTGCCTTCGGCTTCGTGCACCTGGAAGAACTGCTTCACTTCGCCAAGGATCTGCGCGAAGTCGCGGGTCTTGTAACCGCTGCTGGCCTTGATGGTGTTGCCGTGCATCGGGTCGGAACTCCACAGCACCTGCTTGCCTTCACGCTGGACGGCACGGATCAGTTGCGGCAAGTGATCGCCGACCTTGTTCGCGCCCATCCGTGCGATCAGGTTCAGGCGGCCCGGATCGTTGTCCGGGTTGAGCACGTCGATCAGGCGAATCAGGTCGTCGGGGTTCATGCTCGGGCCGACCTTGACCCCGATCGGGTTGTTCACCCCGCGCAGGAATTCGACGTGGGCGCCGTCGAGCTGGCGGGTGCGGTCGCCGATCCACAGCATGTGCGCCGAGCAATCGTAGTAATCGTTGGTCAGGCTGTCGCGACGCACGAAAGCTTCTTCGTAGTTCAGCAGCAGCGCTTCGTGGGCGGTGAAGAAACTGGTTTCGCGCAGCTGCGGCGAACTGTCCATGCCACAGGCGCGCATGAACGCCAGGGTTTCATCGATGCGATCGGCCAGGTGGCTGTATTTTTCCGCCAGCGCCGAGTTGGCGATGAAGTCCAGGTTCCACTTGTGCACCTGATGCAGATCGGCAAAACCGCCCTGGGCGAACGCGCGCAGCAGGTTCAGGGTGGCGGTGGACTGGTGGTAGGACTGCAACAGGCGCTCGGGGTCCGGCACGCGGCTTTTTTCGTCGAAACCGATGCCGTTGACGATGTCGCCACGGTAGGCGGGCAGCGTCACGCCATCGATGGTTTCGTCGTTGGCCGAACGCGGCTTGGCGAACTGCCCGGCCATGCGCCCGACCTTGACCACCGGGCAGCCGGCGGCAAAAGTCATCACGATGGCCATCTGCAGCAACACCTTGAAGGTGTCACGGATTTTCGCCGCGGAGAACTCGGCGAAGCTTTCGGCGCAGTCGCCACCCTGCAACAGAAACGCGCGGCCCTGGGTCACCTCGGCAAACTGACGGCGCAACTCACGGGCTTCACCGGCAAACACCAGTGGCGGATAGCTGGCCAGGGTCTGCTCGACCTGCTGCAAATGCGCGGCGTCGGGGTATCGGGGTTGTTGCTGGATCGGCAGGGCGCGCCAGCTGTCAGGGCTCCAGGGTTGGCTCATCACGGTCTCTAGTGTTTTCGCTCGGACGTCCATGTTATCAGCAAATTAGTGCGTGACCTGTTCCCGTCGCATCGCTGACAATCTCGCCTTTGCCGCTCTCTACACGCGGTGTTATTGCGTTGCCGGCCCCGGTGACGGCCAGGAGATGAAATGACTGAGGAACGCGTCGAGCATCTGCTCGCCGAGGTACAGGACGAGTTCGGTGTGATTCGTGTGCTGGAAGTGGCCGATTACCGTTTTCTCGAGTTCGGTGATGCCATCGAACAAAGCTGCGTGTTCACCGCCGATCCGAGCTGGCTCGAGTACGACTATACCCGGGCGATGCTGATCGGCGCGCTGTGCCATGAACTACCCGAAAGCGCACTGTTTCTCGGTCTCGGCGCCGGTACGCTGACCCAGGCCTGCCTCAAGTTCCTGCCGCTGGAAGATGTCGAAGCCATCGAGCTGCGCCCGGACGTGCCGCGCCTGGCCATTGAGTATCTGGGGCTGGATGACGATCCACGCCTGTACATTCGCGTTGGCGATGCGCTGGAGTTGCTGGATAGCGCAGAATCGGCGGACCTGATTTTCGTCGACCTTTATACCGATGTCGGCCCGGGTGTCGGACATCTGGCCTGGAATTTCCTGGAAAACTGCCAGAAACGATTGAATCCGGGTGGCTGGCTGGTCATCAATCAGTGGGCTACCGACGATGGCAAACCCCTGGGCGCCGCCTTGTTGCGCGGTTTGTATCACCGGCACTATTGGGAGCTGCCGGTGAAGGAGGGCAACGTGATCCTGATCGTGCCTTCGGAGCTGGATCAGGATCTGGACATGGACGGCCTGATCGCCCGCGCCGAAGCGCTGGCGCCGCGGCTGGGGTATTCGCTGCAGTCGTTGATCAAGGCGATTCGCCCGGCAACCTGAGGCCCCTGTAGGAGCTGCCGAAGGCTGCGATCTTTTGATCTTGAAAAACAAAATCAAAAGATCGCAGCCTGCGGCAGCTCCTACACGGATTTTCAGCAGCCTTTGAAAATACCGGGCCGCCGCTCCACCATCGACCGCACGCCTTCCTTGACGTCCTCGCTAGCCATCAACTTCTTCACCAGCAGCGGCAACGCCTGTGCCGCTGCGGTTTCCCCTTCATAGCGGGCCTGTCGCGCAGACATCAGCGTCGCTTGAACGCCGAGCGGGGCCTGACGGGCGATCCGCTCGGCCAGTTCAATCGCCCGGGGCAGCAAGTCCTCGCTGGCCATGACCTCCTGCACCAGACCCAGGTGCAAGGCGTCACGGGCGTCGAACTCATCCCCGGTCAACAGCCAGCGCATGGCATTGCCCCAACCGGCCACTTGATGCAGGCGCAGGGTGGCACCGCCGAACGGGAAGATCCCGCGTTGCACTTCCATTTGCGCGAACCGGGTGTTGCTGGCGCACAGGTTGATGTCGGCGGCCAGCATCAGCTCGATGCCGATGGTCAGGCAATAACCCTGGGCGGCGACAATCACCGGTTTGCTGACCCTGGGACCGGCGAACACCGCCCACGGATCACAGCCGCCGGGTGGAACCTGCCAGCCATCTGCCAGTGTGACGCTGGCATTGACCAGATCGAGCCCGGCGGTAAAGTGCTCGCCATGAGCGAACACCACCGCCACCCGCGCCTCGCTGTCGGCCTCGAATTCGCCATAGGCCAGGCTCAGCGCGTTGAGCAGGTCGAGATCGAAGGCGTTGCGCTTGGCCACCCGATCCAGACCGATCAGGAACACATGGCCGTGTCGTTCGCGGCTGACTCGACTGGAGCTGGGCTGATTCATGGAGCGGTCCTCGGGGGTGGGAAAGGCGTGCGGGGACCTGCGGTCTGCACGGTAAAGGGTGAACCGTTTTAGCGCCATCACCCGCAAGGCCGGGCCTTTGAAAAATAGACGGCTGACCGATTATTCGCAAAGCCTGTGACACAACGGTGTATCCGGTGGATTTCTGATAAAAAAAGCTCCCTTTTTTGACGAATTCCGGTATAGTGCGCGCCGGCCTTTAACCGGGCCGCGTTTAGGTAGCGCAATTCCCCGAAGCCAGCTTCGGCTGCACGTCCGCCCAGCGGACTCTTCCTTTACGATTCTTTTCATTCATTCGTTTTCGCAAATCCCCGCCGACAAAGCTGCCAGGGCGACTCTTGAGTCTCAACACGGCATGTGCAGCTTTGGAGCATGGGTCTTTGCGGATGCACTTAGAGGCAGACCCATGACCCAGGAAATCGGCGGCTTCGCCGCTCTTGAACTTCATCCAAATATTGTCGCTGCAGTAGTCGCTACCGGCTATGAAGAGCCTTCGGCCATTCAGCAGCAGTCGATCCCGATCATTCTCGCCGGTCACGATATGATTGGTCAGGCGCAAACCGGTACCGGTAAAACCGCTGCCTTTGCCCTGCCAATTCTGCACCGCATTGATCCGTCCAAGCGCGAGCCGCAAGCTCTGATCCTGGCCCCAACTCGTGAGTTGGCGCTACAAGTTGCAACCGCTTTCGAAACCTACGCCAAGCAAATGCCGGGCGTGACTGTTGTGGCTGTCTACGGCGGCGCGCCGATGGGCCCACAACTGAAAGCAATCCGTAATGGCGCACAAATCGTTGTCGCCACTCCGGGCCGTCTGTGCGACCACCTGCGTCGCGACGAAAAAGTACTGGCGACCGTGAACCACCTGGTTCTCGACGAAGCCGACGAAATGCTCAAGCTGGGCTTCATGGACGACCTGGAAGTCATCTTCAAGGCCATGCCGGAAACCCGTCAGACCGTACTGTTCTCGGCAACCCTGCCTCAGTCGATCCGTGCCATCGCCGAACGCCACCTGCGCGATCCGAAGCACGTCAAGATTCAGAGCAAGACCCAGACCGTTACCGCGATCGAGCAGGCTCACCTGCTGGTTCACGCTGACCAGAAGACTTCGGCCGTTCTCAGCTTGCTGGAAGTGGAAGATTTCGACGCACTGATCATGTTCGTGCGCACCAAGCAAGCGACCCTGGACCTGGCCAGTGCCCTGGAAGCCAAAGGCTACAAAGCCGCTGCGCTGAACGGTGACATCGCCCAGAACCAGCGTGAGCGCGTGATCGACTCCCTCAAGGATGGTCGTCTGGACATCGTTGTGGCGACCGACGTTGCCGCTCGTGGCCTGGACGTTCCGCGCATCACTCACGTGTTCAACGTTGACATGCCGTACGATCCGGAGTCCTACGTTCACCGTATCGGTCGTACCGGCCGTGCCGGTCGCGAAGGTCGTGCACTGCTGCTGGTGACTCCGCGTGAGCGCCGCATGCTGCAAGTGATCGAGCGTGTAACCGGTCAGAAGGTTGCTGAAGTTCGCCTGCCGGACGCTCAAGCCGTTCTGGATGCGCGCATCAAGAAACTGACCAACAGCCTGTCGCCGCTGGTGGCCGAGGCCGAATCGACCCACGGTGATCTGCTCGATCGCCTGACCGCCGACATCGGTTGCAGCCCGCGTGCCCTGGCCGCAGCCCTGCTGCGCAAGGCAACCAACGGTCAAGCGCTGAACCTGGCCGCTATCGAGAAAGAGCGTCCACTGGTGCCGAACAATGCACCGCGTGGCGATCGTCCAGAGCGTTCCGGTGATCGTCCTGAGCGTGGCGACCGCGAGCGTCGTGCTCCGATGCCGCTGGGCGAAGGCCGTGCACGTTGCCGTACCGCGCTGGGCGCGCGTGACGGTATTGCCGCCAAGAACCTGCTGGGCGCCATCCTCAACGAAGGTGGCCTGGCGCGTGAAGCGATCGGTCGCATCCAGGTGCGTGACAGCTTCAGCCTCGTCGAGCTGCCGGAAGATGGTCTGGAGAAGTTGCTGACCAAGCTGAAGGACACTCGCGTTGCCGGCAAGCAGTTGAAACTGCGTCGCTACCGCGAAGATTGATCCGCTCTCGGGCTGATTGATCGAACATGAAAAATCCCCGACTGGTTCGGGGATTTTTTTTGCCTGTAAAAAAGATCGCAGCCTGCGGCAGCTCCTACATGGGATCGTATTCCTCTGTAGGAGCTGCCGAAGGCTGCGATCTTTTGCTTTATTGGTTAGCCGAAACGATAGATGTCCATGCCCAGTGCGCCCATGGTGAACCCCTGATGGGCAATGCTGAACGGCCCGCCGGCGGCTCGGGCAAAGAACAGCGGCAACAGATGTTCGTCGCTGGGGTGGTTGCGCACGGCATGCGGTGCCTGCGCGCGGTAGTCATGCAGTGCGGCTTCGTCGTTCGCTGCGAGTTTCTCGATCATCCAGTCGCGAAACGCCAGCGCCCAAGGCTCAACGCTCTCGGGGCCGGCGTGCCAGTCCAGCTCCCGCAGGTTGTGAGTGATGCTGCCGGAGCCGATCAGCAGGACGCCGTGCTCGCGTAGGCTGGCGAGCGCGTGGCCAACGCGGGTCTGTAGAGCGGGGCCGGCCCGGGTGGGCAGCGAAACCTGGACAATCGGGATGTCTGCTTGCGGGTACATCAGCGATAAAGGCACCCAGACGCCATGGTCGAAAGGCCGATTGCTGTCGATGCGCGCAGGAAAGCCAGCGGTTTTCAGTAGCTCGGCAACCTCTGCGGCGAGTCGTGGGTCGCCGGGTGCCGGGTACTGGACCTCGAACAGGGCTTTGGGGAATCCACCGAAGTCATGCCAGGTTTCAGGCTGCGGATTGCCGCTGACCAGCAGCTCATTGCTTTCCCAGTGCGCAGACACGATCACGATGGCTTTGGGCCTGGGTATCTCGGCGGCCAGTCGGGCGAGTGCCGGTCCGCTGGCACCGGGTTCCAGGGCGAGCATGGGGGAGCCGTGGGATATGTACAGGCTGGGGAACATGAATGAGCTCCTGAGAGTTAAGATGCAACATCTTCAGTCAGATCATTAATCTAAATCTAATATAAGTTTTAGGGTGTTTTGATCGAATTTTCGGGGTTATTTATGCAGCCGGAGTTTTGGCACAAGAAATGGGCGGCGAATCAGATCGGCTTTCACCTGCCGCAGGTGAACCCTTATCTGAAACGGTTCTGGCCAGCGTTAAGCCTTGAAGAGGGGGCGCGCGTGTTGGTGCCGTTATGTGGCAAAAGCCTGGATTTGCTTTGGCTCGCCCATCAAGGCCATGAGGTCCTAGGAGTCGAACTGTCGGAAAAGGCCATCGAGGAGTTTTTCAGCGAGCATGGCTTTGATCCGGCCGTCAGTGAGCAGGGGCCGTTCAAGGTCTATCGGGCAGGTTCCATCGAGCTTTGGTGTGGCAATTTTTTTGAGCTGACGGCCGGTGACACAGCTGATTGCTCCGCGCTCTATGATCGCGCCGCGTTGATTGCGTTGCCGGCGGAAATGCGAGAGCGCTATGCCGCTCATTTGAAGCGGATACTGCCGAAGGAGTCCCATGGTCTGGTGATTACCCTGGACTATGACCAGGCGCAGATGCCCGGCCCGCCGTTTGCCGTACTCGATGATGAGGTGCGGCAGTTGTTCGGGGACTCATGGGCGCTGAAGATCCTGGAAGATCAGGATGTGTTGAGCGACAGCGGGAAGTTTCTTGAGGCAGGGGTCACGCGGCTTGAGGAGCGGGTGTATCGGGTTTCCAGTCGATAATGTCTAGGTATTAGCAACGGCCCCTTCGCGAGCAAGCCGGCTCCCACATTTGACCGCGATCCCCTGTGGGAGCGGGCTTGCCCGCGAAGAGGCCCTGAAACACACCGCAGTATTCAAGCAGACAAAAAAAGGCCCGCATCGCTGCGGGCCTTTTCATTTGCGGTGGAACCTCTTAGCCGCGGCGACGAGCCAGGGCGTCGATACGCTCTTCCAGTGGCGGGTGGCTCATGAACATGCGAGCGAACCCTTGCTTGATGCCACCATTGATGCCAAAGGCGTTCAGGGTGTCTGGCATGTGCACCGGCAGGCCTTGTTCCGCCCGCAGGCGTTGCAGGGCGCCAATCATCGCGGCGGTGCCGGCCAGGTTTGCACCGGCTTCGTCGGCACGGAATTCGCGCTTGCGCGAGAACCACATGACGATGGCGCTGGCCAGGATGCCCAGAACCAGTTCGGCGAAGATGGTCGCCACGTAGTAGGCAATGCCTTGGCCTTCTTCGTTCTTGAAGATCACCTTGTCGACGAAATTGCCGATGATCCGGGCGAAGAACATCACGAAGGTGTTCACCACGCCCTGGATCAGCGCCAGGGTAACCATGTCGCCATTGGCCACGTGGCCGATTTCGTGGGCCAGGACGGCTTTCACTTCATCGGGCGAAAATCGCTCGAGCAAGCCCTGGCTCACGGCGACCAGTGCGTCGTTCTTGTTCCAGCCGGTGGCGAAGGCGTTGGCCTCGTAGGCGGGGAAGATACCGACTTCGGGCATCTTGATCCCGGCTTCGCGGGACAGTTGCTCGACGGTTTGCAGCAGCCATTGCTCGTGACGGGTGCGTGGCTGGGTGATGATCTGGGTGCTGGTGCTCATCTTCGCCATCCACTTGGAGATGAACAGCGAGAACAGTGAACCGGCGAAACCAAAGACCGCACAGAAAATCAGCAGCTGATTGAGGTTGAGGTCAACCCCATTGGCCGCCATGAACCCGTTGAAGCCGAAAAGGCTCAGGGTGATGCTGGCAATCAGCACGACCGCCAGGTTAGTGGCCAAGAACAGCAGGATGCGCATCATGGTTGTAGAAATCTCCTCATGCTTAAGATGTAGCGTACTGCGGGGTATATAAGGTGCTGCACCGGGGTATTCAACCGGGTGACTATTTCAAACTGTGTCCTACGGCAATAGTTTAGCTGCTTGCAGGGCATTTCCGACGCGAGTGCGGAAAGTGTTTGTCAGTCAATTCCTGTCGAAGGCCCCGCCTTTGTTGGGCGCGAGCAGGCGCGGCGTTGTCCGGCAGCGGGCAAGACGACTGCCGGTGACGCAATGCAAACAAATGTTGCCGGATGAAAATCACCGTGCGACGCGCAGGCGTGTCGCACGGTGGCGGGCGCTTACTGGCGGTAGGACTTGAGGAAGCCGCCGATGCGTCCGATGGCCATCTCCAGGTCATCGACACGTGGCAGGGTCACGACGCGGAAGTGGTCTGGCCATGGCCAGTTGAATGCGGTGCCTTGAACCACCAGCAGCTTTTCGGAGAGCAGCAGGTCGAGGACGAATTTCTCGTCGTTGTGGATCGGGCAGACTTTCGGGTCGATGCGCGGGAATGCGTACAGCGCGCCCATCGGCTTGACGCAGCTCACGCCCGGAATGTCATTGAGCAATTCCCAGGTGCGGTTGCGCTGTTCGAGCAGGCGACCTTGCGGAAGCACCAGGTCATTGATGCTCTGGTAGCCGCCCAGGGCGGTCTGGATCGCATGCTGGCTCGGCACGTTGGCGCACAGGCGCATGTTCGCCAGCATGTCGATGCCTTCGATGTAGCTCTGGGCGTGGTGTTTCGGACCGGAAATGGCGATCCAGCCGGAACGGAAACCGGCCACGCGATAGGACTTGGACAGACCGTTGAAGGTCAGGCACAGCAGGTCTGGCGCCAGGGAGGCGGTGCAGATGTGCACGGCATCGTCGTAGAGGATCTTGTCGTAGATCTCGTCGGAGAACACCACCAGGTTGTGTTGGCGGGCCAGTTCCAGCATGCCCAGCAGCACTTCCTTCGAATACACAGCGCCAGTCGGGTTGTTCGGGTTGATGATCACCAGGGCCTTGGTGTTCGGGGTGATCTTGGCCTTGATGTCGGCCAGGTCTGGCCACCAGTTGGCTTGCTCGTCGCACAGGTAATGCACCGGGTTGCCGCCGGACAGGCTCACGGCGGCGGTCCATAGCGGGTAGTCAGGCGCAGGTACCAGCACTTCGTCGCCATTGTTGAGCAGGGCCTGCATCGACATCACGATCAGTTCGGAAACACCATTGCCCAGGTAGATGTCTTCAATGCCGACGCCTTCTACCTGCTTTTGCTGGTAATACTGCATCACGGCCTTGCGCGCACTGAACAGGCCCTTGGAGTCGCTATAACCCTGGGCGGTCGGCAGGTTGCGGATCACGTCCTGGAGGATTTCATCCGGCGCTTCGAAACCAAAAGGCGCCGGGTTGCCGATGTTCAGCTTGAGGATGCGATGGCCTTCCTCTTCCAGGCGCTTGGCGTGCTTGAGCACCGGGCCGCGAATGTCGTAGCAGACGTTGGCGAGCTTGTTCGATTTGCTGACCTGCATGGCGATGTGTTCCCGAAAATGAACGATCCAGACGGCGTTTGGACAGCCGTGCTGGGAATCCTGCGTATTCACACAGGCCCGGCGCCTTGAGATGCAGCACCCATATTTCCGTTTGAATGCGCGTGGTCTGGCTGCCAGACTGGCGTTTTACGAGGCGCAATCATACGTGCCGCCCGATCCGTGGAAAAGGTACAGATCGGGCTTTTTCAGCCGCTGAGGTGTGATGATGGAAAAGTTGGAAAAAACCCTGGAAGAATGGAAGGCGATGCTCGATCCAGAGCAGTACAACGTGTGCCGCCTCAAAGGCACCGAACGGCCGTTTTCCGGTAAATACAACGCCACCAAAATCGACGGTGTCTACCACTGCATCTGCTGTAGCGAACCGCTGTTCGACTCCACGACCAAATTCGATTCCGGCTGCGGCTGGCCGAGTTTCTACGCGCCGATCGGCGACAGCGCCATGACCGAGATCCGTGATGTCAGCCACGGCATGATCCGCACCGAAGTGGTCTGCGCCAAATGCGACGCGCACCTGGGGCATGTTTTCCCTGATGGCCCGCCGCCGACAGGCCTGCGTTATTGCATCAACTCGGTGTGCCTGGACCTGGTTCCTCGCGACTGATCCGAACCGAGCGGACCATGCGCTGAACCTGTAGGAGCTGCCGCAGGCTGCGATCCTTTGATCTTGATCTTCTGCAATCCAGAAAAAACAAAATCAAAAGATCGCAGCCTGCGGCAGCTCCTACAGGGTTGCGTGCCGGATAGCTGGCCTGACTTGATTAATAGATTGCACACAATTCAATTGCTCGCTATTTTGTTGGCTCTGGCATTCACTCGGAACCTCAAACATGAGCGACAACCTGCTGAGCATTCCTTGCACCACGATCAAGGGAGAGCAAAAGACCCTGGCGGATTTCGCCGGCAAGGCCGTGCTGGTGGTCAACACAGCCAGCAAGTGTGGTTTCACCCCGCAATACAAAGGCCTGGAAGAGTTGTGGCAGACCTACAAGGACCAGGGCCTGGTGGTGCTCGGTTTTCCCTGCAACCAGTTCGGCAAGCAAGAGCCGGGTAATGAAGGGGCGATCTCCGAATTCTGCGAGCTGAACTTCGGTGTCAGCTTCCCGCTGTTCAAAAAGATCGAAGTCAACGGCGCCGGCGCCCATCCCTTGTTCGTGCAGTTGAAAAAGCGCGCTCCGGGTGTGCTGGGTTCCCAGGGCATCAAGTGGAACTTCACCAAGTTCCTGATCGGCAAGGACGGGCAACTGGTCAAGCGCTTCGCCCCGGCGACCAAGCCGCAGGACCTGACCCGCGAGATCGAAGCCCTGCTCAAATGAACACCTTGTCCGTCGATTCCCTGAAGCTCGACAGCCAGCTGTGTTTCAAGCTGTACGCCGCTTCCCGTGCGGTCATTCGCGCCTACAAGCCAATGCTCGATCAGTTGGGCCTGACTTACCCTCAGTACCTGGCGATGCTGGTGCTGTGGGAGTGGCAGGAAGCGGCCCCCGAGCAACCGACCGTGAAGGCATTGGGTGAGCGTCTGGCCCTGGATTCCGGCACGCTGACCCCCTTGCTCAAGCGCCTCGAACAACTGCAACTGGTGCAGCGTCAGCGTTCGGCGCGCGATGAGCGTGAAGTGCACCTGAGCCTGTCGCCAGCCGGAACGGCCTTGCGCGATCAGGTCGGGCCACTCAAGGCACGGTTGTTGTGCGACAGTGGGGTCGACCTGAATCGTCTCAACGACTTGCGCGATGGTCTCGATCACCTGCTGGGACAGATCAGGGCACTGTCGTAGCGGGGATCCACAAGTCCAGCAGGGCGGCCAGTTCTTCGCGCCGGAAGGGTTTGGCCAGGTAGTCGCTCATGCCCGCGGCACGACAGCGTTCGCGCTCCTCCGACATGGCGTTGGCCGTCAGGGCGACGATGGGCAGTTGGGGCCAGCGTCCGCTGCGGCGGATTTGCCGGCTGGCTTCATAGCCGTCCATCACCGGCATATTGCAGTCCATCAGCACCAGGTCGAACTCCCGTTGTTCGAGTTGATCCAGGGCCTCGGCACCATGGGCCGCGGTGGTGACCTCGCAGCCGAGTTTGCCGAGCATGCCCTTGGCCACCAACTGGTTCACCGGATTATCTTCCACCAGCAGCACGCGCCCGCGCCGTAGCGGGCTTTGCGTTTCGTGCCGGACATCGTTGATCGGCTGGGTTTCCGGCTGCAGGATCCGTCGCAAGCTCTGATACAGCGTATTGCGGGCCAGGGGGCGGGCCTGTTGTTGCAAAGGGGCGAGGGCGTTTACCTCTTCGCCGGGCATGAAATTGCCATACGCGGTGATCAGCAGGATCGGCGCGCTGAGGGCAGGGCGCAAATTGAACAGGCATTCGGGGCAGTCGGTGATGAGCACGTCGGCTGCCAGGCCAAGCAGTGAGTCATCCATGGAGCGCCGTTCATAGTCCAGCCCCCAGCCAGGCAACAGGCTGTTCAGCAGTTCGCCCAGCCCGCTGCTGGCGGCCGTGATGGCGACGACTTTGCCATTGAGCGCAACAGCAGGCATTGCGCGGGTATGGCTGGGTAATGGCAAATCCGCGCAGAACTGACTGCCAAAACCCGCTTCGGAGCTGATCGTCAGGCGCCCTTGCATGGCTTCGCAAAGGTTGTAGGTCAGTGCCAGGCCCAGCCCGGTGCCGCCAAATTGGCGGGTAATACCGGCTCCGGCCTGGGTGAAGGGCTGGAAGATCCTGGCCTGGGCTTCCTGAGGGATGCCGATGCCGGTGTCGCACACCTCGATTCTGACGCCGTCCCCGAACGTCGACAGGCGTACGTCGACACGCCCGAAACGGGTGAACTTGAGGGCGTTGGACAGCAGGTTACTGACGATCTGCCGCACCCGGGTCGGATCGCCGAGCACCAGTGCCGGGAAATGCGGATCGATCAGACAGGTCAGTTCGACGCTGGGGGCGGCGTTTTGCGACAACAGGTTGGCGGTGTCCTCGATCAGTGAACCGAGGTCGAAGGGAATGTGTTCGAGTTCGAGTTGACCGGCATCGAACTTCGACAAATCGAGGATATCGTTGAGCAGTTCCACCAGTACCTTGCCCGAGTCATGGGCAATCGACAGCTGTTGCTGTTGTTCGGCATTCAGTGGTCCGTCGAGGGACAGCGCGATCATGCCGAGCAAGCCATTGAGGGGCGTGCGTATTTCATGGCTCATGTTGGCCAGGAACACCGAGCGGGCTTCGGCCATGTCGAGGGCGGTGCTGCGCGCGGCTTCCAGTTCCTCGTTGGATTGGCTCAGCCGGGCGTTGATCGCCTTGAGTTCGGCGGTGCGGGCCGAGACGATGTTTTCCAGTTGGCCCAGATATTCGGTCAGGCGGTTTTCCGCGTTGCGCCGCTGCCGGATTTCGGTGGCGATGTTTTTGAATTGCTGGTTGGCGACCTTGACCAGTACACCGATCTCATCGTTGGCGTGCCCGGCGGGACACTCCAGCGACGTCGGTTCGGTGTTGCCCGGGTCGCGACCGCTGAGCTCACGGATCACCCGCACCAGGGGTTTGGTCAGCATCACATAGAACAACGCCAACAGGATGCCGGACAGCAGCAGGCTGCGGGCGAAGCCATTGATCAGGGTTACTTCGGCCCGGCGCAGGAACCGGTTGCCGAAGGCGTAAGTATCGACCTTCAGCCGCAGCGTACCCAGGGATTCGCTGGGTAAATGATCCAGGTAAAGCCGGTCTTCGAACTGTCGGCTGGCACCGAACAGGAAATCACTGAGCATCCGGTAGCCGTTTTGCACCTCGGGTCGCTTGGAGTTGGCCAGCACGGTGCCGTTGTTGTCGGTCAGTTTCGCGCCGATGATCGCCGGCGAGCGCAGCAGGCCCTGGGTCAGTTCCTTGGCGAGTTCGGCGTCGATGTTGTAGGCGATTCGCGAGGCCGGGTTGTGGCTGATTTCCAGTAATGAAAGGATTTCACGATTGATGGAGGCGTCTTCACTGGCATAATCGATGCCTATTTGCAGCAGGCTGAGCAGCGTGCCCAGAATGAAACCGACCAGCACGGTAAGCCGGGCTTGCTTGAATGACAGCCGGTTGGTGAATTTGATGTCCATGGGGGGGTGAACCACTTCCGTTTCCTTTCGCTGCTCAAGCATAGTCGATCATGCCTGCCTGTTGATGTTCTCGCGAGGCCTGTACCGCGGGGGCAGCCGCTTTTGTGACGCTGTATCACCATCATTACTGTGAACGTGCCCGAGGAGAAGTCGTGGATTCCCGATTGAATGCTTTTCTTGAACGCGCCGATGCCGTTCTGGCCCGTATCGAGCCGTTGCTGCCGGCACCCCGGCCAGCCATCGACTGGACGCAATGCCTGGCGGCGCGCTGGCAGCGTGAGTCTCGCGGCGGTTATCTGATGCCGCTGCAGGTCAGCCTCGACATGCGCCTGTCGGACCTGATCGGCGTCGACCGGCAAGTTGAGCAGCTTGGGCGCAACACCCAACAGTTCCTCGATGGCATGCCCGCCAACCACGCCTTGCTCTGGGGCTCGCGCGGCACCGGCAAGTCGTCGCTGGTGCGTGCCTTGTTGGCCGAGCACGCTCAAGCCGGTTTGCGTCTGATCGAGATTGAACGCGATCACCTGGCAGACCTGCCGCGCGTGGTCGAACAGATCGGCAAACTGCCCCAGCGTTTCGTGCTGTTTTGCGATGACCTTTCGTTCGAGTCGGGCGAGGGCGATTACCGAGTGCTCAAAAGCGTACTCGATGGCTCGCTGGAACAGGCGCCGGACAACGTCTTGCTGTACGCCACGTCGAACCGTCGCCACCTGGTGCCGGAAAAGGAAAGTGACAACGAGAACTGGAAGCGGGTCGACGGCGAGCTGCATCCGAGCGAGGCGGTGGAAGACAAGATCGCGCTGTCTGACCGCTTCGGCCTGTGGCTATCGTTCTATCCGTTTACCCAGGAACACTTCCTCGACGTCGTCGAGCACTGGATCGGCCAGTTGGCCGGCAAGGCCGGACTGGCATGGCAGCGCAGCGAAGAGCTGGACATCCTGGCGGTACGCTGGGCCACCGGCAGAGGCAATCGCAATGGACGTTGCGCTTATCAATTTGCCCGTTACTGGGTCGGGCTGAAACTGTTGGAGCACAAGGCATGATCGATTTACAAAAGAGCGGCCAGGGCCTCGAAGGTTACGGCATGCTGCACGCGCAGCTGGAGTCCTTGCTGGCGGACGAGCGGGACTTCATCGCCAATGCCGCGCAGTTCTCGGCGTTTCTGTTCAATCAGCTCGATGACCTGAACTGGGCCGGTTTCTACCTCAACCGCCATGAGGAGCTGGTGCTGGGCCCGTTTCAGGGGCAGATCGCTTGCGTGCGGATTCCGTTCGGGCGTGGCGTCTGCGGAACGGCAGCCGCCACCTTGCAGACCCAGTTGGTCGAAGATGTGCACGCGTTCCCCGGCCACATTGCCTGTGACAGCGCCTCGAACAGCGAACTGGTGGTACCGTTGGTCAAGGACGGCCGATTGATCGGCGTGCTCGACCTCGACAGCCCGAAACTGGCGCGGTTCAGCCCGCAAGACCAGGCCGGTATCGAGCAACTGGCGGCGATTTTCCTGCGTCTGACCGACTGCTGATCAAGACGCCAGGCCCGCCTTGGCCAGCAGGCCCGATGCGTCCACCGCATCGATCTGCGCAGGGTCGAGGAAGCGCCTGGCGTACTGCAAATAGATCTGTGCCTTGATGAACAGCCCGAACAGTTCCGGGTCGATGTGGGCATCACGGCACATGAACGCCATGATGCCCAGTGCCTCGCTCAGGGGCTTGGCTTTTTTGTAGGGGCGGTCGGCGGCCGTCAGGGCTTCAAAAATATCGGCAATCGCCATCATTCGCGCCGGCAGGCTCATGTCTTCTCGCTTCAAGCGTTTCGGATAACCACTGCCGTCCATTTTTTCGTGATGCCCGCCGGCTATTTCCGCAACGCTGCGCAGGTGCCCGGGGAACGGCAGATGGTTGAGCATCAGAATCGTCTGAACGATATGGTTATTGATGACATAACGCTCCTCGCTCGTCAGGGTGCCCCGGACAATGCTCAGGTTGTACAGCTCACCCCGATTGTATTTGTGGGGCGGAACGTCGAGTTTGAAGCCCAAGGGGTTGTCTTGCGGTATCACCTCGTTTTCGCCGCGTTCGAACAGGTGCTCGGGTTTGTCCGCCAGTAAGGGTTCGCTGACGGGCAGGGTGGGGGCGGGTGTTCGGGCCTGACGCCGGTTCTCTTCCCAGGACACGCCCAGCCGGTCATCCAGGGTCCGGGTCCAGGTGCGTTCAGCCACGTTGCGCAGGCGTTGCAGATCAGCGTCGGCCATGGCTTCGCCACCCAGATTGCAACGGGCAATGAAGGCGAAATCATCATCCAGTCCGGCGAGGCTGGCATCACGCAGTTCTGCCAGCGCTTGCTCGTCACCGCCCAGGGCAATGGCCTGCCAGTAGCTGATCCAGGCATCGCGCTTGAGTACCTCGAAGCGAGTGCGGATTTCGTGGATGCGATCGGTCAGGGTTTCCAGCTTCGTGGCTTTGTCGACGACGTATTCCGGCGTGGTGATCTTGCCGCAATCGTGCAGCCAGGCAGCGATGTGCAGTGCCTCCCATTCATCTTCGGTCGGCTGATAGGCGCTGAAGGCGGGGTCCTGGCTGGCTGCCGCCGCCCGAGCAAGCATCAGGGTCAGTTCCGGCACGCGCTGGCAATGACCGCCGGTATAGGGGCTTTTGGCGTCGATGGCACCGGCCAGCAGTTGAATGAAGGCGTCCAGCAGCTGTTTTTGCCGGGCTTGCAGGCGCTGGCTTTCAATACACACGGCCGCCGCGCCGGACACTGCCTGGAGAAACGCAATGCGGTCCGGCCGCAGTTTGTCCAGATCGCTTTGCTCACCGCTGTCGGCCAATAGCAACACCAGCAGGCCCACGGTTTCGTTGTGACGATTATGCAGGCGGATTCCGATCAGATGGACCCGGGGACTTTTCAGCGCGAGCAAGATTTTCTGCAGATCGCCCGCTTGCTCGAACCCCAGGTTACTGACGACGTTGTCGACGTTTGCCAGCTGCTGCAGCCATGGGGGGCTTTGCGGGTTTTCCAGTGAGTGTCCGCGGATGTCGAAGGATTGCAGGCTTTCGGCGGTGTCATTGATGACCAGTCCGTGGGGTTCCATGTGCCCGCCATCGCCTTCGCGCAGATAGATCAGGCCGGCCTGGGCCTGACCGATTTTCACGGTTTCAAACAACACCCGTTCCAGCAGCGGGGCGAAACGGGTTTCGGCGCTGAGGCTGTCAGTGATCTGGAAGAAGCTCGCCAGTGTGTCCTTCATCCGTGCCATCGATACGCTCAGTTGGTCGACTTCGAGCACCGGCGAGCGACGGGAAAGCGGAAAATTGAAATCGAAACTGCGAATCGCATCGGCCTCCTGCACCAGGGCGCGCAAGGGTTTGACCAAGACTCTGGAGGTCAACCAACCCAGCGGCACGCATAACAGCAGCGTGGCCAGGGTAATGAGCGCACCTTGCCAGCGCATCCGGTAAGCATCGACGAGCAACTCGTCTTCCGGTACCAACAGTGCCAGTTGCAGGCCTTGGGGGCCGCCCTCCTGAATGCTGCTGCGGGCCACGATCCACTGCCGGCCGTTGGCCTCCAGGCGACTGCCTTGAGAGGGGTTGTTGAGCAACGCACCCAAGCTGGGGCTCAGGTCCGCGGCCTTGATCAGCCGGGATGTCTGATCATCGATGATCAGCCTGCGGCTGTCGGGGTAGGCAATGGCATTGCCTTCGGCATCGAACAGCACGATTTCGGTATGGGGGGTCACGACGTGCTTGGCCAGGGTCGCGCTGAGTTCGGCCAGGGTCAGGTCGGCGGCCATGATCGCCTTGTCGCCACTGCGTCGTGCCAGCGTCGTGCCAATGTCATGGGTGGAAAAAAAGATATAGGGTTCGGTCGTGATCTGGTCATTGTCACTACGGGCGCTGGTAAACCAGGCACGGCTGCGAGGGTCGTAGGTGTCGTTCAGGTTGTCCTGGCGGCTGACGAGGGCCAGGTTCCGGTCGAAAAACAAAGACTGGGAGCGAGCCTGGCCGCTGCTGTCGTGCTCAATGCTCCAGACCTGGTAAGCCGCAGTGTCCGGGGCCTTGACCAGGGCTTTGACCTCCGGGGCATACAGCGGGCGGACCATGAAAAAGTCGCCGTTGTCGTAGCCCAGGTACAGCGACGCCAGGTCGGGGTTGTCCTCGAGTGACTGACTGAACGGTTCGAGCAGTGCCAGGCGGTGTTCCAGATCAGCGGACTGGCCCGCCGGATTGAGTGCCAGCAGGCTCAACAGGTGGCGAATGGGTTCATAGGTGGCGTGCAGGTCCAGCCGCACATCCTGCTCAATACGGTTGAAGAGTTTTTCACTGCTGGACAGTATGATCTGGGTTGTTTGCCGGTAGTTGAAAAGACCCAGCAGCACTCCGGTCAGCAACAACAGAAAGGTGAACATCACACTGATATGGACATGCAGTGGAAACCGGCGTGGGTCCGTGCGCAGTGGGTCAGGCATTGCGGGTTTCTCCATGAGGGTCAACACACTGCCGAGGGTCCAAGCATAGTTAAGGGTCTGTCTTTTTGCCTTCGTCGTAATGCTTGATCTGACGTAGTAACGCGTCCTCCAGCTCAAGCATGGTGCGTTCCATGGATTGGCAGCATCCGGCCACTTTTTCGCGATCGAAATCCGCATGGCAGGCTGCTTCGAGGGCCTCGCAGCGGTCGATCAGTGGAGAGGCTTGCACTATCCGGGCTGCGCCTTTGATTTTGTGGGCAATGTCCTGCAGCGCCTGCGTATCCCCGGAGCTGGATAGCGACAGCAGCGTTTGCAAATCCTGGCGGTTGCTGTTGACCAACTCGTTGAGCAATTTGCGATTCAACATGGGGTTGCCCCCGGTCAGCAGTTTCAACCCATGCAGGCTGAACGCCGGGGCTGCATGGGTGGGCTCAATGTTTTCCATCCACTGGCTCAAGGCGCCGAGGCTAAGGGGTTTGAACAGGCAGTCATCCATTCCGGCCTGTTTGCAGCGCTGTATTTCTTCCGGTTGCGCGTTGGCGGTAAACCCGAGCACGGTGCAGGAAGGGCGATGGTTTTGGCTTTCATGCTGGCGAATGGCACGGGCCAGCTCGTAACCGTTCATGACCGGCATGTTGCAATCGGCGATCACCAGATCAAACGGTTGGTCTTTCCATGCCTCCAATCCCTCTTGGCCATCGGCCGCGACGGTAAATCGATGGCCTAGAAACTCCAGTTGCTGGCAGGTGAGCAAACGATTGGCCGAGTGATCGTCGACGACCAGAACATTCAATGGGGTTGTGGCGACGACAATTTGCGTTTCGGCCACCTGGGCAGATTGTTGCAGCGGCAACGTTTCCAGGTGCAGCAATACCTCCACTTGAGTGCCGACACCCGGCTCGCTGCGCAATTGCAGACTACCGCCCATCATCTCGCAGAGATTGCGGCTGATGACCAGCCCCAGCCCTGCGCCCCCCCTGGCCGATTGAATGGCGTTGTCGGCCTGGGCGAAGGGCTCGAACAGCCGGTATTGATCCTGTTCGCTGATCCCGATGCCACTGTCGTGAACCTGCACCCGCATTTGCACACGATCTGGCTGCACTGCCGGGTGCAGGTCGACAATGACCCTGACCTGGCCTTGCTCGGTAAACTTGATGGCATTGCTGATCAGGTTGGACAGCACCTGCTTGAAGCGCAAAGGGTCCAGCAACACATCGAAGGTCGGCTTGGCCGGAGAAAACTCCAGCTTCAGTTCGAGTTCCTTCTGTCGGGCAAGGCCATCGAAAATCCGTACGACCGAGGCCACGAGTTCACCCGGATTAACGCGCTCCGGACTCAGGCTCAAGCGCCCGGATTCGATTCTGGCAATGTCGAGGATGTCGCCAATCAGCTCCAGCAACCCTTTCGCCGAGTTGTACGCGACATCGATGGCCTGACGTTCCGGGTGCCGATGATCAAGACGCTTGAGTGTCAGTTCAAGCATGCCGATGATTGCATTCATCGGCGTGCGGATCTCATGGCTCATCGTGGCCAGAAACGTGCTTTTGGCCCGGTTGGCGTTATCGGCGTGTTCTTTCGCGCAACGCAGATCATCGAGCAGTTGCCGGCGTTCGCTGATGTCGATCCAGCCACCGATAATGCCTTGCACTTTCGCGCTGGAATCGCGGTAGGGAAGAATCCAGTGATAGATCGTCAACCGCCGGCCACCAATATGCAGTTCGCGATCGACGATCAACGGTCTGCCCTCGGTCACCACGCGCTGGTAGTCAGCCTGGTACTCCCGGGCTTCGAACACATTGCTCATCGCCCCCTGCATGACGCTTTTGCCGATGACATCTTCGCGCCTGGCGCAGAACGCCTGCAGGTAACTGTCGTTGCAACTTTGCAGCAGCCCCTGGCGATCACGTACGTAGATCGGATGGGGCGTGCCATTGACCAGCGATCGCATGAACTCGAACTGATCGTTCAATGCACGCTCGGCGGCCTTGCGCTGCTTGATCTGGCGTCGCATGTAGTCGTTCCACGCTATGGAAATCAGCAATAGCGCACCGGCACCGATGGCGATTTGGTAGAACAGTCTTTGATAGTTGCGCCAGGTGCTTTGCGAGGACGCCGAATAGCCGCGCCAGCGACTGTTGATGATGCCCAGTTCCTCCGGCGAGATGCTCAGCAGCGCCTTGTTCAGAATGGCGTTCAGCTCTTTGGCGCCCCGTGCAGTGGCCAGCGAGAACGCTGCCTGCTCGGTGCCGATGGTGGTACTGATTTGCAAGGTGTGTTCGAACAGCCGCGACGAAATGAAGTAATTGGCAATGACCAGTGAGTTCACCACGCCCTCGGCCTGGCCTTCGGCGAGCATCTCTACGGCGCTGAAGGTGTCCGGGGTTTCGATCAGCTTGATCCGGGGAAACTCTCTGCGCAGGTAATCCTTGAGTGGATTGCCGCGGGCAATGGCCAGGCGTTTGTCCTGCAACTGCACGAGATTGGTCGGGCTGTCGGCGGCTTTACGGGTCAGCAGGACGTAGGAATTTTCCAGAAAGGGGCGGGTAAAGTTCAGTTGGGACTGACGTTTGGCGCTGGGGAGCAACGCGGCGATCACATCGGCCTGGTTGTTTTTGATCTGTTTGATCATCTCGTCATCGTTTCGACTGCGCTGGATGTCAAAGCGCAAGCCGGTGCGCAGCCTGATCAGCTCAAGCAAATCCGCGCTGACCCCGCGAAAGTTGCCATTGCTATCGAAAAACGTCAGTGGCGCATAGGCTTCGTTGACGACGACGCGCACTGTCGGGTGGTGTGCCAGCCAGCGTTCTTCCCGGTCAGTGAGTTGCAGCTTTTGATCGGTCAGCAGAATGTCGCTGCCGGCGCTCCAGCGTTTGGCGATGTTTTCTCGCTCACTGGAAGGGACGGCCCTGATCATCGCGTTGATGATGCCGAGCAGCTCGGGGTTGTTCCTGTTGATGGCAAAGCTGAAGCCATGGGCTTCATGTTTGCCAAAGTTGGCCATCCGGATGTTGTTCAAGTACCCCTTGTTGATCATGTAGTGAGTTGAAATCGTGTCGCCGAGAAACACATCCGCCTGATCGAAGGCAACGGCATTGATCGCATTCTGGTAGGACGGATAGGACGTGATGATCGCTTTTGGGTACAGCGCCTTGACTTCCTCTAGCGGCAAATAGTGATACACCATGCTCAGGCGCAATCCGGCCAGGCCATCGGTGAGGGATCGGGTTTCTCCTTCGCGGGTCACCAATACGGGCTGGTCGACGGCATAGGGTATGGACAGGGCAATCTCGGCAATGCCTGCTTCGAATCCATTGGCGCTACCAAGCAGATCGACATCGCCGTTCTGCAGCGCGGTGATCGCGGCCCCTCGGGATTCGAAACGCTGAACCTTGACCGGCAACCCGGTGGCTTTTTCCAGGAGGCCAGCGTAATCGGCGGTAAAGCCTTCATAGTCCTGACCACTGGTGGTCAGGTCGAAAGGGGGATAGTCCGGGGCCGACGTGCCGAGCGTCAGTTGATTTTTATTGTTTATCCATTGTTGCTGGGATTCATCCAGTCGAATCTCCAGCGCCCCGACCTTCGAGCGGCTGAGCAGTGTGTAGTGTTCATTGCCCGGTGCTCCGAACAACGAGGTGCTCACGCATAGACCTGCGGTCACTTGAATCAGATAGACCATCAAACGGCTGGGCATCCAGGTTCTCACACGAGTGCGTTACGTTTTGCCATCTCGATCAGTTCAACCAGGGATTTGGCTTTGAGTTTCTGCATGAGGCGCTTTTTGTAGGTGCTCACGGTCTTGTTGCTCAGAAACATGCCCTTGGCGATTTCCTTGTTTGTGCGACCTTGGGCAAAAAGTTGCAGGACCATCAGTTCCCGGTCGTTTACGGACTTGAACAGTTCCAATTCGATGCAGCGTGTTTCATCTCCGTGGATGGGGTTCAAGGCTTCACTCGGGAAATAGTTGTAACCTGAAAATACCGCTTTTATGGAACTCACCAGTTCACTGATGTCCTCTTGTTTGCAGACATAACCCGAGGCTCCGGATTGCATGCAACGAATACCGAAGAGTGTCGGGCACTGTGCGGTCAGTACCAGTGTTTTAGGAGGGTTACTCATTGCGTTGAACCGGGACAGTACTTCCAGGCCATCCAGCTTTGGAATGCTGATGTCGAGAATGACCAGGTCCGGCATGCATTCGCGAACCATCTGCATGGCGTCGACCCCATTGTCAGTTTCGCCGACGACTTTGTAACCTTCGTGTTCCAGTAACATTCGAACGGCAAGGCGGATAACCGGGTGATCGTCGACAATAAAAACGGAGTTCATAATCAAGTCCCATGCGAGCTCAAATAAAGCGCGCACCTTAGCTCAGATACTTGAAGGGACGCATGAACGGACCGGGCTGTAGCAGCAATATAGGAGAAGTCCTACAAATTAAAAGGAATTGGACTACGTATTAACTAGGTTTCTTAATAGGAAGTCCGGGGAAGTTTGGCGGTCTGGTGCACTTTTCAAGGAAGTTGTTTGTAGGTTTTACGCTGTGAATTTGTCGATTTTCATATGTGCTTTTTGTTTGTGTTGGTGCCATGGTCAACAGGTATCTAAATTCAGATTGTTTCAATGGTTTTATCAAGTAACCCAATAACGGCAGTCTGTGTTCAGTGGCCGTTTTTACAAGTTCATCCAGTTCAGACGTCGTCAGGCTGCTCAGTATGATCGCCTGTCTGACCAGTCCTTGCTGACTGGCGAACCGGACCAGATCGAGTCCTGTCAGATCGGGCAGGCATTGATCGCATAAAAGGATGTCGAATGGCTGGTCGACCCCGAGCATTTGCTGCATGGCGCATTTGGCGCTGTCGGCGGTAGTCAGTCGGGTGAAGCCATAACTTTCCAGCAGGTATTGAGTGGCTATCAGTTGGAAGGGATGGTCCTCCACCAGGAGGATGCGTAGATCGTCTTCGGCCATGGTGCGCACTTCATCTGTCGAACAGAGGGAGGCCGATTGTTTCGCGAGAGTGCCGGACAGGCGATCAGTTCGCTCGCCATGTGTTGTAGGGCGATTCGACGAGACTTGAGTGCTGTTGGAAGTTGAAGGGGGATCAGCCAAAACGAACGCCGTAATGGCTGATCAAACGAAGCACCTCAGTGGCTGGCACGCCCCGTCATTTCCAGGGCCATGTCACTGGCATAGCTGTCGGTCATGCCGGCGATGAAATCAATCATGCGCAAAAACGACGTGTGCAGCGGGCCGTGAGGATCGGGCGCATTGTTACCCAGCAGATCAAGGATGCGGCGGCTTTTGAATGACGGGGTCCGACCGTTGTGCTGCTCCAGTGCTGCGCCGCAAAAGGCGTTGAGGAGGATTTCCAGCGTGGTGTAGGCGCCGATCTCGTGCAGGGTCTTGCGCTTGTCCTGGAAGATTTTCTTGCGGGCCATGTCCTTGGCGTTCAGCACGCAACGCTTGGCGGGCCCGTGCATGTGCTCCACCAGGTCGCCGGGCAATGTGCCGGCCAGCAGCGCGTGCTGTTGCTCGACGAAAGCGCGGGCCGCGGCATTGGTCAAGTGTTCGATGGCCTTGCCGCGCAGGATCGCCAGTTTGCGTCGGCGCGAATCGCCGGGACCGAGCTGGCGGTAGGTCTCCGGCAAGTCGTCGCCCACCAGGTCCAGCAGCAGGGACTCGACTTCGGCATATTCCAGCAACTCCATTTCCAGGCCGTCTTCCAGGTCGATCAGTGCATAGCAGATGTCGTCGGCGGCCTCCATCAGGTACACCAGCGGATGCCGCGCCCAGCGTTGCTCTTCAAGTTGCGGCAGGCCGAGTTTATGGGCGATCTGCTCCAATAGCGGCAGCTCACTCTGATAACAGCCGAACTTGTGTTTCTTGTAGCCCAGCGAATCGGCGTGCCTGGCCGTCCATGGATACTTCAGGTAGGTGCCCAGGGTTGCGTAGGTCAGTCGGGTGCCGCCGTCGAACTGGTGATACTCCAGTTGAGTGAGCACCCGAAAGCCCTGGGCGTTGCCTTCGAAATTCAGGAAGTCATTGCGCTCGGCCTCACTCATCGCATCCAGCCAGCCACGCCCGGCGGCTTGCTGGAACCAGTGACGGATCGCGTCTTCACCGGAATGGCCGAAAGGCGGGTTGCCGATGTCGTGTGCCAGGCAGGCCGATTGCACCACCATTCCCAGATCGCTGGGTTCGCACCAGTCGGGCAGGGCGCTGCGGATGGTTTCGCCGACCCGCATGCCCAGCGAGCGCCCCACGCAACTGACTTCCAGCGAGTGGGTCAGGCGCGTATGAATGTGATCATTGCTGGACACCGGATGGACCTGGGTCTTGCGCCCGAGGCGGCGGAAAGCCCCCGAGAAAATGATGCGGTCGTGGTCTTTGTGAAAAGGGCTGCGGCCGAGTTCTTCAGGGCTGTGCAGAGGCTTTCCGAGGCGTTCGCGGGTAAGCAGGGTGTGCCATTCCAAGGCGGGACTCTCCGTCAGGTGACTGATGGCCTAGCTTCCCGTTTCGCGTCATGACCTGCAAGCGGAACTACAATCCGGCGGCGTCGATATCGAGGTCACCTTGCAAGAACTTTTTTCGCAGGGGGGCCAATTGACCGGACAGGCGCACAGGATTGCCCCCTCGATAGAGGGGGCATTCCGTCGACACTGCAAGAGCGTAGCCAGAAGGAAACTGGTCAGTCTTTGCGCGAAGAGCCCTGCATGATCAGTTTGATCAGTGGCCCCAGTGTGGTGCCGAGGCGGATCAGCCGGGTCAGGCTGCTGAGGCCCCCCCCGTTCTTTGCGCCCTTGCCGGTCAGAAAACCCAGCAAGGTGACGGCGGCCACGCCCCAGAGTGGAGCGTGTTTGATGCCGAAACCGTCCTGCAGGTTCTGCGTCATCCCGCGCACGCGTTTCAACGGTTGCAGCAGTTGCGCGGATTCGTGGCGGATTTCCTGGCGGTGCATTTCCATGCGCAGGCGAATCAGGGCCTTGCGCATTTCCGTGCGTGAGCTGTTGTGTGGCAATTCGGGCAGGTTCATGGCAGCAGGCGCTCCCGATCGTTGGCCAGCTCTTCCAGCGTACCGTGGAAGGGCGAGGACTCATCGAAAATCGCTGCCCTCAAACGCATCGCGCAGAATATGGCGGCGAGGGTGTAGAACACGCAGAGCCCGATGATGGCGGTCAGGCGATAGGTGTCCCAGAACACGATCAGCACCAGCGTCGACAGCCCTACCAGCAGCAGCAACGCAAACACCAGCGCCAGACCGGCAAACAGCAACAGGCTGACGGTGCGGGCTTTCTGTTCCTGCAACTCGATGCCGAACAGTTCGACATGGCTGTGCAGCAACCCCAGGAAGGCAGCACCCAGGCGCCGCGATGAGGAGCTTGTTCCCGTCGCAGACGGGTCGGATTCACCGATCGACATATCAGCGCCGGCTGGCCAGCAGGCCGATCAGGAAACCCACGCCGGCCGCGATCCCGACCGATTGCCAAGGGTTGGCCTGGACATAGTCTTCGGTGGCGGTGACAGCCGCCTTGCCGCGTTCGCGCAGGGAGTCTTCGGTCAGCTTCAGGGTTTCACGGGCACGCAAGAGACTGTCGTGAATCTGCTCGCGCAATTCGTCGGCCTGATCGCCGGCCAGGGTCGCGGTGTGCTCCAGCAACCGCTCGGTGTCACTGACCAGTGTCTGAAAATCGTTCATCAGGATTTCTTGAGCAGTCTTTGCCTGGATGCGGGCCATGGTGGATCTCCATAAGTGGCTTTCTGATGCGTTCGAGTATGAGCCTTCGGCGAAGGTTCAGTACAAATGACTGGTACAACTTTTGCTGTGTCGTGGTGCGCCGGTCCGCACCATTGCGCTATAGCCGGGCATGATTTCAGTAAAACCGTAGGACCAACAATCAAAAACTCGCGCAAACGTCCGGGTCACGTTTTTCCCGGACGGTGTCCGTGCACCAAGGCGGTTCAGCAAGATCAGTCTTCTGAGGCTTCGAAGCTGCAACTTGGTGCGTGGGCGGTCATCGCGAACTGCTTTGGTGCTTTTTTCTGCCATAAGGTCTGCCCATCCCATGGAAAATCTGCAAAGCGCCGTGGACACCCTGGTCCATAGCTCCAACACGCTGTTCATTCTGATCGGTGCGGTCATGGTTCTGGCCATGCACGCCGGTTTTGCCTTTCTCGAAGTCGGAACCGTGCGACAGAAAAACCAGGTCAACGCCTTGTCGAAAATCCTCAGCGACTTCGCGGTATCGACACTGGCCTACTTCTTTATAGGCTATTGGATTTCTTATGGCGTGACGTTCATGCAATCGGCGGCCGTGCTCAATGCCGACCATGGTTATGGACTGGTGAAGTTTTTCTTCCTGCTGACCTTTGCCGCGGCTATCCCCGCGATCATTTCCGGAGGAATAGCCGAGCGCGCCCGGTTTGTCCCGCAACTGTGTGCAACCGCGTTGATTGTCGCGTTCATCTATCCGTTCTTCGAAGGCATGGTCTGGAACGGCAACCTGGGTTTGCAAGCCTGGCTGCTGGAACGCTTTGGCGCCGGTTTCCATGATTTCGCAGGTTCGGTGGTGGTGCATGCCATGGGCGGTTGGCTGGCACTGGCGGCGGTGCTGTTGCTCGGGCCGCGCAATGGCCGCTATCGCGACGGTCGGCTGGTCGCGTTCGCGCCTTCGAGCATCCCGTTTCTGGCGTTGGGCTCGTGGATCCTGATTGTTGGCTGGTTCGGCTTCAACGTCATGAGTGCGCAAACCCTGCAAGGTGTCAGTGGACTGGTGGCGGTGAACTCATTGATGGCCATGGTGGGCGGTACGGTGGCCGCGTTGATTGTCGGGCGCAACGACCCCGGCTTTCTGCACAACGGACCCTTGGCGGGACTGGTGGCGATCTGCGCCGGTTCCGACCTGATGCATCCGGTGGGGGCGCTGGTGACCGGCGCCGTCGCGGGGGCGTTGTTTGTCTGGTGCTTTACCGCCGCTCAGGTCAAATGGCGCATCGACGATGTATTGGGTGTCTGGCCGCTGCATGGCTTGTGCGGCGTCTGGGGCGGTATTGCCTGCGGCATTTTCGGCCAGAGCGCTTTGGGCGGGCTGGGAGGAGTCAGCCTGATCAGCCAGTTGATCGGCACGGCACTGGGCGTCACCGTTGCACTGGCCGGCGGGTTCGCCGTTTATGGCGTGATCAAGGCTCTTCATGGATTGCGCCTGAGTCAGGAGCAGGAGTATTACGGCGCGGACCTGTCGATCCACAAGATCGGCGCCGTGAGCCAGGACTGACACAGGTCTCATCATCGTCGGTGGCATCAGGACAGGAGACTCAATGGCTCGACGGTTTTTCGGTGCAGGCCTAGAATGGTCACTTCATTTTCTGGTTGAGCGCTCATGCTTCCCGAATGTCAGCTGTTCGGCACCCTTGGATGCCATCTCTGTGAAGTAGCCGAAGCCATGTTGATGGAGTTTGTCGAGCGCGGTCTGCTGGTGGAGCTGGTGGATATCGCCGACGATGAAACCTGGTTCGCCGCCTACAGCCTGCGTATTCCGGTGTTGCGGCGGGTCGACACCGGCGCTGAACTGGGCTGGCCGTTCAGTGCCGATGAGGTGGTGGCGTTCTTGCGTTAGGCGGTTTTTGCGCTGGCGGTTTTTCCCGCCTGTCGAACTTTGCGATTGATCCCCTTGGCTTATCCGGCATTGATCGGATACTGTATGTGCATACAGTTATTCGTGTGCCTGTGTTGCCGCTGCTGATTTTCGGCAGCGAGCAGACAAGCCCGGGCGTGAGAGGGATGAATCGTGGTCAATGTCGAACAGTTGAAGAACAGCGTGAACCGGATGTCCGCAGACGTCGTGAGTGAAGCCGTTCTTGAGTTGCGTCTGGATGGTCTGGTGACCGAGGGCAAGACGCCCTTCAATAAAACGCATTTCAATACCTGTTTCGCAGAAATCGAAGCCTTGTTTCAACGCGCGGGTTATCACCGGCAACTCGATGTCGTGGGTTATCAGGGGTTGTTGTACGCCCTCTATGACCCCGCTCGCTGGGAGGCAGTCGATGTATTGCGCTGGCTCAAGGAATACACCGAAGCGGCGGCGCGCACACGGATTCCGGCTTGAGGCTAGGCTCATTCCCCGTGCTGTTGGATAATGCCGCTCTGCACTGAGGGTTAGAGCTTTCGTATGTCCACTTCTTCTTTTTCTGCGGCACACAGCCAGGCCAGTACGCTGTACTTGCCACCTGGCCCGTGGCAGACCGTTGTCGATTGCCTGTGCGAGCATTTCAGCGCCATCGGTCGTGAACAATGGCTGGACAGAATCGCCCGTGGTCGCGTCCTCGATGGGCAGGGCATGCCGATTGCCCTCGATCTGGCCTACCGGGAAGGTTTGCGGATTCATTATTTTCGCGAAGTGCCGGATGAAAAGCCGATCCCGGTGATCGAGTCGATTCTGTATGCGGACGAGCATCTGGTGGTGGCCGACAAACCGCACTTTCTGCCGGTGACGCCGGCTGGCGAATACGTCGAACAGACGTTGCTCAGGCGCTTGATCCGTCGCCTGGACAATCCGCATCTGGTGCCATTGCATCGCATCGACCGGCATACCGCAGGGCTGGTACTGTTTTCCGCCAATCCGCAGAGTCGTTCGGCTTATCAGTCGTTGTTTCCAACCCGGCAGATCGAAAAACGCTACGAGGCCATCGCAGCGGCGTTACCTGAACTTGCTTTCCCGCGGGTTCATAAAAGCCGGCTGGTCGATGGCGAGCCGTTCTTCCGCATGCAGGAAGGGCCTGGGGCCTGCAACACCGAGACGGCGATCGAAGTCAGGGAGAAACAGGAGAAGCTCTGGCGGTATGGTCTTTACCCGGTGACGGGCAAGAAACATCAGTTGCGGGTACACATGGCGGCGTTGGGCGCCGCTATCTGCAACGACCCGTTTTACCCCGAGGTGCTCAAGGATGCGCAGGATGACTACGCCAATCCTTTGAAACTGCTGGCTCAGGGACTGAAATTCATCGATCCGGTCTCGGGCCAGGCGCGTGAGTTCGAGAGTGAAATCACCCTGCAATGGTGATCCTGAACGGCGCTCCTGAAGTGCTGTTCTTCAGGCATGAAAAAGCCCGCATCAAGCGGGCTTTTCTGTATCCGGTGGCACCCGATTACAGCTCTTTAACGGTACGGACCTGATCTTTGTTGATGCGGGTCTGTTTGCCATCGAGCTGTTCGAATTCGTAGAAACCGGAATCCTTGTCGAATTCTGGCGTGTCGACGGCCTGGATTTCGCGACCGTCATTCAAGGTAATCACCGTAGGCGATGCGCAACCGGCGAGGGTGGCGAGGCCCAGTGCGAGCATGAAAGTGGCGAGGGTCCGTTGCATCATGAGTGTGTCTCCGAATAAGAATTCTTTGGTTGCTGAACTTGAGACGTGAACCGTCCGCGCAAGTTCCTGATCAATGTCAGTCTGACACAGTGTCATGGCCGCTTAATAGTTCCGGTGTGTTCAGATTGGCCAGCCGAGGGTCTTTGTCGGGGCATTGCAGCGCGGTCGCGCCGAGCTTGCGCATCAGCCGGCCAGGGCTGCGCTCACCCTCGTTCCAGGCCTTTTCAAAGGCTGCCCTGTGCAGCACCGGAATCACACACAACAACGGCTCCCAGTGGTCATCGTGCCGCACCATCAACGGCTTGTCGGGATTCAGGTTGGCGGTCTCGCGCATCGTGCCGATCAGCGCCGCATCAATGCCCGGAACGTCACAGGGCAGGACCAGCATATGAGTATGGCGAGCAGCTTCCAGGCCCGCCCGAATTCCCGCCAGGGGGCCGGGGAAGTCACCTTCATCGTCGTGGACCAACTGGTCGGCGTAAGGCGCATACTTCTCGAGGTTGCGGTTGCAGGAGATGATCAGGTCATCGGTCAGCGGGCGGGTCTTGCGATGCAAGTGAGCAATCAGCGGTTCGCCGCGCCAGTCCAGCAACCCTTTGTCACGCCCCCCCATGCGTTGGCCGCGACCGCCCGCCAGGAGCAGAATGGAGCAGGGTGGCAATTGTGAATTCATGGTCATGGCAGGTCTCCATGGGAGCGGCGAAAAAACGGAGCGCTGTGATATAACACCGGGCTGTTTCTCCTACAACTGGACGAGCCTATGAAAGCCAAGGCTGATGTACCTTTCGCACCGCTGAACATTGCAGTGCTGACTGTCAGCGATACCCGCACGCTGGACACCGACACCTCGGGCCAGCTCTTTGTCGACCGCTTGACCGCTGCCGGTCATTACCTGGCAGCCCGGGTGTTGCTCAAAGATGACCTCTACAAAATTCGTGCGCAAGTCGCCAACTGGATTGCCGACGATGTCGTGCAGGTGGTGCTGATCACCGGCGGAACCGGTTTTACCGGGCGTGACAGCACACCGGAAGCCGTCAGCTGCCTGCTGGACAAGCAGGTCGATGGATTCGGTGAGCTGTTCCGCCAGATCTCGGTTGCCGATATCGGCACCTCGACCGTCCAGTCCCGGACGTTGGCCGGTCTGGCCAATGGCACGCTGGTTTGCTGTTTGCCGGGTTCGACCAATGCCGTGCGCACCGGTTGGGACGGCATTCTGGCCGAACAGCTGGATTCGCGGCATCGCCCGTGCAATTTCGTGCCCCACCTGAAACAGGCCGCGCCTTGTGAATCCCGTGGGTAAGCCGGGCAAGACCGGCAGCTTGATGCCTGTCGAGGAGGCGTTGGCCCGCTTGCTGGAAATGGCCGAGGCCTCGAGGATCGTCGAGCGTGAACGTTTGCCGTTGGCGCAGGTGCAGGGGCGTGTACTGGCTGAAGACCTGCTGTCGACCCTTGATCTGCCGCCCTGGCCCAACAGTGCCATGGATGGGTATGCCTTGCGCATGGCTGACTGGACGGGAGAGCCGTTGGTGGTCAGCCAGAAGGTGTTTGCCGGCCAGGCCCCCGATCCGTTGCAGCCTGGAACCTGTGCGCGCATTTTCACCGGCGCGCCTGTACCCGCCGGTGCCGATTGCGTCGAGATGCAGGAAAACGCCGAGGTCCAGGCGGATGAGCGAGTGCGTTTCACGCAAGCCTTGACCGAGGGCCAGAACATCCGTCCGCAAGGCCAGGAAGCGACCGTCGGCGAGTTGATTCTGCCGGCAGGCACGCCGCTGGGGCCGATCGAGCAAGGATTGGCTGCCTCATTGGGCTGCGCCGAGCTGGAGGTCGTTCGCAAGGTGCGTGTGGCGGTGCTGTCGACCGGCGACGAATTGATTGAACCGGGCCAGGCGCTGGGGCCGGGACAGATCTACAACAGCAACCGTGTGTTGTTGTGCAGCTGGTTGCAGCGTCTGGGCTGTGAGGTCGTCGACGCGGGCATTCTTCCGGACGATCTGCAAACCACTCGTTCCCGATTGGGTGAGTTGAAGGATGTCGACCTGATCCTCTCGACCGGTGGCGTATCGGTGGGAGAAGCCGATTTTCTGGGTATCGCCTTGCGCGAAGAGGGCGAACTGACGCTGTGGAAACTCGCCATCAAGCCTGGTAAACCACTGACGTTCGGGCATTTCCGCGGTGTACCCGTGATCGGCTTGCCGGGCAATCCGGCATCGACCCTCGTGACCTTTGCCTTGTTGACCAGGCCCTACCTCCTGCGTCGTCAGGGTGTAAGGGAAATCGAGCCGCTGAAGGTGCAGGTACCGGCGGGGTTTGACTGGCCCCAACCTGGCAATCGGCGGGAATATTTGCGTGGACGGCTGGAAAACGGCAGGGCGACGATCTACAAAAACCAGAGCTCCGGCGTACTGCGCAGCGCTGCCTGGGCTGATGGGCTGGTAGAAGTCCTGGAAGGTCGCACGCTGGTTCAGGGCGATAGCGTTTTCTTCATTCCGTTGAGCGAAGTCCTGGGCTGACCGCTTCGGCGGATTGGCCAACCAGAAACCCGGTTGATTGAACCGGGTTTCTGGTTAATGGCCATTCAATGTGCCAGGAACAATGAAATGACCTGCTCGAAGCGGCTATTGGCGATCCAGCCAAGGAGACCGAGGATCACGACCGTTCCGCAGGCGGAGTAGGCAAGCCTGTGCTTGATGGATTTGACGTCACCGCGGATGTCGTCCAGGTCCCTGCGTATGTGCTTGAGGTGTGTTTCCAGCTCGGTGACGCGAGGTTCCATATCATTTTCTCCCGTGGCTTTTGTGCTGGCCGGTAATCCAGGGTTTTGGCCTTGCATGGCACGTCCCTGTGGGGTCCTGCTGAAGCCCCAAGGTCTACCAATTCGGATTTCCGGTCAATTGAGCAGATTCCTCACGTTTTGTAAGAAAAGTCCTGCCGTGGGGGATCAAGTTGCCTGACTGGAAATAATTGGTTTTCTGGCGACCTTTAACGGCGCCTGCGCGGTCAACATCTCCCAGATGCCATTCAACCCGGGAGTGAAGTAATGAGCGATCGCAAGGCACTGTTGATTCTGCATGGCAAACAGGCACTCAACGAGGCGGTTCGTGCCGCCGTCGAAAGCCGGCGTGAGCAAGGTTGGGAGCTTGCTGTTCGATTGACCTGGGAAGCTGGCGATGCACAGAGACTGGTGGACGAAGCGTTGGCGGCCGGTTATCGGCAGATCATTGCCGGTGGCGGTGATGGCACTTTGCGCGATATCGCCGAGGCCATGGCGGAGCACTCGAAAAAAGCCAGCCTGGTACTGATGCCGCTGGGAACTGCCAACGATTTTGCGCGTGCGGCGGGCGTGCCCCTGCAGCCTGATCAGGCGCTGGCGCTGCTGGATGCCGTGCCGACCGCCATTGATCTGGGGGAGGTCGACGGGCAGATATTCCTGAACATGGCGACCGGTGGGTTTGGCAGTCATGTCACGGCGAACACCCCGGAGGAGTTGAAGAAAATCCTCGGCGGTGCTGCGTACCTGTTCACCGGCCTGTCACGCTTCAATGAGCTGCATACCGCCTACGGTGAATTGCAGGGTCCGGATTTCCACTGGAGCGGCGATCTGCTGGCGCTGGGCATCGGCAATGGCCGGCAGGCCGGCGGTGGGCGGGAATTGTGCCCACAGGCCCTGGTCGATGATGGTTTGCTGGACATCAGTATCCTGCCGGCACCGCAGGAGGTGGTCGGTACCTTGAAAAACCTGCTGACCGAAGGTTTTGGCATCGACAGCATGTTTGTCCGGGTGCGCCTGCCCTGGGTCGAGATCAAGGTCTCGGAAGGGCTCTGCATCAACCTCGATGGTGAACCGCTGGTCGGGGACAACCTGCGTTTCTCGGTCCGCCCGGCGGCGTTGCTCGTGCATTTGCCTGAAGATTCGCCGCTGCTACGGGCCAGTGAAGTGGCTAGTCATCAAGGCTGATGATTTGTTCACGCACGGCGAACAGCACCAGGCCGGCCACATCGTAGATCTGCAAACGCTTCATGATCTGCGAACGGTGGGTTTCGACGGTCTTGACGCTCAACCCCAGGCCGTTGGCGATCTCTCGGGTGGATTTGCCGCGAACGATCAACCGCAGGATTTCCAGCTGGCGTGCCGTCAGGTTGTGCGAGTCGGCAGGTTCGGGCTGGTGCTTCTGATTCCGGCTCAGGGCCTGGGTGATCACCGTGTGGGCAATGGCCGGGCTCAGATAGCGCTCGTTGTTGCGCAAGGCGTCCAGCGCGTGCTCGAGTTCGGTCGCCGTGGTGTCCTTGAGCAGGTAGCCATGGGCGCCGGACTCCAGGGCCTGCATGATGAGGGCCGGGTCGGTGTGCATCGACAGGATCAGGACCTTGCTCTGCGGGCGCACCCGCTTGAGCTGTTGCAAGGCTTCGAGGCCGCCGGTCTGGCGCATCGAAATATCCAGCAGGACAATATCCGGGGACAGATGCCCGACCATTTCGAGCAACTGCGAGCCGTCATTGGCCTCACCGATGACGGCGTAGCCGGGCAGGTCCATTACCAGGGCGCGCACGCCAGCCCTGATCAGCGAGTGGTCATCCACCAGTAGTAAATTACAAGTCAATGCATAACCTTATTCGAACTGGCCCGTTCGAGCGCACGGGGCGCCCAGGGAAATAGAGCTTCGATTTGAGTGCCTTTGCCCGGCTCGCTGGTAACGGTCAGCGTGCCGCCCAGTTGATCGATCCGTTCCGACATCCCGGCCATACCGCGTTGCCCTTCGCGACCTGGGTCCGTTGCGGGGGCGAAGCCCTGACCATCATCGCTGATCTGCAACCTCAGGCCTTGGGGCAGGCGCTGCAGGCATACCAGCAGGTTCTTGGCCTGGGCATGTCGCAGGATGTTGGTGACCGCTTCCTGGGTAATGCGAAAAGCCGCCACGGCCATTTCCTCCGGTATGCCGGTCAGGCGCTGCTGGCATTCCAGGCTCCAGTGCACCGGGGTGTTGGCCAGGGTCTTGAGCAGGTGTGCCCGCAGACTGGCTTCCAGCCCGAGGCTGGTCAACTGCCGGGGATTGAGAATGGCGGATACGTCACGAACTTTGGCCAGGGTTTCTTCCAGCGTGTCGCAGAGGACCGTGCATTGTCCCTGGAGCTCTTCGGGCATCCGGCGTTTGAGCCAGTCACTTTGCAGTTTTGCGGCAGTCAGCAATTGACCGATGTCGTCATGCAGTTCACGGCTCAGTCGGTGACGCTCGTTTTCCTGGACCTGCAACAACCGGTCGGCCAGCTCCTGAGGCTGGAATTTGATCGATTTGCGCGAAAGGCAGTACTGCACGGCAACACTGGTCAGCGCCGCAATGTTGAGCACCAGCAATGACAGGGGCAGCGGAATGGACAAGCCATGGACCAGCAAACTGCCGAGGGTCGAGCAGGCGCAAAGCAACAGCGTGAATCTGCGAGCATTTTCCCGGGAGGGTGGCCACTTGGCGATTGACTTGAGGCTGGCGTACATAGCGGATGGAGCCAATGGATGTTCGCTGCGGGCCGACCGGTCATGCTGGCTGACTGGTCCCTGTTTTTATGTGGAGCGCCGACGAGTTCGGCTGCGATCACACAGCCATTAATTGGCGTCAACTAACAGGCGGCATGGTAGCACTTAAGATACCGTTGGTCGCGTCCGTATGCATGTCCGAAAAGTCAGGAATCCAGTCGTTTAGACCATGCTTCCCTTACGGAACAAGTTGGTTGTTGCCATCGCAAAATACCGATAGCCCCGAGGGGGCTGTTGATACCAGGCAATACCTGATCAAGACTGGCGCGCAATTGCCGATGGGCAATAGTGATTGTTTTGAAGATGTCGCTTATAGCTATGAAATATTCATTTGCGACATATGCGCACTCAAGTAAACAGTGCGGTACTGATAACCAAACCACACCATAGGCATAGTTGGATTAGTTCAAGCCCGTCGTTCCGAATAGGGCACGAGGGTGAGCGGCCTGGCATTGACCGGTGGCTGAAACCGGCTTTGTCCGACCTGAAAGGCAAAGGCTTCGATAAGGGTGGCCTGCTCGCTGTCGTCGAGGCTGAGCTGCCCGGTGGTCTGGTCGATGAGTTCGAGTTGCCAGGCAATCAGGGTCAGGCAGTCTTTCAGGGCGCTCAGCGCCTCGTCGTGCAGGCTCATGGTGTTCTGTGCGTGGTTCAGCAAACCATGAATATGCAGCGAAAACTCAGACACGGCCGCCAACGCCAGGGTATCGGCCTTGTTGGCCAGCTTGAGCAGCGTGCTGAGCATGCAGTCGATGGCATCCTTGTCATTGCTGATCAACTGCAGATGGCTCAAGCATTCCTCGGTTTTAGCCAGGAGTGTTTCAGCCTCGACGAGAAACTCCGGGAGCTGCTGGGCCCACTCTTTACGGTCGTTCGGCATACTTATCTCCACAACGTCATGTCAAATGAGGGGATATCGTGTGTGTCGACGAGGGCGGTCGGAACCCCGGCATTGCCGAGTCGTCGGGTGAACGAACGGCGGCTGGCCCGGAGGCAGGCTGGGGAACACGAGTGGGTGGTTGGCCACTGGCTAGCGATCGCACACAAAAGCCTGACTCCGTTCATGCAATGAGAATGGCGTCACATTAATGGCTATTGGATATTGCGAATATCAGGTTGCACCTGATTGTTGATAGGGGAATCCCTTACACAGCGGAACCTTTCGCAAGAATCGGGGTCGCGGCGCAGAAGTGCAGCAGATGTAATCACAGCGCCAGTAAAGCATGATGTTAATGTGACATCAATGCCCGTGCGTGGCATTTTAGAGTGGGTCAAGCTTCGGCAAAAACAGCCGATAACCTTCTCTAAGTGAATTCATCCGAACAAGACCAGGAGTCATTGATGGCCGGCATTCTCGACACGGTAGACCAACGCACGCAACTGGTGGGTGAGAATCGCCTGGAAATTCTCATGTTCCGGCTCGCCGGACGGCAATTGTTCGCGATCAACGTCTTTAAAGTACAGGAAGTCCTGCAGCTGCCAAAGTTGACGCTGATGCCGCAGCGCCATCCTTTTGTCTGCGGCGTGGTCAACCTGCGCGGACAGACCCTGCCGGTGATCGACCTGTCCCAGGCCATTGGCATGCGTCCGTTGGTGCCGGGGCCTGGCAGCACAATTATCGTCACCGAATACAACCGTTCGGTTCAGGCCTTCCTGGTCGGTGGCGTGGACCGGATCGTCAACATGAACTGGGAAGCCATCCTGCCGCCACCGAGCAGTGCCGGTCGCCAGCATTACCTGACCGCCATCAGCAAGGTCGATGATCAACTGGTGGAAATCATCGACGTCGAAAAGGTCCTGGCCGAGATCGTTCCGTACAACGCCAAGGTTTCCCGTGACAAGCTCGAGGATCCGGTACTGGAACGCGCCCGTGGCCGTGAGGTGCTGCTGGTGGACGACTCGAACGTGGCCCTGGCGCAATTGCGCGATACCTTGGGACAGTTGGGCGTGAAGATGCACATCGCCAGCGACGGATTGAAGGCCTTGAACATGCTCAAGGCCTGGGCCGATACCGGCGTGGACATGACCGAAAAACTGCTGATGGTCTTCACCGATGCGGAAATGCCGGAAATGGATGGCTATCGCCTGACCACCGAAATTCGCAACGATCCGCGCCTGCGCGGCTTGTACGTGGTGCTGCACACCTCTTTGTCCGGCAGCTTCAACGATTCGATGGTGAAAAAGGTCGGCTGCGACAATTTCCTCTCCAAATTCCAGCCGGACAAACTCGTCGACGTGGTACGTCAACGCCTGATGCTTGACGAAGTACCGGCATAAGCGGGGCCTGCACAACCTGTGGGAGCGGGCTTGCTCGCGAAGGCGGAGTGACAGTTGGCATAGTGATCGACTGACACTCCGCTTTCGCGAGCAAGCCCGCTCCCACAGGGTTTACGGTGTTTGGTTATCAGTCTTTGATTCAGTGATCAAGCTCGTATAGGGTGGCGTTTTGCCTAACAGGGAGCTGGCCATGTTGCGTCTGAGCGCGCTGTATCGTTATCCGTTGAAGTCCGCCAAGGGCGAGACGCTGCAACAGACCGGTCTGGATAAACTCGGTCTGGACGGCGATCGCCGCTGGATGCTGGTGGATGAAGCCAGCGGTCGTTTCCTGACCCAGCGTGCAGTGGCGCAGATGAGCCAGTTGTCGGCGTTGTGGAATGCCGAAGGCGGCTTGACCCTCAGTGCGCCTGGTCATTCGCCGATCGAGGTAGCCTTGCCCGGTCGTGATGCAGAACTGCGTGGCGTGACGATCTGGCGCGATACCTTGCGGGTCCCCGATGCAGGCGATGAAGCCGGAGCCTGGGTCAGCCAGTTCATTGGTAAACCGACACGCCTGGTGCAAGTGCCGCTGGATCGGGCGCGGATGACGGAGGCGGGCTACGGCAAGGATGACGACCAGGTGGCCTTCGCCGATGGCTATCCGCTGCTGCTGATTGGCCAGGCCTCCCTCGAGGACTTGTCGAAACGGGTCGGGCGTCCGTTGGAGATGCTGCGTTTCCGGCCCAACCTGGTGATCGAAGGCAGTGAAGCCTTCGCCGAGGACGGCTGGAAGCGTATCCGCATCGGCGATGTCGAGTTCCGCGTGGTCAAGTCCTGCTCACGCTGCATCCTGACCACCATCGACCCGCAAACCGGCGAGCGCAGCGAGGACCGCGAACCCCTGGCAACCTTGCAGAAATACCGTTCGCAGGCGGACGGCGCGATGTTTGGCCAGAACCTGGTCAACGACGGCAACGGTCGACTCGAAGTCGGCATGCCGGTGGAGATCCTCGAATAATTTTGCGCAGAACAAAAAAATGCCCGTGTCGGAAAACACGGGCATTTTTATTGCGCTGACCTTTACTTCGGCAAAGCCTGCGGTTTAGCCGCGGTATTCACACAGGTAAGCGGTGTCGACGGCCACTTTCAACTGGAACTTGCTGTTGGCTGGCACGTTGAACTGGCTACCGGCGGCGAAGGTTTCCCAGTCGCTGCTGTCTGGCAGTTTGACGGTCAATGCGCCGCTGACCACGTGCATGATTTCACGCTGGCTGGTGCCGAATTCGTATTCGCCCGGAGCCATGACGCCGATGGTCGCTGGACCTTCTGCGGTGCCAAAGGCGATCGACTTGACGGTGCCGTCGAAGTACTCGTTGACTTTAAACATGGGCGATTCCTCGAAAAGGGCTAAAAAGGGCCGGCCAGTATGCACAAGGCCCTGAGTGGCGTCACCTGTCTAAAGCGGAAGAACCAGTGGCAGCAGGCGTGCGGTATTGCGCGCATCTTCCAGCGCCCGGTGTTGCTGGCCGGTGAACTGCAGACCGGCCAGTTGCAGGGCGCCGTTGAGCCCCAGCGGGCGTTCCAGGCGTCGGGCCTTGGCAAAGCGCTGTTTGAGGTTCATGTGGGGCACGTTGGCCAGCACACTGGCGAGCCCGAGCCGCTGCCATTCCTGAAGCAGCTGTTTGCGATCGTAGTCGCCCCAGCTGACCCAGCCTTCAAGTCGCGTGTGGTGTTGGCCGAGCCAGCGTTCAAACGCCGGCCAGACTTCGCCCAGCGGTTGCGCCGCATCGATGTTGGCTTGGGTGATGTGCGTCAGCTCGCGGCAAAACGGCGTCAGCAACGGCCGCCGCAAGGGGCGGACGAAGCGCTGGAACTGGTCCAGCTCACGTCCCTTGCGGTCCACCAGGGTGGCACCGATTTCAATGATTTCCATATCCGTTACGGGCCATCCACCCTCATCGGTGGTGGCCTCCAGATCAATGACCAGCCAGTGAGGCATTGCAGGGTTCCTGGTATCCGCGTCCTGTAGGGTTTGAGCGTAGCCAAACCCGGCGGTTCCGCCTAGCGCCTTATTCGACCTCCAACAGTATCTGCCGGTTTTTCACCTGATCCCCGACTTTGACCTGCAAGCGTTTCAGGACACCGTCGATGCCCGATTTCAAGGGGTGCTCCATTTTCATCGCTTCCAGTACCACCAGCAGCTGGCCCTTGATGACCGGGCTGCCTTCATTGACCAGGACGTCGACAATCGCACCGTCCATCGGGGCCTTGAGGGTGCCGGAACTGACACTGGCCCGGCTGGAAACCTGCGCCTGAGTGCGATCGGCAAACTGCAAGCTGCCCGGCCGGGTAAACAGCCAGAGTTGCCCGGCCTCCAGGCGATAGGCGTGGCGCTGGCGGATGCCATCGATTTCGAGGGTGGCCCGGCGTCCGTCGCAGTGGAGGACCTTCAGCTCGAGGCAGCGTTCGGCGACCTGAATGCGCAATGGTTCACCCGGGATTGCCTGCAACGTCACCACCCAGTCCTGATCCTCAAGGCCGATGCGATAGTGCAGGGGCACACTGGCATTGTTGCGCCAACCACCCAGCGGGGCGGGATGAGCCTGTGCCGAAGCCTGGTAGAAGAGGGCGGTTGCGATAGCCAGGTGTTGCGCGCCCGGGGCATGGGACTGCAGGCAGGCATGGTCTGCAAAGTGCTGTGCGATGAACCCGGTACTGAAGTCACCGCTGGCGAACTGCGGGTGCTCCAGCAGGCTTTCGAGCAACCGCTGATTGCTTTGCACCCCCAGCAGTACGCTGTCCTGTACCGCCCGCAGCAATTTGCGCCGGGCCTCCTCGCGGGTGGCGCCGTGGGCGATGAGCTTGCCGAGCATCGGGTCGTAGAAGGGACTGATGAGCTGACCTTCGATCAGGCCATGGTCGATCCGCACGTCCTCCTGCAATCCCGGTTCCCAGGCCACGACGCGACCGGTTTGCGGCAGGAAACCCTGGGCCGGGTCTTCGGCATACAGGCGCACTTCCATGGCGTGGCCCGTGAGTTGCACCTGCTCCTGGCGCAAGGGCAGCGGTTGTCCTTCGGCGATGTTCAATTGCCAGGCCACCAGATCCAGCCCTGTGATCAATTCGGTCACCGGGTGTTCGACTTGCAGTCGGGTGTTCATCTCCAGGAAATAGAACTGCCCGCGGGCATCCAGCAGAAACTCCACGGTGCCCGCGCCGACGTAATGCACCGCCCGGCCGGCCTTGAGCGCTGCTTCGCCCATGGCCTGCCGCAGTTCAGGGGGCATCACCGGGCAGGGGGCTTCCTCGATGACTTTCTGATGCCGACGCTGCACCGAACAATCGCGCTCGCCGAGGTAAATCAGGTTGCCATGCCGGTCACCGAACAGCTGAACCTCGACATGACGGGGTTCGATCAATGCCTGTTCGAGAATCAGTTCGTCGCTGCCAAACCCGTTCAGAGCTTCGGAGCGCGCGGTGCGAATCTGTTCCAGCAGATTGCCGGCTTCTTGCACCAGGCGCATGCCACGTCCACCGCCGCCAGCGCTGGCCTTGATCATCAACGGATAGCCGATGCGCTCGGCTTCGCGGCTCAGGGTGGCGTCGTCCTGTTCGGCACCTTGATAACCGTCGATGCAGGGCACGCCGGCTTCGATCATGGCGATCTTCGACAGGCGCTTGCTGCCCATCAGTTCGATGGCCTCGGGGCTGGGGCCGATGAAGGTGATGCCGGCGTCCTGGCAAGCGCGGGCAAACCCGGCGTTTTCCGAGAGGAAACCGTAGCCCGGATGGATCGCATCCGCCCCCGTGCGCCGGGCGGCGTCGAGAATGGCCGGGATGTTCAAATAAGACTGTTGCACCGCGGCCGGACCGATGTTGACCGCCTCGTCGGCCATCTGCACGTGCAATGCATCGGCGTCCGCGTCGCTGAACACGGCGACCGTGCGATAGCCCAGCGCCTGGGCCGTGCGCTGGATGCGGCAGGCGATTTCACCGCGGTTGGCGATGAGGATTTTCTTGAGTCCGGGCATGGGCTGTTCCCTTGGGTTTATCGGTGAATGTGATGGCCTCATCGCGAGCAGGCTCGCTCCCACAGGGGAATGCATTTCAAATGTGGGAGCGAGCCTGCTCGCGAAGCTTTTAAATGGCCCAGCCCGGTTTGCGTTTTTGCACGAAGGCCATCGTTCCCTCGACGCCTTCTGCCCCGGTCACCGCTTCGCTGAACCATTCGGCAGCTTGATCCAGCAGGGCATCCGACGGTTGTCCGGCACTCGCCAGCAGGAGTTTCTTGGTCGCCGCATTCGCCCCCGGCGCACAACACAAGACATGGGCCAACACCTCATCGAGACGCTCGGCCAGGGCCTGCGGATCATGCTCGACAAAATGCACCAGCCCCATGCGCCGTGCCTGGTGGCCATCAAACCGGGCCGCAGTCAGGGCCAGGCGCCGGGCTTGGGTCAAGCCGATGCGTTGCACCACGAACGGTGCGATCTGCGCCGGCAACAGTCCCAGGCTGGTTTCCGGCAGGCCGAATTGCGCCTGGTGATCTGCCAGGGCGATATCGCTGACGCAGGCCAGGCCGAGTCCACCGCCGAGTACCGCGCCTTGCAGCACCGTGATCACCACTTGCGGTGCGTGTTGCACCTCTTGCAGCAGTGCGCCGAACACCCGGTTCAGGTCCCGGTGCGCAGTGGGGCCCTGAGCGCGGGCGTTGGCCATGTCCTTGATGTCGCCGCCAGCACAGAAGTGCCCGCCGACACCACCGATCACCAGTGCGCGAACCCCTGGTTTATCGCGTACCGCCGCCAGCACCGAGCGCAACTCGGTGACCATCTGCAAGCTCATCGCATTGCGGCATTCCGGACGGTTGAGGGTGACGTGCAACACGCCGTTGTGCAGTTCCAGCAGCAAGGTCTGGCAAACCGGTAGGTTGTTCATTTCCTTTTCCCCGGCAGGATGCCCATTAACTTGCAGATGATCCCCAGCATGATTTCGTCGGCGCCGCCGCCAATCGACACCAGCCGCACATCGCGGTAGGCGCGGGCCACCGGGTTGTCCCACATGAAGCCCATGCCACCCCAATACTGCAGGCAGCTGTCGCTGACTTCGCGGCCCAGCCGCCCGGCCTTGAGCTTGGCCATCGAAGCCAGGCGCGTGACGTCCTGGCCTTTGACGTATTGCTCGGTGGCCTGATAGACCAGTGCCCGCAGGCATTCGATTTCGGTTTGCAGCTCAGCGAGACGGAAGTGGATGACCTGATTGTCGATCAGCGCATTGCCGAAGGTTTTGCGTTCCTTGCAGTATTCGATGGTGCTGTCGACGCAATATTCCAGGCCCTTGATCATGTTGGCCGCGCCGAACAGGCGCTCTTCCTGGAACTGCAGCATCTGCATCATGAACCCCGCGCCCTCATGGCCGATGCGGTTGCGCTGCGGCACGCGCACGTTGTCGAAAAACACCTGGGCGGTTTCCGAACTGCGCATGCCGAGCTTGTCCAGGTGCGAACTCAAGCTGATGCCCGGCGTATTCATCGGCACCATGATCAGCGACTTGTTGATGTGCGGCTTGTCGTCCGACGTATTGGCCAGCAGGCAGATGAAGTCAGCGCTCGGCGAGTTGGTGATCCACATCTTGCTGCCGTTGATCACGTAATCGTCGCCGTCCTTGCGCGCAGTGGTTTTCAATCCGGCCACGTCGGAACCGGCACCGACTTCGGAAACACCGATGCAGCCGACCTGCTCGCCGCTGATGGCCGGGCGCAGGAATTCCTCGCGCAGCTCATCGGAGCCGAAGCGGGCCAGTGCCGGCGTGCACATGTCGGTCTGCACGCCGATGGACATCGGGATGCCACCGCAATGAATGGTGCCGAATTCTTCGGCAGCGACGATCGAATAGCTGTAGTCGAGCCCCATGCCGCCGAATTTTTCCGGTTTGGATATCCCCAGCAAGCCGAGATCACCGGCCTTGCGGAAGATGTCGTGGATGGGGAAGCGCCCGGCCTTTTCCCATTCCTCGACGTGCGGGTTGATCTCGTGCTCGACGAATTGGCGCACGGTGCGGCGCAGTGCTTCGTGTTCCTGGGTGAAGATCATTTTTATTGTTCTCCTTGAGCCGGCCTAGAGCCGGGCTACGCCAAAACTGTTGGCTTGCAATGGCCGCACCTCGGCCTCGTGACAAATGTCCAGCAAGTAACCGAGCAAGGTCCGGGTATCGCGCGGGTCGATCAAACCGTCGTCCCACAGATTGGCACTGCCGTAGAGCGCCGTGGACTGGCTGTCGAGTTTCTGCGCGGTGACCTGTTCGAGCATGTCGAGCATTTTCGGATCGGGCACCAGGCCGTCCTTGGCCTGTTTGGCCTCGGTGACGATGCGCAGCACCTTGCCCGCTTGCGCGCCGCCCATCACCGCGGTGCGGCTGTTGGGCCAGGCGAAGATGAAACGGGGGTCGAGGCCGCGCCCGCACATTGCATAGTTGCCGGCACCGTAGGAGCCACCAACGACGATGGTCAGCTTCGGCACCCGGGCGTTGGCCACCGCTTGAATCATCTTCGCGCCATGCTTGATCACGCCCTGCTGTTCGGATTCGGTGCCGACCATGAACCCGGTGGTGTTGTGGAAAAACAGCAACGGCGTCTGACTCTGGTCGCACAACTGAATGAATTGCGCAGCCTTGCTCGCGCCCTTGGGCGTGATCGGGCCGTTGTTGCCGATGAAGCCACAGGCGCGACCCTGAACTTTCAGGTGACCGCAGACGGTCTGCTGATCGAACTCGCCCTTGAACTCAAGAAAGTTCGAAGCGTCGGCAATCCTGGCGATGATTTCGCGTACGTCGTAGGGTTTTTTCGGGTCATCCGGGATCAGGCCGAGCAGTTCGTCGATAGGGTACAGCGGCTCCTGCCAACGTCGTTCGGGCGGTTGGGGCAACTGCTCGTTCCACGGCAGCAGGCTGACGATCTCGCGTACCTGGCGCACACCGTCGGCGTCGTTTTCAGCCAGGTATTCGGCGGTGCCGGCGATTTGTGCGTGCATCTCGGCGCCGCCCAGTTCTTCATCGGTCGCGACTTCGCCGGTGGCGGCCTTGAGCAATGGCGGGCCAGCCAGAAACAGCTTGGCCTTGCCGCGCACCACCACCACGTAATCCGACAAACCCGGCTGATAGGCGCCGCCCGCCGTGGCCGATCCGTGCACCACAGTCACCTGCGGCAAACCCATGGCCGACATCCGCGCCTGATTGGCAAAGCTGCGCGCGCCTTCGACGAAAATCTCCGCCGCGTAATTGAGGTTGGCGCCGCCGCTTTCGGCGAGAGTGATCACCGGCAGTTTGTTTTCCATGGCGATCTGTTGCAGGCGCAGGGATTTCTTCAAGCCGGTGGGGGAGATGGTCCCGCCCCTGATCGCGCTGTTGTTCGCCACCACCAGCACGCGCACGCCAGACACATAGCCGATGCCGGCGATCAAGCCGCCACCGGCAGAGCTGCCGTCCTTGTCGTCGTGCAGCTTGTAGCCGGCCAGACTCGCCAGTTCGAGAAACGGCGCGCCGGGGTCGAGCAGCAGATTGAGGCGCTCGCGGGGCAACAACTGACCGCGTTTTTCAAACCTGGGTTTGGCTTCGGCGGCCTTGTCCAGCAGGTTCTGTTCGAGCACGCGGACTTGTTCGATGGCGCTCAGCATCGCCGTACGGTTCTGGGCGAACGGCTCGCTGTGGGGATCGAGTTGCGACTGAATCACCGGCATGGGTTATTCCTTGTCCTTCAACACGTCGGGTATGTAGGCGCGGTGGAAACCGTTGTACGACTCGCTGTTGGTCGCCTTGTGGATCGGCCAGGCGCGCCCGCCGAGGCTGGCGGCGCCGTCGATGCGTAGGGTGCTGCCGCTGACGAACGCCGCAGCCGGACTGAGCAGGAAAACGATCGCCGCGCTGACTTCCGATTCGGTGCCGATGCGCTTGAGCGGTACGTGTTCGCGCAGGGTCGGGATCACGGCCTTGAATGCGCCTTCGTAGGTGTCCATGCCGCTGGAGGCAACCCAGCCTGGCGCCACGGCATTGACCCGCACGCCGGCATGACCCCATTCGTACGCGGCGGTCTTGGTCAGGTTGTCCATGCCCGAACGTGCCGCGCCGGAGTGGCCCATGCCGGGCATACCGCCCCACATGTCGGCAAGCATGTTGACGATGGCGCCGCCGTGCTGGCTCATGGACTGGTTGAACACTTCCCGGGCCATCAGGAAGCCGCCCACCAGATTGGTGCGCATCACGGTTTCGAAACCCTTCTGGTTGATCGAGGACAACGGCGACGGGTACTGACCGCCGGCGTTGTTGACCAGGCCATGAATGGGGCCATGCTTGCGGATCAGTTCGCTGACCAGGTGCTGCACCGATTCCTCCTCGCGGATATCGCAAACGGCCCAGTCGGCCTTGCCGCCGTCTTCGGCGATCTCGGCCGCAACGGTTTTGAGCTTGTCGGCCTTGCGCCCGACCAGCAACACATGGGCGCCGAGGGCCGCCAGTTCGTGGGCGGTGCAGCGGCCGATGCCACTGCCGCCACCGGTGACGATGATGTTTTGGCCGGCAAACAAATCGGCTTTGAAAATCGAATCGTAGGCCATGGCGGCAATCCTCTAGTTGAACTGGTCGGCGATGCGCTGCGGCACCGGGATCTGGATTTCCAGCAGTTGCTGGGCGAAAGCCTTGCCTTGCGGGTCGATGCGCAGGCTGGCGACACCGCCGCCGCCGAGGGCGTTTTCCAGCAGGAAATTCAGGCTGTGGCTGGCGGGCAAGTACCAGCGTTCGACCCGCCCGTGGATGGGATCGAGGACGTGGCCCATCCAGTCGACGATCACCTCCGGGGTCAGGGCTTCGGCGATCCATGGCAGGAATTCGGGATCGCGGGCCATGACGCCGATGTTGCTGTGGTTGCCCTTGTCGCCAGAGCGGGCGACCGCCAGCTTGACCAGGGCCACGCTGGCGTCGGCCTGGCCGGTCGGCTTCGGCGCAGCGAGCGGGACTGGCAGGTCCAGCGGGTCGAGCGTATCGAGGGCGGGCAGGGCACACGGGTGGCGCCGGCCCATGAAATCAATGTCCAGCGTGCAGGCGGTTTTGTCGATGAGGAACGAGAACAGTCGGATCAGCGGATACACCGTCGGCCGGCCACCGACAATGCCGGTCAGCCCTGGCGCCATGCCGGTGGCGGCCTGGGCAATCTCCCGGGAAAACACGATCAAGGCCTGCTTGTCCGGATGGCGCACGGCGAGTTTGATCACCACTTCGCGACTGTCCTGCCGCTGGCCGTGGGGGCCGTAGGTGGCCTCGCTGCCCAGCAACTCGATATTCACCTCGCTGTACGGCGCCCAGCCGCGCTGGCTGAACATTTCCGAGGTCTTGTCGATGATCGCCGCGCTGACCCGTCGCGCCTTGTCGACGGCATCGATGCCGGCAATCAGGCAACTGGCGGTACAGCGAAAACCATCGGGATACGTGGCGCTGACCTTGTATTGAGCCGTCGGCGGCAGGCCTTTGGCGCCGTGCACCTGCACCGCGTTCTTGCCTTGTTGCAGCAGTTTGACCTGAGTGAAGTCGCACACCACGTCGGGCAGCAGATACGCGCGCGGGTCACCGATTTCATACAGCATCTGTTCACCCACCGTCAGCGGCGTGACCAGCCCGCCGGTACCTTGCGGTTTGCTGACGATGAACTGGCTGTCGGCGCTGACATCGACGATGGGAAAACCGATGTGTTCGTAGTCGGGCACGTCGCGCCAATCGGTGAAGTTGCCACCGGTGCACTGGGCGCCGCATTCGATGATGTGCCCGGCCAATGCGGCCTGGGCGAGCTTGTCGTAGTCGTGCCACGACCAGCCGAATTCATGCACCAGCGCAGCGCTGACCACGGCACTGTCGACCACGCGCCCGGTGATCACGATGTCCGCGCCCAGGCGCAGGGCTTCGACGATACCGGGTGCGCCGAGGTAGGCATTGGTCGAGACGCACCTCGATGGCAGGGGCGCACCGCTGAACATTTCATGAATGCCTTGGCTGCCCAGCTGTTTGAGTTGCGGTTGCAGGTCGTCACCCAGCAGCACGGCGATCTTCAGCGCCACGCCGGCCTTGTCGCAGGCCGCTTGCAGGGCGGCGGCGCAGGCTTGGGGATTGACCCCGCCGGCATTGCTGATGACCCGGATGTTGTGCTGCGCGAGCTGCGGCAACAAGGGCGCGAGCACTTCGATGAAGTCACCCGCATACCCGGCCTGGGGATCTTTCATCCGTGCGCCGGCCATGATCGACAGCGTGATCTCGGCCAGGTAATCGAAGACCAGATAGTCCAGATGCCCGTGTTCCACGAGTTGTGCGGCAGCGGTCGAGGTATCGCCCCAGAACGCGCTGGCGCAACCGATGCGAATTGATTTTGGCGCAGTCCGTTCCATAGCCACCTCCAACCCAAGTGCGTCGACATTACCAAGCAAGCGCTTGGTTTGTAAATGACCGGGTTATCTTCTGCCAAGCGCTTGCTTGGTTGCATCCATCAGCTTAAATTGCCCGCGCAACCCCGTTGTTTTCGGGGTGATCGGCGTTATTGATTGATCGACTGTAGGAGAGAACGGGTGGACGAGCAAAAAGCCCTGAGGGTCATGCGTGAATTGGTGGACGACGGCCAATTGACCGACCCGGACAGCGCCCGTGGCAAGCTGCTGCAAGTGGCGGCCCACCTGTTCCGCAATAAAGGCTATGAGCGCACGACCGTGCGCGATCTGGCGGGTGCCGTGGGCATTCAATCCGGGAGTATTTTCCATCACTTCAAAAGCAAGGACGAAATCCTGCGCGCCGTGATGGAGGAAACCATCCGCTACAACACCGCATTGATGCGTGCGGCCATCGCCGAGGCCGGCAATGTGCGCGAACGGGTGCTGGCGCTGATCCGTTGTGAATTGCAGTCGATCATGGGCGGTAGCGGCGAGGCCATGGCCGTGCTGGTCTACGAATGGCGCTCGCTGTCCGAAGAAGGCCAGGCCAAGGTCCTGGCACTGCGCGAAATCTATGAAGGCATCTGGTTGCAAGTACTGGGCGAAGCCAAGAGCGCCGGGTTTATCCGCGGCGATGTGTTCATCACCCGTCGCTTCCTGACCGGCGCATTGTCCTGGACCACCACCTGGTTTCGCGCCGGCGGTAGCATGAGCCTTGATCAGTTGGCCGATGAAGCGTTGATTCTGGTGCTGGAAGACCGGCAATAAACTTGTGTTGGCCAGCATTAAACTGGCTAACTTGACGAAAACGCCTAGCTTGAAGGCATCGATGCCGTTTTATTGGGGAGTGAGCTTGTTTTGAGGGGGTCGCCAATTCGGACAGCTTCGCGGCTTTTGCTCGCGACACTTGCGGTGTCAACGATGCTGCCATCCCAGGCTGCGCAACTGGTGCGCATTGGTGCCGCGCATTTTCCGCCCTACACCGTGCGCCCGGAATCCGGGGCCGATACCGGGTTGCTGCCGCAGTTGGTAGAGGCCCTGAACGCAGCGCAAAGTGACTATCAGTTTGTCCTGGTGCCCACGTCCATTCCACGGCGTTTCGGTGACTTGAAGCAGGGCCGGGTCGACATGGCCATCTTCGAAAATCCGGCCTGGGGTTGGGAAGACATTCCCCATACCGCCGTCGACATGGGGCTGGAAGACGCCGAGATTTTTGTCGCGCAGCGCCTGCCCGATCGGCAGCAAAGCTATTTTGCCGACCTGAGCGGCAAGCGCCTGGCACTCTTCAGCGGCTATCACTATGAGTTCGCCAACTTCAATGCCGAGCCCCAGTACCTGGCGAAAAACTACAACGCCACGCTGACCTATTCCCATGACAGCAATCTGCTGATGGTGTTACGCGGTCGCGCCGACATCGCCCTGGTCACGCGCTCTTACCTGAACGACTACTTTTTGCGCAATCCGAATGTCGCCAAGGAGTTGTTGGCGTCCGATCGCATCGATCAGGTCTATCACCATTACGCCATCCTGCGCCCGGCGGCCCCCATCAGCGGCGAGGCCTTTGGCAAGTTGTTGCAAGGCTTGCGGGACGGTGGCCAGATGCTGAGGATTTTCGATCCGTACAAGATTGCGGTGGTGCCGGTCCCGCACAAAGAACCGCCACCTCAAGTCGTCAATTGACGTTCTTTTCCTAAATTTCCCGCCGTGGCTGACGTCACCTCGTTGAACTGTCGACGATTATCGTGAGCCCGCCCCCATGTCCAATCTGAATGAACTGATTGCCCTGTGCCTGCCGACCGGCCGTTGTCTTGCCGCTGATGAAACGCAAGGCCGCCTGAGCCTCAGCCTGGAAGGGCAGCCCTTGCTCACCCTGCGGCTCAATCGTGACCCCGAGTTGCACGTGCAATTGCTGGAGCGCTTCAGTCACCCCGAAGGGCAAGCGATATGGGCGGCCTGTTACTGGCTGTTCGCTCGCGACCCCGACTGTCAGCGCCTGGTCTGGCAACTGCAAGAGGTGCCGCACGAAGCCGTGCTCAGTGGTTTGCTGATTCCGGCTTCCGTCAACGGCCAGTATTGCTGCGAGCGCACCTTGTTCTGGCAGTTGCCGCAGCCATGGCTGGGGCATTCCCTGACCGGCAGCTTCCCACAGCAAATGGTCATCACCGGCGGCAAGCGTCACCCACTGCGAGCGGTGAAACCCCGGGGTGAGGTGTATCGACGATTCGATGCGCGGCTGGGCGCCTGGGTTTCCCTGCGTACCCTGGAAATCGAGCAAGACCTGGCGCGTTTCAATCGCTGGCAAAACAGCCCACGCGTCGCCAGCTTCTGGCAGGAGGAGGGCAGCCTCGAACAACATCGCCAATACCTGAACAAACTCGAGGCCGATCCGCACACCCTGACGCTGATCGGGTGTTTCGACGATCAGCCGTTCGCTTACTTCGAAGCCTACTGGGCCAAGGAGGATCGCATCGCACCCTTCTATGATGCCGGCGATTACGACCGTGGCCTTCACATGCTGGTGGGTGAGGAAAACCATCGCGGTCCGCACAAGGTGGCGAGCTGGTTATCGGCGCTGGTGCATTATCTGTTTCTCGATGATCCGCGCACGCAGCGCGTGGTGGCCGAGCCTCGTGCCGATAACGCGAAGATGATCGGGTACATGCACAACCAGTGCTTTCACTGCGAGAAAGAGTTCGACTTCCCGCACAAGCGCGCGGCCTTGATGGTGTTGGGGCGGGAGCGGTTTTTCGATCGGTGCAGTCTGGCCTGAAAAAAAGATCGCAGCCTTCGGCAGCTCCTACATGGAATTGCGTTCCCCCTGTAGGAGCTGCCGAAGGCTGCGATCTTTTAGAGCGGACAACACAAATTCAACGATGGGAAAAGCTATCCGCCCGATTCCCCGACACCTTGCGGCAGTGCACCAGCGCATCGCGAATCATGAAGTTCACCAGGGTCGGCGAGACCCCGAGTTCCTTGGCGATGTCTTTTTGCGGTACGCCGTGCAGGCGATACATCTCGAAGGCGTAGCGGGTGCGGCTCGGTAATTCGGTCAACGCATCGGCAATGTGCTCCAGCGTCGAGAAATTGATGTGCGAAGTTTCCGGTGACGCACCCTGGATCACCACATTCAGCCCTTCCTCTTCAGGGCCGGAATACTTCTGCTCCAGCGCCTGCTTGCGGTAGTGGTCGATCGCCAGGTTGCGCACGATCTGGAACAGGTAGCTGAGCTGGGCCTTGATCGAACTGGTGATGGGCGGGGCCGACTGCAACCGGAAGAACGCGTCCTGCACAACATCTTCGGCACGTGAGCGGCAACCGGTAATACGGGCTGCGATCTTCACCAGAATCAGTCGATTGTCGACGAATGCCTGAAGTAGCGGTGTATCGCACCTGCTTGTGGATACTGGTTCCATCATGGAAATCACCTTGCTGCCAAAAGGTTAGTGGGACGGGGATAAACCGGGGGGGCCGTCCTGCACAATCGAGCGACAAACTAGGCTTAATGATAATGATTGTCAAATGAGAAAGATAATTACTGCGTAGCAGGGGCGCAGAGTGCGAACTGCGACACGTTGACGCCCCCTTCAGCCCGCCTGGCGTTGCAACCTGGCGACTAATTATTTCAAGACGTCATCCGTTCTCATTGGTGAATTGCACAGCGCAACCCTCATCACCCCGTAGGAGCGAGCTCGCTCGCGATGGTCGTCAACGATGACGATGGGCGCCTGACACCCCGCGGTGTTCTCCGGATTTTCGCGAGCAGGCTCGCTCCTACCAAGCCGAAATCAGGCAGGAAACCTCATGACCGACGCGTTCGAACTCCCCAGCACAATGGTCCAAGCCCTTCAGCGCCGCGCGGCCCTGACGCCGGATCGGGTGGCCCTGCGTTTTCTTGCCGAGACCCCGGAACAGGCTGTGGTGCTCAGTTATCGCGAGCTGGATCAGCGGGCGCGGATGATTGCCGGCGCCTTGCAGGCTCAAGCGGATTTCGGCGACCGCGCCGTGTTGTTGTTCCCCAGCGGCCCGGATTACGTCGCGGCGTTCTTCGGTTGCCTGTACGCCGGGGTGATCGCGGTCCCGGCCTACCCGCCGGAGTCGACGCGCCGTCATCACCAGGAGCGCCTGCTGTCGATCATCAGCGATGCCCAGCCGCGCTTGCTGCTGACCAGCGCCGGGCTGCGCGATGCATTGCAGCAAATCGAAGGGGCGCCGCCGTTGCTGTGTGTCGACACCCTCGACGGTGCACTGGCCGAACGCTGGGTCGCGGCGGATTTGCAGGACGATCACATCGCCTTCCTGCAATACACCTCCGGTTCCACCGCGATGCCCAAGGGCGTGCAAGTCAGCCACGGCAATCTGGTGGCCAACGAATTGCTGATTCGTCACGGGTTTGGCATCGACCTCAACCCCGACGACGTGATCGTCAGCTGGCTGCCGCTGTATCACGACATGGGCCTGATCGGCGGCTTGCTGCAGCCGATTTTCAGCGGCGTGCCTTGCGTATTGATGTCGCCGGCGTACTTCCTCGGCCGGCCGTTGCGCTGGCTGGAAGCGATCAGCGAATACGGCGGCACCATCAGCGGCGGGCCGGATTTTGCTTATCGCCTGTGCAGCGAGCGGGTCAGCGAATCGGCCCTGGAACGGCTGGACCTGAGTGGCTGGCGCGTGGCGTATTCCGGTTCCGAACCGATTCGCCTCGACACCCTGGAACGCTTCGCCGAGAAGTTCGCGACCTGCGGTTTCACCGCGGACAGCTTCATGGCCTCCTACGGTCTGGCCGAAGCCACCTTGTTTGTGGCCGGTACAGCGCGCGGCGAAGGCATCGGCAACCTGCGGGTGGACGATCAGGCCCTGGCGCAGAACCGGGTGGAAGCGGGCGAGGGCAGCCCGATCATGAGTTGTGGCATCAGCCAGCCGGCTCACGCCGTGCTGATCGTCGACCCGGTCTCGCTCAGCGAACAGGCCGACAATGCCGTCGGCGAAGTCTGGGCCAGCGGGCCGAGCATCGCCCTCGGTTTTTGGCGCAACCCTGAAGCGTCAGCCAGGACGTTCGTCCGGCACGCCGGCCAGACCTGGCTGCGAACCGGTGACCTGGGTTTCATGCGCAACGGCGAGCTGTTCATCACCGGCCGCCTGAAGGACATGCTGATCGTGCGCGGGCACAACCTGTACCCGCAGGACATCGAGCAGACCGTCGAGTGCGAAGTGGAAGTGGTGCGCAAGGGCCGCGTTGCCGCCTTTGCCGTCACGGTCGATGGTCAGGAGGGCATCGGCATCGCCGCCGAAATCAGCCGCAGCGTGCAGAAAATCCTGCCGCCCGCGTCCCTGATCAAGGCCATTCGCCAGGCCGTCGCCGAGGCGTATCTGGAAGCACCGAGCGTGGTGGTGCTGCTCAATCCGGGTGCGCTGCCCAAGACGTCCAGCGGCAAACTGCAACGCTCGGCGTGCCGCAGTCGACTGGTGGACGGCAGCCTCGACAGCTACGCGCTGTTCCCGTCGGCCAGCACCGACAGTGCAAGCCAGGTCGAGTCGGGCTCTGAGCTGCAAAGCCTGATCGGCGGCATCTGGTGCGAGCAATTGCAGGTTGGGCAGGTGAGCGCCGACGATCATTTCTTCCTGCTCGGCGGCAACTCCATTGCAGCGACGCAAGTGGTGGCGCGCCTGCGTGAAGCGCTGGGACTGGAGTTGAACCTGCGCCTGCTGTTCGAAGCCCCGACCCTCGGCGCATTCGCCGATGCCGTGGCCCGTCAGCAACAGGACGGTGGCCTGGCCCAGGGCGCGATCACGGCGCTGTCGCGCCAGCAACCTATACCGCAATCGCTGGCACAAAACCGTTTGTGGATCACCTGGCAACTCGCCCCCCACAGCAGCGCCTACAACATTCCGGGTGCCTTGCGCTTGCGTGGCGAGCTGGACGAGGACGCATTGCGCGCCAGTTTCCAGCAGTTGATCGAGCGCCACGAATCCCTGCGCACACGCTTTTTCGAACGTGATGGCGTGGCCCAGCAGCAGGTCACTGCGGGTGCTGAGTTCAACCTGCAAATGATCGACATCAGCGATCTGCCGGCCGCCGAGCGTGAAGCCCGCGCACTGCAAATCCGTGAGGACGAGGCGCATACCCAGTTCGATCTGGAGAAAGGCCCGCTGCTGTGGGTGACGCTGGTTCGCCTCGACGATGAAGACCATCAGTTGTTGGTGACGATGCACCACATCATTGCGGACGGCTGGTCGCTGAATGTGCTGATCGACGAGTTTTCGCACCTGTATGCGGCGGCCTCCCAAGGCCAGCAAGCGCTGCTGGCGCCATTGCCGACGCAGTACGCCGATTACGCCAGCTGGCAGCGCCAATGGCTGGCGCAAGGGGAGGGCGAGCGGCAACTGGCCTACTGGAAAGGCCGTTTGGGCGATGAGCATCCGACCCTGAGCCTGGCCAGCGATCATCCACGCTGCGCACAACAACTGCACAGCGCCGCCCGCCATACCTTGCGTCTGGATGCGGCCCTCAGCGATAAAATTCGCCAGACCGCCCAGGCCCACGAATCGACCTCCTTCATGCTGCTGCTCGCCGCATTCCAGGCCTTGTTGCATCGCTACAGCGGTCAGCGTGACATCCGCATCGGCGTGCCGAACGCCAACCGTCCGCGCCTGGAAACCCAGGGCCTGATCGGCTTTTTCATCAACACCCTGGTGCTGCGCGCCGAGGTGGATTCGCGGCTGCCATTCACTGAACTGCTGGGGCAAACCCGTGAGGCAGCGCTGGGTGCGCAAGCGCATCAGGACTTGCCGTTCGAACAGCTGCTTGAAGCCTTCCCGCAGGCCCGTGAACAGGGTTTGTTCCAGGTCATGTTCAACCACCAGCAGCGCGACCTCAATGCCTTGAAACGTCTGCCGGGGTTACTCGCCGAAGAGTTGCCGTGGCACAGCCGGGAAGCCAAGTTCGATCTGCAATTGCACAGTGAGGAAGATCGCAACGGTCGCCTGAGCCTGTCCTTCGACTATGCCAGCGAGCTGTTCGATGCGGCGACCATCGAACGTCTGTCCGAGCATTACGCCAACCTGTTGCGTGCAGTCTGCGAGCGTCCGCAAACGGCCCTCGGTGATCTGCAACTGCTCACTGAGCCTGAGCACCATCAGCAAGCGAACTGGTCCGTTGCGCCCTGCACACCGGCCAGTCAATGGCTGCCGGAACGGCTTGACCAACAAGCCCGACTGACCCCGCAGCGTACGGCGCTGCTGTGGGACGGCGGTCAGTTGGACTTCGCCGGACTGCACACCCAGGCCAACCGCCTGGCCCACTACCTGCGCGACAAGGGCGTCGGTCCGGACGTGTGCGTGGCCATTGCCTGCGAGCGTTCGCCGCAACTGCTGATCGGCCTGCTGGCGATCATCAAGGCCGGTGGTGCCTATGTACCGCTGGACCCGGACTACCCGGCCGAGCGCCTGTCCTACATGCTCAGCGACAGCGGTGTCGAATTGCTGCTGACGCAAACCGGGTTGCTCGATCGCATGCCGGCCAGCCAGGGCGTCAGTGTGATCGCCATGGACACCTTGCACCTGGACAACTGGCCAAGCCAGGCGCCGGGCCTGCATCTGCAGGGCGACAACCTCGCCTATGTGATTTATACCTCGGGATCGACTGGTCAACCCAAAGGCGTCGGCAATACCCACGCGGCGCTGGCCGAGCGCCTGCAATGGATGCAGCAAACCTATCAGTTGAACGAAACCGATGTGCTGATGCAAAAGGCGCCGATCAGTTTCGACGTGTCGGTGTGGGAGTGCTTCTGGCCGCTGATCACCGGCAGTCGCCTGTTGCTTGCCGGCCCCGGCGAACACCGCGATCCGCATCGCATCGCGCAGCTTGTGCAAGCGTACGGCGTGACCACGCTGCACTTCGTGCCGCCGCTGCTTTCGTTGTTCATCGACGAACCGCTCAGCGCGCAATGCACGAGCCTGCGCCGCGTATTCTCCGGCGGCGAAGCCTTGCCAGCGGAGCTGCGCAACCGCGTGCTGGCGCAACTGCCGGCCGTACAGTTGCACAACCGCTACGGCCCGACCGAAACCGCGATCAACGTCACCCATTGGCAGTGCTCCAGCGCCGATGGCGAACGCTCGCCGATTGGCCGGCCACTGGGCAATGTGATCTGCCGCGTGCTCGACAGCGAGCTCAATCCGGTGCCGGCCGGTGTACCGGGTGAGTTGTGCATCAGTGGCAGCGGTCTGGCGCGTGGCTACTTGGGCCGTCCGGGCCTGACGGCCGAACGTTTTGTCGTCGATCCATTGGGCGAGCACGGCGCGCGTCTGTACCGCACCGGTGATCGTGCACGCTGGACTGGCGATGGCGTGATCGAGTATCTCGGTCGCCTCGATCAGCAGGTCAAGCTGCGGGGCTTGCGCGTCGAGCCGCAGGAAATCGAAGCCCGCCTGCTGGCGCAGGAGGGTGTCGCCCAAGCGGTGGTGCTGGTGCGCGAAACGGCGATGGGTGGACAACTGATCGGTTACTTCACCACCACCGAAACTGCTGAATCCATCGATGCTCAAACGACTCGCCTGAAAGCGGCGCTGACGGCGCAGCTGCCGGAATACATGGTCCCGGCCCAGCTGATGCATCTGAACCAAATGCCCCTCGGCCCGAGCGGCAAACTCGACCGTCGCGCCTTGCCGGAACCGCAGTGGCAGGTTCGCGAACACGTCGAGCCCGTGACCGAACTGGAGCAACAGATCGCCGGCATCTGGCGCGAAGTGCTGGGCCTGACGCCAGTCGGCCTGCGCGATGATTTCTTTGCCCTCGGCGGCCACTCGCTGCTGGCCACGCAAATCATCTCCCGCACCCGTCAGGCCTGTGACGTCGAGTTGCCGCTGCGGGCGCTGTTCGAACACAGCGAACTGGGTGCATTTGCCGAACAGGTCCGCTTGATCCAGGCCAGCGGCGGCACCAACAAACAGCCGCCGATTGAAACAATCGACCGTCGCCAGGCGGTGCCGCTGTCCTATTCCCAGCAGCGCATGTGGTTCCTCTGGCAGATGGAGCCGGACAGCCCGGCCTACAACGTCGGCGGCATGGCGCGGCTACGCGGTGTGCTGGATGTCGCGCGTTTCGAAGCGGCGCTGCAAGCCTTGATCATGCGCCATGAAACCCTGCGCACGACGTTCCCGAGCGTTGACGGCGTCGCCCGCCAACAGGTGCACATGCAGACCGGCGTGCGCATGGCGTGGAAGGATTTCACCGCGCTGGATGCCGAAGGCCGCGAGTGGCAGGTCCAGCAACTGGCCGATGACGAAGCGCACCAGCCGTTTGATCTGGAAACCGGTCCGCTGTTGCGTGCGTGCCTGGTCAAGACCGGCGAGCAGGAACACTACTTCGTTCTGACCTTGCACCACATCGTCACCGAAGGCTGGGCGATGGACATCTTTGCCCGGGAGCTCAGCGCGCTGTACGAAGCCTTTGTCGACGACCGTGAGTCGCCGCTGGCGCCGTTGCCGGTGCAGTACCTGGATTACAGCGTGTGGCAACGGCAGTGGCTGGAGTCGGGCGAGCGTCAGCGTCAGCTCGATTACTGGACCACGCAACTGGGCCGTGAGCATCCGTTGCTGGAGTTGCCGGCCGACCGTCCGCGTCCGCCGGTACAAAGCCATCAGGGTGAGCTGTATCGCTTTGACCTGAGCGACGAGCTCGCGGCACGGGTGCGTGCCTTCAATGCCCGGCACGGCCTGACCCTGTTCATGACCATGACCGCCACACTGGCGACCCTGCTGTACCGCTATAGCGGCCAGACCGATCTGCGCATCGGCGCACCTGTGGCCAACCGCATTCGTCCGGAAAGCGAAGGGCTGATCGGCGCATTCCTCAACACCCAGGTGTTGCGCTGCCAGCTCGACGGGCAGATGTCTGTCGGCGAGCTGTTCGAGCAGGTGCGGCACACGGTGATCGAAGGCCAGTCCCATCAGGACCTGCCGTTCGATCATCTGGTGGAAGCCTTGCAACCGCCACGCAGTGCGGCCTACAACCCGTTGTTCCAGGTGATGTGCAACGTGCAGCGCTGGGAGTTCCAGCAAAGCCGCACCCTGGCCGGCATGACGGTCGAGTACCTGGCCAACGATGCCCGCGCGACCAAGTTCGACCTCAACCTGGAAGTCACCGACCTCGACCATCGCCTGGGTTGCTGCCTGACCTACAGCACCGATCTGTTCGACGAACCGCGCATCGCCCGTATGGCCGGGCATTGGCGCAACCTGCTGGAGGCGCTGATTGCCGATCCGCAACAACGCTTGAGCGAACTGCCGCTGCTGGCGTCCGGCGAGCAACAACGTCTGCTCGACAGCCTCGGCGTCGAGGCGGGCGAACATCGGCTGGATCAGTGCATCCATCACCTGTTCGCCGAGCAAGCCCTGGTGCGCCAGGACGCGCCGGCCCTGACTTTCGCCGGGCAGACCCTGAGCTACGCCGAACTCGATAGCCGCGCCAACCGCTTGGCCTGGATGCTGCGCGAGCGAGGTGTCGGACCGCAGGTTCGTGTGGGCCTGGCACTTGAGCGCTCGCTGGAAATGGTGGTCGGCCTGTTGGCGATCCTCAAGGCGGGCGGCGCCTATGTGCCGCTGGATCCGGAATACCCGCTGGACCGCTTGCACTACATGATCGAAGACAGCGGCATCGGTTTGCTGCTCAGCGATGCGGCGATGTTCAAGGCCCTGGGCGAGTTGCCGGCGACCGTCGGCCGCTGGTGTCTTGAGAAAGACGCCGCTGCGCTGGCCAATTTCCCGGCCACCGAGCTGCCGCCGATCAGTCTGGCGCAGCATCAGGCCTACCTGATCTACACCTCGGGCTCGACCGGAAAACCGAAAGGCGTGGTGGTGTCCCACGGTGAAATCGCCATGCATTGCCGCGCGGTGATCGAACGTTTCGGCATGCGCCCCGACGACTGTGAACTGCACTTCTATTCGATCAACTTCGACGCCGCCACCGAGCGGTTGCTGGTGCCGCTGCTCAGCGGCGCGCACGTGGTGTTGCGAGCGCAAGGGCAGTGGGACGCGGAAGAAATCTGCGGCCTGATCCGTCGTCATCGGATCAACGTACTCGGTTTCACGCCGAGCTACGGCAGCCAGTTGGCGCAATGGCTGGCGACCCAGGACCAGACCCTGCCGGTGCGCATGATCATCACCGGCGGCGAAGCGCTGACCGGTGAGCACCTGGCACGGATTCGTGCAGCGTTCAAGCCGAGCCGGTTCTTCAACGCCTACGGCCCGACCGAAACCGTGGTCATGCCGCTGGCCAGTCTTGCTCCGCAAGTATTGGAAGAGGGCGCCGGCAGCGTGCCGATCGGCAGTGTGATCGGCGACCGCGTGGCCTACATTCTCGACGCCGACCTGGCGTTGGTGCCGCAAGGCGCGACGGGCGAGCTGTACATCGGTGGCGCGGGTCTGGCCCAGGGGTATCACCAGCGTCCGGGCATGACAGCGGAGCGCTTTGTGGCCGATCCGTTTGCCGCCAATGGCGGGCGTATCTACCGCACCGGTGACCTGGTGCGCCAGTGTGCCGATGGCCTGGTGGAATACCTTGGACGCATCGACCATCAAGTGAAGATTCGCGGATTCCGCATCGAACTCGGTGAAATCGAAACCCGCCTGCTGGACCATGATTCAGTCCGTGAGGCGGTCGTGCTGGCGCTTGACGCACCGAGCGGCACGCAACTGGTCGGCTATCTGGTGACGGATGTCGCCGAACAGGGCGAAGCGCAGCAATCGATGTTGCGTGAAGCCCTCAAGGCGCATCTGAAATCGCAACTGCCGGATTACATGGTGCCCACGCACCTGATCCTGCTGGCGAGCATGCCGTTGACCGGCAACGGTAAACTCGACCGCCGCGCGCTCCCGGCACCGGACCCGGAGCTGAATCGCCAAGACTACGTGGCGCCAAGCAACGAGCTCGAAGTCACCCTGGCGCAGATCTGGTGCGAAGTACTGAACGTGGAGCAGGTCGGTCTCAACGACAACTTCTTCGAACTGGGCGGCGACTCGATCCTGTCGATCCAGGTGGTCAGCCGGGCGCGGCAGCAGGGCATTCACTTCAGCCCTCGTGACCTGTTCCAGCACCAGACCGTGCAGACCCTCGCCGCCGTGGCCACCCGCAGCGAGCAGGTCAACGCCGAGCAGGGTTTGATCATGGGCGAGTCGCGCCTGACACCCATCCAGCACTGGTTCTTCGACACCGATATCGCGCAACGCCAACACTGGAACCAGGCGTTGTTGTTGCAACCGACAATGGTACTTGAATCTCATCGCCTGGAGCAAGCGTTGCTGGCGGTGATCGAACAGCACGACGCCTTGCGCTTGCGCTTTGGCCAGGTTGCCGGCCAGTGGCAGGCCTTGCACCAGCCGGTTTCCGATGCGCCGGTGTTGTGGCAAGTGCGTGTTTCGTCGATGGATAAATGCGCGGCCTTGTTCGCCGATGCCCAGCGCAGTCTCGACCTTGAACAGGGACCGTTGCTGCGCGTGTTGCTGGTCGACGGCCCTGAAGGCCAGCAACGCTTGTTCATCGCCATTCATCACTTGGTGGTGGATGGTGTGTCGTGGCGGGTGCTGCTGGATGACCTGCAAACCGTGTATCGCCAACTGGAAGCACGGCAGTCGGTGAAACTGTCGGCGAAAACCAGCGCCTTCAAGGACTGGGCCGTACGCTTGCAAGCCTACGCCGGCAGCGAGTCCCTGCGCGAAGAGCTGGGCTGGTGGCAGGCGCAACTGGCCGGACCAAGTGCCGATCTGCCCTGCGATCATCCTGAAGGCGGGCGGCAAAACCGTCATGCGCAAACCGTCAGCGTGCGTCTCGACAGCGAGCGTACGCGGCAGTTGCTGCAGCAGGCGCCAAGTGCCTATCGCACCCAGGTCAACGACTTGCTGTTGACCGCTTTGGCCCGCGTGCTGTGCCGCTGGAGCGGTCAGCCATCGGCGCTGATCCAGCTGGAAGGCCACGGCCGCGAAGCGCTGTTCGACGACATCGACCTGACCCGCACGGTGGGCTGGTTCACCAGTGCCTATCCGTTGCGCCTGACGCCGTCGAACATCGAAGAAGCCGCCGGGCAGGGGGCCTCGATCAAGGCGATCAAGGAGCAGCTGCGTGCCGTGCCGCATAAGGGCTTGGGTCATGGCGTGCTGCGTTACCTCGCCGATGAGCCGAGTCGCCACAGCATGGCGGCGTTGCCGCAGGCACCGATTACCTTCAACTACCTCGGCCAGTTCGACCAGAGCTTCGGCGCGGACGCGCTGTTCCATCCACTGGATGAAGCCGTCGGCGCCGCCCACGATGCCCATGCACCGTTGCCCAACGAGCTGAGCGTCGACAGTCAGGTGTATGGCGGTGAACTGGTATTGCGCTGGACGTTCAGCGCCGAACGCTTCGATCCATCAACCATCGGCGAGTTGGCCGATGCCTACCTCGGTGAGTTGAGCAGTCTGATCGAGCATTGCCTGCGCGACGACGCCGGTGGCCTGACGCCGTCGGACTTCCCGCTGGCGCAGCTCAATCAGACGCAACTGGATGCGCTGCCAGTCCCGGCCACCGCTATCGAAGACGTCTACCCGTTGACCCCGATGCAGGAAGGCATGCTGTTGCACACCTTGCTGGAGCCGGGCACCGGCCTGTACTACATGCAGGACCGCTACCGCATCAACAGCGAGCTGGATCCGCAGCGTTTCGCCCAGGCCTGGCAAGCCGTCGTCGCCCGCCACGAAGCGTTGCGCGCGTCGTTCTGCTGGAACGTCGGCGCGGACATGCTGCAGGTGATCCACAAGCCGGGCAGCACACCGATCGAGTACCTCGACTGGCGTGATATCGCCGAAGCCGAGCAAGAGCCGAAGCTGCAAACCTTGCTCAGGACCGAACGCGAGGCCGGGTTCGATCTGCTCAACCAGGCGCCGTTCCACTTGCGCCTGATCCGGGTCGGCGCGGCGCGCTACTGGTTCATGATGAGCAACCACCACATCCTCATCGATGCCTGGTGCCGCTCGCTGCTGATGAACGATTTCTTCGAGATCTACAGCGCCCTCGGCGAAGGCCGGGAAGCGCAGCTCGGGCCTGTATCGCGTTATCGCGACTACATTGGCTGGCTGCAACGCCAGAGCCTGGACGAAGCGCGGCAATGGTGGAAAACCAACCTGCAAGGGTTTGAGCGGACCACGCCGATCCCGAGCGACCGGCCGTTCCTGCGTGAACATGCCGGCGACAGTGGCGGCATGATCGTCGGCGACCGCTACACCAGGCTCGATGCCTGTGACGGTGCGCAACTGCGCGAACTGGCCCAGGCCCATCAGCTGACCATCAACACCTTCGCCCAGGCGGCGTGGGCGCTGGTGCTGCGGCGCTTGAGCGGTGATCGCGACGTGCTGTTCGGCGTCACCGTGGCCGGGCGTCCGGTGGAGATGCCGCAGATGCAGCGCACCGTCGGCCTGTTCATCAACAGCATCGCGCTGCGGGTGAAGATGCCCGAGGACGGCCAGCGATGCAGCGTGCGCCAGTGGCTCACCGGTCTGCTCGACAGCAACATGCAATTGCGCGAATACGAATACCTGCCGCTGGTGAACATCCAGGAACAAAGCGAGCTGCCCAAGGGCCAGCCGCTGTTCGACAGCCTGTTCGTGTTCGAAAACGCCCCGGTGGAAGTCTCGGTGCTGGACCGTGCGCAGAGCCTCAACGCGACCTCGGACTCGGGCCGGACCCACACCAACTTCCCGCTGACGGCCGTGTGCTATCCGGGTGATGACCTGGGCTTGCACCTGTCCTACGACCAGCGCTACTTCGATGAAACCACGGTCGAGCGCATGCTCGGCGAGTTCAAGCGTTTGCTGCTGGCGCTGGTGGAAGGTTTCCATGGCGACATGGCCGACCTGCCGTTGCTGGGGGCCGAGGAGCAGGACTTCCTCCTCCATGGCTGCAACCGGAGCGAACACGAATATCCACTGGAGCAGAGCTACGTTTCATTGTTTGAGACGCAGGTCGCCCGACACCCGCAGCGCATTGCGGCCAGTTGTATTGACCGGCAGTACAGTTATCTGGAGCTGAACCAGCGCAGTAACCGTCTCGGTCATGCGTTGATTGCCGCCGGTGTCGGGCGCGATCAACCGGTGGCATTGCTGGCCGAACGCAGTCTCGATTTGCTCGGCATGATCATCGGCAGCTTCAAGGCCGGCGCGGGTTACCTGCCGCTGGACCCGGGCCTGCCGAGCCAGCGTCTGAGCCGGATCATCGAACTGAGCCGAACGCCACTGCTGGTGTGCACACAAGCGTGCCGTGAACAGGCGCAGGCCTTGCTTGACGAGTTCGGCTGCGCCAGCCGGCCACGGCTGCTAGTCTGGGAGGAGGTCCAGGCCCTTGCGCTGTCGGCGGACAATCCCGGCATCTACAGCAGTGCGGACAACCTGGCCTATGTGATCTACACCTCCGGTTCCACCGGTTTGCCCAAAGGCGTGATGGTCGAGCAGCGCGGCATGCTCAATAACCAATTGAGCAAAGTGCCGTACCTGAACCTGAGCGACGCCGACGTGATCGCCCAGACCGCCTCGCAGAGCTTCGACATTTCCGTGTGGCAGTTCCTCGCCGCGCCGTTGTTCGGCGCACGGGTGGACATCGTGCCGAACACCATCGCCCACGATCCGCAGGGGTTGTTGGCGCATGTTGCAGCCCAGGGCATCACCGTGCTGGAAAGCGTACCATCGCTGATCCAGGGCATGCTCGCCCAGGAGCGCATGAGCCTCGACGGCCTGCGCTGGATGCTGCCGACTGGTGAGGCGATGCCGCCGGAGCTGGCGCATCAATGGTTGCTGCGTTATCCGCAGATCGGCCTGGTGAATGCCTACGGTCCGGCGGAGTGCTCGGATGATGTGGCGTTTTTCCGCGTTGATATGGCTTCGACTCGCGGCAGCTATTTGCCGATCGGTACGCCGACCGACAATAACCTGTTGTATGTGCTCGATGGCGCACTGGAACTGGTACCGCTGGGTGCCGTGGGTGAACTGTGCGTCGCCGGCACCGGGGTCGGACGCGGTTATGTCAGCGACCCGCTGCGCACGGCTCCGGTGTTTGTGCCGAACCCGTTCGGCGCGCCAGGCGAGCGCCTGTATCGCACCGGCGACCTGGCCCGCCGTCGCAGTGACGGCGTGTTGGAGTACGTGGGGCGCATCGACCATCAGGTGAAGATTCGCGGCTACCGCATCGAGCTGGGTGAAATCGAGGCTCGCCTGCATGAACAACCGGAAGTCCGCGATGCGGCGGTGGGTGTGCAGGAAGGGGCGAACGGCAAGCATCTGGTGGGCTATCTGGTCGCGGCGGAGGTTGCGTTGAGTCCGGCCGAGGGATTGGAGCGGATCAAGCAACGCCTGCGCGCCGAATTGCCGGAATACATGGTGCCGCTGCATTGGCTGTGGCTGGGCAAGATGCCGCTCAACGCCAATGGCAAGCTGGACCGCAAGGCCCTGCCGGCGCTGGAGATCGGCCAGATGCAGAGCCAGGATTACCAGGCGCCGCGCAATGACCTGGAGCAGACCCTGGCGGACATTTGGGCCGAAGTGTTGAAGGTCGAAAAAGTGGGTGTTCGCGACAACTTCTTCGAACTGGGCGGGCATTCGTTGCTGGCGACGCAGATCGCCTCGCGGGTGCAGAAAACCCTGCAACGGGACGTGCCGTTGCGGGCGATGTTCGAGTGCAGCACGGTGGAGGAGTTGGCGACGTACATCGACGGGTTGGCGGCCAACGAAATCACCGAGGAGAAGGTGGATCGCCTGAATGACCTGATGGCGGAGCTGGAGGGGTTGTAATCTCCAGCGGCTTTACCGGCCTCATCACGGGCAAGCCCGCTCCCACAGGTTCAGTGGTGTATGTATGAACACCTGAAACCTGTGGGAGCGGGCTTGCCCGCGAAGGCGGTGGTACAAACGCATACATTCTCGCGATTGACTGTGATCCGTGAGCCGCTCAGTCTTCGGGCTCCCTTTTTGCTCGCGGAGACAGTCGATGCCCTTCGTAACGATAGACGGACAAGCCCTTCACTACATCGATCAAGGCACCGGCCCCGCTGTACTGCTGGCCGGCAGTTACCTGTGGGACCAGGGCATGTGGGCGCCGCAGATTGCCGCGCTGGCGCAACAGTATCGCGTGATAGCCCTGGACCTGTGGGGGCACGGTCAATCCGGGCCGTTGCCTGTCGGCACTGAATCGCTGGATGACCTGGCGCGTCAGGCATTGGTCTTGCTCGATCATCTGGACATCGAGCGGGTCACGCTGGTCGGTTTGTCGGTCGGTGGCATGTGGGGAACGCGCCTGGCCTTATCGGCTGCACACCGGATCAACGGGCTGGTGCTGATGGACACCTACGTCGGCGCTGAACCCGAGCCGACTCGCCAGTATTACTTTTCACTGTTGAAGCAGATCGAAGAGGCAGGCGTCATCACTCCTGCGCTGCTGGACATCGTGGTGCCGATCTTCTTTCGCCCCGGTATCGACCCGCAATCGGCGCTGTATCGTAACTTCCGTGCGGCGTTGGCTGCCTTGCCCGCCGATCGCCTGCGTGAAAGCATCGTGCCGATGGGGCGCATTACCTTTGGCCGTGATGACTGTATGAACCGGCTGGGCGAGCTGGACGGTGCCAGCACACTGGTGATGTGCGGTGATCAGGACATCCCGCGTCCACCGGAGGAAACCCGTGAAATGGCTGAGCTGATTGGCTGCCCGTGGGTGCTGGTGCCGGAGGCGGGGCATATTTCCAGTCTGGAGAATCCGCAGTTTGTCACCCAGGCGCTGCTGGAGTTTTTGGCTGAGCGCAATCCGGCGTAGGGTTTTCGAAAAAAGATCGCAGCCCTGTAGGAGCTGCCGAAGGTTGCGATCTTTTGATCGTGCTTACTTCGGCCCGAGAATCTTCACCAGTTTGTCCGGTGACGGCGCGCCTTGCTGTTGTTGCAGGTTACCCTTGTCGTCCATGTAGAAAATCGCCGGGGTCGCCTGCAACTCCAGCTCTTCCATCAATTGCATGTTGGCCGCGAACTTTGCCTGAATCGCTGGCGGCACTTCCTTCAAGGCCTTGAGCGAGCTGCCCTTGCCGGCGGCTTCGTGGTCTTGCAGGGCTTTTTCCGGGTCTTTGGCGGCGAGCAGTGCGGCGGATTTCCCCGGGCTGTCTTCGCGGATGATGCCCACCATGATGTGGCGCAACTGCACCTTGCCGGCCTTGACCCAAGGCCGCGCCTGTTCCCAGAACATGTTGCAGTACGGGCAGTTCGGGTCACTGAACAGGTACACCACGCGCGGCGCATCCTTCTTGCCGTCGCCGATCCAGTTACTGGTTTCGAACTTGGCCCAGACTTCCTTGGCCATCGGCGCGTACACCAGTTTCTGCAATGGCGCGCTGCTCAGGTCATTACCCTCTGCGTCGTACAGGTTGCCCAGCAACACGTGTTTACCGTCCGGGGTCAGGTACAGCGCCATGCCGCGGCCCTGGTATTGCGCGGCATAACCGCGCAAACCGTCGGGGGCGTCGAACTGGCCGACGATTTTCGCGCCCTTGGCCTCGATTTTCCTGATCGCATCGGGCAACTCTTCGGCCTGCACCGACGGCAGGTGCAATAGGGCAGCACCGAGGCTCAGGGTCAGCAGGTGGCGGAGGCGGGGCATGGCAGTTTCCTTGAAGAGGTGGCGGGTACGGTGTCGAAGTTTTCCAGTGCGCGAGCCAGGCTGGCGTTTGACAGCTCACCCAGATGGCTGCCCAGCAGGCGACCTTCGGGGCTGTAGAACAGCGTAGTCGGTAATGCCATGGAGCCGACGGCCTGGCTCAGTCGCCCGCCGCCGTCGAACAGCACGTTGGACAGGCTCAGGCCCTGGGTTTCCAGAAAGGTCGCGACGCTTTGCATGCTTTCCGCCTGGTTGACGAACAGGAACGTCAGGTCCGGACGTTGTTGCTGGGCGCTTTCCAGCACCGGCATTTCACGGCGGCACGGCGGGCACCAGGTGGCCCAGAGATTGATCACCAACGGGCCGCCCTTGTAGTCGGCCAGTTGCACGGTTTCGCCGGCGGCGTTGCGCAGGGCGATTTCCGGCAGGCGTGTGCCTTGTTCATAAATCGACAGGGAGTACGTTGCCAACAACCAGAACGCCAGGCCGCTGGCCGCGCCAAAGCCCAGTGGGCGGCGCAGACCCGGGCGACGCCAGCCGCGATACAGCGTGGTGAGCAGCACGACAATCACCCCCGGCCAGGCGAGAAAACCGCCATCGCGCAGGTCGATGATCTGCCACGGATCATTGCGGTAGTGCGCCCAATAGACCACCACGAAACCGATCCTGGCCGCCAGCATGCCCAGTAGGAACAGGCTGAACAGCGCGGACTCGGGGTTATCACCGCCACGCTTGGCCACCCGCCAGCCGACAAAAGTGGCCAGCGCCAGCGCACTGATCAGCAGCAGGTGATTGAGCGCGATGGCAAAGGTGCCGAGGGTGAAGGTCAGCATTAACGGGCGTCTCGGGTGGTGATCCAGCGTTGCAGGAAAGTGTCGGCATCGACCTCGCCGGTGATGCGCTGGCTGCGCCGCTCTTCACCGTCAGCGCCAATCCACAGCAGGCTCGGTGGCCCTGGCACTTTGTAACGGCCGAGCAACTCGCGGCTGGCGGCATTGTCGGCGGTGACGTCCAGGCGGAGCAAGCGCACATCGCTCAAGGCTTCAAGCACTTGGGGTTTGCCAAACACCTGCTTTTCCATGACTTTGCACGACACGCACCAGTCGGCGTAGTAATCCAACAGCACCCACTGGCCCTGAGCCTGCGCCACATCGAGCTCCCTTTGCAGCGCAACCGGGTCCTTGATCGTAGTGAACGCATCGTGGCCGGTCGGCATGGCAGCGACGGCAGAATTGGACGCGCGGAAGACCTGTAACGGCTTGAGCAGATCATCACTGCCGCCGGCCGCACCGATCATCAACAGACTGCCCCACAAGCCGAGCAGCAACGAGCTGGCACCGAATAGGTGAGCAATGCGACCGAAGCCATCCGACTGTTTCCAGGCACTGTACGCCGCAATCAACAACAACGCCCCGCACAGGCCGACCCACAGCGACTCATCCAGCACCGGGCGCAACATCAGCAGCGCCGTGGCGAGGAACAGGAAGCCGAAAATGCCTTTGACCAGGTTCATCCATGCGCCCGGCTTGGGCATGAAGCGATTGCCAACGGTCACCAGCAACAGTAGCGGCACACCGATGCCGATGCCCAAGGCGAACAGAATCAATCCACCATGCAATGCGTTACCGCTTTGCGCGATGTACAGCAGCGCGCCGGCCAGGGGGGCGGTCATGCACGGGCCGACCAACAACCCCGACAACGCACCCAGCACACCAGCGCCGACCAGGCTTCCGCCGCGCTGATTACGCGAAACGTTTTCCAGTCGATCCCGCACAGCCACCGGCAGTTGCAGCTCGAAGTAGCCGAACATCGGTAGCGCCAGCAACACGAAAATCGCCGCGAAACTGCCCAGCAGCCAGGGGTTCTGCAACCAGGCTTGCAGGTTCGCCCCGAGGGAGGCGGCCAGGACACCCATCGCCGCATACACCAGCGCCATGCTGATCACGTAACTGCCGGCCAGGGCGAAACTGCGTTTGGGCGAGGCGCCGCTGCCAACGATCAGCCCGGCCAGAATCGGCAGCATCGGCAGCGAGCAAGGGGTGAAGGCCAGCAGCAGACCCAGACCGAAGAACACCAGCAGGCTCCAGCCCAGCGCCCGTTGTTGCAGGTCGCTGGCCAAGGCCTGATCTGGCGCTTCGGTGGCTGAATTAACGGTGGCACTGTCGCCCAGGTCCACGATCTGGGTTTGCGGTGGATAACACAAACCGGCATCCGCACAGCCCTGGAAGCCTACCTTGATCTGGCCACTGGCCCCGGCAGGGATTTTCAGTTCCAGGCCTTGTCGATAAACCTGTTGCTCACCGAAAAACTCGTCGCTGTGGGCCTCGCCCTCCGGTAGCGCGGGTTTGTGCTGTTCCGGCAGGCCATCGAATTTCAGGCGCTTCTGATACAGGTAATAGCCGTCGGCAATCTGCCAGAACAGCTGGGTCTCGCCGGATTCCAGGCGTTCGGAGGTAAAAATGAAGGCTTTGCCGACCGGAAGAAAGTCGGGTTTGGTTTCGAACGGATTGGTTCCCGCCTGGGCCAGACCCGAGATCAAGAGAACAAAAAACAAAAACAGTCGACGCATGGAAAAACCTTGGCTCAGTGCAGGTGAGGTGCACAATGTGCGGCGGCGATTAACCGATGATTAACCGCCGCTCGCCTGCCATGGTCTGGCCAGGTTCAGTCGCGAAGCAGACCCGGCCAAGTGTCTTCATCGACCTTCCTGGGGCCGTGCACGAGTTCGCTGTTAGGGATGGTATAGGTCATGAACTCATTATCGGTCAGGAAGATATGGAAATGACTCTGGGCCATCGTTCGGTCATTTTGAACGCCAGTGAGAATCCGATCCTTGTACGGTGCCAAGCCAGGCCAGGTGCTTTCATCGATGGGCTGAAGGAGCACATCCGATTTATAAATATCAAACCAGAAGGACTGCCCGTCGTTCATGAGGAATCGAAAGGGTGACACTTTTCCTATCCAGTTTGCACCGCCGGTTTCCCACCATGTGGCCGCTACAATTTTGTCAAAGTACGGAAGAATAGGGCGCCAATGAGTATCTGCCACAGGTTTGCGGAAAATTGCCTTGTCCTGGTCTTGATCGTACCAACAGCACATGGGTGTATTGCCGTTGTAGTAGAAAAGCATTAGAAAGTCCGCGTCAAAAGCTTCCTGTCCAGCGAACTTGTAGATATTGGTAGTCGAGAATCCGAATCGAAGGTTTTTGACGTATGAGTGAAATTTGTCCCAGTTGCCTGAGTTGACTGGTGCGGGGTATCCGTCAGGAACGCCGTGATCTCCAATATCGAATCGTGTGTAGGTTTCGGTGTCTTTGAAAAAGAAGTAATAACGATCTTTTCCGGATCGCCAATCAACGGCGACCATGTTTTTTAATGTGCGCATATTCTGATTCCTTTCAGTTTTATTGATGTTGTTCAGCGGTACGTTCAGATCCATTTTCACTCTGTCGATAGTGATTCGCTGGTGCATGATTTTATGCAGTTGTTAAAGGTCTGTTCAGTGTGCTTTGTTTCGTTATTTAAATGTTCAGATTGCTATTAGTTGTTTAAGGCTTGTTCCAGACGGCAAGTAATAGCTGATACAACGACTCCGGGCGGACCTGGCGCTTCTCCTCATTCACATGGCTTGTCATAATTGGGCCTTAATCCTCACCTGCTTGACTCATGTTTTTATCCACGGAGCTGTCATGCACGTACTGGTTTGCGAAGACGATGCGTTAATCGCCAGCGGCATCGTTGCCGGCCTGACCGCCCAGGGCCTGACCGTGGAGCACGTGGCCACGGCGTCCGCTGCCCGGGCGATGCTCAAGGTGGCCGAGTTCGACGTGATGGTGCTCGACCTCGGCTTGCCGGACGAAGATGGCCTCAAGTTGCTGCAGCAGTTGCGCCATCAGGGCCTTGAGTTGCCGGTTTTGATCCTCACCGCGCGGGATTCGGTCACCGACCGCGTCGATGGCCTGCAAGCCGGTGCCGATGATTACCTGCTCAAACCCTTCGACCTGCGCGAACTCGCTGCGCGCCTGCACACGCTGTTGCGACGGGTGGCGGGGCGCAGCGTCAACCTGATCGAACACGGCGCCCTGACCTACGACCCGAGCAGCCGCGAAGCCACACTCGCTGGCCAGCCGGTGGACCTATCGCGTCGCGAGCAGTCCCTGTTGCAAGCCTTGTTGCATAACCGTGGCCGGGTGCTGTCCACCGAGCAACTGAAGGACAGCGTCTACGGTTTCAACGACGAGCTGGAAAGCAACGCCCTCAACGTCCATATCCATCACCTGCGGCGCAAGCTCGGCAATGGCATTGTCGAGACCGTGCGTGGCCTGGGCTATCGCCTGGGGCCGGCTGATGGCGGAGAAGAATCGAAGTGATGAGTCTGCGTTTGCGCCTGAGCCTGACGCTCGGTGCCGCGTTTGCGCTGATCTGGGCCCTGGCTGCGGCCTGGATGCTCAGCGATTTGCGCAATCAAATGATGTTTTCCCTCGACCAGCGCCTGGTGGCGTCGGCGCGCATGGTCGCCGGCCTGATGGAGCAACTGCCGCCCGTGCCGAGCAAGGGCGAGGGCACCCACTTCAGCGCCGAACAACTGAACATACCGGGTGGCATGGCGTGCCAGGTCAGTTCGCTGCGCGGTGAAATCCTTGCCCGCAGCCACACCGATCCGCAGCAGGCTCTGGAGGCCGAGAAGCTGGGTTTTCACGATCAGATGATCGACGGCGCGCCGTGGCGCAGTTTCACACTGGCCCGGGGCGATCTGCGCATCACCACCGCCGACCGGCAGATTGAGCGTGAGGCGTTGAACATGTCGATCCTGCTGGCCGCTTCGGTACCGGTGGGCGTGGCGCTGCTCGGTTGCCTGTGCCTGCTCTGGCTGGGCATCGGCCAGGGGCTGGCGCCGCTCAACCGCATGCGCGACGCCTTGATGCGCCGCAGCGCCGACTCCCTGGAACCCTTGCAGATCCAGCCATTGCCCAGCGAACTGCAGCCCTTGCTGGAAACCCAGAACCAGTTGCTCCAGCGCATCGGCAAGACCATCGAGCGCGAACGTCGCCTGACCGGTGACGCGGCCCACGAGTTGCGCAGCCCGCTGACCGCCATCAAGACCCACCTGCAAGTGGCGCGCATGACCGACGGTAGCGCCCGGGACCAATCCCTGGCGCGCGCCGAAGAAGGGGCGGATCGCATGCACCGCACCCTCGAGCAATTGCTGTTGCTGGCGCGGGTCGAGGGCAGCCTGTCGTTTGACGACGGTGTGCAGTGCAACGCCGAGCAAGTGGCAAAACTGGCGATTCAGGATGCGGCGAGCGGCGATCGCCAGCGCATCAGGTTTCAGGCGCCGGGCAAGGTCTCCGCTGCGCCAGTACAAATGCCCGCGGTGTTGTCGATCGCCGCGCTGCGCAATTTGCTCGACAACGCACTGCGCCATACTCCCGCCGACAAAGCGGTGGAGTTGAGCCTGGAAACCACCGGCAATCGTGTGCAGTTCGTGGTGCGCGACCATGGGCCGGGGATTGCCGAAGAGGATTTGCAACACTTGACCCAACGCTTCTGGCGCAACGGCCAGAGCACGGGTTGTGGCCTGGGGCTGGCGATTGTCCAGGCGATCGTTCAGCGTTGCGGTTGTACGCTGCATTTCGATAGTCGACCGGACGGCTTGCGGGTCGAGCTGACGATGCCGCTGCAACCTGCCTGAAAAACACCACAACCCCCTGTAGGAGCGAGCTTGCTCGCAATGGTCGATAACGATAACGCGTGCTTTCTGAATGCACGCGGTGTTCTTGAGTCCATCGCGAGCAGAGCTCGCTCCTACAAAGGTTTCCGTGTTACCGCCTAAATCCCTCAAGCGCTGATGCGTTTCCAGAACAGGAAAACCGTATTGAGGGGTCGAGATATGTCAGTCGCTACCAGCCTTATCGAAGATCAGCCGGCGACGTCCGCCGAGAGGCTTTATCAATTCAACGAATCACCGCTGCTGGCCCGCCAGAGCCAGCAGGAATCCAACGCCCGCAGCTATCCGCGACGGATTCCCCTGGCGCTCAAGCGCGCCAAGGGTATTTACGTCGAAGACGTCGAAGGCCGCACGTTCATCGACTGCCTGGCCGGTGCCGGGACCCTGGCCCTGGGGCACAACCACCCGGTGGTGATCCAGGCCATCCAGCAAGTGCTGACCGATGAACTGCCGCTGCACACCCTGGACCTGACCACCCCGGTCAAGGATCAGTTCGTCCAGGACCTGTTCGGTCTGCTGCCGCCGGCCCTGGCCGCTGAAGCGAAGATTCAGTTCTGCGGTCCCACGGGCACCGACGCCGTGGAAGCCGCCCTGAAGCTGGTGCGTACCGCCACTGGCCGCAGCACCGTGATCTCGTTCCAGGGCGGGTATCACGGCATGAGCCAGGGCGCATTGAGCCTGATGGGCAGCCTCGGGCCGAAAAAGCCGCTGGGCGCCTTGCTCGGCAGCGGCGTGCAGTTCATGCCTTACCCTTACGATTACCGCTGCCCGTTCGGGTTGGGCGGTGCGCAAGGGGTAAAAGCCAACCTGAGTTATCTGGAAAACCTGCTCAACGACCCCGAGGCCGGCGTGCAATTGCCAGCGGCGGTAATCGTGGAAGTGGTGCAGGGCGAGGGTGGGGTGATTCCGGCCGACCTGGACTGGTTGCGCGGTGTGCGGCGGATCACCGAAAAGGCGGGCGTCGCCCTGATCGTCGATGAAATCCAGAGCGGATTCGCCCGTACCGGCAAGATGTTTGCCTTCGAACACGCCGGGATCATTCCCGATGTCGTGGTGATGTCCAAGGCCATCGGCGGCAGCCTGCCGCTGGCGGTGGTGGTCTACCGCGACTGGCTCGACACCTGGCTGCCGGGCGCCCACGCCGGGACCTTCCGTGGCAACCAGATGGCCATGGCCGCCGGTTCCGCAGTGATGCGTTATCTGGTCGAACACAAGGTCTGCGAGCATGCCGCCGCCATGGGCGAGCGCCTGGCCGAGCACTTGCGCATCCTGCAACGGGACTTCCCGCAACTGGGTGATATTCGTGGGCGTGGCTTGATGCTCGGTGTCGAACTGGTCGATCCGACGGGTGCGCAGGATGCCCAGGGTCACCCGCCGGCGTTCGCCCGCCTGGCACCCCTGGTACAGCGTGAATGCCTCAAGCGTGGCTTGATCCTGGAACTCGGTGGCCGCCATGGCGCGGTGGTGCGCTTCTTGCCGCCACTGGTGATCAGCGCTGCGGAAATCGATCAGGTAGCCGGGATTTTCGGCCGGGCCCTGGCTGCTGCCACCCGCGATCAGTAAATTTTTCGCGCCGCGCAACGTTCCTTTTACATAACGGCTGCGCACACGGCGCAGCCCGCCCAACATCGATGGAGAGACAGCATGACTTCAGTATTCGACCGCGAGGACATCCTCTTTCAGGTCGTGGTCAACCATGAAGAGCAATACTCGATCTGGCCCGATTACAAAGCCGTGCCGCAGGGCTGGCACACCGTGGGCAAAAGCGGGCTGAAAAAGGAATGCCTGGCCTATATCGAAGAGACCTGGACTGACATGCGTCCGTTGAGCCTGCGCCAAAAAATGGATGAGCAGGCGGCTGTGAAGCCCGCTTGAATCAGCGGGCTTCCTGGTAAAAGATCGCAGCCTTCGGCAGCTCCTACAAGATGCGCATCCTGTAGGAGCTGCCGAAGGCTGCGATCTTTTGATCTTAGGCCGAAGGCCCGTTGCTCAACCCCTTGATCACGCTGTCCACATTCCCCTCCAGTTCACCCACCGGGTCTTCAGCATCGGTACTCAATACCACCAACCGACTCCCGGCCTCAGCAATCGCGGCTTTCACCGTTTCCGAAGGCTGCCGGTGATGCAACACTACCGCCACGTCGTTGTCCTTGAGCATCGCGCTCAACGCCTTGAGCGCTTCCGGTGTCCATTGCGCATCCGGTCGCGCATCCAGCCCTACCAGCTCCAGATTGAGCCCACCGATCAGGTAGCCGAAATGATCGCTGAGGCTCATCACACTGAGGTTATCGGCCGTCGCCAGCCGCGCTTCGCTGTCAGCACTGAGCTTGAGCAAGCGTTGCTTGAGGGCTGCCAGGTTGGCTTCGATTTTCGGCTTGGCTTCGGGGGCCAGGCGTACCAGGTCCGCCGCCATCACATCGGCCATGCGCCCCATGTTGTTGCTGGAAAACCACGGCTGGCTGTTGAGGCCATCCACCCTGTTGCCCGGCTGCACGGCGATGCCGGGCAGGGCGCCGTCCACCGGGCGGGCGGCATCGACTTCGACGATACGGATATTGCTGCGCCGGGAGATCGGGTACAGCGGGTCATCCGGCCATAGTGAGCGCAGGCCGATCACCGCATCGGCATCCTTCGCCAGCTGGGCCAGTGCCGGGGCACCTCGGCCGGTGAAGTAGGCCGTCTGGCGGCTGCCGGGCAGATTGGCCGGCGCGGCGCGTTCGAGGCTGACGTCGGTGTCTTTGAGCAGCAGTTCACCGAGACCATAGGTAATCGGCAAAGAGGCCAGCACGCGCAGCGGTTTGCCGTTGCTTGCGGCGAAGGTCGTGGCGGCCAGCCCGCACAGGGCCACCGCGAGGGTCAGTTGGCGCAGAGAAAAAATCATTTATCCAAGGTTCCCTTTCAGGCTGGGGACGATGCCGCGCGCAATGGCGGCCAGGGCGAAGGCGATACCGGCCACGAGGATGATCGCGGCGCCGGATGGAATGGGCAGGTCGAAGACGATCGGCGCGAGAATCCCGCACAGTGTGCTGACGGTGGCGATCAGCACCGAACACCAGAAAAAGCCCTTCAGCGATTGGCTGAGCAAACGCGCCGCCGCTGCCGGAATCACCAGCAGCGCGCCGACCAGAATCGCACCGATGACCTTCACCGCGGCGACGGTGATCAGCGTCACCAGGATCACGAACAGATAATCCAGGGCCTTCACCGCCACCCCGCGCACCGCCGCCAGTTGCGGATTGAAGCTGGCGAGCATGATGCGGTTGTACAAGGGCAAAGCCAGGATCATCACCAGCGAACCGACAATGGCCAGCACCAGCAGGTCATTGCCGTTGACCGTCAGCACCGAACCGAACAGCACGTTTTCCAGGATGTGCACGTTGATCTTGCCCGCCAGAATCAACAACAGGCTGGCGCCCAGGGCGAGCGACACCGAGAGGAACACGCCGATCAAGGTGTCCGGTGCCAGGCCGGTGCGGTTGCGCAGGTAGTTGAGCAGAATGCCGAACAGCAGGCAGTAGCCGAACAGACTGCCGTAGGGACCGGTGTAGGGTTCGCCGAGCAAAATGCCGATGGCCACGCCGGTCAACGCGGCATGGCCGACGGCTTCGGAGAAAAACGCGAAGCGCTTGACCACCACCAGCGTACCCAGGCCGCCCAGCACCGGGCCGATCAGCAGGCCGGCGAGCAGCGCATTGACCACAAACCCATAGGCCAGCGCCTCGGGTAGATAACCCGACGATGCCCAACCCTGGACCATCAGGCGAAAAGCTTCGTAACTCATCAGGCAAGGCTCCGTGGGTGAGTCGAGAACAGGGTCAGCAGGCGCTCCGGCGTCAGTGCCTGTTGTGGCGTGGCGTCGAACAGCACGCGGCGATTGAGGCCGGTGACGTGATCGGCCAGGCGCCCGACCGCTTCCAGGTCGTGCTCGATCCACAGCACGGTGATGCCCGCTGCTCGCCAGTCGCCGAGCAGACGTTCGAACACCCGGATCCCGGCTTCATCGAGGGCCGACATCGGCTCGTCGAGCACCAGCAGTTGCGGAGGCGGAATCAGCCCCTGGGCCAGCAATACCCGCTGGCGTTCGCCGCCGGACAATGCGCCCATGCGGCGCTTGCGCTTGTCCTGCATGCCGACCCGTTCAAGGGCCTCACCAATCGCCGCCGCGTAATGTTTGCTCAAGCCGAGAAAGGCCGGGCGACGCTGGCACATGGCAGCCATGAAATCGTCGACGGTCATCGGCAAACCCCGGTCGAACTCCAGCGCCTGTGGCACGTAGCCAACGGTCCCCGGCCCGGCCGACCATTGCAGGGTCAAGCGGCCCTGATGCGGCATTTGCCCGAGCAGGGTCTTGATCAGCGAACTCTTGCCGCCGCCGTTGGGGCCGACCAGCGCATGCACGCTGCCGGGACGGACCTTGAAGGTTACCTTGTCGAGGATCGTCGTGCGTCCCAGCGTCAGGCTGACGTCGGCGAAATCCAGAGTCGGTCCCAAAACCTGTGGGAGCGAGCTTGCTCGCGATAGCGGTGTGTCATTCAATGACGAAGTCGCCTGACTGGACGCGTTCGCGAGCAGGCTCGCTCCCACAGGGGACTCTGCATCGGCCAGGATGGTTTCTTTCGATGTCATGCCCCCGACTCCTGAATCGCCCGCACCACGGTGTTGAGGTTGCCGGTCATTTCCTTTTCGTACTTGTCGGCGGTGTACTCGCCGTAGGAAATATGCGACAGCGGATACAGCTTCACGCCGGATTCGCGCTGGATGGTGTCGACGTAAGTGGAGGGAAAATCCATCTCCGAGAAGATCACCTTCACGTCCAGCTCACGCAGTTGGTCGATGGTCTTTTTCAACTGGCTCGGGCTCGGCTCGATACCGTGGGCCGGCTCGACCACGGCTGTCACTTCCAGGCCGAACTCGCGCAGCAGGTAGTCGTAGGCGGCGTGCACCGTGGCCACGCGCAACTCGGCGTTCGGCGCCTGGGTCAGTTTGGCCAGGGCATCGGCGCGCATCTTGCGCAGGCGCTTGCCGTAGGCGCGGGCGTTCTCGGTGTAGGTTTTGGCATTGGCCGGATCGAGCTTGCCCAGCTCCCGGGCGATGTTGTTGACCTGGGCGATCGAGGCGCTGATCGACAGGAAGGTATGCGGGTTCACCACTTTGCCGGCACCCCGGGCGGCAACACCGGTGGCGGCGAGCAGCGGCACGTTTTCATTGGCTTCGATCACCGGCACGTTCGGGGTTTCGCTGGCAGCGATCATGCGGTCGGCGAAATCATCATGGCCTACGCCGTTGAGCACGATCACGTCCAGCCCGCTGATGCGCTTGATGTCTTCGGCGCGAGGTTCGTAGGCATGCGGGTTGAAACCGGCCGGAATCAGCGGCACCACTTCGGCCTTGTCGCCGACAATGTTCGCCACGTAGCTGTAATACGGGTGCAGGGTGATGCCGATGCGCAGGCGCTTGGCTGCCTCGGCACTGGCAAGGGATGGCAGCAGGCAGGCCAGCAGGCCGATCAGCAGCACGCGCAAGATAGAGCGTTGAGATGGAATGGGCATGGGAAAGCGGTCTTCTCTCGGGTGAGTGCGAGGGTTCAATGCCGGTGCTGGCGGGTCACGCCGGCATCGAATTGCGCGACGATCTGTTGCCAGCCGGCGCTTTCGAGCGCGCTGTCGCTGAGGTCGGCCGGAGCGGTGAGCGTGCTGGCGCGGTTGAGCCAGATGTCCGGAGCGTCATCGGTGGCGGTCAGGCGCATCAGGAATGAACCGGCGACCGTCGGTGTCTGGCTCTGGCCGAAGTAGGCCTTGGCGTTGAGCAATTGCCAGGCATGGCTGCCACGGCTGACGGAGCTGGCATCCCGGGCAAACGGGGCAAAACCCTCGTCGGCGAGGGCCGCGGGAGTCGGCAGGGTTTGCTGTTCCTGGCGCAGCAAATGAATCTCGTCCAGGGTCACCCGCAAATCGGCGTAGATGCCTTGCTCGGCGGCGCTGAGGTCGCGGCGGGCATCCAGTTGGTGGCTGTTGACGCTGCTCACCTCAGGGGATTCCCCGCGCCAGAGCACCACCGAACCGGCGACCGCAAGGATCATCAGGCACAGCAGCAGGACGTAGAGGGTTTCGTGGCCGGCACCGGCCGGGCGCACAACTTGGGTCGTTGAAGTATTCATGGCGCCTGGATGTCCGCTTGGTCGATTTCCACCACGTGACCGGGGCCTGCGTCGAACAGCACGTAGAACTCGGCGCCGGGTTTTTTGAACGTCAGGGTCGAATCGGCTCCGAGTTTGCCAGGCACCAGAATGGTTTCGTCGTAGCCGATCACATCGAGGGTCACGCCCGGTGCGCCACTGCCGTCGGAAAAACCGCCGGTGCATTTGATCTGCTCGGCGTCGATCGCCTTGCATTCGCACATCGGGTTGTGGGCCAGGGCGCTGGCGCTGAAGCCGGCGCAGAGCAGCAGCAACAGGGTGTTGAGTGGACGAAGCGGGTTGATCATGGTCTGCCTCCTTGTTTGTTCAGCCAGGCGATGGTGGCGGGGGAGGCCTGGCTCAAAGGCATGGATGCCTGATGCATGGCGCCGTCCCAGCCTTCCATGGTGATCCACAGCTCGGCGTCGGCCGTGGTCTTTTCCGGGACGGGCAGTGAAGCGCCCATGCGGTACGGCGTGCCGAAGAAAATCACGCCGGCGGCACGCAGGCTGCGGGGTTTGCCGATACGCAGGTAAGTGGCCTTGACCTGTCCGATACAGGCCTCGCACAGGGCCGCGTTGAAACCCTTCATGTAGCCCGCCGGGCCATCGAGCGTGGGGGCGGCGTTGCGCAATTCCGCCAGGCGCAGGCTCCAGGGGCCGACCTGGACTTCGCCGACTTCGCGTTCGCCCAGGCCACTGTCGCCACGCATCAATGCTTCATCCGCGAAGTACTTGGGCATGAACCCGAGTGGAATCAGCAGCAACAGGACGTTCAGGTGAAAGCGCCATTTGTGCCAGAACACGCTCAGGCGCGAGGGTGGTGAGACCGCAATGTCTTTGCTCACAGGTTGGCCTCCGATGTTTCCTTGCGGGTGGCCGGTTGCGCCGTGGCGCCGCGCGGTGTCCTGTTACTGCGCTTGAAGGCATTGGCCGTGGCCAGTGCCGTGCGCTTGGTCCAGATCAGCAAGCCGCTGAGCACCATCATGCTCAGCAACAGGCCGAAGAACGCCCAGATCAGCTTGATCCACAGGCCACCGAAGTCGCCGGTGTGCAGCGGGCGCATGGACTCGGTGACGAACTCCAGGGTCGAACGGTCCGAAATCAGGCGCGAAGCGGCGATTTCGCCGTTGTACGGGTTGAGGGTCGCGGTCTGGAACATCAGTGGATACCAACCGCGACCTCCGACATCCAGATGGCTGTAGGCATTGCCCGGCAGGCTGACGAAGCTGGCTTCCAGCCCGGAGATTTTCTGCGTGGCGATTTCAATCGCGCGATCAAGGTCGATGCGCGGCGGGGGCGACCCATCGGGCGACAGCGGTACCGCTTCGCGGGACATCGCCGGAATGATCTTTTCCGTGGAGATGGAAATCTGGTTGTCGAACAGGAATGCCTGGATCAGGAACCAGGTGCCGGTGATGGAAATCACCGCGATGAACCAGATCGACCAGATGCCGCTCAAACGGTGGAAGTCGCCCCAGAAAATCCGCGCGCCATGGCGAATCCGCAGGGTCGGGCGGAAAAAGCCTTTCCAGAAGCGTTTGTAGACCACCAGCCCGGTGACCAGCGAAGCCAGCAGCGGCAAGCCGAGAAACGACACCAGGTACCAGCCCCAGCTGTAGCCGTTGGTGAACGGCACCAGCCACCAGCCGTGCAGCGCCCGGGTGAAGGCGCGGAAGTTGAACTCCGGCGCGACGCCCTGGATCACGCCGCTGTATGGATTGACATAAATCACCACCGAGCGTCCGTCGGGATAGCTGACTTCGACATCCAGCGCGAAGTGCGACTCGTCGGGCCGACTGATGCTCTGCACCACTGTCTGCGGCTCGGCCATGTTGATGGCCTCGATGACCTGCTGATAGCTGAGCAGCGGTGCATCGTCCGAGGGCTGGCTGGCGCGCATGGGCGGGTTGGCCAGCCAGACGATTTCCTGGCTGATCACCGCCAGGGTGCCGGTCACGCAGACGATCAGCACGAAAAACCAGATCGGCAGCGCCAGCCAGCTATGGACCAGGAACCAGATTTTTGAACGGGATTTCTTTGACATATTGAAGGTCTTGCCTGGATGAGAGGCAGCTCGGCTGCGGGCTTCGCAGGGATGAGCGCCCTGAAGGTCCAGTCGTGGCTTTTGCCTACGCGACAGGACCGCATCTAGGTAAGACGGATGAGCAAAGGAAATCCCGAAAGAGAAAATGAAAGTAAATGTTTCGCATTATCGGGAGGGTGGGAGCGAGCCTGCTCGCGAAGAGGCCCGCTCCAGCATCGAAGATTTCAACCCTGCTGAAACATCTCCTTCGCCCGTTGTTCAATCTGCTCCTGGGTCAGGTCTTCCTTGCGCGTCGCCAGGAACCACAGATGCCCGTAGGGATCCTTCAAGGTCCCCGAGCGATCGCCGTAAAACTGATCCTTGACCTCGGATACAACGGTGGCACCGGCATCGATGGCCTGTTTGTAGGACTTGTCGACATCCGTCACATACAAATGCAGACCCACGGACGGCGAATTGTCCGGATTGCTCAGCGGTCCCTGATCGCACGGTGTGCCCAGCATGATCGGGCAATCGCCGATGCGCAGTTCGGCGTGACCGATGCCACCATCGGGCATGGCCAGGCGCATGACCTCAATGGCGCCGAAGGCTTTCTTATAGAAATCGATGGCTTCGGCAGCTTTGTGGATGCCCAGATAGGGGGTGATGCTGTGATACCCCTCCGGAATGGGTTTGACACTCATGATGGATCTCCCTGTTCTTGTTCTGTGAATGGAAAGTACCTGCTTCGTTGTACAGCCGGATAAATATAGGCCAGCCGCTTTCACCTCACCGAGCGCCCGACGAGCAGCAACGCCACACAAGTGCCATCAGCTAGGCTCCAACCAGTGTGCTCCCGGCCCGCGCTCTCCCAGCACATCGCCTGCGTTGCGCAGTGGGCAAGCCTCCATCGACAGGCAACCACAACCGATGCAGCCGTTGAGCCTATCGCGCAGCAGAGTCAGTTGGTTGATGCGCTCATCCAGATCCCGGCTCCATTGCGCCGACAGGATTTTCCAGTCCGCCGCCGTTGGCGCCCGGTTGTCGGGCAGTGATTTGAGCGCTTCGCCGATCTCCGCCAAAGGAATCCCCAGGCGCTGGGCAACCTTGATCAATGCCACCCGCCGCAGCACTTCCCTGGGGTAGCGGCGCTGGTTGCCCTGATTGCGGTTGCTCTTGATCAGCCCTTTGGACTCATAGAAATGCAGCGCCGTGACCGCCACACCGCTACGTGCCGCGACTTGGCCGACGGTGAGTTCCTTATGCAGGTTTTGCGGGGTGATCATTTAAAAATTGCCTCTTGACCTCTAGTTAACTAGAGGTTTTACCCTGCACGCCTTCGGATCGCAAGATTCGCCTTCCTATGAGTGGGGGACATTTCATGCAAGCCTCAGCGAAGAATCGCAGCTTTACCCAACTGATCGAGTTCCAGATCGAGCCGCATCAACAGCCCGCGCTGGTGTTGGCCTTGTCGGCACAGACCGAGCATCTGGCCCGACACCACCGTGGTTTACTCAGTGCCAGCATCCAGGCCAGTGACGATGGCCGGCGCGTACTCAACTATCTGCAATGGCAAACCCGCGAAGCAGGGGAGGCCGCGTTCCAGGCCTTTGAAAACGGCGAACAGGATTTCTGGCAACTGATCCGCGTCCATCAGGCGAAGTCAGTGACCTTCGGATCGTTCCAGGTGCTGCACAGCCTGGAGCGCAGTCACGACAACGCACTGCATTGCAGTCTGGTGGGCGAGCGCTGATAGGGGCAATGATCGCCATTTCCTGATAGCCACTATTGAAAGCGTTGATTTCTGCTACCCGGGAGGCGCGGGTAGCCTGTGTTCATTGCCTCGAACCCAGTCGCCAGGACGCCAGAAATGAAACCGATGATCGCCACTTTGCTGATGCTCGCCGTCTCCGTGCTCGCCGGATGTGCCAGCCATGTTTCCCCGGAGCTTCGCCCTTACACGGCTGAAGAAAGCAAGGAGCTGGCGCTGGAGGCGCTGAACCGCCGGGGATTGTCCTTCGACGAATACCACGCGAAAAAAGCCGAACTGCTCGGCCAGCCGCAAAAGTCGTTCAGCTACGACAACCAGGGGGAAATGAATGCCGGGCGATCTGTACAGCTTCACGGTCGTCCAAGCTGAGGTAAAACTGTACTGCTCCAAGTTTCGCGTAACTGTCCATGGGTTTCGCCCAAGGTGTGCGATAGGGTCAACACCTGACCGACCCTGACGGACTGCCACCCATGACGCTCTCACTCGACCTGCTGCTGGGCTTTGCCCTGTTCGCCCTCGTCACCTCGATCACACCCGGTCCGAACAACACCATGTTGCTGGCTTCCGGGGTGAACTTCGGCTTCAACCGCACGATTCCGCACATGCTCGGCATCACTTGTGGCTTCTTTGTACTGGTGGTGGCGGTCGGATTCGGCCTTGGCGCGGTGTTCCAGGCTTACCCTTTGCTCTACACCGTGCTGCGTTACGTGGGGGCGGCGTATTTGCTGTATCTGGCGTGGAAAATCGCTCATTCCGGGCCCATGTCGGAGAGTCAGCAGAGCGAGGCGAAACCGATCAGCTATCTGGGCGCCGCCGCGTTCCAGTGGGTCAACCCCAAGGCCTGGATCATGGCCATTGGCGCCATCAGCACCTACACGCCGATGCAGGGTTACTTCGTTAATGTGATCGTGATTGCGGCCGTCTTTGCCATCATCAACCTGCCGAGCGTCGGCGTCTGGGCCGCTTGCGGCACGCTGTTGCGCAACGTTCTGAAGGATCGCCGCTGGCTGCGTCTGTTCAATTGGGGCATGGCCGCGCTGCTCGTGGGGTCGTTGTATCCGCTGATGCTCGAAAGCTTTGGCTGACGCATTGCTTCAACCGGTTGCCCGATGCCTGTTAAGCTGACTTTTCAGGAGCGTTCCTACGCACTATTAAATGAAGTAGTTCTTCTTTAACGGCATCCGATCAGGTATTGGTAGCGTTCTGAAAACAGCGCGCAGCTCACAAGGCTGCGTTTTGCCGTTTGCAGTCACGAGCTTCCTGATCCCGGAACACGCTCTGCGAGTCTTTTATGAACAAACGTCCGTTGTATTTCGATTACGCCGCCACGACGCCGGTGGATGAGCGGGTCATCAAGGTGATGGTCGAGTGTCTGGGTTTTACCGGCAATTTCGGCAACCCGGCCTCAAGCTCTCATGTCTTCGGTCAGCAGGCCCGACAATCGGTGGAGCAGGCGCGACGCCAGGTCGCCGAACTGGTCGGCGCGACACCTGAACAGATCGTCTGGACCTCAGGCGCCACCGAATCCAACAACCTCGCGCTCAAAGGTGTAGCCCAGGGCCGCGGTACTGGCGGTGGCCATATCATCACCAGCCAGATCGAACACAAGGCCATTCTCGATACTGCCAGGCAACTGCAGGATGCCGGTGTCGCCGTGACCTACCTGGTGCCGAATGCCGATGGGCTGATTACCGCGCAAGCGGTCAGCGAAGCCATGCGCGAGGACACTTTCCTGGTGTCGCTGATGCTGGTCAACAACGAACTGGGGACGCTCAACGATATTCCTGTCATCGGTCAGGTGGTGCGTGCACGGGGGGCGTTGTTCCATGTCGACGCCGCACAGGGCGCGGGCAAGGTGGCGATCGACCTCGGGCAGTGGCCGGTGGACCTGATGTCGTTTTCCGCGCATAAACTGTACGGCCCCAAAGGCATCGGTGCGTTGTACGTCGGTCCGCGTGCCCAGCAACGATTGCAGGCGCAGATCCATGGCGGCGGGCATGAGGGCGGATTGCGTTCGGGCACCCTGGCGACCCATCAGATCGTGGCCATGGGCTCGGCCTTTGCACTGGCGGCCGCTGCGTTCGATGAAGAGAAAGCCACCATCGTGCGATTGCGTGAACGCTTGCTCGAGCAATTGCAGGGCATTCCCGGCGTGCGTCTCAACGGCAGCCCGACCCGGCGCATTCCCCATACCCTGAGCCTGACCTTCGCAGAAGGCGAGTTCAATCCGGCGGCGTTGCTGTCCTCGATCGCGTTTTCTGCGACCTCGGCCTGCAATTCCGCGAGCAATACCCCATCCCATGTGCTGCTGGCCCTGGGGCATGATGCCCGCTCGGCCGGCCGCACCATCCGCTTGAGCCTCGGGCGTTTTACCACCGAGCAGGACATCGACCAGGCGGTTCAACTGATCAAGGCAGCCTGCGCCAGTGCTCCGGCATTCTGGCAATAGGGCGACGAAGCGCCGACGTTGATCGGCACTCAACAATAATGATGAAGTGGTTAGCAGGAGACACGATGAATACGCAGCTTTCGATCAATGGATCGGTGCCCCAGCGCCTGGCGCAAACCCGCGAACTGATGAGCCGGGAGGGCATTCACGCCTTGCTGGTGCCGTCGGCCGACCCGCACCTGTCCGAATACCTGCCAGGTTACTGGCAGGGGCGTCAGTGGTTGTCGGGTTTCCATGGTTCGGTCGGCACCCTGATCGTGACCCCGGATTTTGCCGGCGTCTGGGCCGACAGCCGTTACTGGGAGCAGGCGACCAAGGAACTCAAGGGCAGCGGCATTGACCTGGTCAAGCTGCAACCGGGTCAACCCGGGCCACTGGAGTGGCTGGCCGAGCAAACTCCCGAGGGTGGCGTTGTCGCGGTCGATGGCGCGGTCATGGCCGTGGCGTCGGCGCGGACCTTGGGCGCTAAACTCGAAGAGCGTGGCGCCCGTCTGCGCACCGACATCGACCTGCTTGGCGGGGTCTGGAACGACCGCCCAAGCCTGCCGAACGAACCGATCTATCAGCACTTGCCACCCCAGGCGACCGTCAGCCGTGGCGAAAAACTCGCCAAACTGCGTGAAACCCTTCAGGCCCGCGGTGCCGACTGGCATTTCATCGCCACCCTTGATGACATCGCCTGGCTGTTCAACCTGCGTGGCGGCGACGTGTCGTTCAATCCGGTATTCGTTTCCTTCGCCTTGATCAATCAGCAACAGGCCACGCTGTTTGTCGCCCTGAGCAAAGTCAGTGCCGAACTGCGCGCCATCCTTGAGCAGGACGGCGTGACCTTGCGCGACTACAGCGAAGTCGCTGCCGCACTGCGCGCCGTGCCGAGCGGCGCGAGCCTGCAAGTCGACCCGGCGCGGGTCACGGCGGGGTTGCTGGACAACCTCGACAGCGGGGTGAAACTGATCGAGGGCCTGAACCCGACCACCCTGGCCAAGTCGCAAAAAAGCCTGGCCGACGCCGAACACATCCGCCAGGCCATGGAGCAGGACGGCGCAGCACTGTGCGAATTCTTCGCCTGGCTGGACTCGGCGTTGGGCCGTGAGCGCATCACCGAACTGACCATCGACGAAAAACTCACCGCCGCCCGTGAGCGCCGTCCGGATTATGTGTCGCTGAGCTTCAATACCATTGCCGCCTACAACGCCAATGGCGCGATGCCGCACTACCACGCCACCGAAGAGGAACACGCGGTCATCGAAGGGGACGGTCTGCTGTTGATCGACTCCGGCGGCCAGTACCTGGGTGGCACTACCGACATCACGCGGATGGTTGCAGTGGGCACCCCGACCGATGAGCAAAAACGCGATTGCACCCGCGTGCTCAAGGGCGTGATTGCCTTGTCCCGCGCGCAGTTCCCGAAAGGCATTCTGTCGCCGCTGCTCGATGCCATCGCCCGTGCGCCGATCTGGGCGGAAAGTGTCGACTACGGTCACGGTACCGGTCATGGCGTCGGTTACTTCCTCAACGTACATGAAGGTCCGCAAGTCATCGCCTATCAGGCTGCGCCTGCGCCACAGACGGCGATGCAGCCGGGCATGATCACGTCCATTGAACCGGGCACCTATCGTCCGGGCCGTTGGGGCGTGCGGATCGAAAACCTGGCGATGAACCGTGAGGCAGGCAAAAGCGAATTCGGTGAGTTCCTGAAGTTCGAAACGCTGACCCTGTGCCCGATCGACACCCGTTGCCTGGAAACCTCGCTGCTGAGCGAAGACGAAAAGCAGTGGTTCAACGCCTACCACGCCGAAGTGCGCGAACGCCTGAGCCCATTGGTCGAGGGTGCAGCCCTCGAGTGGCTGAACACCCGTACCGCGGCTATTTGATTGCTTTCAGTTCGGGCGCTGTCTCCAGCGCCCGGCTCATGTAGTCAACAAAGGCTTTGACCCTGGCGGCTGGTCATCGAGGTCTAACGCAGGGCTTCGAGCACGAAGTCCAGTCGATCCTGGCCGAAGTACAGCTGATTATCGACAAACATGCTCGGTACGCCGAATACGCCGCGCTGAATCGCTTTCTCGGTATTGTCCTTGAGCGTTGCCTTGACGGTATCGTCGGCGGTCAGCGCCAGTACCTCATCGGGATCGAAACCGTTGTCGCTCAGCACCGTTGCCACGGTTGCCGGGTCATTGAGGTTGCGTCCGTCAACCCACAGGGCGTTGAAAAGGCAGTCAATGAAGGCGACAAAGCGCTCGGGATGGTGCAATTGAATACCGGTCACGGCTCGCATCAGCATGAGGGTGTTGATCGGGAAATGCGGATTGAATTTCAGTGGCACGCCATAGCGCCGGGCATAACGGTCGAGGTCCTGAATCATGTGGCGGCCCTTGGCCGGAATGGTCGCCGGGGAGGCGTTGCCGGTGGCCTTGAACACACCGCCGAGCAGGATCGGGATGTAGATCAGCTGGCTGTCGGTCTGCTCACAGATTGCCGGTAGTTGGGTGTACGCCAGGTAAGTGGTGGGGCTGCCCAGGTCAAAAAGAAATTCCACGGTTTTGCTCATGGTCGGTGCGCTCTGCTTATTGTTGTAGGGGAGGGCTTACCAGCGTTCGCTCCAGGGGCGAAGGTCCAGCTCGAAGGTCCAGGCATCGCGTGGCTGGCTGTGGAGGTACCAATAGTTTTCGGCGATATGCTCGGGATTGAGGATGCCGTCCTGATCCTTGGTAGCGTATTTCTCGGGGAAGCTTTCACGGATGAAATCGGTATCGATGGCGCCATCGACGATGACATGGGCAACGTGAATATTCATCGGCCCAAGCTCTCGGGCCATGCTTTGCGCCAATGCTCGAATGCCGTGCTTGGCACCGGCAAATGCGGCGAACCCGGCAGCGCCACGCATGCCTGCGGTGGCGCCGGTGAACAGGATCGTGCCGCGCTGGCGCCTGGCCATGCGCTTGGCCACTTCCCGCGCATTGAGAAAACCGGAAAAACAAGCCATTTCCCAAATCTTGAAATACTTGCGGGCGGTTTCTTCGAGAATGCTGCACGGCACGTTGGCGCCGATGTTGAAGACAAATGCTTCGATGGGGCCGATCTGGCTTTCGATCTGCTCGACCAGCGCGATCACGTCTTCTTCTTTACGCGCATCGCAGGCAAAGCCGTGGGCCTCGCCGCCATCAGCCTTGATGGCCTCCACCAGCGGCTGGAGCTTGTCCGCGCTGCGGCGGGTGACACAGGCGACAAAGCCTTCTTGGGCAAACCGCTTGGCAATGGCGCCGCCCGTGGCATCACCTGCACCGACGACCAATACGACCTTCTTGTTATTCATGGGTTGATCCCTTTGGTAAACGATCGTTAACTAAACGAACGTTATGCTATGATTCGACAGACGTCAAGGTGAGCAATTCAGGGGGAAGGGCAATGCGTTATTCGGCCAGTCACAAGCTGGAAACCAGGCAAAGGCTGCTGGAAAGCAGCGCGTTGTCGGCCAAGAAGTCCGGTTTTTCCACGGTGGGCGTGGACGGCCTGATGAAAGCCATTGGCTTGAGTGGTGGGGCCTTCTACAGCCACTTCTCGTCGAAAGACGAGTTGTTCGCAACCATTGTCGAGCGTGAGTTGGGTCAAAGTCTGGCGCGGCTGGGCGAAGGGCAGGACCGTGACAAGCTTGAGCGCTGCCTGAAAATGTACCTGAGCATGTCTCACGTCGAGAATCCGGAAACCGGTTGTGCATTGCCGGCATTGGGGGCGGAAATCGCCCGTTCCGATGTGAGTGTCCGCCAACAGGCAGAGCACTGGATTTGTCGCCTTCAGGAAAGTTGGGCGGGTGTCCTGCAAAGCGACAGCCTGGCGTGGGCAATTCTGTCGCAATGCATTGGCGCGTTGGTCGTGGCGCGCATGCTGGCTAGTCCGGATGTCCAGCGCACGGTGCTGAAGTCCAGCTACGAGGAAATCGGCCGTCAGATCGCAAGTTCGGGAACCTGACGCGACGGCCCTGCCTATTTGCAGATGACAATCATGCTGCGGCTGGTATAGCCCGCGGGGTTGAGGCCAAACGGATAATCACCGGGTTCTTCCACGGCGTCTCCCGACTTGGCGATGACCTTGTATCCCTTGGGTGCGCAGGAGTTGGCAGCGCTGGCGTAGCACTTGTCCCAGGACGAAGACAGTCCGGAACAGTTGATGTGTAGCCCTTTCCTGCCGTGCTTGGTCTGTGTTTCGGATGTCGCTGCGCAGCCCGCAATTGCAAGTACGGCGATCAGCATCAAAAATCGTTTCATTACTGTCCTTATAGCGTCCCCGGATCTTGTGCCCGGGTCTGGCTGCATTCGCTTTCGCTTGAAGCGTACCGATATCCCTATCTGAAATTGTCCATGGCATGACTCTGGGTGCGGGGCTAAACATGGCCTAATTGAGCGGCAAATACCAGACCTGCGTCATATCTGCTATCAATCTGCCGCGACTGCTGGCCTGGTGGAATTGCCCATGGTCATGGTTGCACCGACGGAGGCCAGAATGATGCACATGATAGCCATCCACTGTGACAGCGAGAGGTATTCATGAAGGAACAGCAAGCCTGATAACGCGCCGAAGGCGGGCTCGATGCTCATCAGCGTACCGAAGGTCCTGGCAGGCATGCGGGTCAGGGCGACCATTTCCAGGGTGTAGGGGAGGGCAGTGGACAAGACGGCGACGCCGAGGGCTATGGGGATCAATGAAGGGGTCAGCAAGGCGGAACCAGCATGGACAATGCCGATAGGGGCTACGAAGAGCGCGGCGATCATTACCCCCAGCGCGGCGGTTTGCACGCCATTATCGGCTCCCGCCTTTTGCCCGAACAAAATGTACAGTGCCCAGCAGACCCCCGCCCCCAAGGCATAACCGGCGCCTACCAGATCGATTCCTGCGCTCGCTTCTCCAGTCGGTATCAGCAGCAGCAAGCCGACGGCGGCCAGGGCTATCCACAAAAAGTCGATCGCGCGACGCGAGGCATAGATCGCCACGGCCAATGGACCGGTGAATTCAAGCGCCACCGCGATGCCCAGCGGTACGGTTTGCAGTGACATATAGAAGAGGAAGTTCATGCCGCCCAGTGCCATACCGTAGACGATGACGGTGCGCAGGGACCTTGCAGTGAGCTTTGCCCGCCATGGACGCAGTATCAGCATCATGATCACACTGGCAAAAATCAGCCGTAATGTTGTCGTCCCTTGGGGGCCGACGACGGAGAACATGCTTTTGGCCAAGGAGGCTCCGGACTGGATCGACGCCATGGCGATGAGCAGCAGCCCAACCGAGAACAGGGTAGAGGCCAGGCTGCGAGGCTGATCATTCATTAGGTGGCATCGTCCGAAATATGGGAATCTAGGGCTTTTCTATTTGTGTTGGGCAATATACTGCGCATTCCCCGCAGGCGCGTCTATATATAAGCAGTGTTTTTGCACATATCGATAGAAAACCTGAATCAGTGCTTGACGGCAGATTTCAGATGTCTATAATTCGCCCCACTTCCGGCGCAGTCGAAACGAAAAACTCCTTGGTAAACAAAGAGTTACGAGGTTTTCGGCAGCAGGTTGCTTCAGGTCATCGAAGCGCAAAGGAAGTTGAAAAAGAGGTGTTGACAGCAGCGAGTAACGCTGTAGAATTCGCCTCCCGCTGACGAGAGATCGAAAG
>NZ_JBYSVW010000016.1:0-1068 GCF_058986625.1 Pseudomonas sp. GW821-FHT07G06
GTGTAGGTCCACTGGCCGCTGTTATCGACGGCGATCGAGCCGTAGGTGCCGGTATTTGACCCGGCAATGCTCCAGGTCGCCGTGGCGTCATGATCGATGTCGGCCGAGCTGAACTGGCCACTCACGCTGAACGTGGTGTCTTCCTGCACTGCGCCGGCATCGTTGCCCGTTTCGAAACTGAGCACTGGTTCGTCGTTGGTCCCGGTCAGGGTGATCGTCACCGTCTGCGCCGCCGAAGCGGCGTTGCCCGCGCCGCTGTTGTCGCTGGCCACCACGGTGTAGGAGAAACTGATGGTTTCACCGGCGCTCAGGAAGTCCAGGCTCTCGCTGCTGCTGTAGTTCCAGCCGGTTTGATCGACCGAGAAGCCGGCGACCAACGCCGCGGCTTGCGCCGCACCGAGGGTGCCGCCACTCCAGGCGATGTCGTTGTTGGCGGTCTGGCTGACCGTCACGACGTCGTTGCTGTCCACATCGGCAAAGCTCAGCGCTCCGCTGTCGCTCAGCGCGGCTGCGCCATTGCCTTCGTTCATCGCCCCGGTCGTGTCGTCGATGGTCAGCGTCGGCCGGTCGTTGGTGCCGGTCAGGGTGATCGTCACCGTCTGCGGTGCCGAGGTCGCGTTGCCCGTACCGCTGTCATCGGTCGCCACCACGGTGTAGGAGAAACTGATGGTTTCACCGGCGCTCAGGAAGTCCAGGTTCTCGCTGCTGCTGTAGTTCCAGCCGGTTTGATCCACCGAGAAGCCGGCGACCAGCGCCGCGGCCTGCGCCGCACCGAGGCTGCCGCCGCTCCAGACGAGGTCGTTGTTGGCGGTCTGGCTGACCGTCACGACGTCGTTGCTGTCCAGATCGGCGAAGCTCAGCGCCCCGCTGTCGCTCAGCGTGGCGGCGCCATTGCCTTCGTTCATCGCCCCGGACGTGTCATCGATGGTCAGCGTCGGCCGGTCGTTGGTCCCGGTCAGGGTGATCGTCACGGCCTTGGTCACCGTCGCCCCGAAGTCGTCGGTCAGCGTCACCGTGAACACTTCGGTCTTGGTCTGCCCCTCGGCCAGGTACTGCGCCGCGCTGTTG
>NZ_JBYSVW010000016.1:1167-189999 GCF_058986625.1 Pseudomonas sp. GW821-FHT07G06
AGCGCACCGGACGGCGCGCTCACGCTGGCCACATGGGCGTCATCGGCCAGGTCCACGTCGCCGAAGGCGAAGCTGCCACTGGCCACCGTGGTGCCGTCTTCGGTCACCGCAGCGCTTTCGACCTCAGATGCTGCCACCGTTGGCGCGTCATTGGTCCCGGTCAGGGTGATCGTCACGGCCTTGGTCACTGTCGCTCCGAAGTCGTCGGTCAGCGTCACCGTGAACACTTCGGTCTTGGTCTGCCCCTCGGCCAGGTACTGCGCCGCGCTGTTGTTCAGCGTATAGGTCCAGCCCACACTGCCCACCGCGTCGCCCGTGCTCTCGTCGCCCACAGTGGCCACCAGCGTACCCAGCGCACCGGACGGCGCGCTCACGCTGGCCACATGGGCGTCATCGGCCAGGTCCACGTCGCCGAAGGCGAAGCTGCCGCTGGCCACCGTGGTGCCGTCTTCGGTCACCGCAGCGCTTTCGACCTCTGCCGCCGTCACCGTCGGCCCGTCGTTGGTGCCGGTGATGGTGATAATCACATTCTGCGTTGCCGACGAACCATGACCATCGCTGATGGTGACCACGTAGGTTTCGGTAACTGTCTGTCCCTGGGCCAGGTACTGCGCAGCCACATTGCTCAGGTTGTACGTCCATTGCACCGAACCGTTGGCCGCGTTCGCGGCTTCGCTGACCGACGAGAGCACGAACGTACCAAGATGAGTAGCGTTGCCCGCCACCGGTGCGAACGTCGCCATGTGCGTGTCGCTCAGGTCGACGTCGTTGAACACAATCGTGCCGCTGGCCGTCAGCGAGTCGGTCGCGCTCGCAGTGGTGGCGGCGTCTTCGGTCACCGTGCCGGCCTGCGCGCCGAGGCTGATCGTCACACCATCATTCACGCCCGAGAACTGTACTGTCGCGGTGGCCCAACTGAGCGTTCCGTTGCCCAGACGTATCGCATAGGTAAAGCTGTCCGTCAGGACATCGCCAGCAGCAAGCGCCTGGAGTTGTGCCTTGAAAGCAGGGGTGAAAGTAGCGGCGTCGTAGCCGACCTTACCGTCCGGGGTGATCCAGATCCTGGCCCCATTCAAACTGGTGTCAGAACTCATCGCCTCAGCCCTCGCCGTATCCTGGGCCAGGAGGTCGGCCGGAGCAGAAACCTTGGTGGCAGTAGAAAGACTATCCGCGTTGTCGAGTGACCAGAGTGTCTTCGCGTTACCGCCGAGGTCATTGGACATGACGTCCCAATACACGACCCCCAGCAGATTTTCATTGGTGGTAAAGACGTCATCCTTCGCCTGTGGCGTGTTGGAAAACGAGGTAACGGTTCCGCCGCTGGTAGTGGTGGTGCTAGCCATGTCTTTCTCCCAAGAATGTCACTCAGAGCAAAAAAACCGCTGTGGGCCACCAACAGCCGCAAGCCGATTCTTCCTCAACCCACGAACACTTCACTCCACCGGTACCAGCCGGCTGGCCAGTAGCTTCACGCCCACCCCGGCCCTGCCGCCCAGCGGCTCAATGCGCACGATTTGTCCTCGCGCCCTGAACTTCATGGGGCCGCCGGGAGTGTCGAGTTCGATCTCGAAGTCAATCAAGCTACCCACCTGCTGCTCGCTATCTGTTTCGAAATACAAACCGGAGGCGCTGATGTCACGGGTGACACCGTTGCCCCCGCCGATCAGTTGCAGCGACAGGGTGACTTGTTCACGGGGCTCAATGCGGTGTGTGTCTTTCATGACTGCAGTCTAAAAACGACCGCTGTTTATTACATGAGTGCGCTATCCCTTTTTTCTGGGAGTCAATCACCCATGAAAACAGTGTTTTACGGGACAAATGTCATGGGAGGGGGGGCCTGAAGCGTTATGAAAAAGCTACGGACTGCAACGATTGCTATCATGATCAGCTAACACAACCCGCCAAAAGAGGCAGCGACACGCATGCCAATTCAAGTTCTGTTGGTAGCTCTACCGCTCGTGGCCTGGGGCCTTGAGCGTCTGGTGGAAAGCGCTCAGCCAAGGTTGGCGCTGGCGGGTTCGGTGTCGTCGCTGGCGCAATACCTGCTTTCGCTGCACCAATACGCGCCGGATGTGGTGGTGCTGGACCTGGACAGCGAGGACTGTATCGAGTCGCTGGCCGACTTGCACAGCCAGACCAAAGCCAGGATTCTGGTCGTGACAGGGTCGAGCGACGTGGCGCTGCATGACAGTGCGGTGCTGGCGGGCGCACGTGGCGTGGTGGATAAACGGGAGCCGGCATCCGCATCAACATTGCTCAAAGCCATAGAAAAAGTGCATGACGGCGAACTCTGGATTGACCGCAATGCGACCAGCCGTATCTTTCTTGAACTGGCGCGCAAGAAAACCGAGCGCAATATAGACCCGGAGCAACAAAAAATCGCCAAGCTGACGCGCCGCGAGCAGCAAACCATTGCATCGCTGGCCCGCGACCCCTCAGTGTCTGGCAAGTTGGTGGCCGAGAAGCTGCACATCAGCGAGCACACGCTGCGCAACCATTTAACATCGATCTACAGCAAGCTGGGCCTGACGAACCGCGTAGATCTGTACGCCTACGCACACAAGCATGGGCTTTCCACAGGCGACTGAGGGCTGCGGCAAATCGCCGGGCGTGTTGCCGCAGCCTGACCTTGCCCGGAAACTCCAACACAGGTCATTCGCCGATACTATCCAGATTTATCGAGAACCCGAATTACCCCCCATCTCCTGCGAGGCCGGCAAGATTCGCCATCAATCCATATGACAGACCACTCTCGCAGTGGATCTTCACAGAACCCAACCTTTATCCTTGACGCCCCCCGCTGCCCCGAGTCCTGGAGTTTCGCCCATGCCCCATGAAGGCAACCTGCTACAAGCCGCTGTCGTGTTCCTGATGGCGGCCGTTCTCATCGTTCCATTGGCCAAGCGCCTGCAACTGGGGGCGGTCCTGGGCTATCTGTTTGCCGGGGTGATCATCGGCCCGTCGGTACTGGGGTTGATCGACAATCCGCAAAGCGTCGCGAACATTTCCGAACTCGGCGTGGTGTTGCTGCTGTTCATCATCGGCCTGGAGCTGTCGCCGCGACGCTTGTGGGTGATGCGCAAATCCGTGTTCGGCGTGGGTCTGGCGCAAGTGCTGCTGACCGGCACGGTGATTGGCGTGGTGGCTTTGTGGTTGTTTGCCCAGCCGCTGAACACCGCGATCGTCCTGGGTCTGGGCCTGGCGCTGTCGTCCACGGCGTTCGGCCTGCAAAGCCTGGCTGAACGCAAGGAGCTGACCAGCCCCCACGGGCGATTGGCGTTCGCAATCCTGTTGTTCCAGGACATCGCCGCAATCCCCTTGATCGCCATGGTGCCGCTGCTGGCCGGTGGCGATCACAGCACCAGCGTCAGCGAAAACCTCAACCACGGCCTGCAAGTGCTGGCCAGCATCGCAATGGTGGTGATCGGCGGGCGTTACCTGCTGCGGCCGGTATTCCGCGTGGTGACCAAGACCGCATTGCCGGAGGTTTCCACCGCCACCGCGTTGCTGGTGGTGATCGGCACGGCCTGGTTGATGGAACTGGTCGGTATTTCCATGGCCCTTGGCGCCTTCCTCGCCGGCCTGCTGCTGGCGGACTCCGAGTATCGCCATGAACTGGAAGCCCAGATCGAACCCTTCAAGGGCCTGCTGCTCGGCCTGTTTTTCATCAGCGTTGGCATGGGCGCGAACCTGAGCCTGTTGCTGAGCATGCCGGTCGCGGTGTTGGGCCTGACCCTGCTGCTGATCGCGATCAAACTGCCGCTGCTGTTTATCGTCGGTCGCCTGGCCGGAGGCTTGAAGAACGTCAGTGCGATCCGCCTGGGTATCGTGTTGGCGGCCGGTGGCGAATTTGCCTTTGTGGTGTTCAAGATCGGTCGCGATCATGGGCTGTTCGCCGCCGGGTTGTATGACTTGCTGGTGTTGACCATCACCCTGTCCATGGCCGTGACGCCGCTGTTGCTGCTGGTTTGCGCACGCCTGGTCAGCCCGAAAGTGCAACCGGTGGAAGTACCGGAGAAGTTCCGTGAAATCGACACCGACGCACCACGGGTGGTGATCGCCGGCATGGGCCGCATGGGCCAGATCGTTGCGCGAATCCTGCGCGCACAGAACATCAAGTTCGTGGCCCTCGACACCTCGGTGGAAACCATCGAACTGTCCCGCAGCTTCGGTGGCGTGCCGGTGTTCTACGGCGACCCGATGCGCCCGGAAATCCTCAGCGCGGCCAAGGTCGGCGAAGCCGAGTTTTTTGTGATCGCCACCGACGACCCGGACACCAACATCAAGACCGCCGAGCTGGTGCGCAAGCTCTATCCGCATATGAAAATCATCGCCCGCGCCCGTAACCGTCAGCATGTGCACCGGCTGATGGACGTTGGTGCCCACGCCGTGCGCGAGACCTTTTTCTCGAGCCTGGAAATGAGCCGGCAAACCCTGATCGGCTTGGGATTGACCCAGGCCCAGGCCGATGCGCGGATCAGGCGTTTCAAGCAGCACGACGAAGAAGTGCTGGAAGCCCAGCACGCGGTGTATGACGACGCGGTGAAAGTGATGCAGACGGCGCAGGAAGCGCGGGTGGAACTGGCCAGGTTGTTCGAGTCGGATCAATTGCAGGAGCAGGCGGGCAAGAAATGAGGTGACTATTCGGGCCTCATCGCGACGAGGCTCGCTCCCACATTGGATCTATGTCGCTCATACGCTCTTCTGTGGGAGCGAGCCTGCTCGCGAAGAACGATAACGCGGTGTGACGGATCAACAACTACCAAGGAACCACCATGGCTGACCAACCTGCCCCCGCCCTCAAGGAAATCTTCAACGCCGAGCGCCTCAAGCACATCGCCACAGAGATGACGGCGGTGTACCCCGATTTTGACGGCAGGAAATTCCTGAAGCTGGCCCAATCCGGCCTGGCAGACCTCAGCGTCATGCAGCGCATGGCCCGGGTCAGCGAATGCCTGCACGCGGTACTGCCGCTGGACTATGAAGCATCGCTGCAGGTACTGCGCGCCCTCGCCCCGCGCCTGAACAGCAGCTTCGTCAGCATGTGCCTGCCGCACTACGTCGCCCGCTACGGCGCCCATGCGTTCGAGCAGTCGATGGACGCGCTGAAGTACTTCACTGCTTTCGGCTCTTCGGAATTCGCGATCCGCCACTTTCTGCGCAGCGACCTCGAGGGTTCGCTCAAGCTGATGCACGACTGGTCACTGGATGACAACGAACACGTAAGACGCCTGGCCAGTGAAGGTTGCCGCCCTCGCCTGCCCTGGTCATTCCGTCTGGAACCCGTCCAGGCCGACCCGACACTCGCCGCGAAAATCCTCGACAACCTCAAGGCCGACACCAGCCTGTACGTGCGCAAATCCGTGGCCAACCACCTCAACGACATAACCAAGGACCACCCCGGCTGGGTGCTGGACCTGATCGAAGGCTGGTCGCTGGACAACCGGCACACCGCATGGATCGCCAGGCACGCCCTGCGCAGCCTGATCAAACAGGGCAACCAGCGGGCACTGGCGATCATCGGCGCGGGCGGCAAGCCTGAAGTCGAGATCGTCGATGTGAAAGTCGAACCGCCGGTGATTGGCCTGGGAGAAAAGATCACTCTGTCGTTTGCCATCAGATCCACGATAGAAAGCAGCCAGCGCCTGGTGATCGACTACGCCATCGATTACGTCAAGGCCAACGGCAGCACCTCGGCGAAGGTCTTCAAGCTCAAGGCGCTGACGCTGCCCGGCAACGCCAGCGAAGCCGTCAGCCGTGGGCAGCAGATCAAGGAACTCACCACCCGCCGGCATTATGCGGGGCGTCATGCGGTGCATGTCATGGTCAATGGCGAGCGGCTGGCCAGCACGGCGTTCGAGATTGTTGTTTAAACCCCGGGATGGATATTGAATGTGCCACCTTCGCGAGCAGGCTCGCTCCCACAGGGGGGCAGAGTTGCCACATACTTTGCGAACGACGCTGAACCAGTGTGGGAGCGAGCCTGCTCGCGAAGGCGTCAGGTCAGCCACCCAGTAGCAACCCCTGCTCCCGCTCACACAACTCCACCACATAATCCCACAACACCCGCAACCGCACCGACTTGTGCAACTCCCGGCGAGTGCTGATCCAGTAACTGCGCTGGATGCTTTCATCCGGCAACAGCGGCACCAGCCCCGGATCGGCACTGGCCATGTAGCACGGCAACACCGCAATCCCAAGACCCGAGCGCGCAGCCTGCTGCTGGGCGATCACGCTGGTGCTGTGAAACACCACCTGCGGGTTGCGGCAGAAGCTGTTGAGGAACATCAATTCCTGGCTGAACAGCAAGTCGTCGACGTAGCCGATCCACGCATGACGCCCCAGGTCCTCGCGACTGCGCAACGGCGGCGAACGATCGAGGTACTCCTGGCTGGCATACAATGCCAGGCGATAATCGGTGAGTTTGCGGGTGACCAGCATGTCGGCGGCCGGGCGCTCAAGGTGGATGCTGATCTCCGCCTCGCGGTTGAGGATGCTGACAAACCGCGGCACCGCCACCAGTTCCACTTCCAGCCCCGGATAGCGTTCGAACAAGCCGTTCATGCGACTGGCGAGGAACATGATGCCCAGGCCTTCGGTCACCCCGACGCGGATCTTGCCCAGCGGCGCAGTGGATTGGGTGATTTCTTCCTGGGCCAGCAGCGCCACGTTCTCCATCGCCTCGGCGTGTTTAAGCAACGCCTCGCCCGCCGGGGTCATCTCATAGCCCTGGGCATGCTGAACGAACAACGCCGTACCGAGGCTCTTTTCGATGGCCTCGATGTGCCGCGCCACGGTGGCATGGGTGGTGTTCAAGCGCCGGGCAGCCGTGAGCAAACGCCCGCTACGCTGCAATTCGAGAAAAAACCGCAGGTCATTCCAGTCGAACATGAAGCGTCCTTGTTTGTAGCCGTTCGGGATGCTGTTTAAAAACGCACAGCGGCTGCGCAAAAACTAACATTCTTTTGACGAAAGCTAACAACTAGGATGACAGACAACAAGAACAACAAAACGAGGTCAGGGATGCAGGCTTCCCTTGATGAATACGATTACATCGTGGTCGGAGCCGGGCCGGCCGGGTGTCTGCTGGCCAATCGACTGTCGGCCAACCCTCGACATCGCGTGTTGTTGCTCGAAGCCGGCGGCCGCGACAACTATGCGTGGATTCACATCCCCGTGGGTTACCTGTACTGCATCGGCAACCCGCGCACCGACTGGTGCTTCAAGACCGAAGCGCAATCGGGCCTGCAAGGTCGCGCCCTGAGTTATCCGCGCGGCAAGGTACTGGGCGGCTGCTCATCCATCAACGGCATGATCTACATGCGCGGCCAGGCCGGTGACTACGACCGCTGGGCCGCCGACGGCAACCCCGGCTGGAGCTGGCAAGACGTGTTGCCGCTGTTCAAGCAGAGTGAAAACCACTTCGCCGGCGCCGCCGAATTTCACGGCGACGCGGGTGAATGGCGCGTCGAACGCCAGCGCCTGTCGTGGCCGATTCTCGACGCCTTCCGCAGTGCCGCCGAACAAAGCGGCATCGCCAGCATCGATGACTTCAACCAGGGCGACAACGAAGGTTGCGGCTATTTCCAGGTCAACCAGAAGGCCGGCATCCGCTGGAACGCGGCCAAGGCCTTTCTCAAACCGATTCGCCAACGCTCCAATCTCACCGTACTGACCGGTGTCGAAGTCGACCGCGTGCTGCTGGACAATGGCCGCGCATCGGCAGTCAGCGCCCGCTGGCAAGGCGCGGTGAAGACCTTCAAGGCACGCAAGGAAATCGTCCTCTGTGCCGGCTCGGTCGGGTCGCCCGGCATCCTGCAACGCTCCGGCATCGGCCCGCGCCCACTGCTGGAACGGCTGGGCATTGGCGTCGCCCATGAGCTGCCCGGTGTCGGCGGCAATCTGCAGGATCACCTGCAACTGCGGCTGATCTACAAGCTGGAAAATGCCCGCACCCTGAACCAGATTGCCGGCAGTCTGTGGGGCAAACTGGGCATGGGCCTGCGCTACCTGTATGACCGCAGCGGTCCGCTGTCCATGGCGCCGAGCCAGTTGGGCGCCTTCGCCCGCTCGGGGCCGGAACAGCCTTCAGCCAACCTCGAATACCACGTGCAGCCGCTGTCGCTGGAGCGCTTTGGCGAACCACTGCATGCGTTCCCGGCGTTCACCGCATCGGTCTGCGATCTACGCCCGCAAAGCCGTGGCCGGGTCGATATCCGCTCGGCTGATCCGCAACAAGCACCGCTGATCCAGCCCAATTACCTGAGCCACCCGGAAGACCTGCGGGTCGCCGCCGACGCCATTCGCCTGACCCGGCGCATCGTCGCCGCGCCGGCCCTGCGCGCCTTCAATCCGGTGGAATACCTGCCCGGCGCCAGCCTGCAAAGCGAGGAACAACTGCACGAAGCCGCCGCGCGCATCGGCACCACGATTTTCCACCCCGTGGGCACCTGCCGCATGGGCAATGACGCCAACGCCGTGGTCGATGCGCAACTCAAGGTCCATGGCATCCCCGGCCTGCGCATAGCCGATGCCTCGATCATGCCGCGCATCACCTCGGGCAACACCTGCTCACCGACGCTGATGATTGCCGAGAAGGCTGCGCAGATGATCCTTAATCCCGAAACAAGGGCCTTTGCCCCGGAAAAGGAGATCCCCACCAACGCCTGAAAGCCACACACGGTCCCTGTAGGAGCTGCCGAAGGCTGCGATCTTTTGATCTTGCCCTTAAAAGATCGCAGCCTTCGGCAGCTCCTACAAAGGCCATTCAACGAACGAGTACATAAGCAAACCCGATGCATGGACAGTAGCGGCACCCGCCCACAAGGCCGGCGCCGACAGTGGAACAACAAAAACAATCACTGTGAGGGATACCGGTATGTCAGAAAATGTTCAAACCCTGGAAGCCGTGCGCAGCGCGGGCACCAGCCAGGAAACCCAGAAAGTCATCTTCGCGTCGTCCCTCGGTACCGTCTTCGAGTGGTACGACTTTTTCCTCTATGGCGCCCTCGCGGCGGTCATCAGCAAGCAGTTTTTCGCCGGGGTCAACGACACCACGGCGTTCATCTTTGCACTGATGGCCTTCGCCGCCGGCTTCATCGTCCGGCCGTTCGGCGCGCTGGTGTTCGGCCGGTTGGGGGACATGATCGGGCGCAAGTACACCTTCCTCGCCACCATCATCCTCATGGGCCTGGCGACGTTCTGTGTCGGGCTGCTGCCAACCTACGCCAGCATCGGCATCGCCGCGCCGATCATCCTGGTGGTGCTGCGCATGCTCCAGGGCCTGGCCCTGGGCGGTGAATACGGTGGCGCCGCGACCTATGTCGCCGAGCACGCGCCCATGGGCAAGCGTGGCTTCCACACCAGCTGGATTCAATCCACCGCGACCCTGGGTCTGCTGCTCTCGCTGCTGGTGGTGCTGGGCTGTCGCTACTTCACCGGCGACCAGTTCGAAGTCTGGGGCTGGCGCATTCCGTTCCTGTTTTCCATCGTGCTGCTGGGCATCTCCACCTGGATTCGCCTGAGCCTGCACGAGTCGCCGGCCTTCGTGAAAATGAAAGAGGAAGGCAAGCTGTGCAAACAGCCGATTCGCGACTCCTTCGGCAAATGGGAAAACCTCAAGGTGGTGTTGATCGCGCTGTTCAGCATCAATGCCGGGCAAGCGGTGACCTTCTACGCCGCGCAATTCTATGTGCTGTTCTTCCTCACCCAGTTCCTGAAAATGGACCCGGCCGTGGCCAACGGTCTGCTGATTGTCAGCGTGACCATTGGCGCCCCCTTCTTCATTTTCTTTGGCTGGCTGTCGGACAAGGTCGGGCGCAAACCGGTGCTGATGATCGGCCTGCTGCTGGCCACTGCGCTGTACTTCCCGATCTTCAAGACCCTCGCCCACTACGCCAACCCGGCCATTGACCAGGCCAGCCGCCAGGCACCGATCACCGTGATGGCCGACCCGGCCACCTGCACCTTCCAGTTCGACCCGGTGGGCAAGGCGAAATTCGACAGCCCCTGCGACAAGGTCAAGACCTTCCTGGTCAAGCAGGGCTTGCCCTACCAGAGCGCAGCGGCCCCGGCCGGCAGTGGCGTGCAGGTGAGCGTCGGTGACGTGAAGATCGATGGTTTCGACGAAGCCGCCTTGCGCGGTGCCGTGACCCTCGCCGGCTACCCGCAACAGGCGGACATGCAACAGATCAACAAACCGATGATCGTGGCGCTGATTGTCGCGCTGATCATCATCTCGGCAATGTGCTACGGCCCGCTGGCGGCGTTGATGGTCGAACTGTTCCCGACCCGCATCCGCTATACCTCTATGTCCCTGCCCTACCACATCGGCAACGGCTGGTTCGGCGGCTTCCTGCCGACGGTGTCGTTCGCGTTGGTGGTGTACACCGGGGACATCTTCTACGGGCTGTGGTATCCGGTGGTGATCACCGGGGTGAGCCTGGTGGTGGGGATGATATGCCTGCGTGAGACGCGTAACGTGGATCTCGACAAAAACTGATCCGCCCTGCTCGCGAGGGAGTCCACGGACTCTCTCGCCAGCACTGCGCCTGGCTGACGGCGCCCATCAAACCTCTGCGTCCAACAACTCGAACTTCACCTGATCCGGGTAGAACGCCACGTATTCGCGTATCTGCTGCACCGATATCTTGGGGTTCTCATAACTCCACACCGCATTGGCACTCTCATGCCCCGGCACCTGCAAACTGAAATAACTCGCATCGCCCTTGTACGGGCAATAGCTGGTGTGGTCGGTGCGGGCGAAATATTTCTCGTCGATATCCTCCCGCGGCACGTAGTACACCGGCGGGTAGTTGGCCTCCAGCAACACCAGGGCCCGCGCCGAGGCGGCGACCTGAATACCGTGAAACCTCACCAGCAGACAGCCAGGCTGCTCGGCGATGGTGATGACAGGACTAGGACCGGAGCTTTTCATGGAAAACGTTCCTCATGACGGTGATGGACCTGCAAATCGATGATGTGGGAGCGTGGCTTGCCCGCGATGGCTGCGCAGCAGCCCCAAAACCTGAGACCACGGTTTATCAGGTATAACCCAAGTTTTACCCTCGCGACTGCTTCGCAGCCGAACGGGAGCGACACACAAAGCTGTACATCCATACAGATAAAGATTGCTCCATCGTCCATCAAGCGCCATTCTGTGCACCCCTGACACATAGATCGACGATGGTGGTTATGCGGCTGTACCTCTGTGAAAAACCTTCCCAGGCCAAAGACATTGCGGCAGTCCTCGGCGCCCGGCGCCGGGGCGATGGCTGCTGGCTGGGAACGGACGTCACGGTGACCTGGTGCATCGGCCACCTGCTGGAAACCGCACCGCCGGATGCCTACGACGCGCGCTACAAGCGCTGGGTGCTGGCGGACCTGCCGATCATTCCAGAAAAATGGAAAATGACCGTCAAGCCGCGCACCGCCAGCCAGTACAAGGCGGTCAAGCGCCTGCTCGGTGAAGCCTCCGAACTGATCATTGCCACGGACGCAGACCGTGAGGGCGAGATGATCGCCCGGGAACTGGTGGAGCATTGCCGCTATCGCGGGCCGATCCGTCGCCTCTGGTTGTCGGCGCTGGACGATGCGTCCATCCGCAAGGCTCTCGCGGCACTGAAACCGGGCAACGAGACGTTCAGCCTCTATCACTCGGCCCTGGGCCGTTCCCGGGCCGACTGGCTGATCGGCATGAACATGAGCCGGCTGTTCACCTTGCTGGGGCGCCAGTCCGGCTATCAAGGCGTGTTGCCGGTGGGCCGGGTGCAAACACCGACCTTGCGCCTGGTGGTGGATCGCGATCGCAGCATTGCCGACTTTGTTCCCGTCCCCTATTGGGCGATCGATGTGCAACTGCTGCACAACGGCACCGCGTTCACGGCGCAATGGCGCGCGGCATCCGAGGTTTGCGACGATCAGGACCGTTGCCTGAACCAGGCGCTGGCACAACAAGCAGCAAACGCCATGAGCGGCGCGGCCAGTGCGCGGGTGATCAAACTGCGCACCGAGCGGATGCGCGAAGTGGCGCCGCTGCCGTTCGACCTGGGCACCCTGCAGGAGGTCTGCTCAAAGAAACTCGGCCTCGGCGCCCAGGAAACCCTCGACATCGCCCAGGCACTGTACGAAACCTACAAAGTCATTACCTATCCGCGCAGCGATTGCGGCTACTTGCCCCTGAGTCAACACGCCGAGGTGCCGGCCATTCTGGCAGCACTGCGCCAGGCCGACCCGGCGTTGAACGCCTTGCACGATCACCTTGATCCGCAACGGCGCTCACGGGCCTGGAACGATGCCAAGGTCAGCGCTCACCACGGCATCATCCCCACCGCGGCGGCGAAGAACCTCGACAAGCTGGCAGGCAAGCAGCGCGCGGTCTACACGCTGATCCGCGCGCGGTATCTGGCGCAGTTCCTGCCCAATCACGAATACGACCGCACCCAGGCCGACTTCGATTGCGCCAGTGAAGCCTTGCGCGCTGTCGGCAAGCAGATCATCGAGCCGGGCTGGAAACGCGCCCTGCCCGAGGCACTGGCTCCGACCAGGGGACGCGAAGCTCCAGCGCCGCAGACACTGCCCAACCTGGCCGAAGGCATCGATTGCGCCGTGGCCGGCGTGCAACTCAAGGACCTCTGGACGCAACCGCCGAAGCCGTTCACCGAAGGCGATCTGATCAAGGCCATGAAGAACGTCGCCAAACTGGTGGAAGACCCGCTGCTCAAGCAAAAGCTCAAGGACACCACCGGCATCGGCACCGAAGCGACCCGTGCATCGATCATCCAGGGCCTGCTCGACCGTGGTTATCTGGTCAAGAACGGCAAGGCCCTGGCCGCCACGCCGGCCGCGTTCAGCCTGATCGACGCCGTGCCGCGGGCCATCGCCGACCCGGGCACCACGGCGATCTGGGAACAGGCCCTGGACATGGTGCAAAGCGGGGAAATGAGCCTTGAGGAGTTCGTCACCAAACAGGCGGCGTGGATGAGCAAGCAGGTCAGCCGTTGCGCCGGACTGAGCCTGACCATCAGCGGTCCGCCGCCCAACGGATCCGCCGCAGCCCCCTGGAAGAAAAAACGCAAGAGCGCCCCGCGCAAACCAGCGAGCGGCACCAAGCGCAGGGCAAAGCCGGCAGTCAAAACGTAGACCTGACACTGAGCCCTTGTGGCGAGGGAGCTTGCTCCCGCTGGGCCGCAAAGCGGCCCCACTCCCTAACAAAAATGAATGGGCCTGCTGCGCCCGAACGCGGACCGGTCCAACGGGAGCAAGCTCCCTCGCCACGGATCGTGCGACGCCGACCATAATCAAATGTGTCCCTTGGCCGCTCAGGAGCCACCCCCGTATGTCTTCGATAGCACTGCACGCCGCCCAACGCGACGAACTGGAAACCATCGAAAACCTGATGCAGTTCTACACCTACGACTTCAGCGAATGGCTGCCGCTAAAGTTGGGTGAATCCGGATTCTTCAACATCCTGCCCATGCCGGAGTACTGGCGACACCCGGCTACCCGCCCGTTCCTGATCAAGGTCGACGGGGAACTGGCCGGGTTCGTGACCGTGGATAACCGGACTCATCTCCCCGGTGCCGACTACAACATCGGCTATCTGTTTGTCAGTCGACGCTTTCGTGGCCGGGGTGTCGCGCGATTTGTCGTTTCCACCCTCTTGAGCCAATTACCCGGTCAATGGCAGATTTTCCATCTCGAGGCGAATCAGCCGGCACGCCTGTTCTGGGCCACCGTGATGCCGGGGCTGGGCGTTGGCGCGTTCACCTTGCATCAGCAGGTGGTAGACGGCCATCCCTGCACTTTTTACCGCTTTGAGTGTCCGCCTTTGTCGTCCTGATCGACACGCCCTCGTCTCCCGCCGCTAATTCCGAACAGCTTTGTCCGACAATATGTAGTGACTGAAAATAATCACTACAAAACCGTTGACGCCTCCGTTTTGCCCTTGCATGATGCAGACGTCTCCCCGATCGGGAGTACAGGCAACACGTTTGAGCAAGCTCGTCTGACCGCCGAGCTGTTTTTCCCGGATACACGCTGCCCACAAGGCAGATTGAAGAAGCTGACCTGGCCTGAACGTCCAGTACAAGGGCGAGAAGTCTCGGCGAGCAATCCTCATGATGCTTGTGGCCGACCCTGAAAATGTCGGCAGTGGCCTTAAGGTTTTCGCCGCTTCTCTTCGTTGTGACGCTATTGCGTAGCAGTTATTCAACACGACTACATGCAACAGACGCAGGACCCCGCCCGATAAGGCGGTCGAACGCTGACGTCCTGGTTTCGGTGCCAGGGATCAACTAACCGATGGGCTACCTGTATTAGCGAATCAACTTTGAAAGATCACCAATTGGTCAAGGGGCTTTATGATGAATCTGAACAATCAACCAACTATCGATGAACTGGCTCGTATGTTCGCTGCCAAGAAAGACAGCCACGACAGCCATATTCTCTGGATCAGCAAGTGTGGCCAGGTTCATATCGACTGCCTGTCGCCGCACGCCCACGAAGCAGAGTTCGACCAGAACAACCAGAACCTGCTCGCCCGACTGAAGATGTACCGTCGCGGCCAGGGCTATGTCGGCAAGAAGGCCGCGGCCGACAAGGACTTCATCGGTAATGTTCTGCAAACCCTGAAACAGGCCTGGGCCTCGATGCAGAATCAGAACGAAGTTCGGGTGATTGACCGGTTCTACTGATTGAATGAGTCGTCACTGACATATTGAAAAACAGAGCCTGCTCCCAATAAGGAGCAGGCTTTTTTTATGCCCGAACGAAGACCAACTGTGGGAGCGAGCCTGCTCGCGAATACGGTGTATCAGTTGGCATGGTTTTATCTGACACACCGCATTCGCGAGCAGGCTCGCTCCCACAAGGGTTCGCGGTGATCAGAAAAGATCAGACCCCAACACCAGCTCCACAAACGCCACCGACGCCGCACTGTGGTAGTTGTTCTTGCGCCGCAGCAACGCGGCCCCGCGTTCAGGCGCTGCGCCCTGCATGGAAAGCTTGCGCAATGCCCGATCCTGAGTGGCGATGGGTTCCGGCAGGATGGTGGCGATGGCGGAATGCCGGATGACTTCCAGCAGCGTGTTGACCGAGTTCACTTCAATCACCACTTTGGGCGTGATCTGCGCCTTAGCGAAAAACTCATCGATGCATGTTCGGGTGATGTAATCCGGGGTCAGTAGCGCAAACTCCAGTTGAGCCACCTCTTGCGCGGGCAAGGCGTCCTGATGCTCGTAAAGCGGATGATCGCGCCCAACCATCAACCCCAGGGTCTCGGTAAACGCCGGGATCGATTCGATATCGGCGCTTCTCACCTGATCAAACGCAATCGCGATATCCAGCGAATCATCCGCCAGCCCGGCTTCGATCCCGTCCATCGACAGCTCGAAAATCTCCAGGTGGATGTTCGGGTAGCGCGCCACGTAGTCGCGCACCAACGGCCCGACCAGATAAGCCATGAAGGTTGGCGTCATGGCCAGGCGCAAGGTGCCGCGGGACAAATCCTTTACGTCATGCAACGCACGCCTGCCCGCTTCCAGCTCCACCAGTACCCGCCGCGCGCATTCAATGTAAGCCTGGCCAGCATCGGTGGGCCTGACCGTGCGCGAGGTGCGGTCGAACAGGCTCACACCCAGTGATTCCTCCAGTTGGCGGATCTGCTGCGACAAGGTCGGCTGGGACACATGCAGCACTTCGGCGGCGCGGGTGAAACCGCCCTGGTCGGCCACCGCCAGCAGGTAACGCAAATGGCGAAGCAACATCGGACTCTCCATCTATAGGCAGTGCTTATGCTTGGCATTGTATATCGGTCTTGGACGCTATGGATGGATCGGCAGAAGATGGCCCCACACCCAAGCAACGCCACTCCCGATAGGAGAATCACCATGCAACAGTCCCACGCCTACAACGACCCAAGCCTGGCCCTGACCACTTCTGTCCTTGATGCCAAGGCGCGCAAGAACCTGTCGTGGCAGGACCTCGCCGATGGCACCGGCTTGAGCCTGGCCTACGTCACAGCCGCCCTGCTCGGTCAACACCCGCTGCCGGAAAGCGCCGCCAAAGTGGTCGGCGACAAACTCGAACTGGACGCCGACGCCGTGGCCCGGTTGCAGATCATCCCGTTGCGCGGCAGCCTCTCGGGTGTGCCGACCGACCCGACCATCTACCGCTTCCACGAAATGATCCAGATCTACGGCACCACCCTCAAAGCCCTGGTCCATGAGCAGTTTGGCGACGGCATCATCAGCGCGATCAACTTCAAGCTCGACATGAAGAAAGTCGAAGATCCGGAAGGCGGCTCCCGCGCCGTCATCACCCTCGACGGCAAGTTCCTGCCGCTGCGTCCCTTCTAAGTTGATACCGGCCCGCACGCCCCGTGCGGGCCGACCCCTGCCCACCCCATGAGGACGCGATCATGAAAGCGCTCATCGACGGTTTCCTGAAGTTCCAGAAAGAAGCCTTTCCGCAACGCACCGACCTGTTCAAGCACCTGGCCACCACCCAGCATCCGGGCACGCTGTTCATCACCTGCTCCGACAGCCGTGTCGTGCCGGAACTGCTGACCCAGCAAGAGCCCGGTGAACTGTTCGTGATCCGCAACGCCGGCAACATCGTGCCGTCCTACAGCCCGCATCCGGGTGGCGTATCGGCCACGGTCGAATACGCCGTCGCGGTGCTCGGCGTGACCGACATCGTGATTTGCGGCCATTCGGACTGCGGCGCCATGACGGCGGTGGCCAAGTGCACCTGCATGGATCACCTGCCCGCCGTCAGCGGCTGGCTGCAACACGCCGAGTCGGCGAAAGTGATCAACGAAGCCCGGCCACATGCCAGTGAAGCGGCCAAGGTCAGTTCGATGGTGCGGGAGAACGTCATCGCCCAACTGGCCAACATCCAGACGCACCCGAGCGTGCGACTGGCCCAGGAAAAAGGCCTGTTGAACCTGCATGGCTGGGTGTACGACATCGAGACCGGCTCGATCGACGCGCTGGATGCCGACAGCCGCAGCTTTGTGTCGCTGGTCGAGCATCCGGGCACTTGTGCGGTATCGGCCAAGGCGATCAAAGCCGCTTGACCGGAACCACCGGTTGTTGAAAAAAGTGACCGCCCTTGCAGCGGTCACGGGTTCCGCTGTCTCAGCGTTTGACGCCCAGGTCGATCTGGGTCATGCGGCTACGGATGGTGAACACGCCATCACCCGAGAGAATCGCACTGCGCGCAAACAGGCGCCCGCTCTCCCAGTTCGAAAGGCCCAGTTCCGGCTTGTTCAACGCGTACTGACCGTCGACCCAGCGGGTGATGCCATTGCCGACAAAAGGCGCGTTGACCGCGCTGTAGAAACGCTCCTGGGCCTCGGCACTTTCACTGATCAAGGACACGGTGAACTGCGGGCTGTAGCGATTGAACAAGGCAATGGCACTGTCCAGGTCGTCGACGATTTTCAGGCTGACTTCCGGGGTTTCTTCCCACTCCCATTCACGACCCAATTGATCTTCCGGCAACGGCTCGGCCTGGGCTTCGGTCTGATAGCCTTCGGCGCGGTACACCTCGACCGTTGCAGTCAGCCAGTCTTGCGCCAGGTGCGACTCGCTGCCTTCGACGATGTGCAGCTTGCAGCCCTGCCCCCGCGCAGTACCGGCGTGCTTGAGTGCATCGAGGAACAGCGGCACCAGTTCAGCGGCGCGCTCGCGGTGGATCAGGCAGACGTTCAGGGTGTTGCAGACTTTGCGGTCCAGGGAGTTGCGTACCACAGCAGCAAAGCGCTGGGCGTCGGCATCGGCGTTGGCGATCAGCCAGGCGCCACCGGTGCCGTGCAGGCTGACCGCCGTGCCGGCCTGCTGCGCGATGCTGCCCAACTGGCTGACGGCGCGACCCGAACCACGGGCTACCGCCAGTGACAGGCGCCGGTCAGCGAACATCGCCCAACCGGCGGCGTGGTTGACGCTTTCCACCAGCGACACCGCACCGGCCGGCAGGCCAGCGTCGTTCAATGCAGGGTTCAGTGCATGGGTAACGATCGCCTGGGCGGTGCCCAACGCATCACTGCCGATGCGCAATACGGCGGTGTTGCCAGTGCGCAACACACCGGCCGCATCGGCAAACACATTCGGCCGGCCTTCGAAGACGAACGCGACAATGCCCAACGGCGAGACCACTTGCTCGACTTTCCAGCCATCGTGTTCGACGCAGCTGATCACCTTGCCCCGAGTGGCCGCGGCATCACGCCATGCGCGCAGGCCGGCGATCATGTCGCGACGCATGCGCTCATCGGCCAGCAACCGGGTGGTCGAGCGGCCGCGCGCCTTGGCCCGTTCGATATCGGCCAGGTTGGCGGCCTCGATCAAGGTCCAGCACTCCGGGTTTTCCAGGCGCTGGGCAAACAGGTCGAAGAAGGCGCTGATCGCTTGATCGGACACCGCCGACAGCGCGGTAAACGCCGCTTGGGCGCGCTCGATCGCGACGTTGGCCGCTTGCTGGTCCGCCACGGGGATCAACAACAACTCGCCGCTGACCTGCTCCACCAGCAGGTGATCACCGGGCTGGAAGCGTTGCGCCAGTTCGGGGCTGACGACAGTGACACGATTGCCGGCGAAAGGGATGGGCGTACCAGCGACTAGACGTTCGAGCGCGAGAGACATGAAGCGGTTTCACCATGCAGTGGGCGGCCGGAAAATGTATAGCAATTTCCCTGTGGGAGCGAGCCTGCTCGCGAATAGCGTCAGACCAGTCACATGGATGCTGCCTGAACCTCCGCTATTCGCGAGCAGGCTCGCTCCCACAAGGGTTCAGTGGTGTTTTTTGATTTGATCGCGCGCTTACGTATCTCAATGTATACAGCCCCGCCCCAGACACACCCCGCACGCAAAACCCCACCCCAACGACACACCGCAGATACACCCCGTTGATGAAATACGCCGGTCGATTGGCCACGCCGATCAAAGCGCTCAACTCACGGGGCATGCCCTTGCCGCGACTCCCCGACCTGAAGGAGATCATCGTCCATGAACACCACCCTTTCCTCGGCCGTCAAAGGCCTGAACCTGAACCTCGACCGCGCCGGCAACTGGGTTGCGCCCCTGGCGCTGCGAGTGTTCCTTGCCTGGGAATTCCTCGAGTCGGGCCTGGAAAAATTCAACGGCCAGAACTGGTTCGCCGATATCCAGGAGCGCTTCCCGTTTCCGTTCGACCACCTTCCGGCGACGCTGAACTGGGAACTGTCGATGTGGGCCGAACTGATCTTCGCCATGACCTTGCTGGTGGGCCTTGGCACGCGCTTCTCGGCGTTGAGCCTGATGGTGGTGACCCTGGTCGCCACCGCCGCCGTGCATTGGCCCGCCGACTGGCACACCCTGAGTGAACTTGCCCAGGGTTACGCCATCAGCAACAAGGGTTACGGCAACTTCAAGCTGCCCTTGATCTACCTGGTGGCCCTCACTCCGCTGTTGCTGTCCGGTGCCGGCAAGCTCAGCCTCGATGCACTGCTGGCGCGCTACTTCTGGCGTCGCTGACAGATCACGCAATATCTGTAGGAGCTGCCGAAGGCTCGGGCCGCGTTCGGACGATCTTTTGATATTTCTTTTGCGATCTGGAGATTGCTGAAGATCAAAAGATCGCAGCCTTCGGCAGCTCCTACAGGGGAACGCGTGCACCACCAAACAACGAGGCCCTGTAGGAGCGAGCTCGCTCGCGAAAAACCCGAGAGCACCGCGGGGTATCAGGCTCCCCGCAATTGCCTGAACAACCTATCCAATCAATTCCTCCACCCCCGTCTGTTCGGCCAGCCTCGGATACGCACTGCGTTCATGCACATGGGCGTGCGGTGTACGGTCAATCAGCAGGCTCAGTATTTCCGGACGACTGTAGTGGCCGCGGGAATCCATCATGCGTTTGCGCTTGTCGATCAGGCCCATGTCGAGGTCGGCGATCACCTCGCCTTCACCTTCCTGCAACGAACCCAGCACCGTGCCATCCGGGCTGATGATCGCCGTATAGCAGCCGCCGGAGATCGGGCCGATGGCGCAGCCGGTATCAGCCATGATCTGCGCCTGTTGCTCGGGGTACAGCCATGCCGTGGAATTGACCACAAAGCACGCGGCCTCCAGGGCATGCTGGCGAATGCTGACTTCCATTTGCGAGGCGAACAACGGACCTGCAAACGACCCCGGGTACATCGCCGCATGGATCTGTTCGCCATCGGCCATCAAGGCATAACGGGCCAGCGGGTTGAAATGCTCCCAGCAGGCCAGTTGCCCGATGCGCCCTGCCGCGCTGTCGACGGCCCGCAGGCCGGAGCCGTCGCCCATGCCCCAGATCATGCGTTCATGGTAGGTCGGGGAGATCTTGCGGCGGCGCTGGATCAGCGAGCCGTCGGCATCGAACAGCAACTGCGTGTTGTACAGCGTGCCGCCATCACGCTCGTTGACGCCGATGGACACGACCATGCCGACTTGCCTGGCCGCAGCGCCGATGGCATCGGTGGCGGGCGAAGGCACGGTGACAGCCTGGTCCAGCAGCTTGAGGTGTTCGGCGGCCATTTCGAACGGCGACTGCACGAAGGAAAAGTACGGGTAGTACGGCACGACGGTTTCCGGGAACACGGCGAATTGCACGCCCTGTTCGCCGAGTTCGAGAATCTTCTGCACCACTTTGTCGACGGTGCCTTCACGGCTGTAAAGAACGGGACTGATTTGCACGGCGGCGGCTTTGACGAAGGTCATGGCGGTGATCTCACTGAAGGAAGGGTTTCAACGAGATCGAGATTACACCCATAATATTAAGGCTTGAATGTCGTATACACCACCTTTCAGGACATAACCCAATCAACCCCGACTGGCGCGCTGAATCACCTGCGGCGGCTGCCCGAAGGCCCGAATAAAAGCGCGGCGCATCCGCTCTCGGTCACCAAAACCGGTGTCCGTCGCCACCACATCGATAGAGTGCCGTCCGGTTTCCATCATCAACCGGGCCGACTCGACCCGCAGGCGTTCGATGGCCTTGGCCGGAGACTGGCCGGTTTCGGCATGAAACACCCGGCTGAATTGCCGGGGGCTGAGATTGGCCGCGCTGGCCAGCTCCTCGACCGACAGCGCGGACTTGAGATTCTGCCTGGCGTAGTTCAGCGCGGCCTGAATCCGATCGGTCTTGGGCGCCAGTTCCAGCATCACGGAAAACTGCGACTGTCCGCCGGAACGTCGGTGATACACCACCAATTGCCGCGCCACCTTGCGTGCAAGGTCGGCGCCCAGGTCCTGCTCCACCAGCGCCAACGCCAGGTCCACGCACGCGCTCATGCCCGCCGCCGTCCACAAATGACCATCATTGACGAAGATCCGGTCCTCCTCGACCTTCACGTTCGGGTACGTCTTGCGAAAGGCCGGAACATGCGCCCAGTGGGTGGTCGCCCGCCGACCATCAAGCAAACCGGCCTCCGCCAAGGCAATCGCCCCCGTGCAAATCGAGCCCAGGCGTCGGGTGCCGTGGCTGGCGCGGCGCAAGAACGCCAGCATGCCCGCAGTGGTCGGGCGGATCAGATTGTCGCCCAGGACCAGCAGCGTATCGAACGCGCGCTGGTCGAACGCTTCGGTCTGCACGGCAAAACCGGCGGAGGTTTGCACCAGGCCACCCGGCTCGGACAACAAGGCGATGCGGTACAAGGGTTCGTCACCGGCACTGTTGGCCAATTCGAAGGCGGCACACATGGCCAGGCCCAGAACCTGAAAACCGGGATAAACAATGAGTCCGATCTGGTGCATGGCGGTATGACCCTGAACGTGGCATGCATGATATTCAGGCCAGGATCTGCACTCTAACCCGAACAGCCCGCACCGGACATCATGATGGAGCGCCTCGCGCATTGGCCGATGGCGACGGATAATGAAGCGGTTTGCATCTCACCGAGGAATGGAAGGATGTCACTGACTCTTTATTTCCACCCGCTCTCGTCGTTCTGCCACAAAGCGCTGATCGCCCTCTATGAACTGGACATCGAGTTTGAAAAAAGGGTTATCGACCTGGGCAACGACGCCGACCGGGCCGAACTTCAAGCGCTGTGGTCGATCGGCAAGTTCCCGGTGCTTCGCGATCACACCCGGCAAAAGAACGTGCCGGAGTCGAGTGTGATCATTGAATATCTGGACCGACTTCATGCCGGCCAGGCACACCTGATTCCCCACGATTGGGAAGCCGCCCTGGAAGTGCGGCTATGGGATCGCTTTTTCGACCTCCACGTCCAGGTGCCCATGCAAAAGATCGTCGCTGACCGCCTGAACGCCGCCAACGGCGACCTGAGCCGCGAGCGCGCTGCGCTGACAACGGCGTACGGCCTGCTTGAACGGCAAGTGGCGGCAAGCACCTGGGTGGCCAGTCCGGCATTCAGCATGGCCGATTGCGCCGCCGCCCCGGCGCTGTTCTACGCCAGCACCCTCGTCCCCTTTGCCGACGATCATCGCCACTTGAGCGCTTATTTCGACAGGTTGACCGAAAGGCCCTCGGTGAAGCGGGTGATCGACGAGGCACGGCCCTGGTTTGCCTGGTATCCGTTTGCCGAGGCCATCCCGGAGCGCTTTCGCTAGAGGCGCGCGCACAAAGAACGCCCGCGAGCCTTGGCTGTACGCTGGTTCGCAAGGGAGCATCCGGGACATGAATAACGAGCGCAAAAAAATGGCGAATCGACGAATAACAACCGTCGGCCGAGTGTTTTCTGATTGAGCAGGAAGAAAAAATGGCAGGGGCGGCTGGATTCGAACCAACGCATGGCAGGATCAAAACCTGCTGCCTTACCGCTTGGCGACGCCCCTGTATCTGTTGCGACGAGTGCCAGGCACTCGCTTTCTTGAGTGGCAACAAGCGCTGTTGCCCGCTTGCGTGACAGGCTCCCTGAGGGCCTGTGCAAGAGTGGGCGGCAATTTACCAACTTTTGTCTCGTCTGGGAAGCCCCAATAAAACAATTTGTTTTTTTAAAACAGATGCTTAGTGTTCAGCCGAGTCCCGGGGAAGTGGTCGGCGCACATTCGGCCCGATCACGTCTGCTACGCTTTTCCTTTAGGGGATGGAATCGGGAATCGCTTGCTCAACACCCCTCCTTTGTCATTTGAGGGCGCAAAATGTGAAAGGCAAATTGATGGGCACCTTTGCAACCATCCTGGTGGTCGGGGCCGCAATCTATGGACTGAACACCTGGGAACACATCGAGAGCCAGCGACAGGAAGCGGTCTGCAGGGCCGCCCGGGAGCACCTCAACGGCCTGGAAACCCAGGCGCGGGCCCTGGCCTCCGGGTTGACGGTCGAAGCCTATGCCGAAGCCGAAAAAGCCGAGGCCGGCCAGTTGGTCCTGGCACTTGATACAGCCAGGAACGAAGCCGAGGTCAATGCCGTCATCGACAAACACGCCGCCGCCATCGAAGCACAGATAACGGCCGAAAACGCCGAGGTCCACTCCCGGAGCGATCAACCCTTCCTCGGCCAGGAAGTCAAGAAGCAACGCATCCCCACCGACATCAAACAGGAATTCAAACGAGCTGAAAAAGCCGTCCTCGAGACCTGCGGATAGCGTCGACTGCAGCTCCGGGTTTGTCGCCAGCGTCTAGACTCCAGCAAGAGCAGGCCGCAACCAGACTCCGCGTTTAAAACAAAAAAAACTACAAACGAGGACGCCCATACCTTGAAAATATCATCCCTCTGCGCCATCGCGGGCCTGCTGGTGTCGGTCGCGGTGTCTGCCAACGGTGTCATTCCTGTCCTCGAACTGGACTTCACACGGTCGGCGACGGAAACCCTGAAAAAAATCGGCATCAATGACGCGTGCATCATCGGCGCCTCGAGCCCCGTTGCGTTCACTTATTGCCGGGAAGGATCGTCGACACTCTGGAAGTATCAGGCACTGGATCTGGAACAGATGGCGGCACTGCACAATGATGCAAAGCAATCCACGGCGGTCTACCAACCGGTTTCCGTGGTGGAGTTCGGAAGTCCGGCCTGTGAACACGAGGGTAGTCTGGCCGCCACTGGAAGACCGGCGATACGCAGGCTGGTCCTCGGCCTGATCGCCATTTCCCTGCTGATCGGCTTGCGCTACAGCTATCGGGCCATGCGGCAGCGCCGCCAGGCCCCCACCGTGTACTCGCACCCCCTTGAGCAGGCGTCGAGTGAATTTCAGGCCAGCGCACAGACAAAAGCCCTGGCAGCCTTTGGCCTCGCGGTTGCCGTGGCAGTCGTCTACTTCAATTACACGGGGTATTGAACAACAGGCGAGCGCGCCGTTGCAGCGCGCTCGCCGGTCACTCAGTGCGGTGCGCGCGGGATGGTCTTGAGCAGGTCTTCGGGGCTGATGTGACCGACCACGCTGCCCGGTTGCGGCAGGTTGAGGATGTGGCCCTTCATCTTGCCGATGATGTGCATTTCGCATGGCTTGCAATCGAACTTCAGCGTCAGCACTTCATCGCCGTGAATCAGCTGCATCGGCGCGACCTTGGTGCGCACGCCGGTCACGCCCTTGGCCTGTTTCGGACACAGGTTGAAGGAGAAACGCAGACAGTGCTTGGTGATCATCACCGGCACTTCGCCGGCTTCCTCGTGGGCCTCGTAGGCCGCGTCGATCAGCTTGACCCCATGGCGGTGATAGAAGTCGCGGGCCTTCTGGTTGTAGACGTTGGCCAGGAAGGTCAGGTGCGACTCCGGGTACACCGGCGGCGGTGTGGTTTCGGCTTTACGGCTGCCGCGCGGGTGGGCGGCGACCCGCGCCTGGGTCAAGGCCTCGATCACTTCGCGGCGCAAGGCCTTGAGCTGCGAGTTCGGGATGAAGAACGCCTGCGGCGCATCCAGCTTGATGTCGATGGCGTGGTACTGGGTAGTACCCAGCTGGCCGAGCAGATCCTGCAATTGCTCCAGCGCCTGCTCCGGCTTGTTGGCCGCGCCGAACGGGCCGGCCAGGGTGACGCTGGCGCTGATGCCCTCCTCGCTGGTCGCGGTCAGCTCCAGCTGTTCTTCACGCAGGCGAGCGACCCAGCTCAGGGCGATGCGACGCTCGGCCGAGGTCCGTTGCAGCGCCTGTTGCCAGTTGTGATCGAGATTGCGATTCAGCGGATGATTGGGACGCAGCTTGTACATCCCCTCCGGCATCTCGTTGGGCTCGACGCGATAGCGATAACGCTTCTCGCCGTCCTCCTCGAATTCGCCCTTGGGTTCGGCGATGTTGGCGCGGAACCCCACCACTTCACGCTTGACCAGCACGTTGAGGCCGTCACCGTTGGACAGCGGCTCATGCGTCACGACCTGCATGTCACGCTTGGCGACCTTCTCGACCACACCCACCGGCAGACCGGTGAAGGTCGGCGAGTCAAAGGCGCCGATATCGATCTTGCGGTCAGTGACGAAGTAATCGGTGCTGCCGCGGTGGAAGGTCTTTTCCGGGTCGGGCAGGAAGAAGTGCGCGGTGCGGCCGCTGGAAGCGCGGGCCAGGTCCGGGCGGTCTTCGAGGACGTCGTCGAGACGCTGGCGGTAGTAGGCGGTGATGTTCTTCACATAGCCCATGTCCTTGTAGCGGCCTTCGATCTTGAACGAGCGCACGCCCGCCTCGACCAGCGCGCGGATGTTGGCGCTCTGGTTGTTGTCCTTCATCGACAGCAGGTGCTTTTCGTAAGCGATCACCCCACCCTTTTCGTCCTTGAGGGTGTACGGCAGGCGGCAAGCCTGGGAGCAGTCGCCACGGTTGGCGCTGCGCCCGGTCTGCGCGTGGGAAATGTTGCACTGGCCGGAAAACGCCACGCACAACGCGCCATGGATAAAGAACTCGATGGCCGCGTCGGTTTCGTCGGCGATGGCACGGATTTCCTTGAGGTTCAGCTCTCGGGCCAGCACCAGTTGCGAGAAACCGGCCTGATCGAGGAACTTCGCCCGCTCCAGGGTACGGATATCCGTCTGGGTGCTGGCGTGCAGTTCGATCGGCGGGATGTCCAGTTCCATCACACCCAGGTCCTGGACGATCAGCGCATCGACGCCGGCGTCGTACAACTGGTGGATCAGCTGGCGGGCCGGCTCCAGTTCATTGTCGTGCAGGATCGTGTTGATGGTGGTGAAGATCCGCGCGTGATAACGACGGGCGAACTCCACCAGTTCGGCAATCTCGCTCACCTCGTTGCAGGCGTTGTGGCGGGCGCCGAAGCTCGGGCCGCCGATGTACACGGCATCGGCACCATGCAGGATAGCCTCGCGGGCGATGGCGACATCGCGGGCAGGGCTGAGCAATTCCAGGTGATGTTTGGGCAAAGACATAGTTTTTTTAGTCAGGCTTGTCACGGTCGAGGCGTGCATTGTAACGGCGAAACGCCTGACCGGCACCCGTATGCTGCCAGGTGGCGTTTCGGGCAAGCCTGGCCAGCCTCAATCCCTGTAGGAGCGAGCTTGCTCGCGATGGACGCTAACGATGACGCGGGCATTCTGTATGCACGCGTCGCCCTTGTGTTCATCGCGAGCAAGCTCGCTCCTACATTATTTGATCGGCGTTGACCAAATGCCCAACATCCCCTGTGGGAGCGAGCCTGCTCGCGAAGGCGGTATAACAGTCAAGGTTGATGGTGACTGACACACCGCTTTCGCGAGCAGGCTCGCTCCCACAGGGTTTTGTGTGTTGCCGAGATCAGGCCTTGGCCGCCATCGCGGTCACTTCCACGCGCATGCCTTCCACCGCCAACGAGGCAACCCCGACAGCGGCGCGCACTGGCCACGGCTTGGCGAAGTAGCGCTTGTAGACCTCGTTGAACGCGGCGCGGTCGGCCATGTCGGTGAGGTAGATGGTCAGGTGCATCACGCGGTCCATGGAGCTGCCGGCACGTTCCAGCGCAACCTTCAGCGCTTGCAGGGTGCATTCGCTTTGCAGGGTGATGTCGCCCAGTTCCAGGCTGCCGTCGGCACGGGTGGGGATCTGGGTGGAGACCAGCACACCGGCGAAACCGACGACGTCGGAGGAAATCGAATCGGCATCGAGGTCAGGCGTAAAGGTCAGGTCGTGGTTTGCCATTGGAAGTTCTCTTGCTTGAAAGGGTAAGGCGAGCGCCTTTTGCGCCGCCAGTTTACAGGGCCATTCCCGGCGCGTCGCTAATCTGCACCGTTCGACTGCGCATGAGCCGGGCCGTCGTCATTGCAAGGGGGAAAACTTCGCCGGCAGGTAGATCGTCGAGCACATGTCACGCAGTTGCGGGCCGGAGTTTTCCGGCGGCCAGACGCCGTCGGCGACTGCTTGGGTGCGCACCTGCAAGCGCTGCTCAAGGCTGGCCCACGGCCAGATGTGCAGGTAACGCGGCAGCGCGCCGTCGGTGGCGTAAAACGCCGCGTACACCGGCGAATACTGTTCGCTGGTTCGCGCCTCGATGGCTTTACTCCAGCCGTCGAGTGTCGGCTGCAAACCGCTGCTGACCAGATCGTAGACGCGCAACTCATAGAACGGACCGTGCTGGCCGGCGCTCAAGGGTTCGAGGAAGGGAAACAGCGTGTAGTTTTCGATGCGCAGGTCGGTGATGAACTCGTTGACGCCAAACGCCCCGCCCCCCAGCAGGAAACGCTCGCGCTCTGCCTGCCTTGAGTGTTCGTCGGCATAGCCACGCAGCACGGCGATCTGATTCAACGGGCCGATCTCCGAAGCCCAGCACCCCATCAACACCCCGCCGACTTCCGGCTTCGCCAACTCATTCTCGATACGTGCCAGTGCATAGGCCACCGAGCGCACCCGCACGGTAAAAGTGATCAGTTCAAATAAACGCATAACGACTCCGCCGACTTGATTGCCAAAAGCCCACAGCCTAAGGCAGCCCCTGCCGACGGGGTATTGAGACGAACCCCATCGATTACGGCATTTCCCCCAGTGTTCCAGGTGATTTCTTTACGACGGGCAGCCATCGATCATTCACACATCGTGTTCAATGCCTTCACTTAATGGCGCTTGATGCAGGAATGGCGACGAATATGCTGTGAGTACGTTTCCGTGATCTCGCATGACAACAAGAGCCCACAACATGCACAGCCCCAGAACGCTCTACCAGAAACATATCGACAGTCACACCGTCTGCGCCCTCGACGATCAGGGCCATGTGCTGCTGTACATCGACCGCCAGGTCGCCAACGAATACACCAGCCCGCAAGCCTTCAGCGGCATGCGCGACGCAGGTCGCAAAGCCTGGCGCCCGAGCGCGACGCTGGCGGTGGTCGACCACGTCAATCCCACGGCGCCGACACGCGTTGCCGCCATGCCGGACGCCGGCGGTGCCCGTCAGGTGTCCTATTTCGAAGAAAACTGCCGCGACTTCGGCATCGAACTGTTCGATGTGCTGGACAAGCGCCAGGGCATCGAGCACGTCGTGGCCCCCGAACAAGGCTTTATCCTGCCCGGCATGGTCATTGCCGCCGGCGACAGCCACACCACCACCTACGGTGCCCTGGGTGCCTTCGGCTTCGGCATCGGCACCTCGGAAATCGAACACCTGCTGGCCGCGCAAACCCTGGTCTACAAGTGCCTGAAGACGATGCGCGTGACGGTCAATGGCCTGCTCGGGCCTGGCGTGACGTCCAAGGACATCATCATGGCCCTGATCGAGAAAATCGGCGCTTCGGGCGCCACCGGTTACGCCATCGAGTTCGCCGGCCCGGCGATCAGCGACCTCAGCGTCGAAGCGCGCATGACCATCTGCAACATGGCCGTCGAGGCCGGCGCCCGAGGCGCGTTCATGGCCCCGGATGACAAGGTCTTCGCCTACCTGCAACGCAAGCCCCGCGCCCCCCGGGGCCAGCTGTGGGAACAGGCCGTCGCAACATGGCGCGGCCTGCACAGCGACGAGGGTGCGGTGTTCGATCGCGAAGTCACCCTGGATGTCGCGACGCTCGAACCCATGGTCACCTGGGGCACCAGCCCCGATCAGGCCGCACCGGTGGGCGGGCATGTGCCGGACCCGGCCGCGCAGCCGGACCTGATCCTGCGTCAGGGCATGCAACGCGCCTTGAACTACATGGGCCTGGAACCGGGCATGCCGCTCAGCGACGTGGTGATCAGCCACGCCTTCATCGGCTCCTGCACCAATGCGCGCATCGAAGACCTGCGCGATGTCGCCCGCGTCGTGCGCGGCAAACGGGTGGCGGCCCATGTGCGGGCGATGATTGTTCCCGGTTCGACGATGGTGCGTGACCAGGCCGAAGACGAAGGGCTGGCGCAGATTTTCCTCGACGCCGGTTTTGAATGGCGCCAGTCGGGTTGCTCGATGTGCCTGGCCATGAATGACGACGTGCTCGCCCCCGGTGATCGCTGCGCCTCAAGCACCAACCGCAACTTCGAAGGCCGGCAAGGCGCCGGTGCGCGCACCCATTTGATGAGCCCGGCCATGGTCGCCGCCGCAGCGATTACCGGGCACTTGACCGACGTGCGCACCTTCGCGCTGGAGGCTTGAACCATGCAACCTTTCGCTATCGTCAGCGGCAGCGCCGCCCCGCTCCTGGCCGCCAACATCGACACCGACGTGATCATGCCCAAGCAGTTCCTCAAAGGGATTGATCGCAAGGGCCTGGACAAGGGGCTGTTCTTTGACTTGAGGTTCCTTGAGTCCGGCGAACCCGATCCGCGGTTCATCCTCAACCAACCGGCCTGGAACGAGGCTGCGTTTCTGGTGGTGGGTGCCAATTTCGGCTGTGGTTCGAGTCGCGAACATGCGGTCTGGGGCCTGAAACAGGTCGGCATCCGCGCACTGATCGGCACCCGCTTCGCCGGCATTTTCTACGACAACTGCCAGCGCAATGGGGTGTTGGCGATTCAGCTGACCGAGGAACAACTCAAGCAGATTGCCGCGTTGACCAGCAACCCGGCAACGGCTCGAATCAGCGTCAACCTGCCGGAGCAAACCATCGAACTGGCAGACGGCAACGTGATCCCGTTCGAGATCGATGAACTGCGCAAGCAATCGTTGCTGCTGGGACTGGACGCGATTGGCACCACGTTGCAACGGGCCGAGCAGATTCGCCAGTTCGAAGCCCGGCACCTGGCGGAAAATCCCTGGCTGGTCTGATAAGGACCCTGTAGGAGCGAGCTCGCTCGCGATGGTCGTTAACGATAACGCGTGTTTACTGGCTAAACGCGGCGCCCTTGAATCCATCGCGAGCAAGCTGACCTTCCTTGTAGGCGCTGCCGCAGGCTGCGATCTTTTGGCTTTTGACGGGCTCAAATCAAGATCAAAAGATCGCAGCCTGCGGCAGCTCCTACAAGGGGGGTGTGGTAGATGTAAAAAAACGGCTTCTGGGGCTCGATGCCATTGGCACCACGTTGCAACGGGCCGAACAGATTCCTGTAGGAGCGAGCTCGCTCGCGATGGTCGTCAACGATAACGCGTGCTTACTGGCTAAACGCGGCGCCCTTGAATCCATCGCGAGCAAGCTCGCTCCTACAGAGACAGATGACGAAAATACTCCTCGAGAAACTCGACACAAACCCGCAGCTTGGCCGACTGGCTCAGCCGCGTCGGGTACACCGCCCACACGTTGGCGCTCTGGGTGTAATCGTGCAGCACCTGCACCAGTCGCCCCTGCTCCAGCATCGGCTTCACATCCCACATCGAGCGCAACAGGATCCCGCCGCCACTCAAGGCCCACTGCAACACGATCTCGCCGTTGTTCGAGGATAACGGCCCGCTGACACGCACCGATTCTTCCTGCCCGTCCTTCGTCAGGCTCCACACGCCGAACGCGTTGTTGCGCTCCTTGAGCACCAGGCAATCGTGGTCTTTGAGGTCAGCCAGCGATTGCGGCACACCGCGCCGTTCCAGGTACTCGGGCGTCGCACACAGCACCCGCCGGTTGCTTACCAGTTTGCGCCCCAGGTGCTGGCCCGGCAGGTCATCCCCCACGCGAATCTCCAGGTCGAAGCCCTCACCGACGATATCGACCACGCGGTCGAACACGTCCAGGCGCAGTTCGAGTTTGGGATAGGTCTGCGACAGCTCGCAGATGGCCGGCGCCACATGATTACGGCCAAAACCGAAGCTGCTGCAGATGTGCAACGAGCCCATGGGTTGTTGCCGCGCCTCGGATATTTCGCCGACGAAATCATCGAAATCACCCAGCAACTTCTCCGCCCACACCCGCACCCGCTCGCCGTCGTCGGTCAGTGCGATGCGTCTTGTCGTGCGGTGCAGCAGGCGGGTCGAGAGCGTGGTTTCCAGCACGGATATGCGTTTGCTGATGTAGGCCGGCGAATACCCCAGCTCCTCGGCGGCGCTGGCGAAGCCGTTTTTGCGCACGACGGTGAGGAACACCTTGAGGTCTTCAGGCAAGGGAAACTGATCACGATTCGTGTTCATACGCCTCATACTTTTGCTGTTTATCGCGTTATTCGCGAAGGATAGCATCGATCTACCGAGTGGCAATCCATCCCCGGCCAACCGTAGTTTCTGAATCCTCGATAAAAACAACATGAGGAAAGCGCGACATGAACAAGCCCTACGAGCAAACCCTTAACGCCCCCGACGGCGGTTTCGTGCAACGCCTGCGCAGCCTCTGTGCCTACGAAATCGGCGTCATCCCGCTGCCGATCTTTCTCGGCATCGCGGTCATCGTTTATCTCTCGGCCCACCTGGGCTTCCTGCCCAAGAACATGATCGGCGGGCTCGCTGTGATCATGACCATGGGCGTGTTCTTCGGCCAACTGGGCTCGCGCCTGCCGATCCTCAAGGAAATCGGCGGCGGCGCGATCCTGTGCCTGATGCTGCCGTCGATCCTGGTGTTCTACGGCTTCTTCGGGCCGGCGACGATCGACGCGACCAAAATGCTCATGAAGGAAGCCAACTTCCTGTACTTCGTGATCGCCAGCCTGGTGGTCGGCAGCATTCTGGGGATGAGTCGTTTCATCCTGGTCCAGGGCATGCTGCGAATGTTCATTCCCCTGCTCGTCGGCACCCTGGCCGCCGTTGCCAGCGGATTGCTGGTCGGCAAACTGGTGGGCTACAGCTTTCACCACACGTTCTTTTTCATCATCGTGCCGATCATTGGCGGCGGGATCGGCGAAGGGATTCTGCCCCTGTCGCTGGCCTACTCGTCGATCCTCGGCGGCACACCGGATATCTACGTGGCGCAACTGGCGCCGGCCGCCGTGGTCGGCAACATCGCGGCGATCATCTGTGCCGGTTTTCTCGCGCGCCTGGCCCTCAAACGCCCGAACATCAATGGCGAAGGTTCGCTGATCCGCGCCAAGGACGAGAACGATAAATTCAAGGTCAAGGAAGACACCGGCTCCCTTGTCGACTTCCGCGTCATGGGTGCCGGGGTCCTGGTGATCTGCGCGTTCTTCGTCCTCGGCGGCCTGCTGGAAAAAGTCGTGGGCATTCCCGGCCCGGTGATGATGATCCTCGCGGCGGTGCTGTTTAAGTACCTTCGGGTGCTGCCGGAGAAACTCGAGAAAGGCGCCAACACCTTTTACAAGCTGGTGTCGTCGGCCTTCATCTGGCCGGTCATGATCGGCCTGGGTATGCTCTACGTGCCGCTGGACAGCGTGGTGAAAGTGTTCTCGGTCGGCTATGTACTGGTGTGCGTCTCGGTGGTGGTGTCGATGACCGTGGCCGGCTTTTTCATTGGCAACCTGATGAAGATGTACCCCATCGAATCGGCCATCGTGACCTGCTGTCACAGCGGCCTGGGCGGCACCGGAGACGTGGCGATCCTCTCCGCGTCCAACCGCATGTCGCTGATGCCGTTCGCGCAGATTTCCACGCGCATTGGCGGGGCTTCGACGGTGATTCTGGCGACGATACTGTTGCGCCTGTTTGTCTGAAGTTCTCAACACACAAACCCTGTGGGAGCGAGCTTGCTCGCGATAGCGTTGTGCCTGATACATAGATGTTGAATGTACGACCGCAATCGCGAGCAAGCTCGCTCCCACAGGAGGTGCGGTGTTCAAACTATTAGCTGAACAGAACACCGGCCCCGTGCCGGTGTTTTGCATTGTGAGGTCGTTATCGGCCCAGCCGATTCAAACCTGCGAATTATCGATTTGTGCAGCAGTCCGTGGACCGCGAGCATGGCATCACTTCCAACAACAAAAACCAAGGACCCGCCATGACCGCCCGATTTCACAACCCAGTGGATACCCGTTTCGGCTGGGGCAGCCTGCAAGAGCTGGCCGCCATCACCGAACACCAGAACGTTGCCGTCGTGACCTTTCCCGAAGCCCGTGACCTGGGGCTGGTGGATCGCCTTCAAGCGTTGCTGGGCGAACGTCTGGTCTACGTGATCGAAGATGTCCAGCCCAATCCCGATGTCGCGCAACTGCGCGCGACCTATGAACGCTTCTGGCAGGAAGCCGGCGATTGCCATGCGGTGATCGCCGTCGGAGGCGGCAGTGCCATCGACACCGCCAAGGCGCTGATAGTCGGCACCGAGTCAGGCCGCTTCGATGAGCTGCTGGCATTGCTGGCAAGCGGCAAACCCTTCGTTCCGGTACGCAGCAAACAGCTGATCGCAGCCCCGACCACGGCAGGCACCGGCAGTGAAGTCACGCCCTGGGCGACGATCTGGGACGCGGCCAACCACAAGAAGTATTCCCTGCACCTGGACTGTACCTGGCCAAAGGTCGCGATCATCGATCCGCAATTGATGCTCACGGTGCCGGCCAGCGTCACCGTTTCCACCGGGCTGGATGCACTGTCCCACGCACTGGAATCGATCTGGAACATCAACGCCAACCCGCTTTCCGACACCTTCGCCATCTCCGCCATCGAAGACATCCTCGAATGCCTGCCCTTGCTGCGGCGTGACCTGTCCAACCAGGAACTGCGTTCACGGATGGCCCTCGCCGCACTCAAGGCCGGCATGGCGTTCTCCAACACCAAGACCGCGCTGGCCCACTCCATTTCCTATGAGATGACCCTGCACTACGGTTTGCCCCATGGCATCGCCTGCTCCTTCACCTTGCCACTGGTACTGGGCCTCGCCTGGGGTCACGACGCAACGCGCGACAAGACCCTGCAACGGGTTTTCGGGCCAGACCTGGATAAAGCCCAGGCCCGTTTGCGCGCCTTCCTGCACAGCCTGGACGTGAAAACCGAGTTCGCCGACTACGGCGTAACGGCCGAAGAGGCGCAAGCCATGATCGACTTCGCCCTGCAGGGCGCGCGCGGCAAGAACTTCATCGGCTCACGAGCGGCCTAGGGCTCGACAGCCCCCAAGACACTACACTGCCAGCGGCGTAACGAGCCGCGACGATTTCCTGCCGCACCTGAAAAAGAGTGCACCCTGCGACGCAACTCGCAGGGAACGAACAAGAATAAGGAAAAGATCATGAATCGTGCCCAAACCATGCCAGGTCTCGCCGTACACAGCGCATCGTTTCGCTTCGCCCAGTGGCGCATGCTGCTGGCCGCCATGTTTTGCTATCTGTTTTTCTATACCGGGCGACAAACGTTCGGTTTCGCCATTCCCGGTATCCAGGCCGAGTTCGGCTTTACCAAAGAGCACCTTGGCTGGGTATCGGCCGCCATGCTCTGGGCCTACGCCATTGGCCAGGCCATCAACGGCAACCTCGCCGACAAATTCGGTGGCCGACGCATCATGACCCTGGGCGCGGTACTGTCGTGCGGCGCTAACTGGGTGACGAGCTTCGCCAGTAACTTTGCCGCGTTGATTTTGCCCTGGGGCATCAATGGCTACTTCCAGGCATTGGGCTGGGCACCGGGCAGCCGGCTGATCTCCAACTGGTGGAGCGCAGGTGAACGCGGCAAGGTCTACGGCTTCTACGTGTTCGCGGCCGGTTGCGCTTCCGTTCTTTCCTACGTGACCTCGATCGTCGTGCTGGAAGTGATGCATCTGGAATGGCGCTGGATCTTCCGCCTGCCCGTATTGCTCATGCTGGCGGGCGGCATCATCTTCTACCTGGTGGCCCGCGAGCGTCCGCAAGACCTGGGATTCGAACCGCTGGCCGACACAGGCGTGGCCAACGCCGAGGACAAGAACCATGAGGTGGCGCACGGTGAAACCGAAACATCGGCGCAACGCTACAAAGCGGTACTGAAGAACTTTCGCCTGATCATCGCCGCCGTGTCCCTGGGGTTCCAGAACGCTGCCCGCTACGGTTTGATCGTCTGGGTGCCGGTGCACTTTCTGGGCGCCAACTGGAAAAGCGGCGACAGCATGATCGATCCGAAATGGATCACCGTGGCCCTTCCGGTCGGCATGGCCATCGGCGCGCTGAGCAACGGCTGGATCTCGGACAAGCTGTTCGGCTCCAGGCGCTACCTGGCGATCATGCTCTACATGTTCCTCGGTGCGGCCACCAGCTTGTGGATGTGGACCCTTGCCCCCCACAGCGCGACCGGCCTTGTGGCGTTGTTCCTCTGCGGTTTCTTCGTGTACGGCCCCGCCTCCAGCTTCTGGGCACTGTGCCCGGACCTGGTGGGCGCCAATCGTGCCGGCACGGCGACCGGCGTGATGAACTTCTCGTCCTATCTGTTCGCCGGCCTGGCGGAACCGCTGATCGGCAGTATGCTCGACAGTACCGGCAACACCTCGCTGATCTTCATCGTGGTCACCAGCGCCTGCCTGTGCAGTGCGATTGTCGCGTTGTTCATCAGGCGTTGATTGGCTGGCACGGCAGATTGAATCGAAGGCGCGGCTTCTGAACAGGATCGTCTATGTACCAGTACCACAAGTGGCTACGTTCATTTCACGCGGTGGCCAAGACCGGCAGCTTCACCCTCGCCGCCGAGTACCTGAGCGTTGGCCAGCCCACGGTCAGTGAGCAGGTCAATGCCCTGGAGAAGAAGTTTTCCGTGGAGCTGTTCCATCGCCGCGGCCGCTTTATCGAAATGAGTGCCGCCGGGCACCAACTCTATGCGATCACCCAGGGCCTGTTCGGCCAGGAGGATGAAGCCGTGCAACTGCTGCAGAGTTTCAAGCAACGCAAGACCGGCATGCTGCGCCTGGGCGCGGTGTCCCCGCCCATTGCGATGAACCTGACCTACGAACTGATGCAGCGGCACCCGGACATCGAGCTGGAAACCTCGTTTTCTCCGGAAAAAGAGACCCTGGATCGCCTGTTCAACTTCGATATCGATGTGGCGATCCTGGCCCTGTCCGAATTCGACCAGCGTTTTGACACGCAGCTTTACCGGCGCTACCCGATCATTGCGGTGGTGCGCGAGGACCATCCCTGGGCCCGGCAGAAAGAAGTCCATGTCGAGCAGATCAGCGAAGAGAAATGGGTGCTACGGGAAAAAAGCTCCCGCACTCGCCAGTTGGTAGAGGAAAGCTGCAAGCGCCTGGGCGTCGCCCTCAATTGCGTCATGCAGTTGAACAGCCGCGAGGCCATCGTCCATGCCATCGCCAAGGGCATCGGTATCGGTTTCGTCTCGGCCGTCGAGTACGCCGAAACGCCCGGCACCAAACCGATCACCTTCGTCAATCACCCGTTTTCCATCGACTACCACCTGTGCTGCCTGGGCATCCGCCGAAACCGGCCGATGATCGCGGAGCTGTTCGACTCGAGCCCAACGCCGGCCACCTGATTTCGTCTCACCCTTGAGCAATCCACAGGCCTACTTCCTGGCGACAGGAGGGACGGCCTGCCCACAACAAAAAATGGAGAAATCCCATGAACTACCAACAACCGACCCAACTGCAAGCCGTGGTCCTGGACTGGGCCGGCACCGTTGTCGATTTCGGCTCCTTCGCCCCCACGCAGATTTTCGTCGAAGCCTTTGCCGAGTTCGGCGTCGCCGTTTCGCTGGAAGAAGCCCGGGGCCCGATGGGCATGGGCAAGTGGGATCACATCCGCACCCTGTGCAATCAGCCGCAGATCGCCGAGCGCTACCGTGCCGTGTTTGACCGCCTGCCGACCGATGACGATGTCACCGCACTGTACGAGCGCTTCATGCCGCTGCAGATCGAGAAAATCGCCCTGCACTCGGCCCTGATTCCCGGCGCCCTGAACACCATCGATGCCTTGCGCGACAAGGGCCTGAAAATCGGTTCCTGCTCCGGTTACCCGGCCGTGGTCATGGAAAAAGTGGTCGAACTGGCGCGGCACAATGGCTACGTGGCGGACCATGTGGTGGCCACCGACGAGGTGCCGAACGGCCGCCCCTACCCGGCCCAGGCGCTGGCCAACGTGATTGCCCTGGGGATCAGCGACGTCGCCGCCTGCGTCAAGGTCGACGACACCTGGCCCGGCATTCTCGAAGGCCGTGCCGCCGGGATGTGGACGGTCGCGCTGACCTGTTCCGGCAATGCCCTGGGCTTGACCTACGAGCAATACAAGGCCCTGCCTTCCGACAGGCTGGACAGTGAGCGGGCCCGCATCGTCAAGATGTTCGAAGGCTCCCGCCCGCACTACCTGATCGATACCATCGTCGATCTGCCGGCGGTCATCGAAGACATCAATGCCCGACTGGCGCGGGGTGAAACACCGCAAGGGTCCTGAACGGATTCAGACGTCAAGCGGCCGTCCCACGGGTGGCCGCCTTACTTGAAAAAATCACTCGGCGTCTTGCCGAACTGCTTCTTGAACATGGTCGTGAACGCGCTCGGGCTGTCGTATCCCAGCTCCCCGGCGATGTCGATGATCTTCTCCCCGACGGCGATGCGTTCCAGCGCCAGCAGCAGTCGCGCTTGCTGGCGCCATTGGCCGAAGGTCATGCCGGTTTCCTTGCGGAAGCGGCGCTGGATGGTTTTGACGTCGAGGTCCAACCGCGCGCTCCAGTCCGACAAGGTCGAGCCATCCCCTGGGTCTTGCTGCAATGCGCTACAGATCTGGTTGATCCGTTGATCGGTGGGCTGCGGCAGGTTCAATGGCAAGGTCGGCAGGATCGTCAGTTCATCCAGGATCAGTCGCAGCACCCGGGCTTCCCGCGAGTCCGGATCGCAATTGAAATCGAAATCCACCGAGACCTTGATCAGCTCACTGAGCAAGGCGGACACACTCACCGCGCGGGTTTCGCCGGGCAGGTCCGGGCTCGCGCCGGGGTGCACAAACACGCTGCGCATCTTGATCGGCCCCACGCAGCGAATCGAGTGCACTTCCCCACTCGGCATCCAGATGCCACGGCTCGGCGGCACCGTCCATTGGCTGGTGGCGGCGTGCACCACCATCACGCCTTCGATGGCATAGATCAGTTGATGCTTTTCATGGGAATGCGGCGCGATAAACCAGTTTTCCGGGTAGTCGGTCGCACTGCTGCGAACGCTCCAGCCGCCCTGGTCGATCTCCGCAAGAAATGTCTGCAATGGCTTGATCATGACGCCCTTTTTGCGATGGTCGGCGCCCGAGTTGCGCGAGACGGGCGACTTTGTGGGCCATAGGATAACGCCGAACCCTGAAATTGGCTGCGCCTTGCGTTCGCGGCTCGCGTTTTTTATCCGGAAACCCGCCTATGTCGACCACCACCCTCAGCTCGCCCTCACCCACCGTCTCGGTCGCCAGCCAGGCCAGCCCCCTGGTCATGCGCGTCATCGGCGCCTGTGCGTTGGCGCACCTGATCAACGACCTGATCCAGGCCGTGCTGCCGTCGATCTACCCGATGCTCAAGGCCACTTATGGCCTGAGCTTCACCCAGGTCGGCCTGATCACCCTGACCTTCCAGCTCACCGCCTCACTGCTGCAACCGTGGATCGGCTTCTACACCGACCGTCATCCCAAACCGTGGCTGCTGCCGGCCGGCATGGTCTGCACCCTGATCGGTATCCTGATGCTGTCGATGGTCGGCAGTTTCCCGGCGATTCTCGTGGCCTCGGCGCTGGTGGGGGTTGGCTCGTCGACCTTTCACCCGGAGACCTCGCGGGTGGCGCGCCTGGCCTCGGGCGGTCGCTACGGCCTGGCGCAGTCGACCTTTCAGGTCGGTGGCAACGCCGGCAGCGCCTTCGGCCCCTTGCTGGCCGCCGCGATCATCATTCCCTATGGCCAGGGCAATGTCGCCTGGTTCGGCCTGTTCGCGGTGTTCGCCATCCTCGTGCAATACGGCCTGAGCCGCTGGTATCGCAATCACTTGAACCTGTTCAAGCTCAAGCAAGGCAGCAAGGCCACCCACGGCCTGTCGAAACGGCGGGTGACCTTCGCCCTGGCGGTGTTGGCGCTGTTGGTGTTTTCCAAATACTTCTACATGGCCAGCTTCACCAGTTACTTCACCTTCTACCTGATCGAAAAATTCGACCTGTCGGTGGCCAGTTCGCAGCTGTACCTGTTCCTGTTCCTCGGTGCCGTCGCGGCGGGTACGTTCTTTGGCGGCCCGATCGGCGACCGGATCGGCCGCAAGCGGGTGATCTGGTTCTCGATCCTCGGCGCAGCGCCGTTCACCCTCGCCCTGCCCTACGTCGACCTGTTCTGGACGGGCGTGTTGAGCATGATCATTGGCTTCATCCTCGCCTCGGCATTCTCGGCCATCGTGGTCTTCGCCCAGGAACTGGTGCCCGGCAACGTCGGCATGATCGCCGGGGTGTTCTTCGGCCTGATGTTCGGTTTTGGCGGGATCGGTGCCGCGTTGCTCGGGCATCTGGCGGATATCCATGGCATCGAGTACGTGTACACGCTGTGTTCATACCTGCCGCTGCTGGGAATTCTGACCCTGCTGCTGCCGTCTACTGGACAACGCCCGTCGGGAGCTTGAATGGCCAAAATGGTGTTCTCCCGAAAAGGAGCGCACCCTTTCGGTTTTACAGGCCAGCCATCAGGAGGAACACCCCATGAAAATCGTAGTCACCAGCGTACTCGTCGATGATCAGGCCAAGGCCCTGGCGTTCTACCGGGATGTACTCGGCTTTGAACTCAAGCACGACATTCCCATGGGCGAACACCGCTGGCTGACGCTGACGTCCCCCGGCGATCCCGATGGCGTCGAGCTGCTGCTGGAGCCCAATGCCCACGGCGCGGCAAAAACCTTCCAGAGCGCAATCAAGCAGGACGGCATTCCCTGCACGTTTTTCGGTGTCGAGGACGTGCAGGCCGAATATGCCCGGCTCTGTGCCGCCGGGGTTCAGTTCACCCGCCCGCCGACGGTGATGGGACCGGTCACCCTCGCGGTACTGGACGACACCTGCGGCAACCTCATCCAGATCGTCCAGCACCACTCGACCGCCTGATCATTTCTGCTACCAGCCCTGTAGCACTCGGTAACACCCGGCCCCAATGCGGTGCGTCTTTTAAACGCAATGCCGTGCGCCACCCCGCTCCACACGGGGCCCCCCGCCATGGCGTACTTTGTGCATCCAAAGGCCATCCTCTTCTGCCTGTAGCCGCCATGCGCCCCAAGGAACTGAAACTCTGGACCACCGGAGTCGCCCACCTGCTCGACCTGCCTGCCGGGCATGCGCGGCTGTCGGGGTTGAGCCACTGGCTTCGACAAATCTGCCCGGTCGATCATTTCGTGTTGTTTGTCTATGAAGGCAATCACCGGCCACTGGCGTTGTTCGATACGTTTTCGGCGGACAAGCGCGCGGTGTATGTCGACGACTACCAGTGCGGGCCTTACCTGCTCGATCCGTTCTACCTGGCTTGTACACGCGGGCAGGCGCCGGGACTGTGGCGGTTGCGCCAGTTCGCCCCCGACCATTTCTACCTTGGCGAATACTTCCTGACCTATTACCAGCAGACCGGCCTGGCCGAGGAAGTGGCGTTCTTCGTCGACCTCGGTGGCGGCGCCATGGCGGTGTTGTCGTTGATGCGTTCCAGCGCCAGCTGTGCGTTCAGCCGGGACGAAATGCAACTGGTCGAGTGCGCGCAAGCGGTGGTCGAACAGGTCATCAATGAAGCCTGGCGCTTGCGTCAGGCCCAACAACCGCGACCAGCGCAAGACCTGGACTTCAAGATCCGCGAAGCCTTCGACCACTTCGGCGCGCACATCCTCACCGGGCGCGAGCAGGAAATCGTTCAACTGTTGCTGCGCGGCCACTCCAGCGCGTCGGTGGCCGAACAACTGAACATCAGCCCCGGCACGGTGAAGATTCACCGCAAGAACATCTACGCCAAGCTGGGGATTGGCAGCCAGTCGGAGTTGCTGGGGTTGTTCATTCGGGAGCTGACGGAGGACCCGTTGCAGGCGCCCGGCCTCAGGCTGCAAGCCTGATACCTGTTGGTATACGCATATCCCTGTGGGAGCGAGCTTGCTCGCGATTGCGGCCATACATTCAACATCCATGTGTCTGATACACCGCCATCGCGAGCAAGCTCGCTCCCACAGGTCTATCGGTGATCCGGAGATTGTGGTCAGCGCGAATCAAGCTAATCCTGCTCCCCTGGGCTCAAGCTGCAAGCCTGATACCTGTCGGTAAGCAGAAAACCCTGTGGGAGCGGGCTTGCCCGCGATAGCGGCAGCACATTCAACATTGATGTGTCTGACATACCGCCATCGCGGGCAAGCCCGCTCCCACAGGTCTATCGGTGATCCGGAGATTGTGGTCAGCGCGAATCAAGCTGATCCTGCTCCCCTGGGCTCAAGCTGCAAGCCTGATACCTGTCGGTAAGCAGAAAACCCTGTGGGAGCGGGATTGCCCGCGATAGCGGCAGCATATTCAACATTGATGTGTCTGACATACCGCCATCGCGAGCAAGCTCGCTCCCACAGGTCTACTGGTGATCTGAAGATTGTGGTCAGGGCGGATCAAGCTGATCCAGTGCCCGGTTCACCGCCAACTCCCCCAGCATGATCACCTGCGCGATGCCCAACAGCGCATTGCGGCTCGACCCTTCCAGATGATCCACCAGATCGTTGGCCATGACATTGGCCGACGCCAGCGACTCGCAGGCGTGCACCAGCAAGGTCTCGGTATTGAGTTCGGGATTGACGATGAACATCGTGCTGGGTTTGTGAGGGGTGGCCATGATGTGGGGGCCTGGGTTGAGCTCGCGCTCGGCGGCTTCGTGGAGCTTGCTTGAATCGAGGCTTTCGTACGGGAATGCCGGATCGGTGTCCGGCGGGTTGGGTGTGACTTTGAACATAGTGAAACTCCTCGCATCGTAAAAAGGAGCCATCACTCTCACGCTACCAAACGTAGGGTGGTGGCCATACGCAGGTTGGTAGACCGGGATGCAAGGAGACCGGCGCGCCCGAAGGCGCCCTGTGCATGGCCACCATAGAGCAGAGTAGAAAAACACTGCAAATGATGAAGCATTGCACCTCGCATACCTGGGCTACCAAACCCGATCACTGTTGTTTTCCAGCGACCGGCAAACGATAAAACCCAGGCCCGAAGCGCACAAGCCGGCGGATTCTGGCGTACCTGTAGGCAATGACGCAAGGTGGTGTAGCCTTCGCGAAGTAACCCCGGATGTCTTTAAACACGCATCTGCATTTTGTAGGAGCGAGCCTGCTCGCGATGGTCGTTAACGATTACGCGTGATGACTGGCTGAACGCAGCGCTCTTGAGTCCATCGCGAGCCAGCTCGCTCCTACAGTAATCTGCTTCTATCCCCGTAGGGATATATACACCGCAAAACCCCCATTGCTAGTTTGGCTCCCGACGCACTGATTCATCACTGCAAGGGAGCCCGCCTCGTGAACAACACCCCGCCAAGCGATATCGAATTCTGCAATGTGGTCAAACGCTATGGCGAGGTACAGGCCGTCAGCGGTCTGGATTTCGCGGTGCGGCGTGGCTCGTTTCATTCCTTTCTCGGCGGCTCGGGCTGTGGCAAGACCACCACCCTGCGCATGATCGCCGGTTTCGAACAGCCCACCAGCGGCGAGGTGCGTCTGGCCGGCAAAAGCGTGGCCGGGGTGCCGGCGTTCGAGCGGCCGGTGAACATGGTGTTCCAGCATTACGCATTGTTCCCGCACCTGACCGTGGCGCAGAACATTGCCTACGGCCTGCGCTATCGCACACCGCGCCCGGACAAGAAACAGCAACTGCGCATGGCCGATGAAGCGCTGGAGATGGTGCGCCTGAGCGGCTTTGGCCAGCGCAAGCCGAGCGAGCTTTCCGGCGGCCAGCAACAGCGTGTCGCCCTCGCCCGCGCCTTAGTGAACAAGCCGACGGTGTTGCTGCTCGACGAGCCGCTGGCCGCGCTGGACCGCAAGCTGCGCAAGGAGATGCAATCGGAACTGCTGCGTTTGCAGCGCGAGGTCGGCATCACCTTCGTACTGGTCACCCATGATCAGGAAGAAGCCCTGTCGATGAGCGACAGCATCAGCGTGATGCACAACGGTTCGATCATCCAGACCGCCACCCCGGAACAACTCTACGAAGCCCCGGCCAGCCGCTACGTCGCCGACTTTATCGGCGAGTCCAATCTGTTCGACGGCACGGTGCGCCAGCTCAACGGCAATTCGGTGGTGCTGCGTACCGAGCAGGGTCTGGAGCTGACCAGCCCGCTGACGCCTACCGGCAAATCTCTGAGCGCCAATGCCGCCGGCTGCATTGCGGTGCGCCCGGAGCTGATCAGCATCGCCGGCGCCCATGCCGAAATGAGCCGCGAAGTGAAGCTGCCGGGCTGCGTCGAAGACCGCATTTACCTGGGCAATTCCACCGAATACCGCGTGCGCACCCATGCCTTCGGCGTGGTCTGCGTACGGGTGCCGCGCCAGCAGGATCACGGCGCCAATGCCTTCGAACACGGCGCAGCGGTTCGCGTCGGCTGGGATCACGCCAATGGCCTGGCCATGGCGTTGTAAATCATCGATTCGTTTCATCAACCGGATGTGGAGCGTGCTATGGACCAGAAGACTTTTATCAAAACCCTGCGCAGCTGGCAGAACGGCTCGATCAGCCGCCGCGAGTTCCTTGGTCGCACCGGCCTCGGCATTGCCGCCGCCGTGGTCGCCACCAACATGCCCGGCCTGCTGACCTCCAGCGCCGAGGCCGCCGAGCAGACCAAGCTCGGTGATCGCCTGTCGCTGGCGACCTGGCCGAACTACCACAGCCAGGAAAACATCGACGCCTTCGGCAAGACCACCGGCGCCCGGGTGTCGATGAGCGTGTTCGGTTCCAACGAGGAAATGCTCGCCAAATTGCAGGCCGGCGGCAGCGGCTGGGACGTGCTGGTGCCGACTAACTACACCATCAGCACCTACGTCGGGCTGGGCCTGATCGAGCCGCTGGACCTGTCGCGCATTCCCAACTTCGATGCCTCGGCGTTCCAGCAGAAGTTCATGGCCCAGGGCACGGTGGACGGCAAGGTCTACGCGGTGCCGAAAAACTGGGGCACCACCGGCATGCTCTACGACACCGGCAAGCTGAAAAACGGCCCGACCAGTTGGAAGGAATTCTGGGTCGCCGCCCAGGGCCCGGCCAGTGGCCGGACGATGGTCCACGACTACCAGTTGACCGCCATTGGCAACGCCCTCAAAAGCTTCGGCTACAGCTTCAACTCCCTGGACCCGAAAGAACTGGCCGATGCGGAAAAACTGCTGATCGAGGTCAAGCCGCACCTGTTCGCGATCAACTCCGACATTCAGCCGTCGATGCGCAGCGGCGATGCCTGGCTGGCGATGTCGTGGACTGGCGACGCTTCGCAACTGCACCGCGACAACGCGCAAATGCAGTTCGAACTGGGCAAGGAAGGTGGCGAGTTGTGGAGCGACTTCTTCGCGATTCCGAAAAGCTCGGAGCACAAGGACGCCGCCTACGCCTTCATCAACTACCTGCTCGATCCCCAGCACAACAAGCTGGAAGTGCTGAGCCACGGTTACCCGAGCGGCGACAAGCGTGTCGATGCCTTGCTGCCTGTGGCGATGCTCGACGACCCGATCATGTACCCGGCCGCCGAGGCCTTGAGCCCGCTGGAGTTCGGTGCCGCCGCGACGCTGACCAGCCCGGCGCGTGCCGAACTGATGGCGCGTTTCAAGTCCGCCTGATCGCCTGACCATGGCCAATGAGGAGTCACCCATGAATGTCGCCGCCCACCCGCAAACGGTGCAGCCGGGCCATGCCCTGTCGGCCGAGGTTCGCCAGCGGCGCAGCCTCGGCCGGCGCATCACCCTGCTGATGCTCTTGCCTTCGACCCTGTGGTTCCTGCTGCTGTTGTTGATGCCGCTGGTGATCATCCTGGTCTTCAGTTTCGGCGAGCGCAGCGCCGTGGGCGGTTACGCCGGTGGCTTCACCCTGGCCAACTACCTGAACCTCGGCTCTCGCGGCGCAGCGTTCAGCAACACGCTGATGCTCGCGCCGCTGGGCACTTTGGTGTGCCTGGTGGCAGCCTATCCGCTGGCGTACTTCCTCGCGGTCAAGGTCAGCAGAAACCGTTCGCTGTTGCTGACCCTGGTGATCGTGCCGTTCTGGACCAGTTTTTTGATCCGCACCTACGCGTGGATTTTCATCCTCAGCGGCAAAGGCATTCCGGCGCTGCTGGCCAGCCTGGGGCTTGAGGATGTGCGGCTGATCAACACGCCGTGGGCGGTGCTGATCGGCATCGTCTACGGCTACCTGCCGCTGATGGTGTTCCCGATCTACGTCAGCCTGGAAAAACTCGACAAGCGCCTGCTCGAAGCGTCCGCCGACCTGGGCGCCAGCGCCTTCGAAAGCTTTCGCCGGATCACCCTGCCGCTGTCTGCGCCGGGGATCATCACCGGGGTGATGCTGGTGTTCATCCTGCTGATGGGCGAGTTCCTGATACCGGCCATTCTCGGCGGCGGCAAGGTGTTCTTTGTCGGCAATGCGCTGGTCGACCTGTTCCTGCAATCGCGCAACTGGCCGTTCGGCAGTGCGCTGGCCATGACGCTGGTGGCGATGATGCTGCTGATCATCGGCGTGTATCTGAAACTGGTGGCGCGCTACGGCGGCCGCCCTGCCGATGGAGGCTTGTGACATGTGGCTGCGCAGCTATTCGACATCGCTGTACCTGTTCCTCTACGCGCCGATTGCCTTGATCGTACTGTTCAGCTTCAACGCCGGGCGCAGTGGCCTGGCCTTCCAGTGCTGCTCGGTGCAATGGTTCGGCACCGCGTTCGGCAACCCGTTCATCATGGAAGCCCTGGGCAACAGCGCACTCATCGCCGCAAGTTCCGCGGTGATCGCCACGCTGTTCGGCACCCTGGCGGTGTTCGGCTTGCAGCGCTGTGGCGCCAAGGTACGCCTGCTGTTCGATGCGCTGACCTACTGCGCGATCATCGTGCCCGGCATCGTCATCGGCATCTCGACGCTGATCGCCTTCATCAGCCTGTTCGACCTGATCAACCCGCTGCTGGCGAGTTGGCTGCCGACTGTGCCGAAGTTGAACATGGGCTTCTTCACTGTGATCGCCGCGCATTCGCTGTTCACCATGGCCCTGGTGATGGTGATCGTGCGCAGCCGCGTCGATTCCCTCGACAAGGCCCTGCTGGAAGCCTCGGCGGACCTGTACGCACCACCGATGGACACCTTCTGGAGGGTGACCCTGCCGCAGATCAGCCCGGCGATCATGGCCGGGTTCCTGCTGGCCTTCACCTTCAGCTTCGACGATTTCATCATCGCTTTCTTCGTTGCCGGTTCCGAAACGACGCTGCCGATCTACATCTTTTCCTCCATCCGCCGCGGAGTGACGCCGGAGATCAACGCGATTTCCACGGTCATCATCTGCGTGTCGCTGGCCCTGCTGTTCACTTCCCGCCATCTGCAAAACCGCCGCACCGGCGTCCAGGAGTCGCACCATGCGTGATCAGCTCTACATCAACGGCGAATGGGTCAGCCCGGACCTGGGCGGCTATCTGGATGTGATCGACCCGGCCACCGAACAGGTCTTCCACCGGGTGGCGGCGGGGACTGAAGAGGACGTCGACCACGCCGTGCGCGCGGCCCGGCGGGCCTTCGACAATGGTTGGGGTCAGACCAGCGGTGCCGAGCGTGCGCAGTGGCTGGAGGTCTTGGCCGATGAACTGGAGGCCGGCAAACAGGCACTGGCGGAACTGGAAGTGCGCGACAACGGCAAACCGCTGCCCGAGGCGCAGTGGGACATTGGCGATGCCATTGCCTGCTTCCGTTACTACGCCGGCCTGGCCCGCGATCTGGACCAACAACAGGACCAGCCGCTGGCCTTGCCGGACGAGCGTTTCCGCTGCCGCATCCGCCACGAGCCGATTGGCGTGGCCGGGCAGATCATCCCCTGGAACTACCCGCTGCTGATGGCTGCGTGGAAGGTGGCACCGGCCTTGGCCGCCGGGGCCACGGTGGTGTTGAAACCGTCCGAGTTGACGCCGCTGACCGCCCTGGAACTGGCCGCCGCCGCCGATCGTATCGGCTTGCCAGCCGGGGTGTTGAACCTGGTCACCGGCCTCGGCGCCGACGCCGGCAGCCCGCTCACCGAGCATCCGGGCGTGGACAAACTGGCCTTCACCGGCAGCGTGCCCACCGGGGCGAAAATCATGTCGGCGGCAGCGCGGGACATCAAGAACATCAGCCTGGAACTGGGCGGCAAGTCGGCCTTCATCGTGTTCGATGACGCCGATGTCGAAGCCGCTGTGGAGTGGATCCTGTTCGGGATCTTCTGGAACCAGGGCCAGGTGTGCAGCGCCACGTCACGCCTGCTGGTGCAGGAATCCATCGCCCCGCGCCTGATCGAACGCTTGGTGGAAGAAACCCGCAAGATCAGCATTGGCCCCGGCATGCAGCCCGGCGTACTGCTGGGTCCGCTGGTCAGCCAGGGCCAGTACGACAAGGTGCTCGGCTTCATCGACCAGGGCCTGGCCAGTGGCGCCCGTTTGCTCACGGGCGGACGGCGCCCGGCGCACTTGCGCGAAGGTTACTTCGTCGAGCCGGCGATCTTCGACGAGCCCGGCCACAGCAGCATTCTGTGGCGCGAGGAGGTGTTCGGCCCGGTGCTGTGCATCAAGCGTTTCAAGACCGAAGAGCAAGCGCTGCAAATGGCCAACGCCAGCCGCTTCGGCCTGGCCGCCGCCGTGATGAGCGCCGACCCGCAGCGCACCGCCCGGGTCGCCAACCAGCTGCGCGCCGGGATTGTCTGGGTCAACTGCTCGCAACCGACCTTCGTCGAAGCGCCATGGGGCGGCATGAAACACAGCGGCATCGGCCGGGAACTGGGGCAATGGGGGTTGCACAATTACCTGGAGGTCAAGCAGGTGACCGAGTACGTCAGTGACCAGCCGTGGGGGTGGTATTTGAAGTAAACAGGTCAACTGTGGCCAGCCGCGGGATTAGCGTTCACTGAAGATCAGAATTGTGGGAGCGAGCCTGCTCGCGAAAGCGGTGGGTCAGTCGACATCTCCGTTGGATGTGCCGACCTCTTCGCGAGCAGGCTCGCTCCCACAGGGATTTTGGTCAGCCGTGGGATTGGCGTTCACTGAAGATCAAAATTGTGGGAGCGGGCCTGCTCGCGAAAGCGGAAGGTCAGTCGACATCTCTGTTGGATGTGCCGGCCTCTTCGCGAGCAGGCTCGCTCCCACAGGGATTGTGGCCAGCCGTGGGATTGGCGATCACTGAAGATCAAAACTGTGGGAGCGGGCCTGCTCGCGAAAGCGGTGGGTCAATCGACATCTCTATTGGATGTGCCGGCCTCTTCGCGAGCAGGCTCGCTCCCACAGGGATTGTGGCCAGCCGTGGGATTGGCATTCACTGAAGATCAAAACTGTGGGAGCGAGCCTGCTCGCGAAAGCGGTGGGTCAGTCGACATCTCTATTGGATGTGCCGGTCTCTTCGCGAGCAGGCTCGCTCCCACAATGGATCGGCGGTGAGCACGGCATTGGCGTACATCCGTTCCCGCAATTTTTTTGCTGACCAGCAGGCTTGTGACTGCGGGCTAACAACAGGTAATTTGAACGGCCTGCCCTCCAAGACACGCCGGAGTTGATCCATGCGCATCGCCTTGCTGTCCGACATGCACCTGTCCGTCAACACGGTCCCGTTTCCCGCCGTGGAGGCCGATATTGTCGTGCTTGCCGGGGATATCGCGCGACCCGCCAAGGCCATCGAGTGGGCCAGGGCGTGCCCGGTTCCGCTGCTGTACGTGGCGGGCAATCACGAGTTCTATGGCAGTGACCTGGTTTCCACCTACGAACAGCTGAACAGCCTGGCGCAAGGCACGCAGATCCACGTGCTGGAACGTTCGGAGTATGTCCACGACGACGTGCGTTTTCTCGGTTGCACCTTGTGGTCTGACTATCGTCTGCTCGACAGCCCCGAGGATCGAGCGCTGGGTATCGACTTGGCGACTCAACTGATCCGTGACTTCAGCCACATCAAGATCGCCCCTGATTTTCCCGACCTGTTCACGCCGGCCATTTCCCAGCTGGTGTTTCTGCAGACGGTCGCCTGGCTGGAAGACTGCTTCGCCCGCGACAGCAGCATACCCACGGTGGTGGTCTCTCATTTCGCCCCGACACGATCGAGCATCGGCCCGAGCTTTGTCGGTTCGCCAATCAACGCAAGCTTTGTCTCGGACCTCGAAGCGCGAATCAAAGACTGGCAGCCGGCCCTGTGGCTGCATGGCCACACCCATGGCAGTTTTGATTATCGGGTGGGTAATACCCGGGTGGTCTGCAACCCTCGGGGCTATGCCAGGAACGGCATCAATGAAAATCCCGATTTCGATGATGCCTTCGTGATTGATCTGGATTTCTGAGGTAACTACCGGGTCAGCAGCACCGCGTATTGCACTTGCCCCGGCCAAAACGCGCTTCCTGGCGTTCGCGGAAAAACGCCTCATAACTCATCACTGGCTCGCCCGGACGGTTGCGGGCCATTTGTGCCACGTAGTTGTCGTACTCGGGAACGCCGACCATCAATCGGGCGCTCTGGCTGAACAATCTGGCGACCTGCTGCAGTTTGCGTAACATGGCGGATCTCTCTGTGGGCGTGGGACCTGGCCCATGAAACCGCGCTCATGTATCGGCATTGTGTCCAGATCGGGCGCCTTTGTATGTTCAAGTATCCAGGCTCGCGCCCGATGGACCGCCGGCAACCCGCTACACTTTCCTCGCTCCGCCGCTGCACCCGAGCGGCCAAGACCCCTGACTACTGATCTGGAGGTATCCCATGAGCGACAGCAGCGAACTCACCACCTTTACCGGCTGGGCCGCCACGACGGCGGGCGCGCCACTGGAGCGCTACAGCTACGATCCCGGTCCGTTGGGCAACGATGAGGTGGAAGTCGCCGTGGAGTATTGCGGCGTCTGCCACTCCGACCAGTCGCTGATCGACGACGACTGGGGTATCAGCCGCTACCCGTTCATTCCCGGCCATGAGGTGGTCGGCCGTATCGTGCGCATGGGCGCCCAGGTGCGTGGCCTGGAATTGGGGCAACGGGTGGGCATCGGCTGGTACAAGGGCAGTTGCATGCATTGCACGTCCTGTATCGAAGGCTCGCATAACCTGTGCAGCACGGTGCAACCGACCATCATCGGCAGCCACGGCGGCTTTGCCGACCGCGTCCGCTCGCACTGGGCCTGGGCCCTGCCGATCCCGGCCGGACTCGACCCGGCGATGGCCGGGCCGCTGTTCTGTGCCGGCTCGACCGTGTTCAACCCGCTGGTGGAATTCGGCATCAAGCCCACTGACCGGGTCGGCGTGGTGGGCATCGGCGGCCTTGGTCACCTGGCGCTGCGCTTTCTCAACGCCTGGGGCTGCGAAGTCACGGCGTTCACCTCATCGCTGAGCAAGCAGGACGAAGCCAGGCGCCTGGGCGCGCACAAGGTGGTGGCCTCGACCGATTCCGATGCGCTCAATACCATTGCCGGTACCCTGGATTTTCTCCTGGTCACCGCCAACGCCAACCTCGACTGGACCGCCATGCTCGCCACCCTGCGCGGCAAGGGGCGCCTGCACTTTGTCGGTGTCGTGCCCGACGCCATTCCGGTGCACGTGTTCAACCTGATTCCCCAGCAAAAAACCATGTCCGCCTCACCGGTGGGTTCACCGGCCAACACCGCGGCCATGCTGGAATTCTGCGCCCGCCACCAGATTCTGCCGCAGGTCGAGATGTTTCCCATGAGCCGAATCAACGACGCCATCGATCACTTGCGCAGCGGCAAGGCACGCTACCGCGTGGTGCTGGACGCCAGCCAGTGACAGGAGAGCCGAACGCGGTCTCCTGTAGGAGCTGGCCTGCCAGCGATGGTCGTTAACAATAACGCGTGTGACCTGGATGAACGCGGCGCACTTGAGTCCATCGCCAGCAAGCTGGGCTCCTACAGTTTCAGCGTGGGCAGGGTCCCCTGTGGGAGCTGGCCTGCCAGCGATGGTCGTTAACGATAACGCGTGTGAACTGGATGAACGCGGCGCACTGGAGTCCATCGCCAGCAGGCTGGCTCCTACAGGTATTGCGTTAAAAACGACTCGGACGCGGTCCCATGTGGGAGCTGGCTTGCCTGCGATGGTCGTTAACGATAACGCGTATGAACTGGATGACCGCGGCGCACTGGAGTCCATCGCCAGCAGGCTGGCTCCTACAGGTATTGCGTTAAAAACGACGTGGGCACGGTCCTTTGTGGGAGCTGGCCTGCCAGCGATGGTCGTTAACGATAACGCGTGCAATATGGATAAACGCGGCGCATTGGAGTCCATCGCCAGCAGGCTGGCTCCTACAGGTTCCCGGGATTGTGTGAAGGACCTTTTTTTACACTCAGGGATTGGCTACCTGCGCCGGCACCACTGCCATATGCGGGTCATTCCAGCTGAACCGATAGGCTTTGCCAGCTTCTGCCGGCTGGCATTTGCCGTTGTCGGCATCCACCCCCACGATCGACCAGTTCGCCCGGGAGTTTTCGCCCAGTTCACGGGCCACTTCGGCTTTGAAACACTGGCTCAAAACATCATCCGGCACCAAGGCGTAGGCCTTGGGGTGTTCGCGCAGGTACAGCGCGGCCTTCTCGATGGACGAGTTGTCCATGCCGAAATGCACGATCGGCTGGCGGGCGAACAACCAGTGCCCCTCCTCCCAGTTGACCAGCACCAGATCGGCGCCGCGGGTCATGGTCGCCGCCTGCGCCATGAGCACCTGATCGATGTTGGTGCCGTCCTTGAGCGGTTCGATGAACCCCCGGGCGAACCACAGCGCGAACCAGGTCGCCACCAGTGCAGGGAACACCCGACGCAAACGCGGGTGCCTTCTGAACCAGCGCTTGAGCAGCCACGGAATCAGCGGCGCGGCGACCAGCACCAGCCCAGGCAGCGCCGGGTAGATGTACAACTTGCGCTTGCCCGTGCTGATGCAGAAAAACAGCACCACCAGCACCACCCAACCGAGCAACACCAGGACCCGGCCGTCGCGTTTTTGCAACTGACGGCGCCAGGCGGGCACCAGCCATGGCAGCACCAGCACCAACGGTAGCCAGTACTGCGGAATCACCTTGGTGAAGAAATACCAGAACGGTTCGCGGTGATGCCATGCAGCGGCATAGCGGCCCGCGGTCTGGCGCAGGAGGATCTCCCGCGCATAGGCCATTTCGTCCGCGCTGCCATTGAAGAAGATCGACCAGGCCAGGGGCAACAGCCAGATCGCGATGGCGCCAAGCATCAGCGCAAACCCGAGCAACCACTTGCGCGCCTCGCCAGGCATGGCCACCACACCGGGCCAGCCTTTGCGCACCGCATAGGCGTACGGAATCAGCAACAGCGCCGGCAGGAAACCCACGCCCTTGGTGATCACGCCGATGCCCATGGCCGCGCATCCGGCGTAAAACCAGCGCCACGCCGGGCCGAGCAGCAGGTGCCGCGCCAGACCGTACAGGCCAAGCGAGGTGAACAGAATCAAAAAGCTGTCGATCTGACCGGTGCGCAGAATGCTGTAGGTCTGATAGGTCGCCAGGTACAGCAGCGCGGCGTTGCGCCCGATACGCTGGGTCCACAGGCGACGGCCCAGGTCATAGACCATCGCCGTGACCGTCACGGCCGAAAACAGTCCCGGCAGGTAGAGCGCGATGTTGGGCTTGCCGGTCAGCCAGGTGAAGAACGCCACTGTCCACATGAAAATCGGCGGTTTGTCGCCGTAGATCTCGGCGGCACGGTGCGGGATCAACCACGAGCCGTTTTGCAGCATCTCCAGGGCGACGCCGAGGAAGCGCTCCTCATCCACGTTCTGTGCCTGGCGTAGCCCCAGCCCCGCGCCGATCAACAACAGGGCAAGCAGCATCAGCCCCAGGCACTCGACCCGGGGCGACAACGATCTACGCATGGTTCATTCCTTCACGCTGCGGCTTTTGGCAATCAATTGCAGGTTGCGAAAATAGACGATGGAGCCGAAGGCCTGCCCGGCAATGAACACCGGATCCTGACGGTAGATGGCGTAAGCCAACAGCAGGGAGCTGCCGACGATGCTCAGGTACCAGAAGCTGGTCGGGATCACGCTGCGCTTTTTGTATTCGCTGTACAGCCACTGCAGGACAAACCGCCCGGTAAAGGCAATCTGCCCGGCAAAACCGACCACCAGCCACAGGGTTTCACGGGTCAGCATCATCCTTCGAGCTCCTGGGCAATGGTGTTCAGCCGCGTGCGCTTGATCAGCCACCAGACGCCGATCAGGTCAAGAATGCCGACCAGCGCGCGGTCGAGGTTGCCGTATTTCGACACTCCGGCCGTGCGCGGCCGGTGGTTGACCGGGTGCACGATCATGCGCCCGTTGTGACGCTGGATCAGCGCCGGAATGAAGCGGTGCATGTGGTCGAAGTACGGCAGGCGCAGGAACGCCGCGCGCTCGATCAGCTTCAGGCCGCAACCGGTGTCCGGGGTGGCGTCCTTGAGCAGGCGGCGGCGCAGGTTGTTGGCGAACCGCGAGGCGTAGCGTTTGCTCGCGGTGTCGCGGCGATTGACCCGGTGCCCGGCGACCAGTTGCACATCGACCTTGCCCGGTTCGCCGCGCACCAGCGCCAGCATCCCGGGAATGTCCGCCGGGTCGTTCTGGCCGTCGCCATCGAGGGTCGCCAGCCATTGCCCGCGCGCCTCGCTGGCGGCGTGGTACAGCGAGGTGCTCTGCCCCAGCGACCGCTCGTGATGGAGGATGCGCAGGGTGTTCAAGCCGTTGTGGCGGATCTGCCGCAGCTCCTGCAGGGTCGCATCGGTGCTGCCGTCGTCGACGACGATGATTTCGTACGATTCATCGGCCAGCGCCACGCGGATTTCCTCAATGAGCGGCTTGAGGTTGTTCGCTTCGTTCTTGGCGGGAATCAGTACGGATACAAAAATGTCATGGCTCATGGGGTCCCTCTCGCCTTTTATGATTTTTTCGAGATCAGAGGCGAACGCTTCAAATCCGGTAGAACTGCCGATACCACTGCACAAACTCTGCGACGCCGGTTTCCAGCGTCACCTGCGGGCTGAAGCCCACCCACTCGGCCAGTGCCGAGACATCGGCCCAGGTGCTGACCACATCACCGGCCTGCATCGGCAGGTAGTTACGCCGGGCCTGCCGATCCAGGGCCGATTCCAGGCACTCGACGAAATCCAGCAACGCCACCGGCATGCCGCGCCCGATGTTGAAGAGCCGGTTGACCCCAGCGGCAGAGCCTTGCGGCACCGGAGGCTTTGGCCGCAGTCGGGCGATGCCTTCGACAATGTCGTCGACGTAGGTAAAGTCGCGCGACATCTGGCCCTGGTTGTAAATGTCGATGGGCAGGCCTTTGAGGATGGCGTCGGTAAACTTGAACAGCGCCATGTCCGGGCGGCCCCACGGGCCGTAGACGGTAAAAAAGCGCAGGCCACTGGCTTTCAAGCCATACAAGTGGCAGTAACTTTCGGCCAACAGTTCATTGGCGCGCTTGCTGGCGGCGTACAGCGATACGGGATGCTCGACAGAGTCCTCGACACTGAACGGCATCTTGCCGTTGGTGCCGTACACCGAACTGCTCGAGGCGTAGATCAGGTGCTCGGGGCGATGGTGCCGACAGGCTTCCAGCACATTGAGGAAACCCACCAGGTTCGACTGCGCATAGACATCCGGGTTGTCCAGCGAGTAGCGCACTCCGGCTTGCGCCGCGAGGTGTACCACCTCGGTAAACCCGTGGTTGCGGAACAGGTCCATCAGGGCCGGTTTGTCGACGATGTCCATTTTCCGGAAGCGAAAACCCGGCAACGTCTCCAGCACCTCGAGGCGTGCGTGCTTGAGCTCCACGTCGTAGTAGTCATTGAGATTGTCGATACCGACGACGTTCTGACCCTCGCGGCACAAGCGCTGGACCGTATGAAAACCGATGAAACCGGCCGCACCGGTGACCAGGACGGTCATGGCACGCACGCCGGCGACTGCGCCGCGATCGGCGCGAGGTTACTGATCCGGACCCTCGTCAACTTCATGTGTAGTCCCTGCTTATCGCGTCATTCACGCACGGTTGCGTCATGAAGCTTATAAAACAGACACATTTCAGTTTGGATAACGCCGCGCACGAGCTCTGCAAAAAACACCATTGGGCCGAAATCAGCGCGGCTACCTGGCCGATCCGTCGTGGGGCTTATAGAACCGGAACAGGCCGATATCCACGGTCCTGATGTATTCCCTGGCCCAATCCGGCTTGACCGTACGATCATGGAAATACAGGGCACCCTGGGTGCGATCCGGCAGCTCCTTGTTCAGGGCCTTGCGCGCGATTTCCTTGGCCATCGCATACGGCACCTCTTCCTGGACCGAATCGGATTTGCCGTCACACCACCAGGAGAACTGACAACTCTTGGTCTCCGATCCCTGCTTGACCACTTTGCACACCGTGTCCGGAAAGCCCTCGTGGCCCAGGCGATTCATGACCACATTGGCCACCGCCTCCATGTCGGCAGAGTCCTTGCCCTTGGCTTCCCAGTAAATGGAGCGGGCCAGGCACGTGATCGCATCGTCCAGCGGCGCGGCACCCGCCGGGTCAACGGCCTGGACCTCGGACGGGGTAATGGCTTCGACCTTGGGTTCCGTTGCGGGCTTTTTATTCTCGGCGGCCTTCTGTTCCAGCACCTCGGCCTTGTTCTCGGCCGATTCCTGTTTTTGCTCTTGATCCGTAGCCGATACCGGGCCGGCGAGCAGCGTGAGGGCAAGGCAAGTGGCGATCCAGTCGAAGCGCATGGTCGATGTCACTCGGTGAGCGATTCGATTCAGTGTAGTAGTGAAATGATTTCGCTTACCCCACTACACTCTGGATAAATCCGTTGTCCTGGATGGGTCAACTTCGCGCATCATGGGCGCCATCTGCTCAAGGGGGATTTTCATGGGATTCATCTCATCCGCAATGCGTTTGGCCGGTTTGTCACTGGGCCTGGTATGTGCCGCCAACGCCATGGCGGCGGACGAAGCGCAATTGATCGAATCGATCAACGTCTACCGCAGCCAACTGCAGCGCTGTGCCGGCCAGGTGTCATCGGAGCTGCCGCCACTGTCGGCCGACCCGCGCCTGGTACTCACCGCCCCGAGCATCGGTGATCTGCAGCAGGCCATGGCCACTGCCGGTTATCCGATGAAGAACGTGCAGGCCATCAGCCTGTCCGGACCTCGCGATGCAGCCGCGGCGATGAAGGCGATCCAGGAGAGTTTTTGCCAGATCGTCCTCGACCCGCAATTCGTCGATGTCGGCGTCTTCCGCCAGGACCGGCAATGGCGCATCGTGGTCGCTCGGCCATTGTTGAGCGCAAGCCTGGGCGACGCGCAGACCGAAGGCCAGAAACTGCTCACCGAACTCAACGCCGCACGCACCCGCCCACGCCAGTGCGGCGCGCAATCCTTCGCCGCCGCACCAGCGCTGACCTGGAACGCCACACTGGCCAGCGCCGCCGAAGGCAACTCGCGCTCCATGGCCAACAACAACTACTTCGACCACAAGGACCGCGACGGCCGCACCCCGGGCGACCGCGCGGAACTGGCCGGCTACGACTTCCAGCAGATCGGCGAAAACATCGCCGCCGGGCAAGACACCGCACACAAGGTGGTCGAAGGCTGGCTGTCCAGCCCCGGCCACTGCGCCAACCTGATGAACCCGCAGTTCCGCGAACTGGGCGCGGCGTATGCGACCGATCCGAAGAGCGATGCGGGGATTTACTGGACGGCGATGTTTGGGGCGCAGTAAAAACTGAACCTGGCACGAACAATGTGGCGAGGGAGCTTGCTCCCGCTGGGCTGCGAAGCGGCCCCAAAAAAGGGCCTGCTGCGCAGTCCAGCGGGAGCAAGCTCCCTCGCCACAGGTGATTCATCACTCCTGTTATTTCCGTGTTTTTGCAACGTGCGTCAGTGACTACTCATCCCCGCCGCCTGCATCAACACCCGCAACGCCCCCGCCACCACCCCCAACGCAACCACACTGCCCAGCCAGATCAACACCAGCCACCCAAGGCGCTTGTACCAAGGCGCCGGTGCCGGTTCACGGGAATCAATGGTAGCCATCGCCAATCCTCACTTTGCCGCGGAACACGTAGTAGCTCCAGACCGTGTACATCAGGATGATCGGCAGGATGAACAGCGCCCCGATCAGGATGAACAACTGGCTGGTCGGCGGTGACGCCGCGGCCCACAGGCTGATCGACGGCGGCACGATGTTCGGCCAGATGCTGAACGCCAGGCCGATGTAACCGAGGAACACCAGCATCAGGGTGAAGGCGAACGGCCAATGGGTGTGGCGTTGGCGCAGGGTCTTGAGCAAGCCGAACATTGCCAGCAAGGCCAGCACCGCGAGACCTGCGAACACCGCCAGGTGCGCATGGGCAAACCAGCGCGTGGCGATGTCCGGATGCAGGATCGGCGTCCACACACAGATCACGCCGATCACCGCCAACAGCAGCCAGGCCAGGGGCCGGGTGAACAGGCGCATGCGCGATTCGAGCATGCCTTCGGTCTTGACCAGCAACCAAGTGCTGCCGAGCAGCGCATAGGCGACGATCAGGCCGACTCCGCAGAACAACGGAAAGGGTGCCAGCCAGTCCAGCGAACCTCCGGCGAACTGGCGGTCGACCACCGGGATGCCGGCAATGTAAGTGCCGATCACCACGCCCTGGGAGAAGGTCGCCAGCAGCGAGCCGCCGATGAACGCCATGTCCCAGACATGACGCTTTTCAGGGCTGGCCTTGAAGCGAAATTCGAACGCCACACCGCGAAAGATCAAGCCGCACAACATCAGGATCAGCGGCAGGTACAGCGCCTCCAGGATCACCGAATAGGCCAGCGGGAACGCGCCGTACAGCGCCGCACCACCCAGCACCAGCCAGGTCTCGTTGCCGTCCCAGACCGGAGCCACGGTGTTCATCATCACATCGCGCTCCTTCGCATCCGGGATCAGCGGAAACAGAATGCCCAACCCCAGGTCGAAGCCATCCATGATCACGTACATCATCACGCCGAAGGCGATGATCACGCCCCAGATCAGCGATAAATCGATACCTTGAATACCCATGACTCAACTCCCTTCCTTCAATTGACGCGGGCGTCGGTTTCGAGGATTTCAGCGTCGGCAGACAACGGCCGGCGCGGTGTGATGACCTGATCGGCATGCCCCGCAGGCGCATGCTCGTGATGGGGTTTTGGCCCCTTGGCCACCAGTTTCATCATGTAGCCGATACCCACCGTGAAGACCGAGAAGTAGATCACCACGAACAGCGCCAACGAGAGGCTCAACTGCGTGACGCTGTGATTGGACGCGGCATTCGCGGTACGTTGCAGGCCATACACCACCCACGGCTGGCGCCCCACTTCCGTGGTGATCCAGCCGGCGAGCATGGCGATCAGGCCGCTCGGGCCCATCCACAGCATCAGGCGCAGGAACCAGCGGTTGCGGTAGATGGCACCGCTGCGACGCAGGATCAGGCCGAGCACGCCGGCCAGTACCATCAACATGCCCAGCCCGGCCATGACGCGGAAGCTCCAGAAAATGATCGTTGCGTTGGGGCGATCCTCTTTCGGGAAGCTCTTGAGCGCCGGGATCTGCTTGTCGAGGCTGTGGGTCAGGATCAGGCTGCCCAGGTACGGAATCTCGATGGCGTATTTGGTTTTCTCGGCCTGCATGTCCGGGATGCCGAACAGCACCAGCGGCGTGGCTTCGCTACCGTTGTTTTCCCAGTGACCTTCGATGGCGGCGATCTTCGCCGGTTGATGTTCCAGGGTGTTCAAGCCATGGGCGTCACCGACCACGGCCTGGATCGGCGCGACGATCAAGGCCATCCACAGCGCCATCGACAGCATCTTGCGTACTTGTTTGGTGTCGTTGCCGCGCAGCAGGTGCCACGCCGCCGACGAGCCGACAAAGAAAGCCGTGGCCACGAAGGCGGCAATCGCCATGTGCGCCAGGCGGTACGGGAACGACGGGTTGAACACGATGGCCAGCCAGTCCAGCGGCATCACCCGACCGTCGACGATCTCGAAACCCTGTGGCGTCTGCATCCAGCTGTTGGAGGCGAGAATCCAGAAGGTCGAAATCAGCGTGCCGATGGCCACCATCACCGTCGAGAAGAAGTGCAAGCCGCGCCCTACCCGGTTCCAGCCGAACAGCATGACCCCGAGGAAACCGGCCTCGAGGAAGAACGCAGTGAGCACTTCATAGGTCAACAACGGCCCGGTGATGCTGCCGGCGAAATCGGAGAAGCGGCTCCAGTTGGTGCCGAACTCGTAGGCCATGACCAGCCCCGAGACCACGCCCATGCCGAAGTTGACGGCGAAGATTTTCGACCAGAAATGGTAGAGATCGCGGTAGGTGTCGTTGTGGGTCTTCAGCCACAGCCCTTCGAGCACCGCCAGGAAACTGGCCAGCCCGATGGTGATGGCGGGAAAGATGATGTGGAACGAAACCGTGAACGCGAATTGCATCCGCGCCAGGTCCAGTGCCTGCAGGTTGAACATGTCGAAATCCTCATGGCGGATTTAAAACTGTGGGAGCGAGCTTGCTCGCGATGAGGCCGGCACCTTCAACATCAATGGCGCCTGGCACCCTGCAATCGCGAGCAAGCTCGCTCCCACAAAGTCTTGAGTGATCGGTACTACGCAGCGGAGGTCGAAATCAGGTTGCTGGCCCTGGCCTGCTCCAGCCGGATGGCGACGAACTTGGAAGTCGGGGTGAAGGTGCGGTCACCGTAACTTTCCAGCGGCACCAGCGGATTGGTCTCCGGGTAGTACGCTGCCGCCTGACCGGCCGGAATGTCGTAGGCGATCAGGGTGAAACCGCTGACCCGACGCTCGCGATCGTCGTCCCACAGCGCCACCAGGTCGACCTTTTGTCCCGGTTCGAACCCCAGCCGGCGAATGTCCTGCTCGTTGGCGAACACCACGTCGCGCATGCCGTAGACCCCGCGATAACGGTCATCCAGGCCATACAGCGTGGTGTTGTACTGATCGTGGGAGCGCATGGTCTGCAGAATCAGGTGCGGCTTGACCGCCAGGTTGCGCACGCCCTCGCTGATCAGGTGCTCCGGTAGCACGCTCGGGGTGAACTGGGCTTTGCCGCTGGCGGTTTTCCAGATGCGTTTGGCTGCGTCGTTGGGCATGTGGAACCCGCCCGGGTGCAGCAAGCGCCGGTTGAAATCTTCGAAGCCGGGAATGGTGTCGGCAATCATGTTGCGGATGCGGCCGTAGTCGCCGATGGCCCAGTTCCAGTCGATCGGGTGCTTGCCCAATGTCGCGGCAGCGATGCCGGCGATGATCGCCGGTTCCGACAGCAGGTGTTTCGACTTGGGTTTCAGTTGGCCGTGGGAAATGTGGATCATGCTGAAGGTGTCTTCCACGGTGACGCCTTGCGGGCCTTCGGCCTGGATGTCGATGTCGGTGCGGCCCAGGCACGGCAGGATCAGCGCCTCACGACCGGTGACCAGATGGCTGCGGTTGAGCTTGGTGGCGATGTGCACGGTGAGGTCGCACTTGCGCAACGCGGCGTGGGTGCGCGGCGTGTCGGGGGTGGCCTGGGCGAAGTTGCCACCCAGGGCGATAAACACCTTCGAACGCCCCTGCTCCATCGCGCCGATCGCCATCACGGTGTTGTGACCATGCTCACGCGGCGGCTTGAAGGAGAAGCGTTTTTCCAGGGCATCGAGCAACTCGGTGGGCGCCAGTTCGTTGATGCCCATGGTGCGGTCGCCCTGCACGTTACTGTGACCGCGAACCGGCGACAGCCCCGCGCCGGGACGGCCGACGTTGCCGCGCAACAGCATCAGGTTGATGACTTCCTGCAGGGTCGGCACCGAGTGCGTGTGCTGGGTCAGGCCCATCGCCCAGCACATGATCACCCGTTTGGCCCGGGCGTACATGCGGGCGGCGAGCTCGATGTCAGCCAAAGACATGCCCGACTGCTGCTCGATGTGCTCCCAGCTGGTGGCGTCGACTTCGCCCAGGTAGGCCCCCATTCCCGAAGTGTGTTCGGCGATGAACTCGTGGTCGAATACCGGCTCGCCGCCGCTGACCTGTGCTTCGCGCTCCCACTGCAGCAGGAACTTGACCATGCCGCGCATGACCGCCATGTCACCACCCAGGGCCGGGCGGAAGTACGCGGTGTTGGTCGGCTCGGAGCCGTTCATGAGCATTTCGATCGGGTGCTGTGGATGCTGGAAGCGCTCCAGTCCGCGCTCCTTGAGCGGGTTGATGCAGATCACCTGGGCTCCGCGCTTGACCGCTTCACGCAGCGGTTCGAGCATCCGCGGGTGGTTGGTGCCGGGGTTCTGGCCGATGACGAAGATCGCGTCGGCATGTTCCAGGTCGTCGAACACCACGGTGCCTTTGCCCACGCCGAGGCTTTCGATCATGCTCACTGCGCTGGCTTCATGGCACATGTTGGAGCAGTCCGGAAAGTTGTTGGTGCCGTAGGCCCGGACGAACAACTGATAGAGGAATGCAGCCTCGTTGCTGGCCCGGCCCGAGGTGTAGAACTCGGCCTGATCCGGCGATTCCAGCGCGTTGAGGTGCCGGGCGATCAGCGCGAAGGCCTCGTCCCAGGTGGTTTCCACGTAACGGTCGGTGGCCGCGTCATAGCGCATCGGGTGGGTCAGACGGCCCTGATACTCCAGCCAGTAATCGCTCTGTTCGGCCAGCGCCGAGACGCTGTATTTGTTGAAGAAGGCCGGGTCGACCAAACGCCCCGTGGCTTCCCAGTTAACCGCCTTGGCGCCGTTTTCGCAGAACTTGACCATGCCGTTTTCCGGCGACTCGCCCCAGGCGCAACCGGGGCAGTCGAAGCCGCCGTTCTGGTTGGTCTTGAGCATGGCGCGAATGTTTTTCAGCGCGTTTTCACTGCCCAGCCAGTTCCTGGTAACAGCAATCAGTGCACCCCAACCGGCGGCGGCACCTTTGTAGGGTTTGTAGCGGTCGACTTGAGACATGGTACTTCTCCGTGACCTGATTCAGGCCATTGATCGTTTGACGGAGAAAAGCATATGGAGAGGGGTTAATTATTGTCTAATCGCTATTTACGACCACATGATCGAGGATATTTATCATCGTTTTTTATTTTTACTTTTCAATTACTTGAGATAACTTTCAGCCCTTCAAATCCCAAAATTAAGTTCATCATCGACCCGCTCGATCACCCGGTTGTTAATAGTGATTGGACGTCCGTTAAAGTTGCTCTTAGCCTGCGCTCAACAGATCCGTTAACAACGCAATACCTGTAGGAGCGAGCTTGCTCGCGATGGACTCAAGAGCACCGCGTTCAGCCAGTAAGCACGCGTCATCGTTAACGACCATCGCGAGCAGGCTCGCTCCTACACCTGCGCTCAACAGATCCGTTATCTGCGCAATACCTGTAGGAGCGAGCTCGCTCGCGATGGACTCAAGAGCACCGCGTTCAGCCAGTAAGCACGCGTAATCGTTAACGACCATCGCGAGCAGGCTCGCTCCTACAAAGACAAAACCCGATTAACGGAATGTCCATTCAACGCATGCAGTACCAAGCGAGGGTGTCATGTCAGAACGAGTCTTGATCGATGGCTTCTCCCGGCGCGTGGACTATCTGCGCATGTCGGTCACCGACCGCTGCGATTTCCGTTGCGTGTATTGCATGGCCGAGGACATGCAGTTTCTGCCGCGCCAACGGGTGCTGACCCTGGAAGAGATCTATCAAACGGCGCAAAGCTTCGTCGCCCTGGGCACCCGCAAGATCCGCCTGACCGGAGGCGAGCCGCTGATTCGTCCGGGTGTAGTGCAGTTGTGCGAAAAGATCGCCGCCCTGCCCGGTCTGCGTGAACTGTGCATGACCACCAACGGTTCGCAGCTGGCCAAGCTGGCAGTGCCGTTGTTCGAGGCCGGGGTCAAGCGCCTCAACATCAGCCTCGACTGCCTGGACCCGCAACGCTTTCGCGAACTGACCCGCACCGGTGACCTGGCGCAGGTCATCAAGGGCATCGACGCGGCCAACCAAGCGGGCTTTCGCAACACCAAGCTCAACTGCGTGGTGATGAAGGGCCGCAACGACCATGAGATCAATGATCTGGTGAGCTTCGCCATCGACCGCAACCTGGACATCTCCTTCATCGAGGAAATGCCGCTGGGCACCATCGACGAGCACAGCCGCGCCGAATCGTTTTTCGCAAGCGCCCAGGTCCGCGAACGCATCGCCGAACGCTACACTTTGATTGATTCCGCCGAGTCGACCCAGGGTCCGTCGCGCTACTGGCGCCTGGCCGAGGCGCCGCAGATTCGCCTGGGGTTCATCTCGCCCCACAGCCACAACTTCTGCGGCACCTGCAATCGGGTGCGGCTGACCGTGGAGGGACGCCTGCTGCTGTGCCTGGGCAATGAGCACTCGGTGGATCTCAAGGCTGTCTTGCGCAGCCACCCCGGACAGCCCGAGCGCCTGGAAAAAGCCATTATCGAGGCGATGAAACTCAAGCCTTATCGACACAACTTCGAAGTGAACGACGATGTTCAGGTCGTTCGCTTCATGAACATGACGGGCGGCTGAAACCCATGATCGTTAGACCCAAACCCAACCTGATCGGCGTGCTGACGTCCCTCAAGGGTTCGATTGCCAAGCGCATTGCCTGGCGCAGCCTGATGGTGACATTGCTCGCCTCGGCCATCGTGCTCATCGAAACCTTGCATCCCAGCTACTTTTCCAAGGTCAGCGCAACGCCCTTCACGCTGCTGGGTTTGTCGTTGTCGATCTTCATGAGCTTTCGCAACAACGCCTGTTATGACCGCTGGTATGAAGCGCGCAAGGCGTGGGGCGAGGTGATAGTCGAAGTCCGCTCGATGATTCGTGAAACCCTGGTGCTCAAGGACACGGATGAGCGGCATACGATCCTCAGCAACCTGTGCGGCTTCGCCCATGCCCTCAACGCGCGGCTGCGCCGGGAAAATGAACTGGCCGCCAGTGGCGACTGGCTGCACCCGATGCCCAAGGGCGACACCACCGACATCAGCGGGCAGATCCTGATGCAGGTCGGTCAGCAGTGCTCGACACTCAACGAGTCCGGGGCGATCAACGACTGGCGCTACACGCTGATGGCCAACCACCTGGCCGGCCTGACCCACGCCCAGGCCGTCTGTGAACGGATCAAGCACACCCCGCTGCCCTTCCCCTACACCCTGTTGCTGCACCGCACCATCTACCTGTTCTGCATCCTCCTGCCGTTTGCCATGGCCGAACCCCTGGGCTGGCTGACACCGATTTTCACTGCGATTGTCAGTTACACCTTTTTTGGCCTGGATGCGATTGCCGACGAACTGGAAGACCCCTTCGGCCGCGACGAAAACGACCTGCCCACCGACGCCATCGTGCGCAACATCGAGCGCGATGTGCTGGCGGCACTGGGCGTAACGGAGTTGCCGCCGCAGCTGGAACCGGTGGATTTTGTGTTGAACTGATTTTCAGGAAACACACAGATATCGAGGTCAGCCGCAGAATAGGCATTCACTGAAGATCAAAACTGTGGGAGCGAGCCTGCTCGCGAAAGCGGTCTGTCTGCCAACATCTGCGTTGAATGTGCCGACCTCTTCGCGAGCAGGCTCGCTCCCACAAGGGGGCAGTGTCAGAACAGTTCGCTAAAGGGTATGAACCGTGCCGTGTCGCCCACTTCCAGTGTGCAGCCTTCCGGTACTTCCACCAGTCCATCGGCCCAGGATGCTCCCAACAAAACGCCTGAACTCTGGTTCGGATACAACACAGCCCGACCACCCTCCACCCTCGCCCGCAGGTACTCGCGGCGGCTCCCGGGTTTGGGCCAGGCAAAGCCGACACTGACCGGGAAGCTCAACGGTTCGACCTCTTCCACGCCCTGAATTCGCAACAGATAAGCCCGGGCCAACAGGCCGAAAGTGACCAATGCCGATGTCGGATTACCCGGCAGGCCAATCACCGGCACGCGGCCGAAGTGGCCCACGGTCAATGGCTTGCCGGGCTTGATCGAGAGTTTCCACAGCAGCGGCTCGCCGCACTCGCGCAGCACCTGGCCGAGGCAGTCGGCGTCACCGGCAGACACACCGCCCGTGCTGAGCATCAGGTCTGCCCTGTGTTGCAGCTGTTCGAGCTTGAGCCGCGTCTGGCGTGGCTCGTCGGGAAGAATGCCGGCATCGATGACCTCGCAACCCAACGCATTCAACCAATGGCTCAACAATATACGGTTGCTGTTGTAGATGCTGCCGGGCTTGAGGGGATTGCCCGGCTCGACCAGTTCATCGCCGGTGGACAGCAACGCCACCCGAGGTCGGCGCACCACCTGCACATGGGTGCAGCCCTGCGCCGCGGCGACCGCCAGTTCGAACGGACCTAGGCGCTTGCCGGCACGCAGCAGCACATCGCCGACGCGGTTCTCCTGACCTTGCGGACGGATGTTGTTGCCAGTGCTCAAGGGCTGCTTGAAGCGGATACGTCCGTCATCCAGCACCTGCGTGTTCTCCTGCATCTCCACGCAGTCGGCACCCGGCGGAACCGGTGCGCCGGTGAAGATGCGCGCGCAGGTTCCCGGTACCAGGGCTTCGGGAGCCTGGCCGGCAAACACCTGCTGCGACACGGCCAGCGGCGCCCCGTCCCAACCCTCGACATTCAGGGCATAGCCGTCCATGGCGCTGTTCGGCCATGGCGGCAGATCGAGGGTCGCCAACAGGTCATTGGCCAATACCCGTTGCCTGGCGGCATTGAGCGGCACGGCTTCGCTGTCTTCAATCCACTGCGTCTCGGCCATTGTCAGTAAACGGTCGATGGCGTCCTCTACCGGCATCAAGGGTGAAGCGCTCATCCGCGCGTCCCGCAGGCTTGCACAGACTTGAGGTGCGGTACGAAATTGCACGGCCGGTGGCGCGCGTCGAGCTGCTCGGCAAGGATGCCTTCCCACGCGGTGCGGCAGGCGCCCGTGGAGCCCGGCAGACAGCAGACCAGCGTGCCATTGGCCAGCCCGGCCAGTGCCCGGCTCTGCACCGTCGAGGTACCGATATCGAGGATCGAAATCGCCCGGAAAAGCTCACCGAAGCCATCGATCTGTTTATCCAGCAAGCAGGCCACTGCCTCGGGGGTGCTGTCGCGGCCGGTGAACCCGGTGCCGCCCGTGATCAGCACCACCTGGATGCCATCGTCGGCGATCCAGTTCGCCACCTGTGCGCGGATCTTGTACAGGTCATCCTTGAGCAGGTTGCGCTCGCTAAGGGTGTGGCCGGCTTCCAGCAGACGGCTGACGAGTAACTGGCCGGAAGTGTCATTGGCATATTCACGGGTATCGCTGACCGTCAGTACGGCAATATTCAAAGGTATAAACAAGGCATCCGGTTTGACGCTCATTGGATTCTCCGGCAGGCATGAATTAGATAGCTTAATTAAATGACTTCCGGAGACTAATTCTATAAATCAAGCCGTGTCTAATCACTCTAACCAACCAGACTATCGAGGCGCTCTATCAATATAAAAAGACCGGAAAAAAGCATCAGTGATAGAGCCCATCGATAACCCCTTAAACAACAGTGATTGGACGCATACCAAAGACAATGAGATCGTCCGCACCTCACGTTTCCGTCTCGCCTTGTGTCTTGCACACCTGAGTCAATACTTAACCCTTCACTCCCCCGCCAGCAGGTGCCGTCATGGACATCAAACAACTCAAGTTCCTGATCGCCCTGGAGCAAACCCGCCACTTCGGCCAGGCGGCCGCGCGCTGCCACATCACCCAGCCCACCCTGTCGATGCGCCTGCGCAACCTGGAGGATGAACTGGACCTGGTGCTGGTCACCCGGGGCCAGCGCTTCGAAGGTTTTACCGAGGCCGGCGAGCGTGTACTGGCCTGGGCCAGGACCCTGCTGGCCGCCCACGACGGGCTGTTCGCCGAGGCCGCCGCGTGCCGGGGCCAGCTCGTGGGTAACCTGCGCCTGGGGCTGGTGCCGCTCAGCAGCTTCAACCCGGTCACCTACATCCAGGGCCTGTCCCGCAGCTTTCCCGAGCTCAAGTACAGCCTGTCGTCCCTGAGTTCCGACCAGATCATCGAGGGCCTGGGCAACAATCAGCTGGACCTGGGCGTGTGCTACCTCGATCACGTCAACCCGAGCTATTTCGAGTTTTTCGAGATCGGCGAAACCCGCGTCGGCCTGTTGTACGACACCCGCCACTTCCATTTCGACGGCACGCAGATGAGCTGGGAGGACGCCGCCGAACTGCCGCTGGGGATGCTCAGCAACGGCATGCACTACCGCAAATCCATCGACCTGAGCTTTCGCAGCCGCGGACTGGACCCGCAGCCGATCCTGGAAAGCGATTCGACCTACCAGTTGCTGCAGGCGATCCACGAAGGTTTCTGCTGCGCGATCATGCCGCTGGACAGTGGCCTGGAAGAGCCCATCGAACACCTGTCGTTCATCGAATTGCCCGATGCCAGCGTGCTCGCGCCCCTGGGCCTGGTGATGCGCAAGACCGAGCCACGTTCGGCGATTGCCGAGAAGTGTTTCGCCGAAGCACGAACCCTGTTCAGCCGGGCCGACTGATCAAGTTTCAGTTTTATATAAAACCGCACCGGGCATGTTTGCCCGGCGTGATAGACATCACCAATCGGCGCATCGGAACAAGCGATTGGACGCTTTGAAAAGTTACCCGTAGCCTGAACTTAATTCAGCGCTTCGAGGTTCTTTTCATGTTGTGCAAAGTTGAACAAGCCGAATATCGAAGCGACACTAACGCACCCGCCCCCAAACCCTTGAGTGTGAACTTTCGCGAATACGACAACGGCGCATCAGTCTGTCAGGCGGCGCTGGCCGCAGAGATCGCATTGGCAATCACCTACAACGGTTTGAGCCAGGCCGTGATGATGGTGTCGCCGGGCAACCTCGAAGATTTCATCCGCGGTTTCAGTGTCAGCAACGACATCGTTGAGGACCAGAGTGAAATCTACGACCTGCGCCTCACCCACTTCGACCAGGCTGTTCAGGCCGACGTGCAGATCTCCAGCCGCGCATTCTGGGCGCTGAAGAACCATCGTCGGCAAATGGCGGGTACCAGTGGCTGCGGACTGTGCGGCGTGGAAGCGCTGGAGCAGGCCCTGCCGAAACTGGAGATTCTCGAGCCGGTTGCCCTGCCGCCCGCCGAGCACTTCATCGACATCCGCCACCGCATCGAACAGGCCCAGCAAATGGCCCGCAGCAGCGGCGCGCTGCACGCAGCACTGTACTTCGACACCGAAGGCAACGCGCTGATCTGCCGCGAAGACATTGGCCGCCACAACGCGCTGGACAAGTTGATCGGCGCCCTGCAACACGCCGGCATCGACAGCCGCAGCGGCTTCACCGTGGTCACCAGCCGCTGCAGCCTGGAGCTGATCCACAAGGCCGTCAGGGCCCGGCTCGGCACGCTGGTCAGCCTGTCGGCGCCCACCGCCCTGACCGTGCAATGGGCGACCAAGCATCGCCTCAACCTGATTCACGTCCCCCACCGCAACGCGCCACGCATCTACAGCCCGGCATGATGCCTTCAACTGATCACCGCGCCGGCCAGCGCAGGAACCTCCCATGACAGACATTTCACATGCATCGCCCAACGGCCTGACCCACCTCGACAATCAGGGTCGCGCCAACATGGTCGATGTCAGCGAAAAAACCCCGACGCAGCGTGAAGCCCAGGCCCAGGCCTGGGTGCGGATGCGCCCGGAAACCCTGAAGCTGATTCAAAGCGACGGCCACCCCAAGGGCGACGTATTTGCCGTGGCGCGGATCGCCGGCATCATGGCGGCGAAAAAAACCCATGAGCTGATCCCGCTGTGCCACACCCTGCTGCTCAGTTCGATCCATGTCGAACTCAAGGCCTGCACACCGGACAGCGTGAAAATCCTCGGCACCTGCCGCGTCGAGGGCCAGACCGGGGTCGAGCTCGAAGCCCTGACCGCCGTCAGTGTGGCGGCCCTGACCCTCTATGACATGTGCAAGGCCGTGGACCGGGGCATGGTCATCGATGACATCCGCCTGCTCAGTAAACAGGGTGGCCGCTCCGGTCATTTCAAGTTCGAGGACGCACAATGATCCTGATCAATTACTTCGCCCGTTACCGCGAACAGCTCAACCTGGGCGGTGAAAAACTGCCCCTGACCGACAGCCTCAGGACCATCGAAGACGTGCGCCGCTTGCTGATGGCTCGCGGCGAGCTGTGGCGCCAGGTGCTCGGTGAAAACAACCTGATGTGCGCACTGAACCAGGAGCTGTGCCATCCGGACCGGGTGATCGAGGACTATGACGAGATCGCCTTTTTCCCACCGGTCACCGGGGGCTGAGACATGACGGTTCGGGTCCAGCGTGAAGTGTTCGACGTCACTCAGTTGATCGCCAGCCTGCAGGCGAACGATCCGGGCGTGGGTGCCGTGGTCAACTTCGTCGGCTATGTGCGCGACATCAATCAGGGTGAGGCGGTCGCGGGGTTATTTCTGGAGCACTACCCGGGCATGACCGAACGCTCGCTGCAAAAGATCATCGGCAACGCCCGGGCCCGATGGCCACTGCGGGCCGTACAGATCGTGCATCGGATCGGCTCGTTGTCGATCAGTGAGCCGATCGTGTTTGTCGGCGTCAGCAGCCCGCATCGCCAGGCCGCTTTCGAGGCCTGCGCGTTCATCATGGACCACCTGAAAACCGACGCGCCGTTCTGGAAGCGCGAAAACGTGGCGGACGGCGCACGCTGGGTCGATGCCAGGGACAGCGACCGATCCGCTGTCGAGCGCTGGGCAGATACGCCACAAGAGGCGGCTATGCAACGCGTTCCGGCATAGCTACAGTCACGGGCTCAACGTTTCCCTGCACAAGGAACCCGCGCTTGAGCCCCACGCCCTCCCCGATCACGCAACAGGCTGTGCCCCAGCCCCGGACCATCAGCCTGCGGGAAGCCTTCCTGTTCTGGCTCAAGCTTGGTTTCATCAGTTTCGGCGGGCCAGCGGGGCAGATTTCGATCATGCATCAGGAACTGGTCGAACGCCGGCGCTGGATCTCCGAGCGACGCTTTCTGCACGCCCTCAACTACTGCATGTTGCTGCCCGGCCCCGAGGCTCAGCAGTTGGCGACCTACATCGGCTGGCTGATGCACCGGACCTGGGGCGGCGTGATCGCTGGTGTGCTGTTTGTGCTGCCGTCGCTGTTCATCCTGATTGCCCTGTCCTGGGTATACATCGCCTTTGGCGAATTACCCGTGGTCGCCGGACTGTTTTACGGGATCAAGCCGGCGGTCACGGCCATCGTGGTGCAGGCGGCTCACCGGATCGGCTCGCGGGCGCTGAAGAATGCCTGGTTATGGGGCATCGCCGCCGCGTCCTTCGTGGCCATCTTCGTGATCAACTTGCCGTTTCCGTTGATCGTGCTCGGCGCGGCGGTCATTGGCTACTTCGGCGGACGCCTGGCACCGGAAAAATTCAGGACCGGAGGCCACAGCGCGGCGAAGCAATCCTACGGCCCGGCTGTGATCGACGACGACACTCCGTCCCCTGAGCACGCCCGCTTCAGTGGTTTGAAGCTGGCGTACCTGGCGGTGATCGGTGCGATTTTGTGGACGCTGCCCATGGCCACGCTCACCGCCCTGTTCGGCTGGGAAGGCACGCTGACCCAGATGGCCTGGTTCTTCACCAAGGCGGCGCTGCTGACCTTTGGCGGTGCCTATGCGGTGCTGCCGTATGTGTACCAGGGCGCGGTCGGTCACTACGGATGGCTGACGCCGACGCAGATGATCGACGGCCTGGCGCTCGGCGAAACCACTCCAGGTCCGTTGATCATGGTCGTCGCCTTCGTCGGCTTCATCGGCGCCTACGTGCAGCAGGTCTTCGGCCCGGATCAAGCCTTTGTCGCCGGTGCCGTGGCCGCCACGCTGGTGACCTGGTTCACCTTCCTGCCTTCGTTCCTGTTCATCCTCGCTGGCGGGCCGTTGGTGGAATCGACGCACAACGAACTCACCTTCACCGCGCCGCTGACGGCCATTACGGCCGCCGTGGTGGGCGTGATTCTCAATCTGGCGTGTTTCTTTGCCTATCACGTGCTGTGGCCCAAAGGCTTCGAAGGGCAACTGGACTGGCCTTCGCTGCTGATCGCCAGCGTGGCGGGCATTGCCTTGCTGCGGTTCAAGCGCGGAGTGATCGAGGTGTTGATCGGCTGCGGGTTGATCGGGCTGGTGGTGCACCTGATGTTCTGAATCAAACATTTACACGCGCCCCAATCCTCCCTAGTATCCAGCCATCCCCGGATGGCTTGTTCCACTCGCCACCGACGATTTCCGCCGCCGGAAACCTGCGCCATGCGTACTTTGCCGTCACTGCTGAACATTTCGATCCAGGCCACCTCGCTGCTGGCTGCGGACGGCATTGCATGAAGCGCATCGTCAACCTGCCCATGGCCCTGCGCCGCTCCAAGTTGCGTCACTCCGCACGTCCGCCGGATAGCGCCCTGCTCGCCTGAGCGGCGCGCCCCCTCCTTTCGCTATCCAGCTCAGCGCTTGCAATCCCTGTGGGAGCGAGCCCGCTCGCGAATGCGGTGTGTCATTCACCATTGATGTCGAATGACACACCGCATTCGCGAGCAGGCTCGCTCCCACAGGTTGCGCACTTTGACTGACTGGCATTGAGTTTCTTTCAATTTCGCGTGGACACCGACATGACTCAACGTTGCAACTCCTACTACACCGCCACCCTCAACCAGGACACCGATTACCCGACGCTGCAAGGCCGGCACAAGGTTGACGTGGTGATCATAGGCGGCGGCTTCACCGGCGTGGCCACCGCCGTCGAGCTGGCGGAAAAAGGCCTGAAGGTCGCCATCGTCGAAAGCCACAAGATCGGCTGGGGCGCCACCGGGCGCAACGGCGGCCAGGTCACCGGCAGCCTGTCGGGCGACGAGACCATGCGCAAACAGATGCGCCGCACCCTCGGTGATGAAGTCGACGATTTCATCTGGAATCTGCGCTGGCGTGGACACCAGATCATCCAACAGCGCGTGGAAAAGTACGGTATCGCCTGCGACCTCAAGCACGGCCACCTGCACGCCGCGTACAAACCCGTGCACATGGACGGCTTGCGCAAGGATTACGACGAGGCGGTGTGTCGTGGCATGGGCGATGAAGTCAGCCTGCTCGACCGCAGCCAGGTGCGCGACCTGCTGCAAAGCGACCTCTACCACGGCGCGATCAAGAACACCCGCAACATGCACCTGCACCCGCTCAACCTGTGCATCGGCGAGGCCCGCGCGGCTGAAAGCCTGGGTGCGTTGATCTTCGAAAACAGCGAAGTGCTGGAGATCATCCACGGCGATGGCCTTCACAAGAGCCCTGGCGTACGCACCGCCCACGGGCAGATCGACGCCAACCAGGTGCTGCTGGCCGGCGACGTCTACCACAAGCTGGAACCGGGCAAGCTCAAGGGCAAGATTTTCCCGGCCATGGGCGGCATCGTCACCACTGCGCCGCTGGGCGATCTGGCCAGGCAGATCAACCCCGAAGACCTGGCGGTCTACGACTGCCGCTTCGTGCTCGATTACTACCGCCTCACCGCTGACGGTCGCCTGCTGTTTGGTGGCGGCGCCAACTACAGCGGCAAGGATTCACGGAACATCGCCGCCGAGCTGCGCCCGTGCATCGAGCAGACGTTCCCGGCGCTCAAAGGCGTGGCCATCGATTACCAGTGGAGCTGCGCGATGGGCATCGTGATCAACCGCATCCCGCAACTGGGCAAGCTGTCGGACAACGTCTGGTATTGCCAGGGCTACTCCGGCCACGGCATCGCCACCACCCACATCATGGGTGAAATCATGGGCCGCGCGATCACAGGCCAAATGGAGCAGTTCGACACCTTCGCCGCCTGCCAGCACATCCGCGTGCCCATGGGCGATCTGCTGGGCAACCCGATGCTGGCTGCCGGGATGTGGTACTACCAGATGCTTGAGCGACTGCGCTGAGCCCCCTGCATTGATGTTGTTTGTGTTGGCCCCTTCGCGAGCAGGCTCGCTCCCACACTGGACTTGTGTGCGCCACCGATCCCCTGTGGGAGCGAGCCTGCTCGCGAAGAGGCCGGCACATTCAACACATCTACCAGCAAAAAATGCTCAAGCCTGCTCCACCTCAATCCCCAACGCCCGATAATCCTCGACATTGCCAGACGCCACATGCCGCTCGGTGATCAGCGTGTGCACACGGTTGCAAGGCGCGACGACAAAGGGCTCCACCGCGCCGAGTTTGTCCGCCGTGGTAACGGCAATCACATGGGATGCACAATCGAGCATCGCCTGCTTCACCGGCACTTCATCAAAGTGCAGTGAGCTCAAGCCCACCTGCGGGTGAATCGCGCAGACCCCGGTGAACAGCAGATCGGCCTTGATGCCTGCCAGCAGCCGCAGGGTTTCGTGGCCGCTGGCCGACATCGTCGCCGGGTTGAGCTGGCCGCCGGCCAGGATCACCTTGATGCCTTTGTATTCGGACAGGGTAATGGCCGTCATCGGCGACGCCGTGATCGCGGTGATGGCTATCTCCGTCGGTAGCGAACGCGCGATCTGCAAGGTGGTGGTGCCCGAATCGAACACCACGATCTGACCGTCCTGCACCCGTCGCGCGGCCAGTTGCGCCAGATGGGTTTTCACCTCATCGGTTTCGCTGATCCGGGTGAAATAGTCCTTGCCCGTGTCTTTGGGCCGCGGCAACGCCCCGCCGTGCACCCGCTGCACCAGGCCGGCACTGGCCAGTTCCGCCAGATCGCGGCGGATGGTGTCTTCGGATACCGCGAAATGCTGGCTCAACTCCGAGGCCATGACCTTGCCGTCACGCTCGAGGATCAACAGGATTTTTTGCCGGCGCACTGACGGCATTTCGACAGCAGCATGGTTGTCTTGCATGTTTTTGCCCGTTTATGCGTGTAACTGCGTGTTGCACGAGAGTATCCGCAACCCCCGGCAAAAACAACGAACCGGCCCGGTATCATTTTTTTCGATCTTTCAAATCATTACAGCGAATTTTTTATTTTCCCCTGAGCTGTTCAAGATGGCGCCGTCGCTCATGTCCTGGATGGAAACCTCATGAATATCAATTTTGCCTTTGCCTGCATGATCGTGGTCTCGTTCACCATTGCGCTGGTGCACGCCTGACCAAAAGGTCGTGAGGCGTCAAGATGTGCAAGGTCGCGGTAAAAGGCTGACAGATCAGGAAAATGCTCTATAACCAGTGGTGACACGATTTCCGATCAGGGGAACTGGAAGGCTCCCTCGGAAGTTGATCTCTTGAAAAGTTGCGGACAATTGAGTGCCCGCCTGGAGACGCCACGATGAAACCCCTGAAAATAGCCGCCAGCGATGGCGCTGCCGCAAGCTTCAAGAACGCTCGGGAAGTGGTAGCGCTCAGCCAGACCGATTTCACCAACGTCGCCGTGGCGGTGGTGTCTGTCAATGACGTCATGGCCGGCGCCCTGGGTGCCATTCAGCGCACCGGTTTCGACATTCCGATTTTCCTGGTGGCCTCGCCGGATTCAGCCAACCGTCCCCGGGAAGTCTATAAGCACCTGACGGACGTGCTGCTGCAGGTCAACGGCATTTTCGATCTCACCCGCGCCAACGCCGAGTACCATGGCAACCAACTGGAAACAGCGGCCCGAGCCTATGAAGACAGCCTGCTGCCGCCCTTCTTCGACTCACTGAAGAAGTACACCGAAGCGGCCAACGCGACCTTCGCCTGCCCCGGTCACCAGGGCGGCCAGTTCTTTCGCAAGCACCCGGCCGGCCGGCAGTTTTTCGACTTCTTCGGCGAGACGCTGTTTCGCGCCGACATGTGCAACGCCGACGTCAAGCTCGGCGACCTGCTGATCCACGAGGGCCCGGCGCTGCTGGCGCAGAAACACGCCGCGCAAGTGTTCAACGCCGACAAGACCTACTTCGTGCTCAACGGCACCTCGGCGTCGAACAAGGTGGTGACCAACGCCCTGCTGACCCCGGGCGACCTGGTGCTGTTCGACCGCAACAACCACAAGTCCAACCACCAGGGCGCGCTGCTGCAGGCCGGAGCTACGCCTGTGTATCTGGAAACCGCGCGCAACCCCTACGGCTTCATCGGCGGCATCGACGCCCACTGTTTCGACGAAGACTACCTGCGCGAACTGATTGCCGAGGTCGCCCCGGACAAGGCCCAACTGCCTCGGCCATTCCGCCTGGCGATCATCCAGTTGGGCACCTATGACGGCACCGTGTACAACGCCCGGCAAGTGGTCGACCGCATCGGCAAGCTGTGTGACTACATCCTGTTCGACTCGGCGTGGGTCGGCTACGAGCAGTTCATACCGATGATGAAAGACTGCTCGCCGCTGTTGCTCGACCTCAACGAAAACGACCCGGGCATCTTCGTCACCCAATCGGTGCACAAACAGCAGGCCGGTTTTTCCCAGGCCTCCCAGGTGCACAAGAAAGACCGCCACATCAAGGGCCAGGCCCGCTATTGCAACCACCACCGACTCAACAACGCCTTCATGGCCCAGGCCTCCACCAGCCCCTTCTACCCGCTGTTCGCCTCGCTGGATGTCAACGCGCGCATCCACTCCGGCCGCAGCGGCCTGCGCCTGTGGGAAGACTGCGTGAAGTTCGGCATCGAAGCGCGCAAGCTGATTCTCGAAGCCTGCACCATGGTCCGCCCGTTCGTGCCGGACACCATCGAAGGGCGCGCCTGGGAAGACTACCCAACGGAAGACATCGCCAGCGACATCCGCTTCTTCGAATTTCATCCCAAGGACCGCTGGCACGCCTTTGCCGGCTACGCCGAGAAGCAGTACTTCATCGACCCGTGCAAATTGCTCTTCACCACGCCGGGCATCGACCCGGTGGACGGCAGCTACACCGACTTCGGCATTCACGCCGGCATCCTCGCCAACTTCCTGCGCGAGAACGGCATCGTCCCGGAAAAATGCGACCTCAACTCGATCCTGTTCCTGCTCACCCCGGCCGAAGACTGGGCGAAGATGACCCACCTGGCCGCCCAGATCGCCCGCTTCGAACGCTTCGTCAGCGACGACGCGCCGATGAGCCGGGTGCTGCCGGCCATCTACGCGCAGCATCAGGAGCGCTATCGCAACTACACCATTCGCCAGCTCTGCCAGGAAATGCACGACCTGTATCGCCACCACAACGTACAGCAACTGCAGAAGGACATGTTCCGCAAGGAACACTTCCCGAAAAAGGCCATGAACCCGCAGCAAGCGCAAATCGAGTACATCCGAGGCAACGTCGAACTGGTGGCGTTGGCCGATGCCGACGGGCGTATCGCCGCTGAAGGTGCGCTGCCCTATCCACCGGGTGTGCTCTGTGTGGTGCCGGGTGAAATCTGGGGGGGCGCGGTGTTGAAATACTTCCTGGCGCTGGAGGAAGGCATCAACCGCTTGCCCGGCTTCACGCCGGAGTTGCAAGGGGTGTACCTGAAGCAGGAAGGCGGTTGTACCCGGGCGTATGGGTATGTGATCAAGGCTTGATGGCATGCGGCAGGAGCTGGCGTGGGCCGGCTCCTGCCCAATGCATCGATCAGAATTTTTCCGCGATGTACTTGAACGGATAGTTCGGATCCCGATAGTTGCCGGGACTTTGGCGCTTGGGCAGTTTCACCTTCGCCCGCGGTACTTCCTCATAAGGAATGCTGCTGAGCACATCGCTGATGATGTTCAGTCGCGCCCGCCGCTTGTCATTCGAGTTGGCGACCCGCCACGGGGCGAACTCGGTGTCGGTGGCCTCGAACATGTCGTCCCGGGCACGGGAGTAGTCGTACCAGCGGTTATAGGACTTGAGGTCCATCGGTGACAGCTTCCAGATCTTGCGCCCGTCGGTGATGCGCGCCTTGAGGCGTCGGGTCTGCTCCTCCGGGCTCACTTCCAGCCAGTACTTGATCAGGATGATGCCCGATTCGACCAGTGCATGCTCGACGCGCGGCGCCACGGTGAGAAAGGTGCGCACCTGCTCGTCGGTGCAAAACCCCATGACCCGCTCGACACCGGCACGGTTGTACCAACTGCGATCGAAGATCACCACTTCACCGGCCGCCGGCATGTGCGGCAGATAGCGTTGCACGTACATCTGGCTTTTTTCCCGCTCGGTCGGTGCCGGCAACGCTATCACCCGGAACACCCGCGGACTGACCCGTTCGGTCAGTGCCTTGATGGTCCCGCCCTTGCCGGCGCCATCACGGCCCTCAAAGACGATGCAGACCTTGGCGCCCGAGTGCTGTACCCACTCCTGCAGCTTGACCAGCTCGACATGCAGCCGCGCCAGCTCCTCGAGATACACCTTGTTCTTGAGCTTGCCGCTTTCAACCGGCTTGCTCTTCGTTGCAGCCTTCTTCTTTGCCATGCCCGTTACCTCCTTCAATGCGTCACACAGCGCCCGGGATACACCCGGCCGCGTTCATTCAGCGTCGACTGCGCTGGTAATGTTCAACAGCCAGTTCCAGGTTCAGGAACATGCGGGCCTCGCCCAACGTATGGCCCAGGGGTGCCTTGATGACCATGTCCCATACGCTCGGGCTCATACCCACCAGCCACAGTGAAATGCCCTTCTCGCTCATGCGCTGCTCGGCGCTGGTGAGCATTTTCAGGGCCGTGTATTCCAGGTCGAACACACTGCGCAGGTCCAGGACCACGACCCTGGGTGTCGCCGCATCGATCAGCGGCCGGATTTTCTCGGCGATGCGCTCGGCATTGGCGAAGAACACCCGCCCCTCGGGCCTGAGCAACAGCAGCCCGTCAAACTGTTCGTCATCTGCGTTGCCGGTGGCCTGCGGGCGATAGACGTTGGTGCCGGGCTTGCGTGCCAGGACATGCACGGGCGGGTCCGAGAGCTGATAGGCCAGGGCCAGCAACGAGACGATGATCGCCACGACGATCCCTTGCAGCGTGCCCAGCAGCATCACGCCGATCATGGCCACCACGGCCCAGGCGAATTCGGTACGGCGAACCGACAGGATCTCGCGAAACTCCGCCGGCTCGATCAAGCCCACCGAATACACGATCACCACGGCGGCGAGCGTGGCATTGGGCATCAGGCCAATGAGCGGTGCCAGCAGCAGGCAAGTGCCCAATGCCAGTGCAGCGGTAATCAGTGCGGCCAGTTGCGAGCGGGCGCCGGCCAGGCGGTTGACCGCCGTTTGAGTGGTCCCGCCACCCGCGACCATGGCCCCGAGAAACGCACCGCCTATGTTGGCAACGCCAGTGGCCAGCAGCTCCCGATTCGGTTGTGGTGCAGGCTCGTCACTGCGGGCGAAAGCGCGTCCCGCGGCGATGGTTTCGGTGAAACTCATCAGCGCGATACCCATCGCCGAAGGCCACAGGGTTTCGGCCAACGACCATAGCGGCAGGGTCGGCGCCGGCAACCCGATCGGCACCACGCCGACGGCGGACACACCAAAACTCTCCAGGCCAAGCAGGCTCATGCCGAGGATGCCCAGCGCCACCGCAATCAAGGGTGCGGGCAGGCGCGGCGTAAAACGCTTCATGCCGACCAGCAGCAGTATCATGAACACCCCGACCGCCGCGGTCGGTAGCGAGGCATGAGGGATGCTCTGAACAGTAGCCACCAGGTTGTGCAGGAAGCCACCTTTGTCGATGTGGGTGCCCAGCAGCTTGGGTAGCTGGTCGAGCACGATGACCACGCCTATGCCGGCCTTGAAACCCACCAGCACCGGTTCGGAAATGAAATTGGCGACGAAACCCAGGCGCAGCAACCCCGCGACGATCAGGATCGCGCCCACCATCAAGGCCAGCGTGGCGGAGCCCGCCAGCAGGGTCGCCGCATCGCCATCGGGGCTGATCTGGCCCAGCGCGGAGCCGGCGAGAATGGCCAGGGTGGTCGTGGTGCTGACACTGAGCGGACGCGACGTGCCGAGCACGGCATAGATCACCATCGGCACCAGCACCGTGTACAGCCCGACCTGCACCGGCAGGCCGGCAATCGTGGCGTACGCCAGCGCCTTGGGGATGACCACGGCCGCTGCCGTCAACCCGGCGACCACATCGCCCCGCAGCCAGTCCGGCCGATAGCTGCCGAGCCACTCCGGGATCAACAGGCTGCGCAAGGTACCCCGCTGTGGAATGCCGGGGTTCCGCACTTGCGGATCGCTGCCTTGTTGATTCATCAGTCACTCCAGTCGCAAATCGTCCGTGCGGATGATGAGTGGGCTCAACTGACCGCACAATCCGTTAACTGCACGCGTAACCACTGCAAACCTTCATCGGCATCGAAGCGCGCGTGGCAGCAGGCAATCCGCGCAGGCTCGACTACAAATGTAGCCGGTTTGCACGGCTACGCCGCCACATGCCTGGAGAAGGAGACAGACGCCCCAGCATCTGCGCGCAAAAATGGAAAGCCTTATATGGACGACGTCATGAAGGCGGTAAATGAGCTATACCCGCTAATTCCCCCCATTGCAGTTCTTCAACTCAGGAGTTTGGCAATGAAGCTCAAGACCTCTCTGGCAGCAATCATGGTGGCGGCAAGCCTTTTCGGCTGCGCCACTTCCTCGCACCACGGCGTGAACCTCAACCTGGTCGCCACCCGGCAAAACGCGGGTCAGATCGGCACCGTCACCTTGACCGACTGGGACAAGAAAACCGGGCTCAGTTTCTTCATCAGCGGTGCTCCAACCGGGGTTACCCTGCCCCTGCGCCTTTATTCGTTCATCAATAACGGCACCTGCGAGCAACCCGGGTCAGTCGCCTACGCGATGAACGACACCGTCAACACCGAACGCCAACCCATACGCGGCTGGTCTTTTACCAGGACCGCACCCGTGCAGTTGCAAACCTTGCTTGACGGCAAGTATTCGGTGGTCGTGCGAACGGCGGCGACCGATGGCAACGTCGATATCTTTTGCGGGGATATCAAGGCGACAGAGCCGGTGAAATAGCCCTGGCCAGTGCAGGCCAGCCCACGCCCCGGTACCGCTCGTGCCACCGGTTGTCCGGTGCGAGCGGTGGCGTCGGGTGAACGGAAACGGGGGCCGGCGGCGACATCAGCAACAACCGGTAACAAACCTGTCATTACTCACTGATAACGTCCTGACGCTTTCCCGAACCGCATCCGCTCGATCTCCGATCGTCAGTTCCCTGTACCAGGGCTTTGCCCCTCCGCTCAAGGTGACACTTCAGGTGTACGCAAGCACGACGCGCAAGCAAATCATCATCAGGTCCAACGACATGAGCTGCGACGACTTTGGCGCGTTGTTCTCGAACCTGTTCGGCAACCTGTATGCCGACTCCCCGCCACCGCCGAAAAACATCATCATCGGCGGGGTCTATGGCCGGCACGAAGGTGTCAGTTTTCGGCGCATGCACTATCGCGGCGACTTCACCGTGGACTTTCCCGCGCCCCTGGATGAAATCACCTTCGTCATTCCTACCGCCGGCAAGATCATCTTCAACCACGTCACCGAGTCGGTAGGTTTCGCGCAGATCGGCCTGGCGATCGACAAGGCCGAAGTCCGCTCGGCGCGCTTTGTCGATAACCACGCACAGCACGGGATTTCGATCAGCCGTCGGCTGATCACCGAGCGCCTGTCGACGCTGCTGGGCAAACCCATCCTGCAAAAGGTGCATTTCGAACCAGTGGTGGATCTGAGGGCATCGGCCTTGCAGGGCATCCGGGCATTGATCGAACTGGCCACGGGCAGCGAGTTCGACCTGCTGATCAACAGCGGTTCGCTGATGCCTTCGCGCCTTCGCGAAATGCTGGTCGATGCGGTGCTCGAAACCTGGCCGCACAACTTCACCGAGGCCCTCCGGCGCCCTTCTCCCCTGATAGCGCCGCGGCATGTGAAGCTGGCCGTCGAATACATCCAGGCGCACCCCGACCACCTGGCCAGCGGCACGGAGCTGGCGCAACTGACCCATGTCAGCCTGCGCGCCTTGCAGGAAGGTTTTCAGCGTTTCATGGGCACTTCGATCGTTGCCTATCAGCGCCAGGTACGCCTGGAGCGCGCCTTTGCCGCGCTGTCCCAGGGGGCGGCGCCGTCGGTGACAGACGTGGCCTTGCAATACGGCTTCAGCAACGTCGGGCGGTTTTGCCAGTACTTCCAGAGCGCCTACGGCATCAGTCCCGCAGACGTGAGAAAGGGTGTGCGAACGCGGCCGATGGATTCAGCAATGCTCTGAACCCTCGGGGATTCAGGTATGGCAATGAACCCATGTGGGAGCGAGCCTGCTCGCGATGGCGGTGCGTCAGTCACCCTGATGTTGAATGTGACGACGTATTCGCGAGCAGGCTCGCTCCCACAAGGATCTCCAGTGAGTGGCTTCCCGTCAGAACAGATAGCTGGCCTTCAGCCCGCCATTGAAGCCGTGGCTGTCGCCGCCACCGCTGGCGCCGATTTCTGCTCCCACGCTCCATGGCCCAAGGTTGGCCATGACGTTGACGCCACCGGTGAACTGGTCACGGTTGTCGAAGGCGGCTTGCTGCTCGATGTCCAGGCCCAGCAGGTGCCCTTCGCTGTCGACTTCAGCGTCGCCCAGCACATGCTCGTAGCCCACTTGCACCCCCGGCACCAGTTGCCAGGCGCCCAGGCTGACCGGTGCAAAGGATGCATTGAGGTTGGCCACCGCGCTCTTGCGGGTCTCGTGGATGCCATCGACGTCCAGCGCCAGCTCACTGCCTTTTTCCTGGAAGCCCGACAGATTGACATGGCTGACCCGCACACCGAGGCTTGGCTCAAGGGTCACGCCGTTCACCGGAACCCGGTAGCCCACGGCCAGGGTCGCGCCGGTGAGGTTGCCATGGCTGTCGCCCTTGGCCGTGCCCAGGCCGCCGCCGAGTTCGCGCTTGCTCTCGTAATCGAGATAACCGGCACTGGCGTCGGCATCCACAAACAGGCCGCGCTCCAGACCGCTCGGTGCAAAGCGGGCACCCACGCTGAAGAAGGTCAGGTCGGTATCGGCCTCGCCACCGGCGCCACCGACATTGCCGCGGCTGTAGCCGAAGCCGGCATGGGCGCTGAGCTGTTCGGAAAAGCGCTGGGTCAGGCCAATCATCAGGCCCTGGCTATGCTCGTTACTGCTGGAGGCCTGAGACGAGCCGTCAGTGCCCAGATACCCCGCCAGGGCGGTGCTCCACAGGCGATATTGCCCGGTCTTGAGGTCGGTGCCGCTGGTGAAGGGCGCAGCGGCCTGATCGATCATCGCGCCCTGGCGCAGCAGGTAGCTGGCAGCATCGGCATGCACCTGGCCGCCAATGGTGGACTCGACGCCGCCGAGGCTGCGCGCATCGATGGCCGATTGCAGGTAGTAGTTGTAGGCGCTGTAGGTGCCCGACAGGTTGCTGTTCTGCAGTTGTTGCAACAGCTGCGCGCCGGCCGCGGCGTTGCCGGCAAGGTCCGCCGCGCCCGGCAGGCTGTTGTAGAACACCATCTTGCCGCGCAGCACGTAGATGGTTTCCTGGGACAGGCCGAGGCCTTGCTTGAGGTAGTTGTCCATGGTGCCGTACTGCGCGGTCACCTGGTCCAGCCCGGCTTGCAGGTAACTGGCCTCCACACCGATCAGCGGCCCATAGATGGTCGCCATGCCGGGTGGCATCGCCGCCAGGGTCGCCTTGATACGTGCGGCGGTGTAGTCGTTGGTGGCCAGGTAGTTGCTCATGATGGTGGCATCGTCGACCCCGGCGATGCTTTGCAGCACAGCGGCCGTCCAGCCCGTGCGGTCCTTGCCCGCAGTGCAATGGAACAGCGCGGCACCGTCGACCGCGGCCAGTTCATTGAACAGCTGGTTGAACTCGCTGCGCATCCCCGCGTTCCGTACGAAATCACGGTTGGTGTCCTGCATCATCGCGGTGGCTTCGGCGGCGCTGTGGAACGCGACGTTGGTGACGTTCGCGCCAGACGTGGAGCCGCCGATGATGTCGATGTTGCTGTAGGTCGCGCCCGTGAGCATTGTGTCGGGCGTGGCGGCGATCTCGGTGGGTGTGCGCAGGTCGTAGACCGCCTTGATGCCCAGGCCGTTGAGGGTCGCCAGATCCGCCGCCGACGGCGTCAACGCATTGGAGCGGTAAAACACCCCGCCACGCATCGTGCCGTCGTTGGCTGTGGTGTACGCCGTGGTGAGACCGGCGACATCGCGGAAATTGTCGATGCTTTTCAGGCGTGGCGTGTTGAGGGGAACAGTCTCGGCCGCCTGGGCGGCAGCGATGGACAGACTCAAAACAGACAGCGAACACACAAGTCGTTGGAACACAGGGCAGCCTCATTGGAATCACGTTGGGCTGACCAATATCTACATTGAAATGGCGCTGAACATGACAAATCGCCCGCAAACGCAAATCACTGCGCGATGTGTCCGGGTGGCTCGTTTTCTGTCCGTGCCTGGCCCGGTGTGCGGCCAGCTTCAGTGCCGAAAACCCATGACAGGCCGGGTGAGAAATGTGCTGCGCAATGTCCGGCGATCAAATGCCAGACGCAAAAAACCCGCTCTTCAGCGGGTTTTTGGCTTTTCTGAAACTGCTCGTACTGCTGCGAACTCAATGGGTTTTTTTCGAGGTCGACAGCCCGGCTTTACTCAAGCCTTTGGTGTTGTGTTCACCCGGCGTCGAGGCCGAAATAGCCCTGGCCTTGGAGAGGCCGCGAGTATCCTTGGAATGGGCGATGCCTGAGGTCGTGGTGCCGTGACCGTTGTCATCGTTGCGCTCACTACCGTAGTGGTTCCCGCTCAGGCCATGGTCGCGCACGGATTTGCCAGCATGGTCGCTGTCCAGCCCGTTGCCGCGGCCATTACTGCCGGAGTGGCCTGTGCCGGCGTGTCCGCCACCCATGCCGCCGCCGTGACCTGCGCCGTTTCCGCCGCCGTGGCCTCCACCGTTTCCGCCGCCATTACCACCGCCGCCACCACCGTTTCCACCGCCACCGCCACCGCCGTCCTTCGCGTAGGCGGAACCCATGATCGACAGGCCATCAGGCAGCATAGGGGCGGCTGCAAGCATCATGGCGCATGACATTACAGCAACGAGACTCTTGTTTTTGAAAAGCATGATTGCTTCCGTAGGAGGTTGATATCGCGTGGTTTATGACGCGATATCCCTCAAACAGTTCCAGCCCGACGACAGGCGGCTGGAAGTCCACTCACACATCAATCGAACACACCGTTGAGAATTTCATAGACGAGCCCGGTGGCCAGCGCGACCAGGATCAGATCCGTGCCGACTTGCTGCCACTCGTAACCGTCGTAGTGGGGCAACCTGCCGACCAGCCGGCCATCCAGCTTTTTGGCAATGCCGGGTGGAAGCGGCTTGCCTCGCGCAAGGTTCTTTTGAATACCCGGTGGCAAGGCAGGCCCGGGGCTCCAGTAGCCCGTGCTGGCGCCAATGATCTCGAGCACGCTGCTGCGATTGATGCTGGGGCCATGACTCCAGTCCCCGCCGCCGGAATTTTTGTTCTTGTTGCCATGACTGCCCTGGTTGCCATGGCTGGCCTTGTTGTTGCCCTGGCCGTTTCCTGGATCAGCCAGCGCAGTCACTGAGCCGCTGACCAGGGCCAAACAGGTGATTGCTGCAATCAACGATCGAGACTTGATCATGAGTCGTTCCTTCGTGGCGGGAATGTTCCCTGAAATTTAGACGCCATTGACGGAGTTGGTTCCTTCGGGTCATCGGGCGCAACGATCCGCTCATCCCGCCCTCCGAAAATCACGCAGAAAATCACTCACTGTGGCGAGGGAGCTTGCTCCCGCCGGGCTGCGAAGCGGCCCTTGCGACCCGGCCGGTCCTCACCCTTCCCATCCGAAACGCTCACCCCCGCTTGATACGTCGCAGATACGTCAATGCATGGCGCTGTTTCCCGACTGTTACCTCAGCGCCGCAGTTGTCACTTCTGCGCCACCGAACGGGCCAATAAAGTATGGCCGTCGGTGTGAAACAGGGTCGTCGACTTGTCGGCCCGCACCAGCACCGATCCCCCCCATCACGGAAGAGGTGAATCATGAGTTTCGTCAAAGTGGAAAAAAACCAGAGCAGCGCCCCGTCGGATGCCGACATGAAAAAAGCCATGGTCGAGTCGGGCGGCCAGCCGGGCGAGGTCACCGGGAACAATGCCGCCCGCACCCTGACCTACACCGGCGTGGTCAATCACACGGTGTACGAGAACAAGCTGATCGAGATCGCCAAGGGCAAACGCACCAGCTGGAACTTCGTCTGGGCCGATGCCCGGGCCGCCTGAGGTCAAGGCGGGGCGGCCGATCGGCTGCCCCGCTGACCCGGACCCTGATACAGCCCCGATACCCGCTTGTAACACCAAGACACTTAGCCGTCCTGCCCCTCGACCCTAGAGTGAAATCGTCAATGCACTGCAGCGCCAAGCGCCAGCAGCCCATTGCTTGCCCAACACACCACCAAGGAAGAGGGAAACCATGAGCAAATCAATCGCTGTCAGCCAACAGAGCCAGCAGCTTCACAATGATGTGCAAGAAGCCGTCAAATCGATCATGGGTGCAACGCAACTGAAGGCGTCGGATTACGGCCGGGTACTGAGGTCGGCCCTGGCGGCTTCGCAAAAAACCGTCACCATCGAAATCGCCCCCGGCGACCTGACGCTGCTGAAGAAGTCCGGCTACAAGCTGTGCTTTGCCAAGAAAGTGGGCACCGAAGACTACAACGTGGTCTGGCAGTCCTACGATGCGTATTTGAGCAACAACGAGTTCAGTTGGACCCCGCAATATCAGCTGTTCGCCTCCAACGTATTCAAGGAAAACGTGCAAGTCAGAGTCTCGACCAATATCGTCAACATTGGCCTGGGGCAAACCTCGACACTTGATGAACACGGCCTGCTGAGCCAGGCGGTAACCGGTGGCCCGGACATTTCCCTGACTTTCGTGAACGACTACGCGCCGATTCATCCGGGGGTCAACCAGTTGTCCACCGGCATTGATGGCAATCAGGTCAGTACGCCCATCTACGTGGCCGTAAACCAGGTCGTCACCGGCAATACCGTACTGACGCCGGTGGAAACCATCCTCGTGTGGTTCGAACAGAACGTGCAGACCAGCACCATGTTCAGTACCTCACGCTCCAAGGCGATCGAAATCGACCTGACGTTCGATAACACCGCAGGTCGCCTTTACGAAGGCGGTCAGTGGAAAACCGTGTAACCGTCATCCCGGGGCAACCTTGCGGTTGCCCTTTCACCCTTCTTTGCCCGCCGTGGCGAAGTAGCCCGTCAGCGAGCGACAGATCGACTGCGCGAGGTCCTCCTGGGTGGCGATGCCATAGGGTCGATCACGATCGAACTGCGCCGACCAGCGAATCCGCCCCTGCGCCACATCCACCAGGCGCAATGACGCTCGCACCCGCGAAGGCTCGACCCGCACGCTGCCCTCCAGGCAATACCTGTAACGCCCGCCACGCTTGAAGTCCGGTACCGGTTCGCTGTTGCGTGCCACCCGCATCAACACATGATTGGTCCCGGTCTGCGCCTGCTCGAACGACTCGAACAGGCGGCAGCTCAACTCCTCGCACAAGCCTCGGGTAAAGTCATCGCCATCGCGGGTGAGGCAGGTAAACGGCTGGATCTGGACCACAGGATGGCGAGTGCCGACGCCCTTGGGCCGCAGCCGCTGATAGGTCAAGCGATAACACCCGGGTGGAATGCTGAAGCGCACCGGATCCTGCTGGCCGTTGCCGGCGTAATGCGCTGCGAGCTTGCGCCGCAAACGCCCCACCTGCACTCGCACCACCGGATCGTCACCCGTGCAATACACTGCCGGGTCACGACGAAACACCGCGAGGCCGATGGCGTGTTCGGTCAGCGGCGTTTTGCAAGCCTGAAGGTCGTGCTCGACCAGAAAGCGCAACAGACTGCCCATGCGCCTGGACTTGGCAAACAACGGGCTGACCAGCAACAGCGCCAGCACCCGCTCGATTTCTTCCCGATCGAGCGGCTCGGGAACCCCCGCCGCCGTCGAATCGGCCATGCTCATGATCACCATCGCCTGCCTCCGTGCAGGTTGCCGACAGGAATGGATGTCGTACTCCGTGATTACCCTTGCAGCGCGAACAGGAATGGGGCTCGGACACTGCAACGACCAAGCTTAGCAGCCGTGTTGATATCGGCTGGCAATTGCGATGGTAGCAACCCGCCATCCGACGAACGTTCAATCTTGATGTCTGAAAAACTTGTAGGACTTGCCCCTTTGTGGCGAGGGAGCTTGCTCCCGCCGGGCTGCGAAGCGGCCCTCATCCCTTGCAACTCATTTCCTCAGACACATTGCAGCACCCGGTTTTACGACGGCAGAGCCGCCGAACGGGAGCAAGCTCCCTCGCCACGGAGGGGATTTGGCGTCCTACAGGTCGGTTGCAGCGCTGAAAATCGACGCCTAATGTGCGCCCGTCGCTGACTTGAGTTGGCGATTGGGTTTCGCAGCCCGAAGGAACAAGCCTTAGACCGTCAAACAACAATTCTGGCAAACTGCGCCGGCTTTACGTTTTATGGCGGTTGTACGTGGGAGATCTTCGGATCTGCCGGGTTTTGGGTTGCTTCCTCGGTCTGCGAACCCACGTACAGCTGCCACCCAATTGATTCGCAGCAAGCAGGTGGCGCTTCATTAATTTTTTGAGTGAATATCAAAATGATGAACAACCCGCCCCGCCGCTTCACCCCCATGAAACAAATCGCCACCAGCTACCCCGTCCTCCTCATCGACAACGACGCCCCGCTGCGCGAACTCCACAACTGCGCCGCCGAACGCCTCAACGCGGTCCTGCAATACCTCAACCTCATGGCCTGCACCAGCCTCCCCGACTACGCCGAAAACGACATCAACACCGTCAGCAACATTTCGCGAATTCTGCTGCAGGATGTGCGGGATGTGTTTGGGGTGATTGAGCAGCGGGGGTTTGAGGTGCCGAAGCAGCAGTGACATTTTTCAATGGCCATCGTTCAGTTGGCTACAGCACCCATCCGCAGACTGAGAGGCATAAAAGCGATTATTGAAAAACATCTAAAAAATCCATCTCCCCGGCCGATTCATTTAGACTCGACTGTTGGCTCATGGGGCCAGGCCAAGCCCTATAACGGATATCCAAGACAGCTTTTCATGAAAAAAATAATCAGTTATTTGCGAAATAGTTACTGGAAAAGATGGATTCGCAAACACAAATGCAAAGTGGCGGGCGGTGTATTGTCACTGCACAAAAGATCGACACTGACCATTGAAGAAGGCGTGACCCTTGGGCATGTGGTCATAGAGTCAAAAAAGCTGGAAATCGGTGCGCATACCTATATCCGCAGTGACTGCGTCCTTTCGGCGGTCTCCTCCATTGGCAGGTTTTGTTCCATTGGCAGCAGCTGTTTTATCGGCCAGCAAAAGAGCTCGCATCCGTTGGACTGGCTCAGTTCACATCCCTTTCAATATACCGACACTGCGCTGGCTTACGACCCGGAGGTTGCGGACATCACGATTGGGCATGACGTCTGGGTCGGCCATAGCGCGATGATCCTGGAAGGCGTGACCATAGGCACCGGCGCTGTCATCGCCACCCGCGCCCTGGTTGCCCATGACGTGCCGCCGTACGCCATTGTTGCTGGCACCCCGGCAAAAATCGTCAAGTATCGGCACACACCCGAGTTGATTGAGGCGCTGATCAACAGCAAGTGGTGGGAGGTTGATGTCGAGGTACTCAAGACATTACCGCTCAATGATCCGCAAGCCACTTTGTCTCTGTTGGCCACTCTGCAGAAAGAAACGCGCGCCGATTACCAACAGATCGAGATAACCCGCAAAGGGTGCAGTGTTTCGTCTTGAGCAGCGCAAATGACCAGCGCTGCACTTCAAGATGCCTGGCTGTAACCCGATTCGAATGACAAAAAACCCGCATCAAATGCGGGTTTTAAAGGCCGGTTCCTGATGAACCCTGCCCGCAAAGCGCTTATCAGAAGTTCGCCGGTGTGTTGGCGCTGATGATTTCCGCCTCATCCGCCCCGATATTGCGAAACCGATGCGGCAAGGTCGTCGGGAAGTAATAACCATCCCCGGCGTTCAGCACACTCACCTGGCCGTCCACGGTCAACTCAACCGTACCCCGTGTCACCAACCCACACTCCTCGCCTTCGGAATGCACGATCGGCTCTTCGCCGGAGCTGGCGCCCGGTGCGTATTGCTCGCGCAGCAGGCGCATCTGCCGGCTCGGTACGGACGCGCCGATCAGCAGCAGGCGCAGGCCATGGCGGCCGAGGTCGGGCTGTTCGTTGGCGCGGAAAACGTACTGGTGTTCGCGGGGTGGCTGATCGAAGGTGAAGAAGTCGGCCAGGGACATGGGGATGCCCTCCAGCAGTTTCTTCAGGGAGCTGACGGAAGGACTGACCCGATTCTGTTCGATCAGGGAGATGGTTGCATTGGTGACGCCGCTACGCCGGGCCAGCTCGCGCTGGGACAGTTTGTAGCTTTCGCGTACTAATTTGAGTCGTGAGCCCGTGTCCATGACAGCCTTATGTGCCAACCCGCTTTCGCGAGCAAGCTCGCTCCTACAGGGATAATGGATGGGTGGAGTACAGGCGCGGATCACGCCGTTTTCCGGTCCCGGAAACGTGAAAGGCGGCTATTAAATCACGTTTGTTCATAATGCTCAGCAGGTTCGATAAACGGCAGAAAAAAACGATCTGTGGGAGCGAGCCTGCTCGCGAAAGCGGTGTGTCAGGCGACATCTGTTTTGGCTGATATGGCCTCTTCGCGAGCAGGCTCGCTCCCACAGGGGGTAGCGGTGTTTCGGATAAAAAACCAGCGGCACCCTTTGGGGAGATGCCGCCGGCGAGGTAAAGCTTAGATGCCGAAACGGTCGCGCAGCGAGTAGTACACGGCGCCCAGGGCGGTCAGCGGTGCCGAGAAGGTGCGCCCGCCGATCATTGGCATGTGCGGCAAGGAGGCAAACGCGTCGAAACGCTCGGCGTCGCCACGGATCATTTCCGAGATCAGTTTGCCGGCCAGGTGCGAGCAGGTGACGCCGTGGCCGCTGTAGCCCTGCATGTAGTAGGCGTTTTTCTCGATACGGCCGAATTGCGGCATGCGCGACATGGTCAGCAGGAAGTTGCCGGTCCAGCGGTAGTCGATCTTCACGTCCTTCAACTGCGGGAAGGTCTTGAGGATTTTCGGGCGGATCAGTTGCTCGATGTCGTCCGGTTCACGCGCACCGTAGACCACGCCACCGCCGTACAGCAGGCGGTTGTCCGCGGTCAGGCGGTAATAGTCGAGCAGGTAGTTGCAGTCTTCGACGCAGTAGTTGTTCTTGATCAGGCTGCGGGCCTGCTTTTCCGACAACGGCTCGGTGACGACGATCTGCGAACCGCACGGCATGCTCTTGCTGGTCACGCGGTTGTCCAGACCCTGCGGCAGGTAGGCGTTACCGGCGATCAGCAGGTACTTGGCCTTCACCAAGCCTTTGGCAGTGCGCACGGTGATCGGCTCGCCGTAGGTAATTTCCACTGCCGCCGATTGCTCGTAGATCTTGCCGCCCAGGCCGATGATCGCCGAGGCTTCGCCGAGGGCCAGGTTCAGCGGGTGAATGTGACCGCCCTGCATGTCCAGCAGGCCGCCGACGTACGCATCGGAACCCACTTCGCGCTTGATGTCGGCTTCGCCGAGCAGTGTCAGGTTTTTGTTGCCATAGCGCTCCCAGCTCTTCTTCTGTTCGGCCAGGCCTTTGAGTTGCTTCTTGTTCATCGCCGCGAAGATGCCGCCGGGACGGTAATCGCACTGGATGTCGTAGTGCTGTATGCGCTGACGAATGATGTCGGCGCCTTCGAAAATCATGCTGCCGAGCACTTCGGCGGTCTTGTCGCCGTAGCGCTCTTCGATGACATCGACGTCGCGGCTGTAGGAGTTGACCAGTTGGCCGCCGTTGCGACCGCTGGCACCGAAGCCGACTTTGGCTGCTTCGAGCACGGTCACGCTGTAGCCCGCTTCGGCGAGGAACAGCGCCGAGGACAGGCCGGTGTAGCCGGCGCCGATCACGCAGACGTCACAGTCCACCGCCCCTTCCAGCACCGGGAAATCGCCGGTGAAGTTGCGGGTGGCGGCGTAGTAGCTGTTTACATGCTGTTGATTGCTAGAGCTGTGTTTCATACATTTCTCCGATGGCCGCCGCAGGTTGCCGGCGACCGCCGCTTTATTGTTGTTAGAGCTTGATCCAGGTCGCTTTGAGCTCGGTGTACTTGTCGAACGCGTGCAGCGATTTGTCCCGACCGTTACCCGACTGCTTGTACCCGCCGAACGGCGCGGTCATGTCGCCGCCGTCGTACTGGTTGACCCAGACGCTGCCGGCACGCAAGCCACGGGCGAAGGTGTGGGCCTTGCTCAGGTTGCGGGTCCAGACGCCGGCGGCCAGGCCGAAGATGCTGTCGTTGGCAATCGCCAGGGCTTCTTCAGCCGTGTCGAAGGTGATGACCGACAGCACCGGGCCGAAGATTTCTTCCCGGGCGATGGTCATGGCGTTGGTCACGCCGTCGAAAATCGTCGGTTCCACGTACTGGCCACCGGTGTCCTCGAGGGTGCGGCTGCCGCCGGCGATCAGTTCGGCGCCCTGCTCCTTGCCGATGCCGATGTAGCGCAGCACGTTGTCCAGTTGACGCTGGTCGACGACCGCGCCAACGGTGGTCGCAGGATCGAGCGCGTGGCCCGGCTTCCAGGCTTGCAGGGCTTCCACCAGCAATGGCATGAACTGCTCGCGAATCGAACGCTCCACCAGCAGGCGCGAACCGGCGGTGCAGACTTCGCCCTGGTTGAAGGCGATGCCGCTGGCCGCTGCCTGTGCCGCCGCGCGCAGATCCGGCGCGTCGGCGAACACCACGTTCGCGCTCTTGCCCCCGGCTTCGGCCCAGACGCGTTTCATGTTGCTTTGCCCGGCGTAGATCATCAGCTGCTTGGCAATCGCCGTGGAGCCGGTGAAGGCCAGCACGTCGACATCCATGTGCAAGGCCAGCGCCTTGCCCACGGTGTGGCCGTAGCCCGGCAGGACGTTGAACACGCCTTTCGGAATGCCGGCATCGAGTGCCAGTTGCGCGATGCGGATCGCGGTCAGCGGCGACTTTTCCGAAGGCTTGAGGATGAACGAGTTGCCCATCGCCAGGGCCGGGGCGAACTTCCAGCTAGCCATGATCAACGGGAAGTTCCACGGCACGATGGCCGCGACCACGCCGGCCGCTTCGCGCGTCACCAGACCCAACTGATCGTGGGGCGTGGCGGCGACTTCGTCGTAGATCTTGTCGATGGCTTCGGCGGTCCAGCGGATCGCGTTGGCGGTCGCCGGAATGTCGATGCTCATGGAGTCGCTGATCGGCTTGCCCATGTCGAGGGTTTCGAGCAGGGCCAGTTCTTCCTGGTTCGCCAGGATCAGGTCGGCGAAACGGATCAGGATGCGCTTGCGCTCGGCCGGGGCCAGGTTGGCCCACACACCGGATTCGAAGGTGCGGCGTGCGACAGCGACTGCCGCATTGGCGTCGGCTTCGTCGGTGCTGGCGACGTTCGCCAGGAAACGGCCATCCACGGGGCTTAAGCATTCGAACGTGGCGCCACTGGCGGCCGCGCAGTATTGGCCGTCAATGAATGCGCGACCTTCAATGGAGAGGGACTGGAAGCGTTGCTCCCAATCGCTGCGAGTGTTTGTCATGGTTGTGACTCGATAAGTGATCGTCGGACTGATGCCATTCGGTCATGGATCAGATTGCCGCAGTACCTGTGGGAGCGAGCTTGCTCGCGATAGCGGTGCAACAGTCACTATTAATGTTGAATGTGACGGCCTCATCGCGAGCAAGCTCGCTCCCACAGGGGACTGGTGGTGTCACAGACTCTGTGTACACCACCCATCCACGAGGCCGTTAAACGGTGTGCAAGTACCAGTTGTACTCAAGGTCGGAGATGGAGTTCTCGAACTCGGCCAGCTCGCTTTCCTTGCACGCCACGAACACGTCGATGTACATCGGGTCGATGTAGCGCGCCATGACTTCGCTGTCGTCCAGCTCGCGCAGGGCATCGCGCAGGTTGTTCGGCAGGCTTTGCTCGTTCTGCTCGTAGCTGTTGCCTTCCACCGGGGCGCCCGGCTCGATCTGGTTGGTCAGGCCGTGGTGCACGCCGGCCAATACCGAAGCCATCAGCAGGTACGGGTTGGCGTCGGCACCGGCCACGCGGTGTTCGATGCGCACGGCGTCCGGCGAGCCCGTTGGTACGCGCACGGCCACGGTGCGGTTGTCGATGCCCCAGCTCGGCGAGTTCGGCACATAGAACTGCGCGCCGAAACGACGGTACGAGTTGACGTTCGGGCAGAGGAACGCCATCTGCGCCGGCAGGGTCTCGAGCACACCGCCGATCGCGTGTCGCAGCGCGGCGTTCTGCTCGGGATCCTCGCTGGCAAAGATGTTGTTGCCTTCTTTGTCGAGAATCGAAATGTGCACGTGCAGACCGTTGCCCGCCTGGCCCGGGTACGGCTTGGCCATGAAGGTGGTGTCCATCTCGTGGTCGTAGGCGATGTTCTTCACCAGACGCTTGAGCAGGACCGCGTAGTCGCAGGCCTTGATCGGGTCAGCCACGTGATGCAGGTTGACTTCGAATTGCGCCGGGGCGCTTTCCTTGACGATGGCGTCAGCCGGGATGCCCTGCTCTTTAGCGCCTTCGAGGATGTCTTGCAGGCAGTCGACGTATTCGTCGAGGTCGTCGATCAGGTACACCTGGGTCGACATCGGACGCTTGCCGGATACCGGCGAACGCGGCGATTGCGGACGACCGTTCACGTTGTCCTGGTCGATCAGGTAGAACTCCAGTTCGAACGCGGCGCAGATGGTCAGGCCCATGTCGTCGAACTTGCGCACGACATTGGCCAGCACTTCACGCGGGTCGGCGAAGAAGGGCTCGCCTTCGAGTTCGTGCATGGTCATCAGCAGTTGCGCAGTCGGGCGCTTCTGCCAGGGTTCGATGCTCAGGGTGCCCGGGATTGGGTAGCAGATCCGGTCGGAGTCGCCGATGTCCAGACCCAGGCCGGTGCTTTCCACCGTGGAGCCATTGATGTCCAGAGCAAACAGAGACGCCGGCAGGTTGATGCCTTTCTCGTAAACCTTATGAAGACTGGTGCGCTCGATGCGCTTGCCGCGCACCACACCGTTCATATCCGCAATCAGAAGGTCGACGTACAAAACCTCAGGATATTTCTTAAGGAATGCGTTTGCTTCGTTGAGTTGAACGGCACGCAGAGGGACCGACATGATGCACCTATTTTTTACTGTTAATTATTATGTTCACCGCCCTTTCACGAGCCCAGTCAATCCGAAAGGCAAAGTGAAGTCAATAGCGAACACCTGGCCTTTCAACGTTTATTTTCGGGCCTCTCAGAAGGACGAGAGTGCCAGATACGCCCTCAAACACGCATAAATCCTGAAGATCGGACGTGCGGCGTTTAGAATTTTTTACATGAGAGTTGTTAATTAAAATCAACAAGGCTAAGCTCCAGAAAAGCTCGTTCAAGTGTGAAACTTCGAGGTGATAAAAATGGCATTCAAGCCATTGATCGGCGTTACTGCGTGCGTCAAACAGATTGGCCTGCACCCCTACCACATCAGCGGCGACAAGTACTTGCGTGCTGTCAGCGTTGCGGCGCTGGGGCTGCCTGTCGTTATTCCTTCCTTGGCTGAACTGACCGAAATCGATGACCTGCTGCCGCAGCTCGACGGTCTGTTGCTGACCGGCTCGCCGTCGAACGTGGAACCCTTCCACTATCAAGGCCCCGACAGCGCCCCCGGCACGGAGCACGATCCGCAACGGGACCGCACCACCCTGCCACTGATCCGCGCAGCCATCGCTGCCGGCGTTCCGGTGCTCGGCATCTGCCGCGGCTTCCAGGAAATGAACGTGGCGTTCGGTGGCAGCCTGCATCAGAAAGTCCATGAACTCCCTGGCTTCCTCGATCACCGCGAGGCCAACCACCCGGACCTGGCCGTGCAATACGCTCCCGCCCATGCGGTGAATGTGCAGCCCGGTGGTGTGTTCGAAGCCCTGGACCTGCCACCGGAGTTCCAGGTCAATTCGATTCACAGCCAGGGCATCGACCGCCTCGCGCCCGGCCTGCGCGCCGAAGCCGTCGCACCGGACGGCCTGATCGAGGCGATCTCGGTCGAGCACAGCAAGGCCTTCGCCCTCGGCGTGCAATGGCACCCGGAATGGCAGGTTCTGAACAACCCGCCTTACTTGAGTATTTTCCAGGCGTTCGGCGAAGCCTGCCGGCAACGGGCGGCGCTGCGTCACTCGAGCTGACGACCCGGCATCCACATTCAACGATTGACTGCCCAACGCGAGCGGGCGGGCGCTTTTGCGTGCCCCGTTCGCGAAAACAACACACTGCAATAACAACAAGTACGACCAGGCAGCCAGGATGGCGGCGCCGAATAAACCCGGAGCGGTATGGGAGAGTTCGATCAACAAACGCAAATCCCTGTGGGAGCGAGCTTGCTCGCGATAGCGGTAGAACAGTCACCATCAATGTTGAATGTGGCTGCCTCATCGCGAGCAAGCTCGCTCCCACAGGGTCTGCGCTCTGACCGAAGTCCCCGATACGGGTTTGCAATCCACTATTAAGCCGGGCCGTGTTGGCCGGGCGACTGAAACCTGTTGGGAGTTTCACATGGCAAACGCCTCCAGCATTTACAGGAAGGCTATTGAAGGTCACCAGGCACCGAAGAAGGTCCTGGTGAAAGTCGATCGCGTCACCAAGAAATTCGACGAAACCACCGCAGTGGACGATGTGTCCCTGGAAATCCACCAGGGTGAAATCTTCGCCCTGCTCGGTGGTTCCGGCTCCGGCAAATCGACCCTGCTGCGCATGCTCGCCGGTTTCGAGCGCCCGACCGAAGGCCGGATTCTGCTCGACGGTGTCGACATCACCGACATGCCGCCGTACGAACGACCGATCAACATGATGTTCCAGTCCTACGCGCTGTTCCCGCACATGACGGTGGCGCAGAACATCGCCTTCGGCCTCAAGCAGGACCGTTTGCCAGCGGCCGAGATCGAAGCCCGGGTGCAGGAGATGCTGCGTCTGGTGCACATGACCCAGTACGCCAAGCGCAAGCCGCACCAACTGTCCGGCGGCCAGCGTCAGCGCGTGGCCCTGGCCCGTTCCCTGGCCAAGCGTCCGAAGCTGCTGCTGCTCGACGAACCGATGGGCGCCCTGGATAAAAAACTGCGTTCGCAAATGCAACTGGAGCTGGTGGAAATCATCGAGCGCGTGGGCGTGACCTGCGTGATGGTGACCCACGACCAGGAAGAGGCCATGACCATGGCCCAGCGCATCGCGATCATGCACCTGGGCTGGATCGCCCAGATCGGCAGCCCGGTCGACATCTATGAAGCACCGGTCAGCCGCATGGTCTGCGAATTCATCGGTAACGTGAACGCCTTCGACGGCACAGTGGTGGAAGACCTGGAAGGTCACGCGATCATCCACAGCCCGGACCTGGAGCAGAAGATCTACGTCGGTCACGGCGTCAGCACCTCGGTGCAGGACAAGTCGATCACCTACGCGATCCGCCCGGAAAAACTGCTGGTCAGCACCGTCAAGCCGGACAACCGCTACAACTGGTCCAGCGGCAAGGTGCATGACATCGCCTACCTCGGCGGCCACTCGGTGTTCTACGTCGAGCTGCCTGGCGGCAAGATCGTCCAGTCGTTCATGGCCAACGCCGAACGCCGTGGTGCACGTCCGACCTGGGACGATCAGGTCTACGTGTGGTGGGAAGACGACAGCGGCGTGGTACTGCGCGCATGAAAACCTTCAATCAGCAATTTCTGAGACTGGTCCCCAGCGGGCGCAAGTTCGTCATCGGGATTCCGTTCATCTGGCTGTTCCTGTTCTTCATGTTGCCGTTCTTCCTGGTGATGAAGATCAGCTTCTCGGAAGCAGCCCTGGCCATTCCGCCCTACTCGGAGATCTACACCTTCGCCGAGCAGAAATTCCAGCTGTTGCTCAACATCGGCAACTACACCTTGCTGGGCCAGGACGAGCTGTACCTCTCGGCTTATCTCGGTTCGTTGAAGGTCGCGCTGTTCAGCACCCTGATGTGCCTGGTGATCGGTTTCCCGATGGCCTACGCCATCACCAAGGCCAGCAAGGAAGCGCAGAACGTGCTGATGCTGCTGATCATGATGCCGACCTGGACCGCGATCCTGATCCGCGTGTATGCGTGGATGGGCATCCTCAGCAACAACGGCCTGCTCAACGGGTTCCTGATGTGGACCGGGCTGACGTCGCACCCGATCGAGATCCTCAACACCAACACGGCTGTTTATATCGGCGTGGTGTATGCGTACCTGCCGTTCATGGTGCTGCCGCTGTACGCCAACCTGGTCAAGCACGACCAGAGCCTGCTGGAAGCGGCGTCGGACCTGGGTTCGAGCACCTTCAACAGCTTCTGGAAAATCACCGTGCCGCTGGCCAAGAACGGCATCATCGCCGGCTGCATGCTGGTGTTCATTCCGGTGGTCGGTGAGTTCGTGATTCCGGAACTGCTGGGCGGTCCGGAAACCCTGATGATCGGCCGTGTGTTGTGGCAAGAGTTCTTCAACAACCGCGACTGGCCGGTGGCGTCTGCCCTGGCGGTGGTGATGCTGTTGATCCTGATTGTGCCGATTCTGCTGTTCAACCGCAGTCAGGCCAAAGAGATGGAGGCACGGGGATGAAACGCTTCGGATTTTCAAAGTTCATGCTGATTTTCGGCCTGTCGTTTATCTACCTGCCGATGCTGATCCTGGTGATCTACTCGTTCAACGCCTCGAAGCTGGTGACGGTGTGGGGCGGCTGGTCGTTCAAGTGGTACGCCGGGTTGCTCGACAACTCGCAACTGATGGGCTCGGTGGTGCGCTCGCTGGAGATCGCCTGCTACACCGCCATCGCGGCGGTGGCGCTGGGTACCCTGGCAGCGTTCGTGCTGACCCGCGTCACCCGCTTCAAGGGTCGCACCCTGTTCGGTGGCCTGGTCACCGCGCCGCTGGTGATGCCTGAGGTGATCACCGGTCTGTCGCTGTTGCTGCTGTTCGTGGCCATGGCGCAGTTGATCGGCTGGCCGATGGAACGCGGCATCGTGACGATCTGGATCGCCCACACCACGTTTTGTGCCGCTTATGTGGCGGTGGTAGTCTCCGCCCGCCTGCGCGAGCTGGACCTGTCCATCGAGGAAGCGGCCATGGACCTGGGTGCGAAACCGTTCAAGGTGTTTTTCCTGATCACCATCCCGATGATCGCGCCGTCACTGGCGGCCGGCGGCATGATGTCGTTCGCCCTGTCGCTGGATGACCTGGTGCTGGCGAGCTTCGTCTCCGGCCCGGGTTCCACGACCCTGCCGATGGAAGTGTTCTCGGCGGTACGTCTGGGGGTTAAGCCCGAGATCAACGCCGTGGCCAGCCTGATCCTGTTGGCCGTGTCGATCGTGACCTTCATGGTCTGGTACTTCAGCCGCCGTGCCGAAGCCACCCGCAAACGCGCGATCCAGGAAGCCATGGACCAGACCGCCAGCGAATCCTGGCAACAACCGAAAAAGCAGATGGCAGCGGCCACCGCCTGATGCCGCCCCTGTGGGAGCGAGCTTGCTCGCGATGGACGTTAACGATGACGTGGGCTACCTGAATTAACGCGGCGTCCTTGAGTTTTTCGCGAGCAAGCTCGCTCCTACAAAGGAGCGCGCAAGTGTTCGCCACAAATGTTTGCCGTGTGATCTTGAATAAAAAAGAAATGGAGTTGTACCGATGAAAATGTTTGGCAGGACTCTGCTGACACTGTCCTTATTGGGCGCGATCGCCACCGGCGCCCAGGCCAATGACAAGGTTCTGCGCGTCTACAACTGGTCGGATTACATTGGCCCGGACACCGTCAAGAAGTTCGAAGACGAGACCGGCATCCAGGTGACCTACGATGTGTTCGACAGCAACGAAACCCTCGAAGCGCGCCTGCTGGCGGGCAAATCCGGCTACGACATCGTCGTGCCGTCCAACAGCTTCCTGGCCAAGCAGATCAAGGCCGGCGTCTATCAGACGCTGGACAAGTCGAAGCTGCCGAACTGGAACAACCTCAATGCGGTGCTGCTGAAAAACGCCTCCGCGAGCGATCCCGACAACGCTCACGCCATCCCGTACATGTGGGGCTCGATCGGCATCGGCTTCAACCCGGCCAAGGTCAAGGAAGTGCTCGGCGCCAACGCCCCGACCAACTCCTGGGACCTGCTGTTCAAACCGGAAAACGCCGAGAAGCTCAAGGCCTGCGGCATCAGCTTCCTCGACTCGCCGACCGAAATGATCCCGACCGCCCTGCACTACCTGGGCTACCCGGTGAACGATCAGGACAAACAGCACATCGCCCAAGCCGAGGCGCTGTTCATGAAGATTCGCCCGAACGTGGCGTACTTCCATTCGTCGAAATACATCTCGGACCTGGCCAACGGCAACATCTGCGTGGCCGTCGGTTACTCCGGCGACGTGCTGCAGGCCAAGGCCCGCGCCCAGGAAGCCGGGGACAGGGTGAAGATCGACTACAGCATCCCGAAAGAAGGCGCCGCCAGTTTCTACGACATGCTCGCGATCCCGCGCGATGCCGCCAACGTCGAGAACGCGTACCTGTTCATGAACTTCCTGATGCGCCCCGACGTGATCGCCGACATCACCAACAACATCGGCTACAGCAACGCCAACGCGGCGGCCACGCCACTGGTTGATGAAGCGATCCGCAACGATCCGGGTTCCTACCCGTCGGAAGCGGTGATGGCCACACTCTACGCCGTACCGGATCAGCCGATCGCCATCCAGCGAATCATGACCCGAGGCTGGACCAAGGTGAAACTCGGCCAGTAATCCACTCAATTGATCTGCTGAGCCTGACATAGCCATCGCGAGCAAGCTCGCTCCCACAGGTACGGCATGCTATCCCTGTGGGAGCGAGCTTGCTCGCGATGAGGCCAGAACATCCAGCACAGATTTCAGCTCTACCCATTTCCGTTCACGCAGCGCCTTACCACCGCTGCCTCTCCTGCAAGTAGAACGGCCTCACCTGGCTCCCTCGGTTCAGGTGAATTTGGCGCCCTCGGGCGCCTTTTTTTATGGGGCCTTCACTGGTTTTTCAGCGCGGGCAAGGTCCCCTGTAGGAGCTGGCTTGCCAGCGATGGTCGTTAACGATAACGCGTGTGAGCTGGACAAACGCGGCGCACTTGAGTCCATCGCCAGCAAGCTGGCTCCTACAGTTTCCGGGATTGCGTGAAGGACTTTTTTTATCGGCGGTCGGGATCCATCAACGGCCATTCGGCCAGCGCCCGATAACGACCCTTGTGGGATTCAAACAGGGTGAACCGGTCGGCACGCAGGAAGAATTGCGGCGCAGTCGGGGACTCCGGCACCGGCGCCCGATAGTCCCGCGCCAGGGTCAGGTGCGGGCGATACTCCCTTGGGGCCTCCTCCAGCCCGAACGGCAACATCGCCTGTTCCAGGGCATACACCAGACGCAGCAATGCCGGGGGCGCCTGCTGTGGCGCGAGCACCAGCGCCCCTGCCCTGCGCCATACGTCCAGCCGGTCAAGCACCACCGTCAAGCGCTCGCCCGGCGTGCGGATGGCCCCCGCTGCGTTGCAGAGCTCGGCGATCTGCGCCACACCCACCGCGCCCAAAAACTTCAGCGTCAGGTGAAAGTTGTCCGCCGACACCGGTCGTCCGTGGCGCAGCTGCAGCGCGCTGCGCCACTGGGCGATCTCCCGGCGCTGGGCCGGAGCGCAGTCCAGCGCAAAGAACAGCCGCTTGATCGGCTCGCGGGTTTCGTCGTTCATGCCGCACTCCTTGTGGGAAGACTGTCTGAGTGTACTCAACGCCCGCCTGCCGGCCAGCGGATTTCTGGCACCGTCCACAAGGCGCGTTATAGTTCTGGCATCCCAAAACCGGAGGGGGGGCCATGCGACAGATCATCAGCAAAGAGCCATGGTGGGCCAGACCGCCCGCGCCAGGTCAGGATGAACTCCAGCTGGAATGGGGCTGGCTGGTGCATTACAGCGAAGGTGAGCCGCGCTTCGAGTTCATCCACGAGCGGCCGACGGATGACGAGATCCGCCAGCGCAAGAGTTGCAGGATCACCCCGACGCCGGAGTGATCCCGCGTCCGGCATCAAGCCGTGAGAAGTACTTCAAACCCGCCGTACACCATGCGCTGGCCATCGAAGGGCATCGGATTGACGTCCGGCTTCATGCGCGGGTCCTGCATCATCCTGTCCATCCCGGCATTGCGGGTGGCCTTGTCCGGCCAGATGATCCAGCCAAAGGCAACGGTTTCGCCCTCCTTGAGCTTCACCGACATCGGGAACGAGGTGACCTTGCCTTCCGGCACGTCCTCGCCCCAGCATTCGACCACGCTCAAGGCACCGTTTTCCTTGAAGACCGAGGCGGCGATTTCCGCGTGTTTAAGGTATTGCCCACGGTTGGCGGTGGGTACGGCAGCGATAAAACCATCGACATAAGACATGAGTGCTTCTCCTTGGGTCATGGGGTGTTCTGCTGGGTAGTCGGTTGCGCCGGCGTCCAATCGACAGTGCCGGCACTCAAACCGACCGGCGGTGGTGCGCCGCCGCCCAGATTCCCTTCGATCTGCCCCGCCATGTAAAGCGTGCCAGCCATGACGCCGGTGGTCGGGTTCTGCACCAGCTTGATCCAGGCCTTGTCGAAGGTGTTGCCCAGACTGCTGCGGATCAGCGCTTCGCTGTCCGGCCGGTCATTGGCCTGAATGATCGCGCGAATGGCCGCCACACCGACGGTGATCAATCCGCCGGCGAGTTTCCCGGCTGCAGCGGCCACGGCACTGGCGGCCCCGCGCGGGGCCATCTCGGCTTCCATGCGCTGGCTGGCGCGCTTGGCCACCGGCGCCATCGCGGTGTCGGTCGAACCCACGCCCCTGTCACCGCCGGCCTTGTGGATTTTGTCGAGCAACGCAGCATAAGCCGGCAATGTGTTCAACGATTCGGTGTGCACGATCTGGTACAACGAGGCGTCCCGCGCCGGCGGTGGCCCGAGGGCAATGGCCGGGATTTTCTGGATGCGCCCGTTGAGCTGGGCCATCGGCACGCCGTGGCGGGTGGAGATTTTCTGCAGTTCTTCCTTGAGGATGTCGACGTAGAATGCCGCTGCCAGGCCAAGAATCGCATCAGGATCGATTTCCGCCGCCACCGGGGCCAGGACCTTCTCCTGGTAGGCCTCGAGCAGGTACGCCGCCAGGCGCTTGGCCGAGGCATCCTGCTCACCCTTGGCGCTGATGGTGTACCAGCTGACCTTCATCGACAGCCATTCCTGGGTCCAGTAGCTGCTGAACCACGGAATGAAATTTTCTTCGGTCAGTTCATAAACCCGCGTACGCCAGTATTCCATGGCTCCACGGGCGTAGATTCGGGTCTGCTCGGTGGCCGACTGCGACGCGGCGACGATCTCCCGGTCCACCTGTTGCCAGGTGCTGGCGGGAACGATGACCGGCGCCACTTCCACTGGCGCACGCGGCGGCGTGGCGCACCCTGCCAGCACCACCAGCACGGCAATGATCAGCGAACGCAGGTTCAAGATGGCGGCTTCCTGAAGTGTGCACCGGGCGGGATGTCCAGCACTCGAAAACCATGATTCAAGTATAGGTTGCGACGCACCTGAGGCCGCCTTCGCGAGCAGGCTCGCTCCCACAGAAAAGCGGTTGGCCACGGACCTGTGGGAGCGAGCCTGCTCGCGAAGGGGCCAGAGCAGACAGAACAAAAACCACCATCACTGGCGTCGATATTCACCATCGCCGCGATTGCCTTCCGCTTGAACGCCGTCAGCGTAGGATCGATCCCAAGCCAACACGAAATCCCGAATCGGAGGGAAACCTCATGCTGATCCATCTGCTGACCTGCCTGGCCCTGACGGCGTTCACATTGAGTGTGTTTGCCTGGTACGTCCTGAGCGAGGAGCAAACATCATGATGCACACCGTCTCCCTCGCCGTGCGTTTTCCGCTGTTCGGCAAGAATTTCTACGCGCAGAAATTCGAGTCACGTAAAGAGTTGACTCTGCTGTTCGACGAGAAGTTCGAAGCGTTGCTGATCCCTTCAGCCGATCATCACTTCAGCAATGAAGTGGTCGGGCTCAATGATCAGTTCCGCTTTTTGAATGACGTGCTGGCCGAGCATCTGCTGGATGTCGAGCTGGCAAAAGTCTCGGCCCGCGCCTTCGGATTCTGACAGCGACCGCAGGTCACCCGAGTACGGACGCGAACCGCTCACAACGTTCGCTGGCTATTGCCAATCCCCTTGGCAATATCGATTCCCCAATCCATCGCCGCCTCCATGTCCAGCATGTGCGGCCGTGGGTCGTGGTTTTCGTCGATGACCGAGCCGTCCGGCTTGTAGACGCCGATAAACATGCCCAACGAACCGTCTTTCAATATCTCGGCGGTGACTTTGATGTTGCATCCGTTCGATAACGTCTCCTTGTGCTCAATGTGGCGCTCGGTCATGACTGCATTCCTCCCCTGACTGGTTTCAAACCCTACTGGCCATGCTAGCTCAGGCCCCGGAACTGCGCCGCCCCGCTGGACCGGAGGGCCTGGCCTGACAGCGGCGCAATGCCACCTATACTCAAGGCCACCTCCCCCAGGGGATCTGCACGTCCAACAATAAAAAGCAGAGGTGGAACATGGTCTGGCAGCAAGTCTACGATCCGTTCGGTAACCCGGTGCTTTCAACGCTCATGGCGGCTGTGCCGGTGGTGGTGATGCTGGCGTCCCTCGCGTTTTTTCATATCAAGGCGCACCTGGCGGCGCTGCTCGCCCTGGCCTCGGCCTTGCTGATCGCGATCTTCGCCTTCGGCATGCCGGCGAACATGGCCGGTTCCGCGGCGCTGTTCGGTGCAGCCAACGGTTTGCTGCCAATCGGCTGGATCGTGTTGAACATCATCTTCCTGCACCGCCTGACCACCGAGAACGGTTCGTTCAAGGTGCTGCAAGATTCCCTGGCGCGCATCACCGATGACCGGCGCCTGCAATTGCTCCTGATCGCCTTCTGCTTCGGTGCGTTTTTCGAAGGCGCGGCCGGTTTCGGTACGCCGGTGGCAGTGACCGGGGCGATTCTCATCGGGCTCGGCTTTTCGCCGCTTGCCGCCTCGGGGCTGGCGCTGATCGCCAACACCGCGCCGGTAGCATTCGGCGCCCTCGGCACGCCGATCATCACCCTGGCCAAGGTCACCGGGCTGGATGAAATGGAGCTGTCGATGATGGTCGGCCGGCAGTTGCCCTTCTTCTCGGTGCTGGTGCCGTTCTGGCTGATCTGGGCCTTTGCCGGCTGGCGCAAGATGCTGGAGATCTGGCCGGCGATCCTGGTGGCGGGGGTCAGTTTTGCCATTCCGCAGTTCCTCGTGTCGAACTATCACGGGCCAATGCTGGTGGATGTGATCGCCGCGCTGATTTCCATGGCCTGCCTGGCCGGTTTCCTCAAGGTCTGGAAACCGGCCACCGTGCACACCTCCGCCGCCCTGTCCGGCCGGGTCGACGACTCGAAGATCGACGCCGAGCACGACGAAAAGCCCGTACCCACTGCAACCTTTGCCAACGAGGCGAAACCGGCGGTGATGCGGGCCTGGATGCCGTGGATCATCCTCACGGTCTTCGTGTTCATCTGGGGCACCCAGGGCTTCAAGAACACCTTCGACACCCGCCCTGCCATCGACCCGCAAACCAGTGCCGCCAAGCTCGATCCGCAGGGCAAGCCGATGCGCGAGGCCAACCCGCTGTTTGCGCCGGTCGTGACCTTCACCACCCTGCACTTGCAGGTCGAGAAAGTCCCGCCCGTGGTGGCCGCGCCGAAAACCGAAGAGGCGGTGTACAAGTTCACCTGGTTCACCGCCACTGGCAGCGGCATTCTGCTGGCGGCAATCGTCGGCGGCTTGCTGATGGGTTACTCGATCCCGCAACTGATTCACCAGTACCTGCGCACGTTGTGGGTGGTGCGTTACTCGTTGATCACCATTGCCGCGATGCTTGCCCTGGGCTTCCTCACACGCTACTCCGGCCTGGATGCGACCATGGGCCTGGCCTTCGCCGCGACGGGCATTTTCTATCCGATGTTCGGCACCCTGCTCGGCTGGCTCGGCGTGGCGCTGACCGGCTCGGACACCGCGTCCAACGTGCTGTTCGGCGGCCTGCAACGGGTGACGTCCGAGCAACTGGGCATCAGCCCGGTGTTGATGGCCGCCGCCAACAGTTCCGGCGGGGTCATGGGCAAGATGGTCGACGCCCAGTCGATCGTGGTCGCCTCCACCGCCACCCGCTGGTACGGCCATGAAGGGGAAATCCTGCGCTACGTGTTCTTCCACTCGATTGTGCTGGCGATTCTGGTCGGCGGGCTGGTGACGCTGCAGGCCTACGTCGCGCCGTTCAGCCATATGGTGGTGGGCGGGCATTGAATCGAACGCTACTTGATTATGCTTAAGCCGCATCCCTGTGGGAGCGAGCCTGCTCGCGAAGAGGGTGGCACAGTCGACATCTCTGTCGGATGTGACACCCTCTTCGCGAGCAGGCTCGCTCCCACAGGGGACGGTGATTTTTTTGAATGAATGGTCCGTCATGCGGACAAACATCCCATGGACAGCCGGCGGTATCAGGCCAATGATGAAGGTCGCAGGTCTCCAGCGAGAATCGTGATCCCATGAACATTCTCTACGATGAACGCGTTGACGGCGCCTTGCCCGACGTCGACAGACAGGCACTCTTGCAGGCCCTGCAGAGCCGCTTGCCGGGCCTGGAAATCCTGCATCAGCAGGAGGAACTCAAGCCCTACGAATGCGACGGACTGTCGGCCTATCGCACCACGCCGATGCTGGTGGTGCTGCCCCGGCACATCGATGAAGTGCAAGGGGTGCTGCGGGTCTGCCATGAACGACAGGTCCCCGTGGTGGCCCGGGGCGCCGGCACCGGTTTGTCCGGCGGTGCACTGCCCCTGGAGAAAGGCGTGCTGCTGGTGATGGCGCGTTTCAACAACATCCTGGGCATCGACCCCGCCGCCCGTACCGCACGGGTTCAGCCGGGTGTGCGCAACCTGGCGATTTCCCAGGCGGCGGCACCGTTCGGCCTGTATTACGCGCCGGATCCATCCTCGCAAATTGCCTGTTCGATCGGCGGCAACGTCGCGGAAAATGCCGGTGGCGTGCATTGCCTGAAGTACGGCCTGACCGTGCACAACGTGCTCAAGGTCGACATCCTCACGGTCGACGGCGAGCATTTGAGCCTGGGCTCCAACGCCCTCGACGCCCCCGGTTTCGATCTGCTGGCACTGTTCACCGGCTCCGAAGGCCTGCTCGGGGTGATCACCGAGGTCACGGTCAAGCTGCTGCCCAAACCGCAGACCGCCAAAGTCTTGCTGGCGGCGTTCGACTCCGTGGAAAAAGCCGGGCGCGCCGTCGGCGACATCATTGCCGCCGGCATCATCCCCGGTGGCCTGGAAATGATGGACAACCTGGCCATCCGCGCCGCCGAGGACTTCATCCACGCCGGTTACCCGGTGGAGGCCCAGGCCATTCTGCTGTGCGAGCTCGATGGTGTTGAAGCCGATGTCTCGGATGACTGCGACCGGGTGCGCCAGGTCCTGCAACAGGCCGGTGCGACCGAGGTGCGCCAGGCGAAGGACGAAGCCGAGCGCGTACGTTTCTGGGCCGGGCGCAAGAACGCCTTCCCGGCGGTGGGCCGCCTCTCGCCGGACTATTACTGCATGGACGGCACCATCCCCCGTCGCGAACTGCCCGGCGTGCTGCACGCCATCGCCGAACTCTCGAACGAATACGGCCTGCGGGTGGCCAACGTATTCCACGCCGGCGACGGCAACATGCATCCGTTGATCCTGTTCGACGCCAATCAACCCGGTGAACTGGAGCGCGCGGAAAACCTGGGCGGCAAGATTCTGGAGCTGTGCGTGAAGGTCGGCGGCAGCATCACCGGTGAGCACGGCGTGGGTCGCGAGAAGATCAACCAGATGTGCGTGCAGTTCAACAGCGATGAGCTGACCCTGTTCCATGCCATCAAAGCCGCCTTCGACCCGAGCGGCCTGCTCAACCCCGGCAAGAACATTCCGACCCTACATCGCTGCGCCGAATTCGGTGCCATGCACATACATGGCGGTCAATTGCCCTTCCCCGAGCTGGAGCGTTTCTGATGCGCGGCCCTGAAGATTTCGACGACAGCCAACTGCTCCTGGAGCAGGTCAATCAGGCGCTGGAAAACGCTACGCCTCTGCGCATCCAGGGTTCCAGCAGCAAAGGTTTTCTTGGCCGCACCACGGCCGGGGAAATTCTCGATACCCGCGCGCACCGGGGCATCGTCAGTTACGACCCGACAGAGCTGGTGATCACCGCCCGTTGCGGCACGCCGCTGTCGGAGCTGGCGCAGGCGCTGGATGCCGCGCAACAGATGCTGCCCTACGAGCCGCCGTCCTTTGGCGACGGCGCCACGGTCGGCGGCATGATCGCCTGCGGACTGTCCGGCCCGCGGCGCCCGTGGTCCGGCTCGGTGCGCGACTTCGTCCTCGGCACGCGGGTCATCACCGGGCAAGGCAAGCTGTTGCGCTTCGGTGGCGAGGTGATGAAAAACGTCGCCGGCTACGACCTTTCACGCCTGATGACCGGCAGTTACGGCTGCCTCGGGCTGATCACCGAAGTCTCGCTCAAAGTGCTGCCAAAACCCCGGAAAGTCCTGAGTATCAGCCTGGAAATGGACCCTGAACGCGCCTTGCTGCGCCTGGCGGAGTGGGGCCAGCAACCGTTGCCGATCAGCGCGGCCTGTCACGACGGCTCACGCCTGCACCTGCGGCTCGAGGGCGGTGAAGGTTCGGTGGCGGCGGCCCACGAGCGCCTCGGTGGCGAACGGCTGGACGCTTCGTACTGGGAAGATCTCAACGAACAGCGCTTGAGCTTCTTCGATGAAGACCAGCCGCTTTGGCGCCTGTCACTGCCGCACAACACACCGCGCCTGTCGCTGCCGGGGCGCCAGTTGATCGACTGGGGCGGCGCCCAACGCTGGTTGAAGTCCGATGCCGAAGCGGCGTTCATCCGCCAGGTCGTCGACGAAGTCGGCGGCCATGTCACCTGCTTCAGCCACGGCCTCACCGACACCCCGTTCCAGCCGCTGCCCCAGGCCCTGATGCGCTATCACCGCAACCTGAAACAACAACTCGATCCACGGGGCATCTTCAACCCCGGACGCCTGTACGCGGAGCTTTGAACCATGCAGACGACCCTGAGTGAACGCGCCCGCCATCTGCCCCGCGCCGCAGAAGCCGAAAGCATCCTGCGCACCTGCGTGCACTGCGGCTTCTGCAATGCCACCTGTCCGACCTATCAATTGCTCGGCGATGAACTGGACGGACCGCGGGGCCGCATCTACCTGATCAAGCAAGTGCTGGAAGGCAACGACGTCACGCAAAAGACCCAGCAACACCTGGATCGCTGCCTGTCGTGCCGCAACTGCGAAACCACCTGCCCATCGGGCGTCGACTACCACAACCTGCTGGACATCGGCCGCGCGGTGGTCGATGCGGCGGTGCCGCGCCCGCTCGGGCAGCGCCTGTTGCGCGAGGGATTGCGCCAGACCGTGCCGCATCCGGACCTGTTCAAGAGCCTGGTCAATGGCGGCCAGGTGTTCCGTGCGCTACTGCCCGATACCCTGCAAAGCAAATTGCCGCGCCATGCGCCGCCGGCCAAGCCGCGCCCCATGACACTGCGCGAACGTCAGGTGCTGATGCTCGAAGGCTGCGTGCAGCCGGCCCTGTCACCCAACACCAATGCCGCGGCGGCGCGGGTGCTGGACCGGTTGGGGATCAGCGTCATCGCGACCCGCGAAGCCGGTTGCTGCGGTGCCGTGGACTACCACCTGGACGCCCAGGCCGCCGGTCTCGATCGCGCCCGGCGCAACATCGACGCGTGGTGGCCGAGCATCGAAAAAGGCGCCGAGGCGATTGTGCAGACCGCCAGCGGGTGCGGCGCCTTCATCAAGGACTACGGCCATCTGCTCGCCAGCGACCCGGCCTATGCCGACAAGGCGAAAAAGGTCAGCGAACTGGCCCGGGACCTGGTGGAGGTGTTGCGCGACGAACCGCTGGAAAAACTCGGGATCCACGCCTCGCAGCGCCTGGCCTTCCATTGCCCTTGCACCTTGCAGCACGGGCAGAAACTCGGCGGCGCCGTGGAAGCGCTGCTGACCGGCCTCGGTTTCAACCTGACGTCCGTCCCCGACGGGCACCTGTGCTGCGGCTCGGCGGGCACCTATTCGCTGACCCAGCCCGAACTGTCGCGACAACTGCGCGACAACAAGCTCAATGCCCTGGAAAGCGGCCATCCCGAGGTCATCGTCACGGCCAACATCGGCTGCCAGTCGCACCTCGACGGCGCGGGCCGGACCCCGGTGCGGCACTGGATCGAACTGGTCGAAGCCGCCCTGCCTTAACCGAATCCCGGAGATGCCCATGAACCGCAAAGCCGTGCTGAGCCAGACCGAAGTCCAGCAGATCATCAAAGCCGCCCGTGCCGAGGCACAGGCCAATCAGTGGGCCGTGACCATAGTGGTGGTCGATGACGGCGGCCACCCGCTGGCCCTCGAACGCCTCGACGGTTGCGCACCGAGCAGTGCATATATCGCCACCGAAAAGGCCCGCACCTCAGCCCTCGGGCGGCGCGAATCGAAAAGCTATGAAGACATGGTCAACGGGGGGCGCTACGCTTTTCTGTCAGCACCCGTGCTGACTTCGCTCGAGGGTGGCGTGCCGATTGTTTTCGATGGCCAGGTGATCGGGGCTGTCGGGGTGTCAGGCGTCAAGCCCGAGCAGGATGCGCAAGTGGCCAAGGCCGGTGCGCAGTGCGTGAAATGAGATTTTAGCCTCACCCTTTAACCCCTGTGGGAGCGAGCCTGCTCGCGAAAGCGGTGTATCAGGCACCTGGATACTGAACCTGACGCCGTCTTCGCGAGCAGGCTCGCTCCCACAGGGGCCGTGTTCAACCTTCTGTGAGGAGTTGCACCGATGACCCGACTAACTGCCAAAGACTTTTCCCCGGAACTGCTGGAACTCTACGACTACTACGCCCACGGCAAGATCAATCGCCGGGAGTTTCTCGACCGCGCAGCGTTGTTCACCTTCGGCAGCATGACCGCCGGCGCCCTGCTCGCCGCGCTAAGCCCCAACTACGCGCTGGCCGAGCAAGTCGAGTTCACCGACCCGGATATCATTGCCGAGTACGTCACCTACCCTTCGCCCAAGGGCAACGGCCAGGTACGGGCTTATCTGGTGCGTCCGGCCAAGACCACCGGCAAGGTGCCGGCGGTGGTGGTCGTGCATGAAAACCGCGGGCTCAACCCGTACATCGAAGACGTGGCCCGGCGTGTGGCCAAGGCCGGTTTCATCGCTCTGGCTCCGGACGGCCTGACCTCGGTCGGCGGTTATCCGGGCAATGACGACAAGGGCCGCGAGCTTCAGGCCACGGTCGACCCGGAAAAGCTGATGAACGACTTTTTCGCCGCCGTCGAATGGATGATGAAACACCCTGCCGCCACCGGAAAAGTCGGCATCACCGGGTTCTGCTACGGCGGTGGCGTGACCAACGCCGCCGCCGTGGCCTATCCGGAACTGGGCGCCGCCGTGTCGTTTTATGGCCGTCAGCCAACGGCCGAGGAAGTGCCCCGAATCAAGGCACCGGTGATGCTGCACTACGGCGAACTGGATACGCGGATCAACGAGGGCTGGCCGGCCTATGAGAAAGCGTTGAAGGCCGGGGGCAAGACCTATGAGGCCTACATTTATCCGGGCGCCAATCATGGTTTCCACAACGACTCGACGCCGCGTTATGACGAGGCGGCGGCGAAGCTGGCTTGGGAGCGGACGTTGGGGTGGTTTAAAAAGTATCTGGTTTGAAGGACTCGGCCAGCAGGGCCGGCCTCTTCGCGAGCAGGCTCGCTCCCACATGGGGTCTTCAGTGGACACAAAATCTGTGTCCGACAGAGATCCAATGTGGGAGCGAGCCTGCTCGCGAAGGCGATTTCAGAGGCTGCTACAGTTACTTCGGCTGAGCCACCGTCCGCAGATACGGCTTCAATGTCTTGAAGCCATCCGGGTATTTCTTCTTCGCATCTTCATCAGACACCGAAGTCGGAATGATCACATCCTCGCCCGGCCGCCAGTTCACCGGCGTGGCAACGGTGTGCTTGGCATTCAGTTGCAGGGAATCGAGCAAGCGCAGCACTTCATCGAAATTGCGCCCGGCGCTCATCGGGTAGATCAGCATGGCCTTGACCTTCTTGTCCGGGCCGACGATGAACACCGAACGCACTGTGGCGTTGTCCACGGCTGTGCGCGCGCCGCCGCTGGCATTGGGGTGGATCATGTCGTAAAGCTTGGCCACCACCAGGTTTTCATCGCCGATCAGCGGATAATTGACCGCGCTGCCCTGAGTCTCGGCGATGTCGCCGACCCAACGGTTGTGGTCGCTGACCGGGTCGACGCTGAGGCCGATGACCTTGGTGTTGCGCTTGTCGAATTCGGGCTTGAGTTTGGCCAGGTAGCCCAGTTCAGTGGTGCACACCGGGGTGAAATCCTTGGGGTGGGAAAACAGGATGGCCCACCCGTCGCCGATCCATTGGTGAAAATTGAGCGTGCCTTCGGTGGTTTCGGCGGTGAAATCCGGTGCTTCGTCGCCAATGCGGATAGCCATGTTCGATCTCCTTGCAGTGATGGACAGGGACGCCGTCAGGGCAACGAATGCGCTTTCAACGGCATGGTCGCGGACAGTATAGGAGAGGCTGCGGGACTCGCCGGGCTGCGCTAGTCCACCAGCGCAATCAGTTGCTGACGCTGGGCATCGGTCAGCATCGGGCCGAAACCGGCCCGGGCATTTTCCGCCATGTAGCGCGGGTTGCCGGTGCCCGGAATCACGCAGGTCACCGCCGAATGCGACAGCAGGAACTTCAGTGCCAGTTGCGGCCAGCTCTTGACCCCGACTTGCGCCGCCCAGCCTGGTAGCGGCTTGTCTTTCAGTCTGGCCAGCAGGCCGCCACCGCCGAACGGCCGATTGCAGATCACCGCCACGCCCCGTTCACGGCACAACGGCAGCAAGCGTTTCTCGGCGCCGCGATCATCCAGGGCGTAGTTGATCTGCAGGAAATCCAGCGGTTCGGCCTTGAGTACCGCTTCCACTTCGTCGTAGGCCGACGCCGTGTAATGGGTGATGCCGATGTAGCGGATGCGCCCTTGTTCTTTCCAGTGGCGCAGGGTCGGCAAGTGCGTCTGCCAGTCCAGCAGGTTGTGGATCTGCATCAGGTCGATCCGGTCGGTCTGCAACAGGGCGAAGGATTGTTCCATCTGCGCGATGCCTTCTTCGCGCCCGCGGGTCCACACCTTGGTGGCCAGGAACGCCGGCGAGCGCGGCTCATGGATCGACAACAGTTCGCCGGTGGTCTGTTCGGCGCGACCGTACATCGGCGAACTGTCGATCAGCTTGCCACCCTTGTCGAACAACGCATCCAGTACCGCGGGCAAGTCCTTGTAGGCCGGTTGCGAAGGCTCGACGTCGAATCCGCGGTAAGTGCCCAAGCCTACGATCGGCAAGGACTCGTTGCTGGAAGGAATGGCGCGAGTCTGCATGGTCTTGCCTCCTGTTCCCGTCGACGGCGCGGGTTGCGCACCCGCCGGACCGAACGTGAAGACCGCCGAAGCACCGGCAGCCAGCGTGAGTATTTCTCTACGGGTGTAACCCTCAGGATGGCTCATAAAACGCTTCTCACCAGTCGTTCGGGTTTGGCCTGTTGCACCGACACGGCGGATAACATGTGCCAAGGGTCGATTGACTACACTCACAAGGCCCTGCGGCGCCAGTCACTTTCAAACCCCGAGCCGTCAATGCCGCCCACTAACGTTAGTCGAATGTCGCGCACCCTGGTGTTACTCGTCGTCATCGTCGCTGCGTTGTACCTGGCGCTGTGCGTGGCACTGTTCGTGTTTCAGCGGGCGCTGATCTATTACCCGCAACCGCGCACCGTCGGCGCAGCCGGGACGCTGCTCACCCTGCCGGTCGCCGACGCACGGGTGCTGGTGTCCATCCGGCCCCACGAAGGCCCGAATGCGCTGATCTACTTTGGCGGCAACGCCGAAGACGTCTCGCGCAACTTGCCCGGGTTCACCCAGGCGTTCCCTGACTACGCGCTGTATCTGCTGCATTACCGTGGCTTTGGCGGCAGTTCCGGCTCGCCTTCCGAAGAGGCCATCGCCCGCGACGCCTTGACCTTGTTCGACCAGGTGTATGCCAGCCACTCGCACGTGGCGGTGGTCGGACGCAGCCTGGGGTCGGGTGTCGCCGTGCGCCTGGCCAGCGAACGCCCGGCCGCGCGACTGGTATTGATCACGCCCTACAACAGCCTCGAAGGGCTGGCCGCTCGTCAGTTCCGCTGGTTTCCGGTGCGCTGGTTGTTGAAGGACAAATACCCGTCCTGGCAGTACGCCGCCCGCATCACGGTGCCGACGGTCTTGATAGCGGCCGAGCATGATGAAGTGATTCCGCGTTCGAGCACCGAGCGCCTGTTGAGTCATTTCACCAAAGGCGTGGCGTCGTTGCAGGTGATACCGGGGACGGAGCATAACTCGATCAGTGAAAGCCCTGAATACTTGAAGGCGCTGGGGGATGGGTTGTAGCAAGCAAGGTAGAACATACCTGTGATCTGTGATCTGTGATCTGTGGCGAGGGAGCTTGCTCCCGCTGGGTTGCGAAGCAACCCCCAAAAACAGGACTGCTACGCAGTCCAGCGGGAGCAAGCTCCCTCGCCACAGCAAGCTCCTTCGCCTCAGCAAGCCCCCCTTGCACGTCTTGCAGATCAAAACCGCGGTTTGACCGCCTTCCACTCCGGTTTGTATCGCTGCATCTGCTTCACGTCATCGCGCTGGCGAATGCCGCACGTCAGGTACTGGTCATGCAGCTTGCCCAACTGGTCGTGGTCAAGTTCCAGCCCCAGGCCCGGGGCGCGGGTGATTTTCACGCAGCCATCGACAATCGGCAGCTTGCCGCCCTTGATTACCTCTTCGTCGGGCTCCTGCCAGGGGTAATGGGTGTCGCAGGCGAAATCCAGGTTCGGCACCGCAGCGGCGACATGTGCCATGGCCATCAGGCTGATGCCCAGGTGCGAATTGGAATGCATCGACACCCCAAGACCAAAGGTTTCGCACATTTTCGCCAACGCCTGCGTGTCACGCAGGCCACCCCAATAATGGTGGTCGGCGAGGACAATCTGCACGCTGTTCTGTGCCACGCTGCGGCGGAACTCGTCGAAATCGGTGACCACCATGTTGGTCGCCAGGGGCAGACCGGTGCGCTTGTGCAGCTCGGCCATGCCCTCCAGGCCCGGCGTCGGGTCTTCGTAATATTGCAGGTCATCACCGAGCAGTTCGGCCATGCGGATCGAGGTTTGCAGCGACCAGTTGCCGTTCGGATCAATACGCAGCGGGTAACCGGGGAAGGCCTTTTTCAGCGCCTTGATGCACGACACTTCATGCTCGGGCGGCAAGGTGCCGGCCTTGAGCTTGATGCTCTTGAAGCCGTAGGCCTCGATCATCCGCCGCGCCTGGGCAACGATCTGCTCTTCGGTCAGGGCCTCGCCCCAACTGTCGGGCTTGTAGGGTGAATCGACGTGCTGCGCGTACTTGAAGAACAGGTAGGCGCTGAACGGAATCTCCTCGCGGATGGCCCCGCCCAGCAAGTCCACCAAGGGCACATTCAGGGAGTGCGCCTGCAAATCCAGAAACGCCACTTCGAAAGCCGAATAAGCATTGCTCACGGCTTTGCTGGCATGGGAGCCCGGCGCCAGTTCGGCACCGGCAATACTCGCCGGTTTGTTCGCCGCCACGGTGGCCTGGACGATGGCACGCAACTGATTGAGGTTGAACGGGTCAAGGCCGATCAGTTGCGTTTGCAGTTGCTGCTGGATCGCCAGCGCCGGAGCGTCGCCATAACTTTCACCCAGGCCGATGTAGCCGTTGTCGCTCTCGATCTCGATGATCGAGCGCAGCGCGAAGGGTTCGTGGATGCCGCTGGCGTTGAGCAAGGGCGGATCACGGAAGGCGATGGGCGTGACAGTGACTCGTTTGATTTTCAAGAGGCGGCTCCCGTTGGATCAGTTTTCAGGGCTGGATGACTGTTGGGCTTTTTTGCCGGTGTGCCGTCGGCCGCTTGGCCGCTCAACGCACGGAGGGCATCGCCACGGGGGGCGGTGCGGGCGAAAAAGATCACGATGGCGGCGACCAGCGAAGTGGCGGCCAGGCCGTAGAGCCCGCCTTCGATGGAGCCGGTGGTCTGCTCCAGGAACCCGAAGGTGGTCGGCGCGACGAAGCCACCGAGGTTACCGATGGAGTTGATCAGGGCGATCACCGCCGCGGCGATCCGGGCATCGAGATAGCCCTGGGGAATCGGCCAGAACAACGCCGAGGCGGCCTTGAAGCCGATGGCGGCAAAACAGATGGCGACGAAGGCAAAGACCGGGCCGCCGGTGGTGGACATGAACATGCCGAATGCCGCGATCACCAGCGTCACCGCTACCCAGGCCTGTTGGTACTTCCATTTGCTGGCCATGGCCGCGAAGCCATACATCGCGACGATGGAAATGATCCACGGAATCGAGTTGAACAGGCCGACCTGGAAATCGCCGAGGTTGCCCATTTTCTTGATCATGCTCGGCAGCCAGAACGTGGCACCGTAGATGGTCAGGGCGATGGAAAAGTAGATGAAGCAGAACAGCAGGATCTGTCGGTCGGCCAGCAGTTTGAAAATCGAGGGTTTGACCCCCTGCGTGGCTTCGCGAGCCTGTTGCTCCTGAGCAATCGCGTCGATCAGCGCGGTTTGTTCTTCGTCGCTCAGCCACTTGGCTTGCCGTGGGTGGGATTGCAGCCAGAACCAGACGAACCCGCAGAGCACGATGGAAGCAAAGCCTTCGATCAGGAACATCCACTGCCAACCGTGCAGGCTCAAGCCGCTGACGTTGAGCAGTGCACCGGACACCGGACCGGAAATCACCGAGGCAATGGCCGAACCACTGAGGAAAATCGCCATCGCCTTGCCGCGCTCGGTCGACGGTAGCCATTGGGTGAAGTAGTAGATGATGCCGGGGAAAAAACCCGCTTCGGCGGCTCCGAGTATGAAGCGCAGCACGTAGAAACTGGTTTCGCCACGGACAAACGCCATGGCCATCGCGGCGGCGCCCCAGGTGAACATGATCCGCGTCAACCAGGCGCGGGCACCGTAGCGTTGCAGCAGCAGGTTGGACGGCACTTCGAAGATGGCGTACCCGATAAAGAACAGCCCTGCACCCAGGCCGTAGGCGGCGGCGCCAATGCCCAGGTCGGTTTCCAGGTGGCTGCGCACGAAGCCGATATTGACCCGGTCGATGTAGTTGACGATGAACATCACCACGAACAGCGGCAGTACATGGCGCTTGACCTTGGCGGCGGCGCGGGCGAGCACATTCGGGTCTGGCGGAATCTGGAGGGTATTCAAGGGGCGACTCCCGATCATTGTTTTTTTGGGGGATAGCTTTGGGGATGGCGTGTGACGTGGCCCGATCATGGACGCGAGTATTGATCCCGTCTAATCTAACTTGGCATTCGATTGATACTTGGATTAGATCAATGTTCGAACTGACTCAACTGCGATGTTTCACCACCGTGGCAACCGAACTGAATTTCCGCCGCGCCGCCGAACGGCTGAACATGACCCAACCGCCTCTCAGCCGACAGATTCAGTTGCTGGAACATCACCTGGGCGTCGAACTGTTCACCCGCAGCACCCGCAGCGTCGCGCTCACCGCCGCCGGCCGGGCCTTCTTTATCGAAGCCCAGAACCTGCTGGAGCGCGCCCAGCAAGCGGCAGTGACGGCCCGGCGATTCGCCGAGGGCGACATCGGTTCGGTCAATATCGGTTTCGTCGGTAGCGCGGTCTACGAGTTCCTGCCCAAGGTCATCGCCGAGGCGCGACTCAAACAGCCCCACGTCAAAATCGACCTGTCGGAGATGAACACCTACCAGCAACACGAAGCCTTGCGCGCACGCCGCATCGACCTCGGCATCGCCCGGGCGCCGCTGCTGGAACCGGGCTACTCCACCGAATGCCTGGTGCGCGAGCCGTTCGTGCTGGCGGTGCCGAGTACGCACCGCCTGGCCAGTGCCGGATCGGTATCCGTCCAGGACCTCGATGGGCAACCGTTCCTGATGTACTCCCACGCGGCTTACCCGCCGTTCAACGAACTGCTGACCGGCATGCTGCGCTCGGCCCGCGTCGCCCCGGATTACGTGCAGTGGCTCGGCTCGTCATTGACCATCCTGGCACTGGTCAACGCCGCCATGGGCCTGGCCCTGGTGCCGCGTTGCGCGACCAGTGTGGTGTTCAGGAACGTGGTGTTCCGCGATATCGATCTGGGCGAAGGCGTACAGAGCGAGTTGCACCTGATCTGGCGCGAGAACAACGACAACCCGGCGTTTGCGATGTTGCTGGACGGAATTCGGCGCGCGGTGCGGGAGGGATGGGGGGTGTAGATCAGCTTTGAAAAACCCTCTATCAGACACACACCTGTGGCGAGGGAGCTTGCTCCCGCTGGACTGCGCAGCAGGCCCTGCTTTTCGGATAAAGAGCTGGGGTCGCTTCGCAACCCAACGGGGGCAAGCCCCCTCGCCACAGAAAGCCCTTCAGTCGCGACCATTGGTCCGAGATTCTGCCTCCGGCCAATAAAAGCATATTTTTATGCCTATATTGATATTGTCGAACGTTCCCACTCTCAGAGGGTGCCGTCATGAATATCAAAACCCTGGCTTTGCTCCTGCTGGCTTTCTGTGCGCAACCGGTCTGGAGCCAGACGCCTGCCGCCTCACCCGCCGCTGCCGACAGCCCCGCGCTGACCACGCGCCTGGCCGAGCGTGACCTTTGGGTCGAACACATTTTCTGGATCAGAAACTACGCACTGGCCAATCAATCCGCCGACCAGAAACAAGCCAAGGTCGCAGCCGATCAGGTGGTCGACAACGCCACCAAGATCGCCAACAGCATCGCCCCGCTCTACGGCCAACCAGCGGCGGATCAACTGCTCAAGTTGCTTGCCGGCCATTGGGGCGCGGTGAAACACTACAGCGATGCCACAGTGGCCAAGGACGCCAAGGGCAAGCAGGCCGCCGTCACCGAACTGACCAGCAATGCCAAGGCAATTGCGGCGTTCCTGGCCACGGCGAACCCCAATCTGCCTGAGGCGACACTGGTGACAATGTTGTCAGCCCATGGCGGTCACCACATCACCCAGATCGATGAATTCGCAGCACATGATTACGCCGGCGAAGCCCGTACCTGGGCGATGATGCGCACGCACATCCTGGCCCTGGCCGATGCGTTGACCGGCGCGCTGGTCAAGCAATTCCCGGACAAGTTCTGATATCGCGCGAGGCTATCCCATGCTGGAAGGACTGGGCCGAACACAGCAAGACCTGCTCAATGCGCTGCTGCACCATGCTGGCGGCATGAGCATTGACGAGTTGGCTGAACATCTGGCCGTTACGCGCACCGCGATCCGCCAACACCTGGCGGCGCTGGAGCGTGACGGCCTGGTGCTGCGCGGCGACACCCGCCCGACGGGGCGTCGCCCGGAGCAGCTGTATCGGCTCACTGACCACGCACGGGAGCAGTTCCCTCGCCACTATCAGCTACTGGCCAGCGTCCTGATCGATGAAGTCGCCGCCATCATCGGCCCCGAAGCCCTGGCTTCGCTGATGCGCAGCATGGGCCGAAAGCTGGCGCTGGACCGTGAACAACAGGTCGTCGACGAAACCAGGATCGTGCAGCACATGAACCAGGCGGGCTACGAAGCCGAGGTGTTTTTTCGCTCGGGCGACACGCCGGAAATCGTCGCGCATAACTGCGTATTCCATCGCCTGGCCGCCGAGCATCCGGTGGTCTGCGAACTGGACCTGGCCTTGATCGGCGCACTGGGCGGCGGCGAAGTCGAACACAGCGAGTGCATGGTGCGCGGCGGGCATGTCTGTCGCTTCAGGTTGCGACCTAGCGAGAAGCAGGATCCCGTTTAAACAGCGCACTACGCCCTACCCTTCGTCGGACGCCTCGGCTGGATGACAGGCAGCTGCTTGTCCGCCGTGAACCTTGTGTCGAGACACCAGTCATACCCTGCGTTTTCCCCCACTCCTATCGTCGTCATCTCATCCGAGTTGTCCGTTCATGCGCCAAACCGTCGTTGCCTTGCGCTTTGCTTCGCTGTGCCTGTGTTCCCTGCTCCCCGTTTTTGCCAGCCCCGCCCACGCCGATGGGCAACGGCAACTGGTCAACGCCATCAACGACTACCGCGCCCATCCGCAACGTTGCGACCGGCGCCCCGCGCAACGCCTGTCACCTCTGACGCTCAAATCGAACCTGGCCTTGCCCGTTGGCTATGGCGGTGGGTTGCGGGACCGGTTGAAGGCTTCCGGCTATCAGGCCACCATGGTGCGTTCTATCCGCGTGGTGGGTGCACGGGATGCCGACGAAGCCTTCGATATGTTCCAGGAGGAGCACTGCGCCGCACTGCTCGACAACCAGTACGCCGACATCGGTGTCAGCCGCGCCGGGAGCGAGTGGCAAGTGGTGCTGGCGCGGCCGGTGCTCGACCGGCAAACCGCCGATCCCCGCAGTGCCGCACAGGCGTTGCTGGCGCAGGTCAACGCTGCCCGGGCCAGGCCGCGCCTGTGTGGTCGCCAACGTTTCGCCGCCGCGCGGCCGCTGTCCTGGAGTGCGGCCTTGGGTTCCGCAGCACAAAGTCACAGCAAGGATATGGCCTACGGCAACTATTTCGCCCACCAGGACCCCGACGGTGACATGCCCTCCGACCGCGCCAGGGCTGCCGGCTACCGTGGCCGACAGATCGGCGAAAACATCGCCGCCGGGCAAGGTTCACCGAGCAAGGCCATGGCCGGCTGGCTCGCCAGTCCCGGGCACTGCGCCAACCTGATGAACCCGATATTCACCCAGGTCGGCGCCGCGTACGCCGCCAACGCCCGCAGCGACAACGGTGTTTACTGGACGATGCTGTTCGGCGCGCCTTGAGCCGCCGGCCAGCCCCACCTTGCGGGCATTGAAAAGGTTCTCGACGGAAAACTGTAGGAGCCAGCCTGCTGGCGATGGACTCAAGCGCGCCGCGTTCATCCAGATCACACGCGTTATCGTTAACGACCATCGCTGGCAAGCCAGCTCCCACAAGGGGCCATGCCCACGCTGAAACTACTGTAGGAGCCAGCCTGCTGGCGATGGACTCCAGTGCGCCGCGTTCATCCAGTTCGCCCGCGTTATCGTTCACGACCATCGCTGGCAGGCCAGCTCCCACAAGGGTCCGCGCCCACGCTGGCTCCTACAAAGACACCGTGTGAGTCGTGAAAAAACCAAGGCATTAAAAAGCCCGCACTGAGCGGGCTTCGTGGGTGAGTACAAGTAGGTGGCCGGTGCTGGTCTCCGGCTTACAAGGTTTATCAGGCCTCCCACAAAAGAGTCGTGAAACTGTAATGGAACTCTTCTGCTTCACACGGCATAAGGGCTGGATCCCAGCGCGGGGATCTTTCTAACCGTGTACCCTTCGGAACGCGCCCCACGTCTCCTTGCTATCCTTTTGCGCATCAGTCTGCGTCTTCACCTACAAAGTTGAGGATAGCAAAACAGGGACGATTGCCAACCGGGCTTTTAGACCGATTTCGACCAGCAGAAAACATGGCAGGACGGAAAAATACTATTGATACAGGGATGACTGTACATGGATGAGTTTCACCGAGGCAGTTGCCTTTGCGGCGCCGTCAAATATCGCGTGTCGAGCGAGCTGAAAGCCGTCACCCATTGCCATTGCAGCCAATGCCGAAAGAGCCATGGGGCGGCGTTTGCGACCTATGCGAGCGCGCCCGCCTCGTCGCTGTCGATCATGACCGGCACTGATTCGCTGCAGGCGTTTGAATCATCCAAAGGTGTCACGCGGCAGTTCTGTTCCCGCTGCGGATCTTCGCTGTTCTGGACTGACTCGACAGGCGCGTTTTCCGAGTGGGTTTCGATTGCCCTCGGCTCGCTGGATACGCCGCTACGGACACACAAGCAAAAACATGTTTGTGTCGGCTCGAAAGCGGATTGGTACGAGATCAACGATCAGCATCCACAAGCGGACTGAGTGGTGGAGCGTGGTCACTGAAGATCCACTGTGGGAGCGAGCCTGCTCGCGATAGCGTCAAATCAATCAACATTGATGTTGCCTGACACCCTGCATTCGCGAGCAGGCTCGCTCCCACAAAGGTTATACCCGGTGACCTGGCTGCAGCGCCTCACGAAGGCCGACGCACCACCCTCACCTTACCGCTTTCGCCGCCACCGCAGAACAACCGCTCGCCGCCATCGGACTCCAGTCCCGACACGCCGACGCCTTCGGGCATCCTGAGGCTCTCGAGTACTTCACCGGTTTGCGAGTCGATGCGCCGCAACTCACTCTCGTCGCCCTCCCAGGTGCCATGCCACAGCGAACCTTGCACCCAGGTCACGCCAGTGACGAAACGGTTGGATTCGAGTGTGCGCAGGATCTTGCCGGTCTCGGGGTCGATCTGGTGGATCTTGCGTTCGCGGTACTGGCCCACCCACAACGTCCCTTCGGCCCAGGTCAGCCCCGAATCGGTGCCGGCGCCGGGGGCCGGAATCGTCGAGAGGATGCGCCCGGTGCGGGGGTCGATCTTGTGGATGCGGTCGTCGGCGATCTGGAACAGGTGCTCGCCATCGAACGCGGTGCCGGCATGGGCAGCGACATCGATCGAGTCCAGCAGCTTGCCGCTTTCCGGGTCGAGGGCGTTGATTTTGCTGTTGCTGGCGAACCAGACCTTTTTGCCGTCCCAGGTGACGCCGCACACATGATCGACCTCGGCAAACGGGCCATATTCACGAATGACTTCAGCAGTTGCGTGTTTCATCTGGAAATCCTCAATGGGGGGTTGGTGGCGTTCATCCTAGCCACCGGGCAGCGGCGCCGGGAGTAACAAGGTCGTCGCGAATCCCGGCACGGGCGGCGTCATCCAGCGCCGCGCGCGGCCTCGGCCAAACCACTGCACCTTGCCCTGCTCCGCCAGCGTATCGAGCGCACGCTGCACCGTGCGCTGGCTGGTACCCAGCGCCAGGGCCAGGGCGGAACTCGACCACGACTCGCCATCGGAGAGGCAGGCAAATACCGCGGCAAATTTTTCCTCGACCGGTTGCGCCAGTGTCACCACCTCCGTGCACACGGACGTTTGCAGGGCAAAACCACGGGGCGTCGCGATGACGCCGGCCAACGGCTTGAGCGCTTTACGCAGCCGGCCGATTTCCACGCGAAGCCGGGCACGATGGGACTCATCCGAGAGCTTCAGACGGAACGCCCGGGCGATCAGCGTTTCCCGCGCAACATCGGCGGGCCAGGCTTCGGCCAGGGTGCGGGCGAGCACGAACAGGATCGGTCGCGTCGCCAGCGACACCGACATGCCGCAGCCCCGCACAACGTACCGGCAGGCGTCCACCACCAACGCCGTTGAACCGAGCAAGGCTTCCACTTCATCGAGCAGCAGCGCACGTTCCTCACCCCGGGCAATCAGGCGTGCCGCGGGTGCGTCGAGCAGGCGCGCCACCTGTTCGACTTCAGCGATCAGCGCGGCAATCCCCGTCTGACCGGCAGCCTGCCCGGCTCGCGTCAACGCCTCCCGCGCCGCGTTCGATTGCAGGCGGCGAATGGCGATCCCCGCCAGCACCAGTTCATGGGTTGCACGCAAGGCCGGCGGCAAGGGGCCGGGGTCGAGGCTGGCCAGCAACTGCTGCGCCTCATCGAGCTGGCCGATCAGCAGCAGACGGCGGATTTGCAGATACCGCGCATGAGCGGCATTGACCCGGTCACCGTGGTGTTCAAGGGTGACCCGTGCCGTTTCGAGCGCCTTGACCGGCCAGCCGAGATCCCGCGACGCCAGGGCGATTTCGGCCTCGGCCACCACGCATCGGGCACGGGCCAGCACCTCCCTGGGCGAAAAGGCCCGTTGCGCGCGCTTGACCAGCGCCCGGGCGCGCACCAGATCGCCCAGTTGCGCCATGGCGATGCCGCGCAGGGCCAGCGCCGGCGCATCGTCGCGCAAGGCCACGCGGTCCAGTGCGCCCAGTGGATTGCCCGCCGCCAGCGCCTGGGCGGCGGCCGTGATCATCGAGTCCATCGAAATCCCGCCACGCTTGTCACTCCCATCATTCGATACCCGGGTTTAGTCTAATTCACGACCTTTCACCAGGAGCGTACAGCGATGAACACGCACACAACCGCGACCCGGGACCAATGGCTGGCGGCACGCCTGCAACTGCTCGAAGCGGAAAAGGCCCTGACCCGACGCAGCGATGAACTGGCCCGGCAACGCCAGGCCTTGCCGTGGGTTCGCCTCGACAAGACGTACCGTTTCGCTACCGACAACGGTAGCGCCACCCTGGCCGAACTCTTTCAAGGGCGCTCGCAACTGCTGGTCTATCACTTCATGTTCGGCCCCGACTACACCGCCGGCTGCCCTTCCTGCTCAGCCATTGCCGATGGCTTCGACCCCGTGGTCATCCACCTGGCCAATCACGACGTGACCCTGATGGCGATATCCCGCGCACCGTTGGCGAAACTGCAGGCCTACAAGCGTCGGATGGGCTGGACCTTCCCCTGGGCCTCGGCCGCCGACAGCGATTTCACTGCCGACTTCAACGTCTACTTCACCGAGGCGCAGCAGCGCGAAGGCTTGGTCGAATACAACTACCAGCGCGGCGGCCATGCCATGGACGCCAGTGACATACCGGAACCGGTGAAACAGTTCGCCGCGACCTGTGGTACCGACGCGCCGACCTATACCCGCGACCGGCCGGGGCTGAGTACCTTTGTGCTGGAGGACGGCGAGATCTATCACACGTACTCCACCTACGCGCGGGGCCTGGACGGGTTGTGGAGCATGTACCAATGGCTCGACCGCGCACCCAGGGGACGCAATGAAACGGGACCCTGGTGGCGTCGGCATGATGAGTATCGGTGAGCGCCGGCGCTGTCACTGACCGCCGATGAAGACGTCCGCCAGCTTGTCCACCAGCGCAGGTTTGGTCTGCGAGACCCAGCGGCGGGTCGCCCATTCCTGCCATTCCTCGGCACGGTCCAGGGTGTAGCGCGGCACAAAGTCACCGAGGAAGCGGCCGAGGTTGTGCAGCGTGACGTCATGGCCGGCGTTGGCCATTTGCTCGAGCAAATCCCTCAGGGCCACTTCGCATTCGAGCGGCCACTTTTCACCGGCCAACAACTGTTCGACCGAAGGGTGTCGATCACAACCCAGCGAATTACAGACAGGCATCGGCATTTTCCTCGGCGCTGTGTTGTGTGAGCGTCAACCGAAGATGCTGCACAGTTCAATGCTGCGCAACCACTTCACCTGACGGGCCCCGGAATGGCGATCGCTTCCCGAGACCAATGAAAGGTGTTCCCCGGCCGCTGTCTGGCCGTGCGCATGCTGTCGGTACACCACCAGCACCGCATCGCCCACGTCGGTATTGATCAGTTCATTCCAACTGAACAACGCGACGTAGCCGTCACTGGCGCGCGCCACCACATAGGCGCGCTTCCAGCCCTTGGGATCGTCGCTCCTGAGCCCGGCCTTGAGCACGATTTCCCGCAGCAGCACCCCGCGATAACCCTTTTTCTGTGCTTTTTGCGCATTGCCCTCGCAAGTGTTGCTGGTCAGTCTCACCCAGTCGTAACCCGGCATGGCTTGCAGGTCGGCCACGCTCAGGCACAGGGGGTTCTGCACCTGCCCCACCACCTCCAGTGTCTGTTGCGCCACATCGATGGCGGTGCCGGGCAACAGCAGGGGTTTGGCGCCGGGGCGAACAAGGCTTTGCACAGTCGAAAAAATGGAACGCATGGCGATGCTCCTGTCGTGGTTGACCAATCACCGGGGACCCGGGCTGCGCAATGGCAGCCAAGGACCGGTCCGCCGTGCTTAAAGCAGCGGCAGGCTGTAGCTGAGGATCAGGCGGTTTTCATCCAGGTCGCTGCTGGCATTGCCACGCAAGCTGGCGTTACGCCAGGAAATGCCCAGCCCCTTGAGCGGGCCGCTTTGCAGCGCGTAGTCGATGCGCAAATCGCGCTCCCACTCTTTGCGATCACCGGCGGCGGAATCGATGTGGTCGCCGCTGAGATAAGTGACCACGGTCTTGAGACCCGGCACGCCAAGCGCGACGAAGTCATACCCGTACTCGGCCAGCCAGGTACGCTCGCCGGCACTGAGGAACTTGCCGATCTGCCGGTCGGTGATCAGGTACGCGGTGGCACCGTCCCCCTGGTTGACGAACGGGAACGCGCTGTCGCCGGAGACTTGCTGGTAGCCCGCGCTGAAGGCATGGCCACTCAGGCTGTAAGTGAACAGGGCGCTCCAGGTGTTGTTGTCCACCTCACCGACGTGGGTGTCCCCCGCTCGCCAGAAGCCGCTGCTTTTATAGCCTTGGGCACGCCCGGCCGCATTGCCGTTCTTGCCATCGGCGCTGCTGTTGAAATAGCGCAGGTCAGTCTTCAACGCGCCGGGGCCGATGGCCAGGGTGTGGATCAGGCCGAGGAAGTGCTGTTGGTAGAAATCTTCGAGACTGCCGTAGTAGTACTGGGCGGTCAGGTCCTTGGTGACCTTGTAGTCGCCGCCCGCGAAGACGAAGCTGTCCGAGTCCGCCAACGCAGTGCTGGCCGGCGTCCCGGCGGGACGCGTCGCGCCGCTGATGCGCAGGTCGATATCGTCGGTGGAACTGCGGGTCTTGGTGCTTTGCAATTGGCCGGCGGTGAGGGTCAGGCCGTCGATTTCGCTGGAGGTGACCTGCCCGCCTTCGAAGGTTTGCGGCAGCAGACGACCGTCGTTGAAGTTGATCACCGGCAGCTTGGGCTGCAGGGTGCCCAGACGTGCTTCGGTCTTGGAAATGCGCACCTTGCCGGTCACGCCGCCCTTGGAATATTCATCGACCGCATGACCATCGCTGTCCACGGGAAACAGCGCCCCCGGCGTACGGTCGATACCGGCCTTGCCCACGCGACCGCCGCTGTCCAGCTTCAGCCCGGTCATGGCGATGGCATCCAGGCCAAAGCCGACGGTGCCCTGGGTGAACCCGGAAATCACGTTGAGTTGCAGCCCCTGCCCCCACTCCTTGGCCTGGCTGGCGTAGGCGGCATTGCCCACGTTGCCCTGGCTTTCGCGGTTGTCAGAGTTGAAATAGAAATTGCGCAGGTTCAGCGAGGCCTTGCTGTCATCGATAAAACCGGCGGCGATGGCCTGGTGGGTCAAGCCACCGAGGGTGATGGCCAGGGCCAGGGGTTGCAGCTTCATTGTGTTTACTCCGGTGCGGGTCTCTTGTTTTTTTGGTGCCCATGGTCCTGATTCCCTCGTGACCTGACGTTTTCGCCAATCGCTATATATTTTTGTATATAGCGATTGGCGAAATTTACCGCCTGCGGGTCTGCAAGCGCTGTCAGTGCTACGTGATTGAGGCTAGGAAAAGATCGAAACAGGTCTGGCGGCCTGCATCTTTCTAGAAGCTGACTTTGAAGTCAATAAATTTAACAGGCGAGATTGGCAGTCGAGCAGATGCTCGAACGGGTGAACACAATACGCAGGAAGAAGGGCCGACACTCCCTGTGTACCGCCCTTTCAAGAGCTTCAAGGTCAAACGGCGGCATCGACAATTTATTCATCAGGGGCGAGCCCCCGGAATGAAGTGTTTCAGAAATTCCGCGCGTGGCCGTCGACGAGCAGCAACGGGTGTCATCACGCCGGAGGAATCGTCGCCAGCACACCGATCAGGATGGTCAACAGCAGAAAACCGCCGAGAAAAATCGTCATCTTGGCCATGCGGCCTCCCACTCTATGAATTGGCGGTACAGCGGGCGCTGTGCGCTGCCCGAGCGGCGTACCGAAGACTTATTGTGGGTGGACGGCTGTTTTCGTTACAGAGGCAGATTGCGCTGAAAAGTACGGATCAGATGCGTTTTCAGGCTGTGCATCAGGGCGTTTTGCACAGAGAAGTTTACGGGCGATGTCCACAAACGGCGTGACGATCAAACCCTTCATCGTCAGGTAACGCTCGTGATCCTGTTCCCCGGTGCCGAAATGGATGACCTCGGGCGTGGACCGGGTGACGTACAGCGTGCCGAACATCCAGTCCCACAGCGACAGGTTGATGCCGAAGTTCTTGTTGAAATGACGTGGTGCATCACTGTGATGGATCTGGTGTTGCGCCGGGCTGCTCAGCACCCGTTCGAGCACCGGCCCGAAGGACAACCAGACATGGCTGTGACGCAGGTTGGCCGCCAGGCAATTGAAGATGAACACCATGTAGGTCACGCCAAACAGGGTATAGCGGCTGATCTCCTCACCACTGGCGTACCAGAAGACACCGGCAAAGGCGCCGATGCAGATGATGTCCGTGAGCTTTTCCACCACCTCTTCCAGAAAGTGCACGCGGCTGGCCGTCGCCGGCACCAGCACGGGCGCCGAGTGATGGACTTTGTGGAAGGCCCACAAATACCGCGAATGAAACGCTCGATGACCCCAGTAATGGCTGAAATCCTTGACCAGGAACACGCCGAGCCCATAGAGCAGGGTCAGCGCCAGGTGTTCCTCCACTTGCGTGCGCGCGCCCCACAGCCGGGTGAAGAAGGCGATGTAGTCCGCTGAGCGCAGCACGTACGGATCGACCAGACCGACGATGGGCAGCACCAGGACAACCTTGAGGATGGCGAGTACGAAGTAATAGCGGTAGTCGAGCAGCGCCGAGCGGTGCAGGTAAACCCGGCGGCCACCGATGAACTGAACGAAGGAACGCGCGTCGGTCAAACCCCGGGATTTGCGGTACCGGAACAGGCAATAAGCGACGCCGTAAGACATGCAGAGAAAGGATAGACCGAGTCTGCCGTTGAAGTCGAAAATGCCCAGGAACTGCGCGGTGACCGGTTCGATCACCCACTGGAGTAAATAACGATGGATAGCGGCGAGAACATCCATACCAGGCTGCCCGACGTAAATGGAAGGGCAATTGTAAATGAGAACGAGTCTTTAGTGTGTTGAATTATGCCCAGTTGTCAGCCACCGAGCGCAATAATTGCAAGGATCAGCACCGCCCCCGTAGCGGCCATGATCACCCCACCCTGCCACTGCGTGGCGCCAGCGTATCTGGCGAGCATCCAGCCTGCGATGAACAGCACCACCAGTCCGATCAGGTTGGACAGGCGGATGGCGAGCGCCGTCTGATCGAGCAGTATGAACGGCACCACCAGCGGAAAGGTCGAGCACACCACCAACAGGAAAACACCGAACGCCCCCCTGAAGTCGGTCCAGCCGAGGCCGGCCCTGATCGGCAAGGGCGGTTGCTCGAGCAGCCGACGGCGCAACAGCTCCAGGCCCTCGCTGCCGGCCGCCGTGGCGAATTGCAACGGCAACACCTGCGCAATCAGCGCCTGACCGGCCGCGGCGTCCGCGCCATTGCGCAGGGCCAGGTACAGCTTGATCCGGCGCGTGCGCTCGACCAGTGCACGCAACAGGTACATGACCGCATCGGCCAGTCCCCAGGCGAGATTGCAACCGAGCGCGGCCAGCATCATCGTGCGCTCGGCGGCCTGGTCTGCCGTGGCCACGCTGATGGTGCCGGTGAACGTCATGGCCATCAGCAGGCCGAAGATCACCTCGGTAATGCGCTCGACAGGGTCAAGTACAGGCGCCCTTTCGAATTGACCATTGCCTGGCATGAGTTCACCTCCCCTTGGGCTACCTGCACGTTACCGGTCGACGCTTCGGCCAGGCACCGGGTGCCCGGGCTGGAGATCCGCCTCCCCGTCAAGTGTAGATTGAACGGCTACACTCATGCGCACACGTCACCTGCTTCAAGAGGAGTGATTCATGCTTGATTACTTCGCGCTGGGCCTGCTGATCTTTGTCGGGCTCGTCCTGTTCTACGGGATCATCCTGCTCCACGACATCCCCTATGAAATTGCCGTCCACCGCAACCACCCTCACCAGGATGCGATCCACGCCACCGGCTGGGTCAGCCTGTTCACCCTGCACGCGCTCTGGCCGTTCCTGTGGATCTGGGCGATGGCCTATCGGGAGGACCGGGGCTGGGGCTTCAGTGACGGCCACTCACCCAAGAGCCATGTGGTTCACCTCGAACAACAGGTCGCCGAACTGCAAGGCCGGATCGAGCGCCTCGAAGCGGCGACCGGTACTGCACAGAGCAGGCTGCCAACGAACAATCTCGGCGAGGGCCTTTGATCCATGGATCTTTTACTCGTTCTGACGTATGCGGCAATCTGCGTAGCCATCTTCAAGATCTTCCGCATCCCCTTGAACAAATGGACAGTGCCCACGGCGGTGCTGGGCGGGATCGTGATTGTCGGCGCGATGATTTTCACGATGAACTACAACCACCCCTACTCCGAGGTGGCGCGTTCCTATTTCGTATCGGTTCCGGTGATTCCCGTGGTCAGTGGCCAGGTGATCGACGTGCCGGTCAAGACCAACCAGCCCCTGGAAAAAGGCGATGTGCTGTTTCGCATCGACCCCGCGCCTTTCGATTACCGGGTGAAATCCCTCAAGGCACAGCTGATTGCCGCCCAGGCCGATCGTGTGCGGATCACCGAGTTGATCAAGCGTAATTTCAGCACTCAACGGGAACTGGATATGGTGGTCGCCCGCACCGACGACCTGAAGGCACAACTGGACAACGCGCAGTACGAACTCGACAACACCACGGTGCGTGCGCCCAGCAAAGGCTTCGTCACCCATGTTTCGCTGCGTCCGGGCATGATGGCGACCAAGCTGCCGCTGCGCCCTTCGATGGTGTTCATTCCCGCCGAAGGTCATTACTTCTCGGCGTGGATGCGGCAGAACAGCCTGTTGCGCCTGACCGAGGGCGATGAGGCCGAAGTCGCATTCGACGGCATTCCCGGGAAGGTGTTCGAAGGCAAGGTCAAAACCGTGGTTTCGGTCATCGCCGAAGGCCAGATTCAACCGTCGGGCACGCTGATCGGCTTTACCGGTTCACCACCGGCCGGCCGGGTTCCGGTGATCATTGAAATCACCGATCCCGACTATGCCCAGTACGCCGAGCTGATGCCCGGCGGGGCCTACGGCCAGGCGGCGTTGTACAGCCAGCACTTCCATCACATCGCAATGATGCGCAAGATCCTCCTGCGCATGGCTGCCTGGATGAACTACATCTTTCCGTTCCACTAACCCGCTAGCGTCGGTAACTGGCTCAATCCTTGAATTGGGTCAGTTGCCGGTTCAGCGAACCGGCCTGGTCGCGCAGTTGCAACGACTGATCAAGCAGGCTGCGGATCGCGTGATCGTTCTGCTCGGAAATCCGACTCACACCCTGGATCGCGACGGACAATTGTTCCCCCGTCGCGGCCTGGCTCTGGGTCTGGCGCGCCACTTCACTGATGCGCGTCAGAATGTCCTGGGCATGTTGGCGAATCTGGTCCACACCCTGCGCCGACGTGGTCAGTTGCACGACACCCTGGCGCACCGCCTCACCGACCTGCTGCACGTTGGCGACGGTGTTGCGCACGTCCGAACCAATGGCTCCGATCATCTCGCCGATTTCCCCGGTCGAACGGCTGGTGCGTTCGGCCAGTTGCCGCACTTCATCGGCCACCACGGCAAATCCGCGCCCCTGCTCCCCTGCCCGCGCCGCTTCAATTGCCGCGTTGAGCGCGAGCAAATTGGTCTGGTCGGCAATGCTGCGGATCACCGCAATGATGCCGGCGATCTGCTGCGAACGTTTTTCCAGGTCGCCCACGGCGCCCGCCACCACATCCATGGTCTGGTCGATGTGGGTGATGCCGGCGAGGGTCTGGCTCATGTCCCCGGAGATATGCGTGGTCAGCATCTCGGTATTGCGTGCCAGTTGTTCCACGTCCTCGGCCTGCTGGGACATTTCCGTCACCGAGTGCGCCAGCGCCGTGACGCCGCTGGCCATTTCCTCGGTGGCCGTGTGTTGCGAAGTGGCGCGCTCGGCGACCGCCTGGGTGGTGTCGCCCAGGTGCGTGGAGATCTGCATCAGCGTCGCGCTGCTGTGACGGATCGACCCCACCAGGTCCCCCAGGCGCTGGATGAACTGGTTGAACGCCCCGGCCAGCTTGCCGGTTTCATCGCCGCTGCGTTGTTCAAAACGCAGGCCCAGTTCGCCGCCCCAGGCCTGGATACCGACCGTCAGGCCCGACAGCGGACGAATCTGCCATGCCAGCAAATGCCAGAGCACAATGGCCAGCGCCAGCAGCGCCACCAGGCCGATGACCACCGCGGTATAGAGGAAGTGATTGATGCCGGCCATGGCTTCGGCCAGTGGATAGGCCACCATCAACGCCCAACTGTTCGGCGCCTTGCCGATGCGCACCGGTTGCAGCACATAGCCCCAGCCATCGCGCTCGAAATGATAGGGCTGGCCGGCCTTGATGGCGCTTTTGGCTTCAGCCGGCAAATCGTCGGCCGGTTGTGCCAGGCGCTTGGCATCGGGATGGCTGGCGTACAGCCCGTCGCTGGAGACCAGCGCACCGTAGCCTTTATAGGCGTCGATTTTCGCCAACTGCCGGTTGATGTTTTCCAGCGGAATGTCGACACCGGCCACCCCCAGCGCTTTGCCACCCTGCAACAGTGGCGCCATGATCGACACCAGCATCACCTTCTGACCGTTGCCCGTGCTGTAGACATAGGGTTCGGTCGCCCAAGACTGACGGGTGTGCAACGGCCGGTAGTAGTACTGGTTATCGGCATTCTCCGGGGCGTAACCGCTCAGCGGCTCGGACTTCACCGTGCCGTTCGCGCGATTCCAGTACGTCAGGTAACGGCCCGTGGCGTCGTGGTTCGGCTGGTTGACGAAGTCACTGTCCTTGCCGTCGAACGCATTGGCTTCCCAGTACTGCCCCAGGCCCAACAGGTTCGGATTGGCCTCGAGCAACTGGCGCGTCATGGCATCGGCGGCCTTGCGTTCTACGTGCTGTTGCTGCATCGCCGTGGCGACACTGGCCAGCGACTCGGCCACGGTAAAACCGGCCCCCAGTTCAACTTCGACTTCCTTGGCATTGGCCTTGACGATGGTCTCGACCAGCGCAGAGGTTTCCTTTACCGACGTGCCATAAGCGATCCAGGCAATGGAACCCAGGAGCAGCGCCATGACGACCACTGCTCCAGTCAGGGCCGTCCAGAACAACTTGAAGTGTAAAGAGCGGTTTGGCATGCACATTCTCTATTGGGCAAGGCGTCAGCCAGAGCGCCCAACGATGTGAATGCAGCTCCGCTGACCAGGGGTGATATTGTTATGCCACTATATAGAGACGCACCGTGACAGTGCAATGCAAATGACCGTTCGTCTGCCACTGGAATGCGTGAGAGAAAACAGGTTGCGGGAGGACCGCAGGAGAGGAAGAAGGTCAAACCGTGGCTTGCACCCTCGCGGAGCTAGAAGTATCGAGCGTGGCATTGAGGGGCGCGGCGCTAGAGAATCCAGTTGAGCAGCAGGTGCGAGGCAATCCAGGGAGACGCCTGGGTCACCGCCCATGCCAGCAGTGCGCACACGAACAGGTAGCCCGCAAAGAACTTGACCATCGCGCTGCTTCCCATGTAACCCTCCCGGCTTTACAGCCATACGGGGCGCTCTATGCGAATGCGTAACCATTACGACGCCAATCTCGCCCGTAAAGGATTCGATTGCCAGAATGGTGTGCAGTTCCATAGGCTGGGTAATTCACAGGCTTGCTCACCCGCTTGCATTCGACCTGACCCGTCATCGTCGCCGGCAGGTCAGAGCGCTCAAAGGGTCAACTCCATTGCCAGTACGGCGGACAACGCCAGCATCATCAGCAACGCGATAACCATCAGACTCAACTGAGCGAGTTGCGTATAACGGTGTGTCGATCTTTTCGTGATCAGATCAATGGATTTAGTCGTGGAAGCCATCACCCATTCTCCCTTTCCCGCCGTACATGTAATAACTCCCGCGAACAATGGGCTGGGCTGGCCGTCGGTGGCGATTTGAATGATGACTGCACGTTGGGTGCAAGCGCGTTGTCAGCCCGTGACGTGTTCCGGGTAGGAGCATCGTGCAGGGCGGGCTTGACCTGAGCGGTAAGGCGATGGCGTTGCATCCTGGTGTCGCTGGCTTCATTTTTTCACCCCTCGCGTCATGGGACGAAAACTGTTGCGGGTACCAAGGGGTTAAGCAACGAATGAGCCATCACCACGAGGCCAAGAAAAAGGCCAAGTTAATGAACGAGCTGTTTGACGGTGTGCCAGGCGAGACGCAAGTTTGGTGAAAAAGGCCCAGTCAGGTGGGTGTAATACCCCATGTATGGGGATGTAGGAGCGAGCTTGCTCGCGATAAACCCGAGAGCGCCACGGGGCACCTGCCAACCCGCGTTATCGTTGACGACCATCGCGAGCGAGCTCGCTCCTACAGGGATTTGTGGCCGATCCCCCTTGCGGGGCACCTGCTAACTGGCCGCGACCGGTACGTCCGGCTGTTGACGTACCTGGTTGCGCCCGTTGCGCTTGGCCTGATACAGCGCGTCGTCGGCGCGGGTCAGCAGGCTTTCCGGCGTGTCGCCGCGTTGTGCATGGGCCACGCCGAACGACGCGGTGATGGTGTCCAGCACGGTATCGGTGCCCCGGGCCTTGACCCGCAGCGACTGGATTTTCAGACGCAGGCGCTCGGCAAACGCACCCGCAGCCGCCAGATCCGGGCAATCCTTGAGCACCACGCAGAACTCCTCACCGCCGTAACGCGCCGCGAACGCTTCGCCCGACAGCGATTCACGCAACACCCGGGCAACATGCTGGAGAACACGGTCCCCCAACGGATGGCCGTACTGATCGTTGAATTGCTTGAAGTGGTCGATATCCAGCATCACCAGCGCCACGCCGGCGGCATCGTGATTCATCGCCTGTTCAAGCTTGCGGTTGAAGGTGGTGCGGTTGAGCAATTCGGTCAGGCCATCGAGGGTCGCGGCCAGTTGGGCGCGCTCCAGCTTGTCGCGCAGGCTTTTGATCTCGTGTTGCGCCGACTGCAACTGGGCGAGGAAGTGTTCCTGCTGCCCCTGCATCAGCCGGGTACTCTGTTGCAGCTGGATCAGGATGCTCGGCAAGCGCTCGCTGGCCGGCTCTTCGAGCATTTGCAGGTACTGGCCAAGGCTGGCCTGGAAGTTCTGGTTACCCTTCACGCTGCGCGAGACATCGCGCTCCATGTCGTCGACCAGGTTGATTGCGTCCTGCTGCCCGGAACGGGCGTCCGCCAGTTCGTCGCGGATGATGTATTCGCGAAACAGCCTGGCTGCCGACTCCGGCGGGAAAGCGTCGAAATCGTTGACCACCCGGTCCAGGTGCCGATTGAGTTCCGGCTCCTGGCCCTTGCTGTAGGTGTACCAGAGCGCGTAGTGCACCGGGTTGGGCGGAATGTTGTGACGAACCATCAGCGGCACTGCCTGCTTGAGCAACGCCGCTGCCTCACGGGAGTCTTCTGGATACAGCGCTAGAACAGTCGCACGCGTGTCGGATTGGCTCATGGCTTCACTGTGGTTGTTTATCATTGGCAATTGGCAAACCCGCTGAGCATAGCCATACGCCCGACAAACAGCCATCCCCAATTACACCCGCGATTCAACCCGCTACGCCGGTTCCCGCGGCCTTTACAGGTTGCCCGACATCAGACCCGCCACGTTCTGCCGGCGACGATAAGCGGTATCGCGGTTCGCCAGCCAGTAGTACAGCGGCGTCGTGACGATCAAGCCCACCAGCCACGACAGATCCGCGCCATCGATATGCACCGCCACGGGGCCGGTGTAGATCGGCGTATTCATGAAGGGAATCTGCACCACGATGCCGATGGCGTAGGCCAGCAGCGCCTGCGGGTTGAAGCGGCCATAGATGCCGCCGTCGACGCGAAAGATCGAGGCGATGTCGTAGTCACCCTTGTGGATCGCGTAGAAGTCGATGAGGTTGATCGCGGTCCACGGCACCAGCACCACCAGCAACGCCAGCACCAGGTCGACGAAGTGCCCGATGAAATCTGCCGAAGCGCCGATGGCCGCCACGCAGCAACCGGCGAGGATGATCAGCGACAGCACCGCCCGGCTCTGCGCGGTCGGAATCCAGCGGTGGGCAAAGGTTTGCAGCAAGGTGATCACCGAGAGCACCGCGCCATACAGGTTCAAGGCGTTATGGCTGATCACGCTGAGCAGGAACAGCACCAGCATCAACGGGCCAATGGCACCGGTGGCGAGTTTCACCGCGTCCATGGTGTCCATGCCCACCGGCGTGGCCAGCACAGCGACGGCGCCGAACACGAAAGACAGGATCGAACCCAGCGACGAACCCAGGTAGGTCGCCCAGAAGGTCGAGCTGACCTTGACGTCCTTCGGCAGGTAGCGCGAGTAATCGGACACGTACGGCGCGAACGCGATCTGCCACAGCGCCGCCAGCGACACCGTGGCCAGCCAGCCGGAGATGTTGAAACTGCCGCGGGTGAGGAAGTCGTCGGTCTGCACGTGGGTCAGGATGTAACCGAAGCCCAGCACGATGCCCAGGCCCAGCACCCAGGTGCCGATGCGATTGAGCACGTGGATGAAGCGGTAGCCAATGATGCCGATGATCCCCGAACCGAGGCCGCCGAGGACGATGCCCACCGACACCGGCACACTTTCGACCACGCCATGCAGCGACTTGCCGGCCAGGACGATGTTGGAGGCGAAGAAGCCGATGTACATCACGCCGGCAATCACCACCACCAGCAACGCCCCCAGGGAACCGAACTGCGCGCGACTCTGGATCATCTGCGGAATGCCCATCTGCGGGCCTTGCGCCGAGTGCAGCGCCATCAGCACACCACCGACCAGGTGGCCGACGATGATCGCGACAATGCCCCAGACCAGGTTCAGGTGGAACAACTGCACGCCGAGCGCACCGGTGACGATGGGCAACGGCGCGATATTGCCGCCGAACCACAGGGTGAACAGATCTTTGACCTTTCCGTGGCGATCCTCAGGAGGGACATACCCGATCGTGTGTTTCTCGATGAGCGGGGCGGATGAAGCGGTGGTGGACATGACGAACTCCAAGGCAAGGATGAGTACGTGTTCGTACTTCGGTGTGCGCAAACGGGACGGCGCATTTCTTGTTGGAGACGATCATGGACAAAGAGCGAGGGGAGGAAAATTAGTTAATTTGTGCCTTTAAACCTTAAAAAAGATTGCGCAGTAATGGCCAATCATCAGCAGGAAAAACCAATAAATGATCAGTAACCAGAAACAACCGAACGACAAAATCCCTGTGGGAGCGGGCTTGCCCGCGATGAGGCCATCAGATCCAACATCTTCGTTGACTGATACACCGCCATCGCGGGCAAGCCCGCTCCCACAGGGTCCTGCGTTTTAGCTGACTACCATCACCACTGCACAAACCCGAGGTATTGCACTGTTTTTTGTGGGAGCGAGCCTGCTCGCGAAGGCGGCGGCACATCCAGCATCGATGTGACTGACATACCGCTTTCGCGAGCAGGCTCGCTCCCACAGGGGTCTGTGCTTTACCTGACTACCATCACCACTGCGCAAACCCGAGGTATCGCACTGTTTTTTTGTGGGAGCGAGCTTGCTCGCGAAGGCGGTGGCACATCCAGCATCGATGTGACTGACATACCGCTTTCGCGAGCAGGCTCGCTCCCACAGGGGTCTGTGCTTTACCTGATTACTATCACCACTGCGCAAACCCGAGGTATCGCACTGTTTTTTGTGGGAGCGAGCCTGCTCGCGAAGGCGGTGGCACATCCAGTATCGATGTGACTGATATACCGCTTTCGCGAGCAGGCTCGCTCCCACATGGGGGGTTATGGGGTTGCTGGGTTAGCGCGCAGCCCAGGCGTTGAAGCGCTGTTCAAGCTCTTCGCCATGGTCGACCCAGAACTCTGCGTCCACCGCCCGGGCGCCGGCCAGGTTGGCCTCGGCGGTCGGGAGTTGTTCCTGCACGTCCTTGGGCAGCAATGGCAGGGTCTGGCGATGCACCGGCCCGTAGGGGATGTTTTCCGAGAAGACTTTTTGCGTCTGCGGCTGGCTGGCGAACGCGATGAAGTTTTCCGCCAACGCCTTGTTCGGCGTGCCTTTGACCACCGCCCAGTATTCCGGGTCGTACAGGCTTTGCGGCCAGACGATGCTCAGCTTCATGCCTTCCTTTTGCGCCGATGCGATCCGGCCGTTGTAGGCCGCGCTCATCACCACGTCGCCGGCCACCAGCCATTGCGCCGGTTGGGCGCCCGCCTCCCACCACTGGATGTTTGTCTTGATCTGGTCGAGCTTGGCAAAGGCCCGGGTCACGCCTTGCGGGGTTTTCAAGACCTTATAAATGTCATCCGCCTTGACGCCATCGGCCAGCAAGGCGATTTCCAGGGTGTACTTGGCGCTCTTGCGCAGGCCGCGCTTGCCCGGGAAGTCGGCGACGTTCCAGAAGTCCGCCCAGGATTGCGGGGCCTTGGCCTGCTTGCTCTGGTCATAGGCCATGACCATCGACCAGACGTAAGTGGCCACCCCGCATTCGGTCAGCGCACCGGGCACGAAGTTCGCCGAATCACCGAAGCGTCCCGCATCGAGCTTCTCGAACAGGCCCTCCTCGCAGCCGCGCAACAACTCGGGGCTTTCGACTTCCACCACGTCCCAGCTGGTGTGACCGGCCGAGACCATGGCCTTGATCTTCGACAGCTCGCCGTTGTACTCACCGGCGATGATGTTGCCCGCGCCGCTGGCGTTGAACGGCTGGAAGTAGGCTTTATCCTGGGCCTGCTTGGTAGCACCACCGAAGGAAATCACGGTGAGGTCCTGGGGGGCCGCCCACACACTGGCACTCAACAACGCCAGGGCAAACGGAACACTGCAACGCAAGGATCTGGACATGGATCGCTTCCTCGGGGCTGGTCGGCCCGCTGTTGTTATGGGTGTTCGGATTCACTCAAATAAGCCGCCAGGCGATCCATCAGGCGGTCACAGGCCGCCATCTGGTCGACGCTGACAAATTCATCGGGCTTGTGCCCCTGGTCCATGCTGCCGGGACCGCAAACCACGGTCGCAATCCCGGCCTGATTGAACAGTCCGCCTTCGGTACCAAAGGCCACGGTGCCGAAATCATCGCTGCCGCACAGCTCGGCAATCAGCCGGGCGGCGGCGCTGTCGGCGGGTGTCGCCAGGCCTGGATAGGCCGAGATTTTTTCAAAGCGAATGGCGGTATCGCTGTCCACGGCCTGCATGGCCGGCAGCAACGTCTGCTCGGCGTAGTCCTGCAGCTCATCGACGACCACTTGCGGAGCGAAGTCCGGCAAGGCGCGGATCTCGAAATCGAAACGGCAGTCCGCTGGCACGATGTTCAGCGCCGTACCGCCCTGGATCACGCCGACCTGTACGGTCGAGAACGCCGGATCGAAGCGCTTGTCGTGCAATGGCGGCCGGGCCAGGGTGGCGCCGATGTCGCCCAGCCGACCGATCAGGCGCGCGGCCTGCTCGATGGCATTGACCCCATAAGGCGCGTAGGCCGAATGACAGGCCGCACCGCGTACGTGGCAACGCATCGCCAGCTTGCCCTTGTGACCAAGCACCGGTTTGAGCTCGGTCGGCTCCCCGATCAGGCACAACGCCGGGGCCGGGATGCGTTGGGGCAACACCTCCAGCAAACCGCGCACGCCAAGGCAGCCGACCTCTTCGTCATAGGAAAACGCCAAATGCACCGGGCGCTTCAAAGGGCTGGCGAGAAACACCGGCACGGCGGCCAGCACCGAGGCCAGATAGCCTTTCATGTCCGCGGTGCCGCGACCGTACAGCTTGCCGCCCGCCTCGCTCAGGCTGAACGGCTCGACCGTCCAGGCCTGGCCGTCCACCGGCACCACGTCGGTGTGACCGGATAGCACGATGCCGCCGGCCACGCTCGGGCCGACCGTGGCCAACAGATTGGCCTTGGTCCGCTCGGCGTTGTAGATCAGTTCGCAATCCACGCCCAGTCCGTGCAGGTAGTCACGCACGAACTCGATCAGCTCGAGGTTCGAGTCGCGGCTGACCGTGGCGAACCCGATCAACCGCGCGAGCATGGCGCGGCTGCGCAACTCACTCATCGCCGGGCACTCCATAGGCGGGGGCCAGGGTCGGATTGAGGGCGCGGGTCAGGTAGTCCTGCAATTGCGGCTCGTAGGCCGACCACAGTTTGCCCAGCTCGCCGATGGGGTTTTCATCGGCCCAATCCACCCGCAGGTCGACAATCGGCCAGGTCAGGTCACCGACCACCGACAGCGCCGCCGAGTGCACAGCGCCGGCTTCGCCACCGGCATCCTGTCCGGCCTGCAAAGCGTTCATCAGGCGGGTGGCGAGGCAGCCTTCGCTGTTTTCGAAGGCCGCGACCATCGCCTCGATCACCCCACTGTTGGCCAGCAGATTGCCGGCCGCCACGCATTGGTCTCCGGCCACCGCGTTGTTGATGCCCAGCGCATGGTTGCCGCTGAACACCGCTGTGCGCCCGTGGGCATCCACCACCGCCACCTGGCGGTACTGGCTGTAGCCGTTGCGGGTCAACGAGTGGTCCAGCGCCTGGGGCGGCGCCGAGCCGCCTGCCAGTTCATCGAGGATCTGCGGGCCAAGGGCCGGCAGCGTGATGTTCTGGCTCGACACCGCGCCGACCCCGGCACGCAGCCAGGGGCAACGCGCACCGACGGCGATGCTCGAAGAACTGATGGCAATGCCCAACTGGCCGGTCTCGGCGCAGCGACCCACGATGGAAAAAGTCATGGCGAATTCCTTATTCAGGGATAACGGCAATCACGTCGATTTCCATCAGCCACTGCGGCTGGCCGAGGGCACTGACCACCAGCCCGGTGGAAATCGGGAACACACCCTTGAGCCACTTGCCGACTTCCTGGTACACCGGCTCGCGATAGCGCGGGTCGATCAGGTAGGTGGTGGTCTTGACGATGTGGCTCAGGTCGCTGCCCGCCTCTTCCAGCAACTGCTTGACGTTGCGCATGGCCTGTTCGGCCTGGGCGCGCGGATCACCGAGGCCCACCAGTTGGCCGTTGAAATCGGTGCCGACCTGACCACGGACGTACACGGTGTTGCCGGCGCGCACGGCCTGGCACAAATCGTTGTCCAGCGTCTGGTTCGGGTAGGTGTCTTTGGTGTTGAACATGCGGATGCGGGTATGAGTAGGCATTAACGAACTCCCATGAGGCTGGCTTTCTGAACAGGTGCGCGGGCGGCGTCGGCTTGACGCTGGGTCGCATCCCGATAATTGAAATAGGTGTGCTGCTTAACGATGTGATCGGCGATGTGCTTGGCGTCGTGCCAAACGCCCCAGATGAACGCGGAGCCACGACGGGACTGCCACGGCAACCCGACGAAATACACGCCGGGCTCGGCCGACACGCCGCGCTGGTGCTGCGGCTTGCCGTTTTCCTTGAAGGCATCGACCTTCAGCCAGCTGTAGTCGGTGGAGTAACCGGTGGCCCAGATGATGGTGGTCACGCCGGCCTTGACCAGGTCCAGTTCCAGGATTGGATTTGTCACGCAATCCGGGTCGGCCAGCATGGCCCGGGCTTCCGGTTCCAGCGGCAGGTCCAGGCCGTTGCGCTCGATGTAGGCGTCGGCCTTGTCGAGCAGCGCGAGGTAGTTTTCATCGCCACGGCGGATGTTGTCGGCGAGGTTGTCTTCAAAACTGACCACGGCGCCATTGAACGATTGAGTCAGGCCGACCAGGGTCATGCCCTGATGCGCCAGGCGGCGGAAGTCCACGGTGTGGCCGCCACGGGCACCGCTCACGGCGATGGTCACGTGCTCCTTGCCCGGTTGCATGGCCTCGGCATCCCACTCGCCCAGCACTCCCAGCCACCAGCAGAAATCGCGGTTGCGATAGGCGCGCGGCGGACGGTCGTGGGCGCCGACCGAGAGGTAGACCTGTTTGCCGGAACGTTGCAGCTCATCGGCGATCTGCACGCCCGACGACCCGGCGCCCACCACCAGCACCGCGCCTTCGGCCAGTTGCTGCGGGTTGTAGTACTGGGCGGAGTGAATCTGGCTGATGCCGGCCATTGGCGGGGCAATCGGCGGGATGGCCGGACGCTGGAACGGGCCGGTGGCGACCACCACGTGGCGGGCCTCGATCACGCCATCAGAGGTTTCCACGGTGAAACCCGGACGGTCGGCATTGCGTTGTACGCTCTTGACTTCAACACCGGTGCGGATCGGCGCGTTGAACTTGCGGGCGTAGGCTTCGAAGTACTCGGCCACCTGCTCTTTGCCGGCGAAGGCGTCCGGGTCCAGGCCGTCGAATTCCAGCCCCGGGAAACGGTCGTGCCAGGCCGGACCGTTGGCTACCAGCGAATCCCAGCGACCGGTGCGCCAGGCTTCGGCGATACGATTGCGCTCCACAACGAGGTGAGGCACACCGAGTTTGCTCAGGTGTTCACTCATGGCCACGCCGGCCTGGCCGGCGCCAACAACAAGCGTATCAATTTCGGTTTTATCAACTGTCATGGCTGTGCACTTCTGAAAGGTGGTTTGATTCAGGTCGGTCATGGCTGCCGCCTCGATTCTGATCACTGTTGTTCTTCTGCTGCGGCTATCGGTATCAGGGTGTTGGCCGCATTCTGTTCGGAGCCGGGAAATAGCGAAATTATGTTTTTTGTGGTTGCTGGCGAGGAAAAAGCGTCGAGGTGACCGGCTGGCCGTGCAAGGTTGCGGTCGACCCGATCCCGGCCTATGGTCCAAGCGATGCATTGCCCGCGACCGGCGCGAAGACCCGGCGCGGATTGCTGTCCATCCAGTGCGGATTCACGCAAGGAGTGATGACATGCCCGACAATTCCCGTCCTGCCGTACTCGAACTGATTGGCAATACCCCGCTGGTACGCGTCAGCCGGTTCGATACCGGTCCCTGCACGCTGTTTCTCAAGCTCGAATCACAGAACCCCGGCGGTTCGATCAAGGACCGCATCGGTCTGGCCATGATCGACACCGCCGAACGCGATGGCCGCCTCAGGCCCGGCGGCACCATCGTCGAAGCCACCGCCGGCAACACTGGCCTGGGCCTGGCCCTGGTCGGCCGCGCCAAGGGCTATCGCGTAGTGCTGGTGGTGCCGGACAAGATGTCCACCGAGAAGGTCTTGCACCTCAAGGCCATGGGCGCCGAGGTGCACATCACCCGCTCCGATGTCGGCAAGGGCCATCCCGAGTACTACCAGGACGTCGCCGCGCGGCTGGCGGCGGAAATTCCCGATGCGTTCTTCGCCGACCAGTTCAACAACCCGGCCAACCCCCTGGCCCACGAATGCAGCACCGCGCCGGAGATCTGGGCACAAACCCAGCACGATGTGGACGCCATCGTCGTCGGCGTCGGATCGGCCGGCACCCTCACCGGCCTGACCCGTTTCTTCAAACGCGTACAGCCGGACCTGGAAATGGTCCTGGCCGACCCGGTCGGTTCGGTGATGGCCGAATACAGCCGCGGAGGCACCCTCCCCACCCCCGGTTCCTGGGCGGTGGAAGGCATCGGCGAAGACTTCATTCCGTCGATTGCCGACCTGTCCAGCGTGCGCCACGCCTATTCGATCAGCGACGAGGAAAGCTTCGACCACGCCCGCCAGTTGCTGCGCGCCGAAGGCATTCTCGGCGGCTCGTCCACCGGTACCCTGCTGGCGGCGGCGCTGCGTTACTGCCGCGAACAGACCCAGCCGAAACGGGTGGTGAGCTTCGTCTGCGACACCGGTACGCGTTACCTGTCGAAGGTCTACAACGACCAGTGGATGAACGATCAGGGCCTGCTGCAACGCAAGCACTACGGCGACCTGCGCGACCTGATCGCGCGGCGTTTCGAGGATGGCCGGGTGATCAGCGTCGGCCCCGACGACACCCTGCTCACCGCGTTCCAGCGCATGCGTCTGGCGGACGTGTCGCAATTGCCGGTGCTGGTGAAGGGTCAGCAACTGGTCGGCGTGATCGACGAGTCCGACATCCTGCTGGGGGTGCATGAAGACGTTGCGCACTTCCGTAAAACCGTGGCCAGCGCCATGACCGACAAACTGCAGACCCTGCCCCCCGCTGCCAGCCTGGCGGAACTGGAGGCAGAGCTGGGCCGTGGGCTGGTGGCGATCATCCAGGATGCCTCGGGCTTCCACGGCCTGATTACCCGAACCGACATGCTCAACCATTTGCGGAGATCCCTGCCATGAGTCAACAGGACAAAAACGCCCCGCCTCAGGGCTTCGCCACCCGGGTGATCCACGCCGGGCAATCGCCGGACCCATCCACCGGGGCCTTGATGCCACCGATCTACGCCAACTCCACCTACCTGCAACAGAGCCCCGGGGTGCACAAGGGCCTCGACTACGGGCGCTCGCACAACCCGACGCGCTGGGCGCTGGAGCGCTGCGTGGCCGACCTCGAAGGCGGCACCCGGGGCTTTGCCTTCGCCTCGGGCCTGGCGACCATTTCCACGGTGCTCGAACTGCTCGATGCCGGTTCGCACGTCGTCTCCGGCAACGACCTGTACGGCGGCACCTTCCGCCTGTTCGACAAGGTGCGCCAGCGCAGCGCCGGGCACCGCTTCAGCTTCGTCGACCTGACCGACCTGGCGGCGTTCGAGGCGTCCCTGCAGGACGACACCCGCATGGTCATGGTCGAGACCCCGAGCAATCCGCTGCTGCGCCTCACCGACCTCGCCGCCATCGCCCGCACCTGCCGCGCGCGCGGCATCATCTGCGTGGCCGACAACACCTTCGCCAGCCCGTGGATCCAGCGCCCGCTGGAACTGGGTTTCGACATCGTGCTGCACTCGACCACCAAATACCTCAACGGCCACTCCGACGTGATCGGCGGCATCGCCGTGGTCGGGCAGAACGCCGAACTGGCCGAGCGCCTGGGCTTCCTGCAAAACGCCGTCGGCGCCATTGCCGGGCCGTTCGACGCCTTCCTCACCCTGCGCGGGGTGAAGACCCTGGCCCTGCGCATGGAGCGTCATTGCAGCAACGCACTGGAACTGGCGCAGTGGCTGGAGCGTCAGCCGCAAGTCTCCCGGGTCTACTACCCCGGCCTGCCCTCGCACCCGCAGCACGAACTGGCCCAGCGGCAAATGCGCGGATTCGGCGGGATGATCTCCCTCGACCTCAACAGCGACCTGGCCGGCGCCAAACGCTTCCTCGAGAACGTGCAGATCTTCGCCCTGGCCGAAAGCCTGGGCGGCGTGGAAAGCCTGATCGAACATCCGGCGATCATGACCCACGCCACCATCCCGCCCGATACCCGGGCAGAGTTGGGGATTGGTGATGGGTTGGTGCGGTTGTCGGTGGGGGTTGAGGATGTCGAAGACTTGCGTGCGGACCTGGCGCAGGCGTTGGCGCGGATGTGAGTTGTCCAAAGTCCTGAGAACCGTAACCCCCTGTGGGAGCGAGCCTGCTCGCGAAAGCGTCAGTTCAGTCAACATCAATGTTGAATAACATACCGCATTCGCGAGCAGGCTCGCTCCCACAGGTTTTGCGCATCTCTCATGTTGCAGGCTGATCAAGTACGCCGTAGCCCCTATAATCGCGCCGTTTTCGTCTACCAGCGGCAAATGCGCGGATTCGGCGGGATGATTTCCCTCGACCTCAACAGCGACCTGGCCGGTGCCAAACGCTTCCTCGAGAACGTACAGATCTTCGCCCTGGCCGAGAGCCTGGGCGGCGTGGAAAGCCTGATCGAACACCCGGCGATCATGACCCACGCCACCATCCCGCCCGATACCCGGGCAGAGCTGGGGATTGGCGATGGGCTGGTGCGGTTGTCGGTGGGGGTTGAGGACGTCGAAGACTTGCGCGCGGACCTGGCGCAGGCGTTGGCGCGGATGTGAGTTGTCCAAAGTCCTGAGTACCGTAACCCCCTGTGGGAGCGAGCCTGCTCGCGAAAGCGTCAGTTCAGTCAACATCAATGTTGAATGACATACCGCATTCGCGAGCAGGCTCGCTCCCACAGGTTTTGCGCATCTCTCATGTTGCAGGCTGGTCAAGTACGCCGTAGCCCCTATAATCGCGCCGTTTTCGTCTACCAGCGGCAAATGCGCGGATTCGGCGGGATGATTTCCCTCGACCTCAACAGCGACCTGGCGGGCGCCAAACGCTTCCTCGAGAACGTACAGATCTTCGCCCTGGCCGAGAGCCTGGGCGGCGTGGAAAGCCTGATCGAACACCCGGCGATCATGACCCACGCCACCATCCCGCCCGATACCCGGGCAGAGCTGGGGATTGGTGATGGGTTGGTGCGGTTGTCGGTGGGGGTTGAGGATGTGGAAGACTTGCGCGCGGACCTGGCGCAGGCGTTGGCGCGGATGTGAGTTGTCCAAAGTCCTGAGTACCGTAACCCCCTGTGGGAGCGAGCCTGCTCGCGAAAGCGTCAGTTCAGTCAACATCAATGTTGAATGACATACCGCATTCGCGAGCAGGCTCGCTCCCACAGGTTTTGCGCATCTCTCATGTTGCAGGCTGGTCAAGTACGCCGTAGCCCCTATAATCGCGCCGTTTTCGTCTACCAGCGGCAAATGCGCGGATTCGGCGGGATGATCTCCCTCGACCTCAACAGCGACCTGGCCGGCGCCAAACGCTTCCTCGAGAACGTGCAGATCTTCGCCCTGGCCGAGAGCCTGGGCGGCGTGGAAAGCCTGATCGAACACCCGGCGATCATGACCCACGCCACCATCCCGCCCGATACCCGGGCAGAGCTGGGGATTGGCGATGGGTTGGTGCGGTTGTCGGTGGGGGTTGAGGACGTCGAAGACTTGCGCGCGGACCTGGCGCAGGCGTTGGCGCGGATGTGAGTTGTCCAAAGTCCTGAGTACCGTAACCCCTGTGGGAGCGAGCCTGCTCGCGAAAGCGTCAGTTCAGTCAACATCAATGTTGAATGACATACCGCATTCGCGAGCAGGCTCGCTCCCACAGGTTTTGCGCATCTCTCATGTTGCAGGCTGGTCAAGTACGCCGTAGCCCCTATAATCGCGCCGTTTTCGTCTATCAGCGGCAAATGCGCGGATTCGGCGGGATGATCTCCCTTGACCTTAACAGCGACCTGGCCGGTGCCAAACGCTTCCTCGAGAACGTGCAGATCTTCGCCCTGGCCGAAAGCCTGGGCGGCGTGGAAAGCCTGATCGAACACCCGGCGATCATGACCCACGCCACCATCCCGCCCGATACCCGGGCAGAGCTGGGGATTGGTGATGGGTTGGTGCGGTTGTCGGTGGGGGTTGAGGACGTCGAAGACTTGCGCGCGGACCTGGCGCAGGCGTTGGCGCGGATGTGAGTTGTCCAAAGTCCTGAGTACCGTAACCCCCTGTGGGAGCGAGCCTGCTCGCGAAAGCGTCAGTTCAGTCAACATCAATGTTGAATGACATACCGCATTCGCGAGCAGGCTCGCTCCCACAGGTTTTGCGCATCTCTCATGTTGCAGGCTGGTCAAGTACGCCGTAGCCCCTATAATCGCGCCGTTTTCGTCTACCCTCACGAAGCGTCGTGCAGCAATCAGCTTGTGCGGGGCGCATCGACATTTTTCCGCTATTGAACCGGAGAACTTCCATGCTCAAACGTACCCTGGCTATGGCCGTCGGCCTGACCCTGTCCCTTTCCACCCTGCTGGCACAGGCGGCCGAGACCCTCAAGGTCAGCGCCATTCCCGACGAAGCCCCCACCGAATTGCTGCGCAAGTTCAAGCCACTGGGCGAATACCTCGAGAAGCAACTGGGCATGAAGGTCGAGTTCGTACCGGTGTCCGACTACCCGGCGGTAGTCGAGGCGCTGGCCACCGACCGTATCGACATGGCCTGGCTGGGCGGTTTCACCTTCGTGCAGGCGCGTTTGAAAACCGGCAATGCCATTCCCCTGGTACAGCGTGAGCAGGATGCCCAGTTCACCAGCAAATTCATCACCGCCGACCCGGCCGTCAAATCCCTGGCCGACCTCAAGGGCAAATCGTTCGCCTTCGGCTCGGTCTCGTCGACATCCGGCAGCCTGATGCCGCGTTATTTCATGTTGCAGGACGGCATCAAGCCGGAAACCTATTTCAGCCGCGTCGGTTACTCCGGCGCCCACGACGCCACCGTCGCCTGGGTTCAGGCGGGCAAAGTGGATGCCGGCGTGCTCAACGCCAGCGTCTGGGAAAAACTGGTCAAGGCCGGCAAGGTCGACACCGACAAGGTCAAGGTCTTCGCCACCACGCCGGCCTACTTCGACTACAACTGGACCGTGCGCGGCACCCTCGACCCGGCTCTCGCCGAGAAAATCAAGGCCGCCTTCCTCGCGCTCGACCCGGCCAACCCTGAGCAAAAGGCGATCCTCGACCTGCAGGCCGCCAGCCGCTTCATCGAGACCAAGCCTGAGAACTACAAGGGCATCGAGGAAGCCGCGCGCGCTGCCGACCTGCTGAAATGACCTTGCATCTGAACCGGGTCAGCCTCACCCACGACACGGGCGTGCGGGCGCTGCATGAGGTCGACCTGCACATCGGCGCCGGTGAGCAGGTGGCGATCATCGGCCCGTCCGGCGCCGGCAAGTCGAGCCTGCTGAACCTGCTGGCCACCGCCCTGCGCCCCGGCAGCGGCACGGTCGAGGTGCTCGGCGAGCACGCCTGGCAGCTCGGCGCCCGACAGCGCCAACGCCTGCGCGCACGCATCGGCCTGGTGCATCAGGCGCCGCCGCTGCCACCGCGCCAGCGCGTGGTCACGGCGGTGCTGGCCGGCAAACTGGGGCAGTGGGGGTTTGCCAAAAGCCTGCTGAGCCTGTTGCATCCGGTGGATGTGCCCGGCGCACGCGCGGCCCTGGTCAAACTCGATCTGGGCGACAAGCTGTTCGCCCAGTGCCAGCAACTGTCCGGTGGCCAACTGCAGCGCGTGGGCATTGCCCGCGTGCTGTACCAGGCCCCCGACGTGCTGCTGGCCGATGAGCCGGTGTCGGCGATGGACCCGGTGCTGGCCGGGCACACCCTGTCGATCCTCTGCCGCCACGCCCGGGAACACAAGGTGACCCTGGTCGCCAGCCTGCATGCGGTGGATCTGGCGCTGAGCAACTTCTCTCGCATCATCGGTTTGCGCGACGGCCAGATCCTCTTCGATCTTCCCGCTGCCGACGTCGACCACGACTTGCTCGACAAGCTCTACGCCAACGAGCAACTGCAATCCCCGCCCGCTCCGGTGGCGCCCTTGAGCCTGCAGATTCCCCGATGCTGACGCGCGATACACGAGACCCGGCCACCCTGCCCCGCCTGCTGCTCAGCCTGTTGGCGCTGGCCCTGCTGTGGCCCGGCATCCACTTCAGCGAACTGGACCTGGGCGTGCTGCTCCAGGCCGACAGCCAGAGTGAAATGGGCCGTTTCGTTTCGGCCTTCTGGCCACCGGCCCATGGTGAAGAGTTCCTCCAGCTGCTGTGGCAAGCCACCTTGCAAACCCTGGCCATCGCCACCGCCGGCATGGCCCTGGCCTTGCTGTTGGCCGTGCCCGCCAGCCTGCTCGCCAGCCGCGCCCTGTCACTGTCGGCGGCTTCACACAGCGGCCGCCCGAGCACCCTGGGCCGGTTGTTGCGCTGGCCGGTGCGCGGCTTGCTGATCTTCCTGCGCAGCGTGCCGGAAATCGTCTGGGCCCTGCTGTTCGTGCGCGCCGTCGGCCTTGGCCCGACCGCCGGGGTGCTGGCCATCGCCATCACCTACAGCGGCATGCTGGGCAAGGTCTACGCGGAAATCTTCGAGTCGGTCGACCAGCGCCCCGCCCACTCACTGCTGCAAGCCGGCAGTGGCCGGTTGGCGGCGTTCTGCTACGGCATCCTGCCCAATGTCGCGGCGGAGTTGCTGTCGTACACCGTGTACCGCTGGGAATGCGCGATCCGCGCGTCCGTGGTGATGGGCTTCGTCGGCGCCGGCGGACTGGGCCAGCAGATCGACCTGTCACTGCGCATGTTCGCCGGCGGTGAAGTGGCGAGCATGCTGCTGACCTTCTTCGTCCTGGTGCTGTTCGCCGACCAGATCAGTCGCCTGCTGCGCTGGAGGTTCGCATGAACCGCCTGATCAACCTGCTGCTGATCCTGTGCATCGGCACCGCGGTCGTCGCCTCGTTCCGCTATCTGGGCATCGACCTCGGCGAACTGACAGGCAGCGGCAACCTCAAGCAGATGGGCGCCTACGTGCTGCGTTTTCTCAGCCCGGACCTGAGCGCCGGCCACCTGCAAGCCATCGGCCGAGGCGCCGTGGAAACCATGGCGATGTCCGCCCTCGGCACCCTGCTCGCAGCGGTGTTTGGCCTGCTGCTGGCGCTGCCGGCGGCCGGGCGCTTCGGCTGGCTGCTGCAGAGCGCGTCGCGACTTGTACTCAATGGCCTGCGCGCCATTCCCGAACTGGTGTGGGCCGCGCTGATGGTACTGGCCGCCGGACTCGGCCCGAACGCCGGGACCTTGGCACTGGCCATGCACACCACCGGCGTACTCGGCCGCCTGTTCGCCGAAGCGCTGGAAAACACCCCGCCACAACCGGCCGAAGCCATTCGATTGCAGGGCGGCAATGTTGTCTGGGCCTTTTGCTATGGCACCCTGCCGAACCTGTTTCCGCAGCTGTTGGCGTACATTTTGTACCGCTGGGAGAACAACATTCGCATGGCGAGCGTGTTGGGGTTTGTTGGGGCTGGCGGTTTGGGGCAGATGCTTTATGTCAGCCTCAGCCTGTTTCAGGAGGCTCAGGCTAGTACGGTGATTTTGGCGATGTTGCTGTTGGTGTTTGCTGTTGATGGGTTGAGTAGTTGGAGTCGACAGCGGTGGGTTAAAGCTTGATGGGGGGTGGATGGATTTGGTCAGCTGATTGCGTTCGAGCTGAGGAGGTATTGGTATGGAGTTGACTGCCGCGCTTTATGGTTATGACTGGTAGAAAACGACCCAAGGCTGACGGTGGCGACGGGCAGAGATCGGCCAAGATGAGTCGGTGGACATCATGATGGCAAATCGGTAGCGTCGACCTGCTGCACTAGCTCTTTACCACAATTGAGCTTGCCGCCATCCATGTTGCGTTTCTCCGTGGGCTATGTCGCGCTTGCTGCGACTCCATCCACGCTAGACAAGTGCTTACAGGATGACAAGGAACGCTATACGAAATTACTGTCGCCCAATAGTAGTTAGGCATCGAGGAAGAAACAGTGGAACTGATAACTTCAGTACAAGAAATTCAGGAAAACCTAATTAGATTCAACAGCTACAAGGCAAGCGAACGTCAAAAGTACCGTGAATATTTCTCAGAGCGGCTCCGCCTTGGGAAAATCTTCGTAGTTGGAAAAATCAATAATGAGTATTTTTTCTGCCCCAGTCGCTTTGTTGGGTATAGTAATTGCACAATTGAAAAGCACTCTGCCTTTCCACACAAGAACGGAAGCGTTACTACACCGAGGATAACCCAGATCCTAGGGCAGCCAGTCGAGAGCGCAGAAATTGAAGATGCATATATTCGAGTATGTAATGAAATCGATGCGGTGCCATCTGGCAAAGATCGTACTTACTGGGAAGTAGATTTGACGCGGAATGCTATATCGCTCCAACCCGAAGGTGGGGCGCCCGGGTTCCCTGATGAAGTATCAGAATACCTCGAAGGAGCATCAAAGCGAGTATTCGTAAACGCGTACGAACGAAATGAGAAAGCAAGAGCAGCTTGTTTGGCACACTATGGCTTGAGCTGTGTTGTTTGCAAATTTAAATTTGAGCAGGTGTATGGTTCTGTTGGAGCAGGTTTTATGCACGTACATCACTTGCTTCCGATTTCAGCCCGGCGCGAGCAATATATTGTTGACCCAATCCAAGATTTGCGCCCTGTTTGCCCCAATTGCCATGCCATGCTTCACAGAAGTGATCCACCATTTTCGGTTGAAGAACTTAAAGAGTTGATTGCATCGGTAAAAGACGCCTAACAACATTCAAGCCGTTCGTTGTGCTCATTCGGGATGGGCTAAAGCCCGCCCAACAACATAAACTTCGGACTTTTCCATGAATCATCTTGAACAGTTAGTTTCTGAGTGGTACGAGTATAAAGGCTATTTTGTGCGCAAAAATGTTCATGTTGGCAAGCGGGGAAATGGTGGATGGGAGTGTGAGCTAGATGTGGTTGCGTTCAATCCGAAAACAAAACATCTTGTTCATATCGAACCATCGATGGATGCAAACTCGTGGGAGAAGCGCGAGGCTCGGTACTTAAAGAAATTTGAGGCTGGAAAGAGGTACATCCCACAGCTTTTCGCTGGCATTGAAATTCCCGATCACATTGAGCAGATCGCGCTTTTCGGCCTCGGAGCTAAGGCTAATAGTCGGACGCTTGCAGGTGGTCAAGTGTGGATGGCATCCGATCTACTTCTTCAAATCACAGAAACACTTAGTAAGCTGCGCATTGAAAAGGCTGCGGTCTCTGAGCAGTTTCCACTCCTAAGGACAATTCAGTTCGTTTGCCAGAATCAGAAAGTCCTATTTTCCTAGCCAGCCTGCTCAGCTTGGCAGTGCAGTCTGAATCACCCCTAGTACTGTAGAAATATCGGATCGTCTACTCAGGGTCGTTCACTGCCGTACATGGCCTCAATGCATGGTGGTATGTCCTGGCGCAAATTGGCTGGTCAGCTTGATTACAAACGGGTGAGCAAACCTGTGCAATCGCCACATCGGCCTGAGCTACGGTATTGTTAGTTTCTTTATTATGGATTTGCCGCTACGAATAAGCATGACGTCGACCGTCTTTCCCTGGCGCGCGCGTACAAAATCGGCAGCGTTAGGAATTTGGTCAACGGAAAGATTATCAGCTTTAAGAATTGTATCTCCTGGAAGGAGATCCGCTTGATAGGCAGCAGAGCCGCGCACAATAGAGGTGATCACAACCGCACGCTGTGTGCCAAGAGCTTGCGCTTCCGCAGTTGTAGGTGCGCGGAAATGCAGCCCTAAGGGCTGGTTGGTCCTGACGTAGTACGTGGCGGTCTGAAAATAGCTATCCCGGCTAACTTGGATCGCAGTCCATTGTTGCCCGGAAACAGTTCCATACGATGAACCATATGCGGTGGCTGATCCGCCATAATTGTTGTAAGCGGTCGCTTGCCCATAACTACTCACAGTTTGCTGAGTGGGAAGTGATATCGGTACAGCTTGGGTGTTGGTGCGCTGGTAAACGGGCTCGTAGTAGACAACCAGGTCAGCACCAACTGCCCGACCTTGCTCAATTGCTTTTTGCTGTGTCGACAACTCATCGCTGAACATACTAAAGCCAAGTGCTTCATAGCTATTTTCATAGTACGTCTGAACGTCCTGAACCGGGTTTACGCCGAGCGCCAAGGTCGGTTCCAAAGGGGCGGGACCTGTTCGATAGGCGGCGATATATCCCGGATCAGAAAGTGATTTGTAGCTTTTGGCGTAGGGGTTTGCGCAACCAGCTAGAGCAAGGAAGCCAACGATCATCAGTACGTTCTTGACCACAGCCAATGTCCCTATGAGCTATTTGATGGATGCCGTATATCCGAGAGCAGACCGAGCCTAGAACGTCGGTTAGCTCGGTGGCAAGGAAATCCTCTAAAAAAACAAAAACCATGCGATTATGAGGCTTTTGTGGGTGAACAGTTACGGTAATAGTTGTAGACCGTGGAATTATATGTATACCCGAGCGGCCGTTCTCTGCCGGTCATGGTTACAAAGCCTGCTGGTCAAATCCGATGCAGCCGGTGGTCAAGTAGAGTGCAATTTTCCGCCTGACGACCAAACCACTACTCCCCACGCAAAAAACCCTTCCTGCGCCTCAACGCAGGAAGGGTTTTTCGTTTGCGGCGAATCAGTCTTTAGCCTGGCTCAACTTGGTAAACAGCTCGGTCGGCACTTTCTTGCCGTTGGAGGTGTACTGGTTGGTGCGGAACTTGTACACCTCACCCTCGGACAGGAAGCCGTCGCCGTTGGCGTCCATCGCCTTGAATTCCTCTGTGCCCTTGGGGGCCACGGCCAGCAGTTCCTTGAGCGACACGCGGCCGTCATGGTCGGCGTCGGTGCGGGCGAAAGACGCATCGCCGCACTTGCCTTCACCGCACTTGCCTTCGGCCTGGGTCTTTTGCGCGCTGGCTTCGCTGGCACCGCATTTGCCTTCGCCACACTTGCCTTCGCTGGTCTTCTCGGCGGAGGCAAGTTGATAGCCTTGAGGCAGGGCTTCGGCGGAAAACGCCGAGGACGCGAAGTTGATACCGCCGACCAGTGCTACAGCGATCAGGCCAATACGGGTTTTGTTCGACTGGATACGAGACATGTTGATACTCCGGATCAATGACGTGGCGGGACCACTATTGGTCGTACCACAAGGGTTGATGAACCTGGTTGCGAGCTGCGTTGTGCTTCTCGCTTTGGCAGGTCTATTTGGCCCCAGTGGTGTATCCGGGCTGTATCCGTGATGAGTGGGTTTTGTAGGGTTGTAGTCGGATTTCGTGCGCTGATACACAGCGATACACGAAAGCCGGAATTCAGTTGGCCGGGGATGTTTTTTGCTTGCGTGGGGATCGCTCGACTTTGCCCACGAGCGCTTGTTTAAAAAGGTTTTAGGGTATTTCCGGCGGGCTACAAGACCTTGCGTCGTTGCCTACGGGTACGCCAGAATCCGCCGGCTTGTGCGCCCTAGGTCCGGGTTCTATCGTGTCCGCGTCGCTGCCAATTCAGCGATCAGGCTTGGAACCCTGATGAGTAAACGGTGCATGACGCCCTTCATAACAATGCTTGCATGCTTTTGAGCCTGTACTCCGTTATGGCGGCTGTGCGTGGGAGACCTTCGGGTCTGCCGGGTTCCGTTTACCCCGGGTTCCAACCTGCGTACAGCTGCCACCCTTCGCTTGGAACCGAATGGTGCAGCTTTAACTCGTAGACGGAGAGTTGCCATGTTCAAGGTCACCCCCAACCCGCCGGACACCGATCCGACATCCCCCTGCGAACCCGATTCAAACAGACTCAACGAAGCCGCCGAATCCGCCTTCCACGTCCCCTCCACCGCCGACATCAAGGCCACACCGCGCACGCCTGGCACTCTGTTTACCGTCGACCCCGAGGCCGATACCGAAACGCTGATGGTGTATCTGGTCGAGACGCTGGCCTCGGTCGATGTGATGGTGCATCAGTTAGTGGATCATCTGGATGGTGGGTCGCGCAATGCCCTGCTGGGGATTTCCAATAGTGTGATGCTGGCGGAGATTACGGCGAATCGGGTGTTGGATCAGATTGATCCGGCTTAAATACGGTTATTTATGGCGAGGGAGTAAGCTCCCTCGCCATAGTTTTGGCGTTGGCTGGGCTGTACCAAAAAACCAATAAACATGTTAAGGGATAATAGTTTAATTTTGATCCGAACAGGACTCAAACAGTTTTTTCATGAAAAATTAGCAGCTCACTATCTAGCCTGCCCCACTTTCACACAAGTACAATAAACCCTATGGACGTGCCATCGACCAGTAAAAAAGCAGACACCAAACGCAAGACAACAGCCTCAAACTTAAGCTGATGAGTCACCTGCCAACTCCTCCCTATACAACACAACACACCGGACACAGCAAATTGCACATTAAAAGCTTCGGGTTATTAGGCCTCCGCAAACTCAACCTAAACAATGACATTCAGGACCAGTCTTTCGACAAGGTGATAGTAGAGCAACACAACACTTCCGATGTTAATATTTTTGTTGGCCCGAACGGAGGCGGCAAGTCCACAGTATTAGACATGGTGCGCGCCATAGTTGATGTTAATACTTTAAAAACGGTCGCGAGAGAAAACATGAATTTCTCTACGGCATCGACCTTCACCATCCATTTTCATGGAAACTCCAGTATCGCTGCGTACTTTAATCAACAAGACATCGACGCATTCGGCATGGTTTTATCAGTCAAAACACCCACAAAACAAAAGCATTTCTCTGGAATATTACTCAAAAAACCATCAAAACCACAAAAAGAACTAAATGATGTTATAGGTTTACTATCAGCTAAAGTTAGCTGGCGCAATGCACATGATGAAACCGATGTTAAACCTGTGGACTTTGCTGCAGCGTTGAACGCCGACGCTAAACATCTTGTTGGACTTGCTCCGTATCCACTGCCGAAAGGACAAGTAACATACGGTATGCCACCAAATGCTGAGGTACACAAAATCAATCTATTGGAACCCATTAACGTCTTGAAAAAAGGCTATCTGGGGGTAAGTCTGAATGATGATGCACTGCAACGTAATCATATCTCAATGAAAATGCTACCCTCAGGGTGGCGTGCATACGGTGGCTTGATCGCTTGGCTTAATTCTCGAAACGATAAAGAAATATGCGTTATTGAGGAACCCGAAACCCATCTTCACCCGACGCTTCAAAGGATACTTATTAAAAGAATATGCGAGATTACCGAAAGAAAAAAGCTCCAACTTTTCCTCTCCACCCATTCCCCTATCCTTATCGACATTGCTAGTTGGCAGGGAGCAAAGGCAAAACTCTTTGAAGTAGATGGCTATGGCATTGTAGAGCTTACCCAGCCCGCAATAGCCATGTCCGGACTTGGAGTAAGACCCAGCGACGTATTCCAAGCGAACGGAGTAATATGGGTAGAAGGGGCGTCGGATCGTATCTACCTGTTGCATTGGATGACTCTCTGGTGCGAAAAACATGGAAATACACTACCTTTAGAGAACCTTCAATTTAGCTTCGCCTTTTATGGCGGCGCAATGCTAAGCCATTTCAGTGCAAGTGAAGCGCCAGGCTTAATCGACATTTTTAGCGTAAATAGGAACTCTATAGTAATAATGGACCGCGACTTGGATTTTGTGCGCAATAATCATGGCATAGAAATTTGCATTAAAAAAAATCACGCCAAAAAAGCGATATGGGACGACTTCAAAAATAAAGTGCGTCCAGACAATTTCTGCTGGCTAACCCAAGGTTATACAATCGAAAGTTATCTCCCAAAAACATTTCGCAGCAGCTACTACAAATTAGAAGATGGACGCCTTAAACCTACCACAAGCAAGTCAAAGGTTTCGATAGCGAGGAAATTTGAAAGAACCTTTAGCAGCTTTGATTCCTCTTTCCCCGAACACTCAGACCTAGAGTGCCTTATTCATAAAATTTACGACGCAATTCAAACCTGGAATCGCTGAGAGCACTTAAGCTTTGTAAAAATGTATTTGGCATGATCTCAACTACGTCATGGGTCTGCGCCCGCGGCGATATGCTGCAACTGCTGCCTGAGCGGAAAATGGCTGACCTGCCGGTGCATGCGTACTTTCCATTGGGGCGCACAACGCAGATGGCGGCACGGGCGTTTGCCGATTACCTGGCCAACGCCCTCGCGAAGCAGGCTTAGTTCGGATCCAGCAACCCGCCACTCCAGTGACGCGACATCCGGCTGCCGGTGAATTTCGCTACGCCCATGCCCTGGGCGATCAGTCGGTCGCGATAGCGCGTCACCAGGCGCCCCGCTTGTTCGGCATGCAGGACGACTTCGGAGGACGGGTCGCCCGGGGTCCTGAGAATCCGGGCAAAGCGCTGCCCTTCTTCGACAAAATCTCCCAGCTCTTTTTCGAAGATCAGCACGCCGGGTTGCGGGGCGATGATGGTTTCCATGTGGCCCATTTCCACGGCTTCGACAGGCCAGTCTGCAGGCGCCACGGACTCATCGATGACGCCGAACGCGCACAGCCAGCGGTACAGCCCTTCGGCATCCGACTCGGCGAAGCGGTCGTTGACGTCGCCCTGCCCGCGCAGCTCGAGGGTCGCGGCCATGCGCCCTGCTGTGACACCGTCGCGTAGCCACGGGGCGATGATGGTTTCTTCGAAGGAGCCATCGCCGCCGTCATCCCAGATGATCGCCACGTCCATCTTCATCGCCGCCGCCAGTTCGCGGCCGCGGGGCCAGAAACTGCGGTGTACGTAGAGGTACGGCAGGGCTTCGTCATCGGTGTGCAGGTCGAGCATCACGTCGGCCGGGGCGGCCAGTTGCACCAGTTGCTTTTGCCATTGCTGGACGCAGGTCGAAGGTCGCGCCATGGCCGCCGACTGGTCGAACGCGCGATTGAAGTTGTGCCCGGTCGCGTCGTGGTAACGCCCGAGTATCCGGCCCTGGCGAAACTGTCCGATACCCAGTGGATTGGCCTGTGGCACCACGGTCACCTGGCCTTTGAGCCGGCCCTGGGCTTCGGCGATCTGTAGCCGTTGCATCAGCACATGCAGGACCAGCATCCCGGCGATTTCATCGGCATGCACCCCGGCCTGCAGGTGCACGTTCGGCCCGCTGCCGTCGCCGGCATAGCGCCAGGCGCCGACCCGCACGGCATCGCCGTTGTTGTTGCTGACACTGAACGAAATATCCTGCGGCATTGGTTTTCCCTCCTGTCATGACCGTTGAAAAACGCTGTATCGCGGCTGTCGAGGCTGGTGATTGAACAGGTGTTCAACTAAGCTCGACAGCGTGGAAGCTCATCCAGGGACAGCCTTGTGACAACCGATGCCCAGAAAAACCGTCGCGCCGAACCCGAAGACCGCCGCGAAATGCTGGTGGCGGCCACGCTGCGCTGCCTGGGCCGCGACGGTCACGCCGGGATATCCGTGCGGCGCATCGCTACCGAAGCCGGGGTGTCCGTGGGTTTGCTCAACCATCACTTCGGCAGCATCGAGGCACTGATCGCCGACACCTACCAGCGGCTTGCGAGCGAACTGACCACGGCCCTGCTCCAGGAAATCGAACAGGCCGGCACCCCCGCACAGAAGATGGATGCGTTCCTCGTCGGCTCGTTTTCCCCCCGGGTCATGGACCCGAAACTGCTCGGGGTGTGGGTGGTGTTCTGGAGCCTGATCCGTCACTCCGAACACGTCAGCCAGTCCCATGAAAAAACCTACCGCGCCTACATCGATCTGCTCAGCCAATTGCTCGATGAACTGGCGGCCAGCGAAGGCTTTGTGATTCACGACACGCGCCTGGCCGCCATCGGCCTATCGGCGATGCTCGACGGTCTCTGGCTCGAGTGGTGCCTGAACCCCGAGACCTTCAGCGCTGCCAACGGACTGCATATCTGCCGTTGCTGGATAAAGGGGCTGCGTCACGGAGCATTCAGCACCGACGACGTCCTGTGACGGATGCCGGCCGAAGATCATCGCCAGGGTGCCACTGACGGCGATCAACCCGGCGCCGATCATCAGTGACGTGTCCATCAGCGTGCCCCAGACCAGGCTCGACAGGGCAAACGCCCAGATCAAGCCGGTGTATTCGAACGGCGCGAGCAAGGTCGCGGTGGCGCGGCGGAAACTGGCGAACAGCAGGAACTGGCCGATGCCGCCCACCAGCCCGGCACCGAGCATGCCCAGCCAGGCCGGTGTCGGCGAGGGTGTGTAAGTCCACGGCAGCGCCACCGCCATGCAAATCACAAACACCACGTTGGTGATCAGCATCTGTTCCAGCACGGAGGTCTGGTCATCCACCTGACGTAGCTGGATGTAGGTGAACGCCCAGCACATCGCCGCCAGCAGGGTCAGGACGATCGGCAACGGCTCGGTCATGTGGTCGGGGCGACAGGCAATGACCACTCCGACGAATCCGACGATCAGGCTGAACCACTGCCAGCCGCTGGCGCGCTCCTTGAGAATCACCGCCGCCAGCACCGTGACCATGATCGGCGCGGAAAAATACAGGGTGGTCATCTCGGCCAGGGTCAGGTCCCGGGCCGCCGTGTAGTACAGCACCCAGGCGACAATCGACAGCAAGCCGCGCACCACCAGCAGGCGCCGGCTCGGTGAATGCCAGGCCCGCTGGATAACGCGCGAACGCCCCGCCAGCAACACGGCCACGACCACCACGGCGGCGCGCCAGAACAGAATGGTGACCACCGAATAATCGGCCACCAGCCACTTGATGACTGCATCCTGCAACGACAGGAACGCATAACCCAGAGTGCACAGGCCAATGCCCTGCAGCGAGCGGTCGACGCTGGACGAGCTCATCAGGCGGACCTGCGCACGGGCGTTCCGCGCCGCTCGGCGAAGGCAAACAGCGCTTCGATCAGGAAGGTCAGGCAGACGTAGACCCCGGCCACCAGCAACAGGGGTTCGTACACTTGCAGGGTTTGCGCGCGGACCACGTTGGCGGCGCCGAGCAGGTCGATCACGGCGATGGTCGAGGCCAGTGCCGTGGACTTGAGCAGCATCACGGTTTCCCCCGCCAGTGTCGGCAACAGCAGGCGCAGGGCCCGGGGCAAGCGCACCCGCAGCAACGACTGGCGCGCGGTCATGCCAAAGGCCGACGCGGCTTCCATCTCACCCTTGGGCACCGCCAGCAGGCCACCGCGAATCACTTCGCCGACATAGGCCCCCATCGACACCACCAGGGCGAACACGATGTACCAGTAGCCATCGCGCAGGTAAGGCCAGAGGAAGCTGCCGCGAATCAGCGGGAACTGGGCAAACAGGCTGCCCAGCCCGTAGTAGTAGATGTAGATCTGGATCAGCAACGGCGTGCCGCGCGTGACGCTGGTGTAGAACAGGCTGACCTTGGCGATCACCTTGTTTTTCGAGATCCGCGCCAGCGCCACCAGCACCGCCAGCAGGTAACCGAACACACTGGAGACCAACAGAATGATGAGGGTGGTTTGCAGCCCCCGGCCCAACAGGGCCCCGTATTCAACTATCCACGCTGGAATCATTTCATTCTCTCTGCCGGTTCAGTCAACAAGAGGCATCCAGCGACGAATGCGTCGCTCCAACCGTCCCGAAAGATAGTTCGACACCAGGGTCACCGCGTAGTACAGCGCGGCAGCCGTGAGGTAGAACAACAGGTAGTGGCGCGTCGAACCCGCGCCTTGCTTGGCGGTGTACAGCAGCTCGTTGGTGCCGACTACGCTGATCAGCGCGCTGTCCTTGATCAGGTTGATCCACAGGTTGGCCATCCCGGCCATGGCGTAAGGCGCCATGATCGGCAGCGTGACCCGGCGGAACAGACCGAAACCGTTGAGACCGAACGCCTTGGCCGCTTCGATCTGGCCGAAAGGAATCGCCTGGATCGCCGCGCGGAAAATCTCCGAGGCGTAGGCGCCCTGCACCAGCCCCAGCACGACGATGGCCGCCAGCGGGCCGCTGACATTCACCACGCCGTAGCCAAGTCGGGTCATCAGCGAGTTGAGGAGCATGGAGCCGACGTAGTACAGCAACAGAATCAGCAGCAACTCCGGCACCGCGCGGAACAAGGTGGTGTAGCCGCGCATCAGCGCTGCGATGGGCTTCGGCGCGCCGAGCTTGAGGCACGCCACCACCAGCCCGATGGCCAGCCCGAGCACAAAGGCCCCGGCGGAAATCTGCAGGGTCATCCAGAGCCCCTTCAACAGCGCACTGCCCCATCCCTGTTCGGTGAAATTGATCAGATCGAACATTGCCGGCATATCAGTCTCCAGTATGCGGTCATGAACACACCGCCGGATCCTGTGGGAGCGAGCTTGCTCGCGATGAGGCCCTGCCAGTCAATATCAATGCTGACTGAACCACCGCTATCGCGAGCAAGCTCGCTCCCACAGGGATCTGCTTTTCCTCAGGACTTGCGTTTAGCCAGTCATCAGAACGCCGGCTTCACGCTGGTGCCGAAGTAGCTCTGGGACAGGTCGTCGTAGTCCTTGCTCGCCAGCAATTCCTGGATGGCCTTGTCGAGTTTCGCCTTGAGTTCGGTGTCGTCCTTGCGCAGGCCGGCGCCTACGCCTTTGCCGAAGATCGGGTCGTACGGCACGGTGCCGAGGTAGGCCAGGTCCTTGGCATCCGGGGTCTTGACGAACGAAGCCATGGCGGTGCCGTCGGCCATCATCAGGTCGATGCGCCCGGCAATCAGGTCGGCGTTGGCCGAATCCTGGGTGTCGTAGTACTTAACGTCGGCGATTTTTTCGTAGTAGGTCTTCAGGTAGCTGGCGCTCACGGTCGAGTTCTGCACGCCGATGATCTTGCCCTTGAGGTCATCCGGGTACTTCTTCACCGACGTCTCTTTCGGGCCGACGACGGCAATCGCCGAATCGTAGTAGGCCTTGCTGAAGGCGATCTGTTTTTCCCGTTCTTCGGTCACCGACATCGAGGAAAAGATCACGTCGATCTTCTTCGCCAGCAGCGACGGAATGATGCCGTCCCACGCCACTTCCTTGATCTCGCAATCGGCTTTCATTTCGCTGCACAGCTTGTGGATCAGGTCGACTTCAAAGCCCTTCCACTCACCGTTGGCCTGCTTTTCGGTGTACGGCGGATAGGGTTCGGCGGCCACCGCGAAACGGATGGGCTGTGCCTGTGCCGCGCTCATGCCGGCCAGCAGTACGCAGGCTGCACCGGTCAACCAGTTTGCAAAACGTCGATTTCCCATGTTGTTTTCCCGTCTTTTTATGATGAGTTAGCGAGTCTGATGAGCGTTGACGAATTGCCGGCAACGCTCGCTGCGTGGGTGTACGAACACTTCGTCCGGCGAACCGGTTTCCTCGATCAGCCCTTGGTGCAGGAAGGCGACTTTGGAAGAGACATCGCGTGCGAAAGCCATTTCATGAGTCACCAGGATCATGGTCCGGCCTTCTTCGGCGAGGGAGCGGATCACCCGCAGCACTTCCCCGACCAGTTCCGGGTCGAGTGCCGAGGTGGGTTCATCGAACAGCATGACCTTGGGCCGCATGGCCAGGGCCCGGGCGATGGCCACCCGTTGTTGCTGTCCCCCGGAAAGAAACGCCGGGTACTCGTTGCGCTTGGCCGCAAGCCCGACGCGTTCGAGCAGGGCTTCGGCCCGTTCGGTGGCCTCCGCACGGCTTTCACGCAGGACCTGGGTCGGCGCTTCGATGAGGTTTTCCAGCACCGTGCGATGGGGCCAGAGGTTGAAGTTCTGGAACACCATGCCCAGGCTCGACCTTATGCGTACGAGCTGTTTGGCGTCCGACACCAGCGGTGCGCCGGGGCGATTCTGGTTAAGGTGAATGCTTTCGCCATCGACCAGGATGCGGCCCTGGTCCGGCACTTCGAGCATGTTGATGCAGCGCAGCAAGGTACTTTTGCCCGAGCCGCTGGCACCGATCAGGGAGATCACCTCGCCCTCGCGGGCGGTCAGGGAAACGCCCTTGAGCACTTCGATATTGCCGAAACGTTTGTGCAGGCGATCGACCTCGATCATGGTCCTGGCCGCGGTCGGTTCGACGGTTGCGGTACTGGTCACGGTGCCGATCACCGGCCTCGGCGCTTCGCCATTGAGCACCTGGACAAAGCCGCGAATGCGCTGGCACGCCTGGGCCAGTCGCTCTTCACTGAGGGTGAACGAAAGCCGTACAAAACCCTGGGCCGGTTCACCGAATGCCGCGGCATCCAGGACCGAGACACCGGCTTCACGCAGCAGGCGCCAGGCGAATTCCAACGAAGTCAGGCCGGTGCCGCGCACGTCCACCAGCACGAACATGCCGGCATCGGGGTTGAGCACGCTGATGCCCGGGCAATCGGCCAGGCCGGACACCACCAGGTCGCGGCGCCGACGATAGATCTCGCGCATGCCGTGGGTGACGTCATCGTGGGACTGCACGGCCTTGAGCGCCGCTTCCATGACAAACCCGGGCAGGCCGTACAGCATGCTCAGCACCAGGGTTTCGACATGGTTGACCAAGGCTTCGTTGGCCACGACCCAGCCGATGCGCCAACCGGTCATGGCATGGGATTTCGACAGGCTGCCGATCACCACGCAGCGCTCGGCCATGCCCGGCAACGCCGCCAGGCTCAGGTGTTCGCGCTCGTAGGCGAGGCTCTCGTAGACCTCGTCCACCACGACCCACAGGTCATGGGCGATGGCGAGATCGGCGATGGCTTGCAGCTCTTCGCGACCCAGTACCACACCGGTGGGGTTGTTCGGGTTGGAGAAGAAAATCGCCCGGGTGCGCGGGGTGATGGCCTTGGCCAACACGGCGGCATCGAGGCGAAAACCGGAGTCCGCCGCACAGGGCACCCGCACCAGCGTGGCGCCGGAGGCCTTGAGCGTGGCTTCGTAGGTGACGTACATCGGGTCGAAGGCGATCACTTCGTCGCCGGCGCCGAGCAGGCACATCGAGGTGGCGAACAAGGCGTTCTGCGCACCGGCCGTGAGAATGATGTTCGAGGCCTGCAGTTCGCGGTCGATCAACCGGCTGTAGCGGCCGGCGATGGCTTCGCGCAAGGCCTGGCGGCCAGCGATTTCAGTGTAGTGGGTATCCCCTTCGCGCAAGGCGTGGATGGCGGCATCGGTGATGAAATCCGGGGTGGGAAAATCCGGGTCGCCGACGCTGAGGATGATCACGTCCTCGCCTTTGCGCTGTGCCGCGTTGGCCGCGTAGTGAATATCCCAGGCGGCAACGCCTTGGCCACTGATCCGCTCTACAAAGGGTGAAAACCGCATGCCAGTGCCTCGTTCGAATTGAAGAAACGCAAGCCCGCAACCAGCCGGGGGAAGGTGGCCCTCAACATAGTCCAGACTGAACACTCGTTCAACAGAAAACTCACAAGGCTTCGCGTTCAGCGCAAACAGGTCGTTTTCACGACAGTCGCGCCGTTTTTCAGCACGACGCGATCAGGCGACGTGAAACGATTTTGCCGACCGCGCCAATCGCCAGGGCAATGCAGATCAGCCCCGCCGCAACCGCAAACGTCAACCGCATTCCCTGCGCGATGGCCTCAGGTGGCGCCTGCAAAATATCGTGGCTGGCCGAGCCGAATGCGAACACTGCGCCCATTACTGAGGCGCCCGTGATCAGCCCGAGATTGCGCGACAACCCGAGCAAGCCGGAGACCACGCCGCGCTCTTGCGGCGTGATGTCCGCCAGCACGGCGGTATTGTTGGCCGCCTGGAACAGCGCATAACCGGCGGTCATGACCGCCAGGGGCACGATGTAGCCGAACGCACCGAACCCCGTCGGCACGGCGGGCAGGAGGCAAGCGCCGGTCAGCATGGCCAGCAATCCGAGCGTGCCGGATCGATGTGCGCCCAATCTGTCGACCCATCGACCCGCCGGGATCCCGGCCAGTGCGGCGACCAGCGGCCCCGTCGACATTACCAGGCCAACGCTCGCTGCATTCAACGCCAGTGCACCGGTGAGATAAAACGGCCCCACCACAAGGGTGGCCATGACCACGGTGGTCACCAGCAGGCTCATGGCGAAACCTGCGCTCAGCTGCCAATTGCGGAACATTGTCAGTCGAACCAGCGGCGACTCGGCGGTGCGCTCGACGAACACAAACACCCCCGACCCCACCACGGCCGCCAGCAGCAGTGCCAGGTTCAGCGGCGCAAAACTGCCGCGCCCGAGGGTCATCGCCAGCGCATAGGCCAGCAGCGTCAGGACCAGTACCAGGGTGCCGAGGACATCGAAACCCGCTCGGTCCGCCCTTTTCTCAGGGCCATCTTTCGGTAGAAAACGAAGCGTGAGGCCCATCGCCAAAACACCCAGCGGCACATTGAGCAGAAAAATCGCCTGCCATCCCGAATTGGCAATCAAGAAACCGCCGAGGGTCGGGCCGAGCGAGGTGCCGATCGCCGACATCGTGCCGAGCAGGCCCATCGCACTGCCCAGTTTTGCCTTGGGCACCGCCCCGCTCACCAGCGCCATGGTCAACGCCATCATGATGGCCGCGCCGATGCCCTGCAGGGCCCGGGCGGCAATCAGCAATCCGAGACTGGATGAGACGGCGCACAGGACTGAAGCGGCGGTAAACACACCTATCCCGATCAACAACAAACGCCGACGGCCAACGATGTCGCCGAGCCGCCCGACACTGACGATCAGCGCCGTGATCGCCAGCAGGTAAGCGAGCACCACCCATTGCACTTGCTGGAAGGAGGCCGAGAACGCAGCGGCCAGTGTCGGTAAACCGACATTGGCAATGCTCGTGCCCAGGGATGACAGCAGCATGGACAGCGACAGGCTGGCCAGTGCGCCCCGAATCGATATGGACTTCATTTTCTCGCGACTCCGCAAACAGGTTGTCTGGAGCCTAAGCCCAGCCATAACATGGCGGAAGACGCAGCGTTTGCACTGAATACATGCACGAGACGCCACCTATCCACAAACCAGTGTGGGAGCAGGCCTGTAGTGAGGGGGGGCTTGTGGTGAGGGACCTGTGGCGAGGGGGCTTGCCCCCGTTGGGTTGCGAAGCAGCCCCAAAATCTCTGATGCACCAAAGATCTTGTGAGTGCTACGCACTCAAACGGGGGCAAGCCCCCTCGCCACAGGTCCCCTCACCACAGGCCCATCACCACAGGCCCCCTCACCACAGGTCCCTCACCACAGACCAGCTCCCACAGGAATTGATTCAATGCCCGATCTGAATCTGCTGATCACCCTGAACGTGTTGCTCGAAGAAGGCAGCGTGGCCCGGGCCGCACAGCGTTTGCGCCTGAGCCCGTCGGCCATGAGCCGGGCGCTGGCGCGGTTGCGCGAAACCACAGGCGATCCGCTACTGGTGCGGGCCGGACGCGGGCTCGTCCCCACACCCCGGGCACTGGAGTTGCGTGAGCGCGTCGGCGTGCTGGTGCAGGACGCCGAAGCCGTCCTGCGCCCCGCCGAGGCGCTCGATCTCGACCAACTGGCACGCACCTTCACCCTGCGCACCAGCGACGGCTTCGTAGAAAATTTCGGCGCGCCACTGATCGCCCGCATCCACCGCGAGGCGCCCGGTGTCCGCCTGAATTTCGTGCAGAAGCTGAACAAGGACAGCACCCTGCTGCGCGACGGTTCGGTGGACCTGGAGACCGGCGTGATCGGCGAATCCACCAGCCCGGAAGTGCGGACCCGGATGCTGTTTCGCGACCGTTTCATTGGCGTCGTGCGCGAGGGCCATCCACTGGCTCAAGGCGAAGTCACACCGGTGCGATATGCCGACGCCCGGCACATCCTGGTTTCACGCCGGGGCCACGAAAAAGGTGTCATGGACGATGCCTTGAATGAGTTGGGGCTGAAGCGGGAGATCGTCACCCTCGTCGCCGATTTTTCGTCCGCGATTGCATTGGCGCGGGCTTCAGACCTGGTCGCCAGCGTACCGGAGCGGCACGTCGGCAACCTGTGCCAGGGCATGCATTGCTTTGCGCTGCCCTTCCCCACGCCGCCAATCAGGGTGTCGATGCTGTGGCACCCGCGCATGGACGCCGACCCGGCCCATCGCTGGCTGCGCGGTTGTGTGTGGGAGGTTTGCAGTCAATAACGCCAGCGGAAAACTCAGTGTGGAACGCCCAGTTTGACCGCCACATCTTCTGGTGCGAGAGACCTGCCATCGCCGGAAACCAGTTCCAGTTTGCGAATCGGCTTGCGGTCCCGCGCGTCGACCATGACCGATCCCGGCTCGCCGGGTTCGTACATGAATTCGTTACCCCACTGCGACAGCGCCACGATAACGGTCTGCAACGCCCTGCCCTTTTCGGTCAGTACGTACTCCTTGTAAACGCTGCCGTCGGCCGCCGGCACCAATTGCATCACACCCTGCTCGACCAGGCCTTTGAGCCTTGTACTGAGCATGTTTTTCGCCACGTCCAGGCTCTTCTGAAAATCACTGAAGCGCCGCGTGCCGGCGAGCGCATCACGAACGATCAGCAACGACCACCAATCGCCGATCAGATCGAGGGATCGGGCAACCGGACAGGGATTGCCCTGCAAACTTTTGCGTTTCATGTAGCGGACCTCGTTAAAAACAGCGGATCTGACGTCAGCGCGTCGATGGGTGCAGTGGTTGCATCATACAACCTGGAGTGCTATTAATCTTCACGTGGTTTCATATTGAAACCAAAACCCCCATCACTCCGACTAAAATCCGTAACCCTTGCGCATTCGTACCGACTGCAAGGGTTGCATTATAAAACCACAGGAAGACTCCCATGAAACTGGCTGGAAAAACGGCATTCATCACCGGCGGCAACAGCGGCCTTGGCTTGGCCACCGCAAAACTGTTCATCGCTGAAGGCGCGAAGGTGGCCATTACCGGCCGCAGCCAAAAAACCCTGGACGAAGCCCGGGCGGCACTGGGCCCGAACCTGCTTGCAATCCAGGCCGACCTTGGCGACGTGAAAGCAATCGAGCGCGCCGTGGCGCAGGCCGTCGAAGCGTTCGGCAAACTGGACATCGTGTTCGCCAATGCGGGCGTGGCCGCACTGACGCCGGTCGGCAGCACCACCCTCGAGGCGTTCCAGACCATCATCCAGACCAACCTCACCGGCACCTTTTTCACCGTGCAGGCGGCTGCACCTCACCTCAACCCTGGCGCCTCGATCATTTTGAATGGATCGGTACACGCCACCATGGGCTGGCCCGGCTACAGCGCTTACGCCGCAACCAAAGGCGCCGTGCGCTCCATGACCCGCGTCATGGCCGCTGAATTTGCTCCCCGGGGCATCCGCGTCAACCAGATCACCCCCGGCGCCGCGCGCACCCCGGTGTGGAACCCGTTGGCCTCCAGTTCGGCGCAAATGGACGCGCTGGAGCAGAAGCTGATCACCACCATCCCGCTTGGCCGCATCGGCGAGGCTGAAGAAGTCGCCACCGTCGCGCTGTTCCTGGCCTCCAGCGACTCGAGCAATGTCGTGGGCGCGGAAATCGTCGTCGACGGCGGCGCCACCGGGTCCCCGCTGGCGGCACCTGCGCACAGGGTGAACTGGGAGGTGTAATCGAACGGACCTTCGTCGGGGATGCTCGTGGGCACTCCCCGGCTGAAGGCATTCAAGCGCTTTGTATCGAACTGTATGTCCCCCCGGCCACCTTACACGGCGATACACATACCCCTGGTTCAGGACATATGGGCAGTACATGGAAGTGAAACAGTGGGGCGCATCGGAAAGCGCAGGTTTTCCGAGCATTCCCGCGACCCACTGACAGGAAATACCACCATGATCAATGCAATCGATACCGTGCTGTACACCGGCAAGACCCACACCACCGGCGGCCGCGACGGTCAGGCGCGCAGCACCGATGGACGCCTGGACATCAAGCTTTCGCCTCCTGGCTCTTCGGGCGCCGGCACCAATCCTGAGCAACTGCTGGCGGCGGGTTGGTCGGCCTGTTTCATCGGGGCGATGGGCAAGGCGTGCGTCGCGCTGAAAGTGGCCTTGCCGAGCGACGTTGCGGTGGATGCCGAAATCGATCTGGGCAAGTCCGAAAACGCTTTCTTCCTTCAAGCCCGCCTGAATGTCAGCCTGCCGGGCCTGGACCCGGCCATCGCACGCAGCGTGGTGGAACTGGCGCATCAGACTTGCCCGTACTCCAAAGCGACCCGCGGCAATATCGACGTCGAGATCAATCTGGTTTGACCGACGCAAGAAAGCCTGGCCTGACGTCTTGATACCGGTCAGGCCAGGCTTTCTGAACACCACAATCGTTGTTGGTGTTGTTGTTGTGGGAGCGAGCCTGCTCGCGATGGACGTTAACGATAACGCGTGTTTCCTGGTTAAACACAGCGCTCTCGAGACCATCGCGAGCAGGCTCGCTCCTACAGTTCATCTACTCCTTCAGGATCAGCAGCGGCTGGCCTTTCCTGGCGATGTAGGTGGCCAGTTCCGAGGCCTTGTCCTGGCCCACGTTCTTCGCCACATGGGCGACGCCTTCGGGGATGTACAACGAATCACCGGCCTTGAGCGTCACCGGTGCCCGCCCTTCCAGCTGATACTCGAAGGTGCCGCTGATCACGTGCGCCACTTCTACGCCAGGGTGAGCGTGTTTGGGTGATGTCACGCCCGGGTCGAAGTCCACGAGCACCTGAGTGACTTCGCGGTCGGCGGCGCCCAGATCTTCGCGTACCAGATCGGTGCGATGCAGGCCCTGCTGCCAGCTTTTCATCGCCGGGGCCGCCTGTGTTTCCTGGGCTTGAGAGAGACTCGCGAAGGCAGCGAGCCCTGCAGCGGTCAGAACCAGACCCAGCTTGCCGATGGTGTGACGGGTGTTGATACGCAACATTGCCTTTCCTCCAGTTGAACCCTGGCCAGCCGCGCCGAAAATGACCCGGTGCCGGTGATTGCATTTGAAGGCCGCCGTGTATCGCCAGGGTGTCTGGAAACCCCGGTTTTGTATGCCCGGGTAACGGCGGGCGTTGCGGATACCTGCCGATACAAACCCGCCGCTAGGCCTTGAACGCTTCGCGCCGGGCGCTGCGTTCGGCGACATAGGCGGCACTCGGTTCACTGATCAGGTCGGCGCGGCGCAAGGGCTGCCCGCAATGGGCGCACAGCGGACCGAGGCCGGCGGGCTCGCCGCAACTGCGGTGGGTATAGACCACCGCCAAACCTTCCCCGGGCGATTTGCACCAGGTTTCGCCCCAGGCCCGCAGCGCCAGCACCACCGAGTAGAACGCGTCGCCCTTTTCCGTGAGGTGATATTCGTAGCGTTTGGGCCGTTCGCTGTAGGCACGTCGCTCCAGGAGCCCGTCGGCCTCCATGCTCTTCAAGCGCGCCGCGACCATTTGCGGCGTACCGCCGGTCTGCGCCTGGATTTCATCGAAGCGATGACTGCCCATGAACAACTCACGCAGCACCAGCACCGTCCAGCGGTCGCCCACGACGGCTTCGGCCCGGGAAATCGGACACAGGGTTTCGGAAACGGTTGTTTTCACCGACATGCGGTATTGCCTCTTGCCTAGTTACTATGATTATCATATCTACGTGAACTGCTGGCAACTACACTTCATCATCCACGGATTATCTTGCGGAGCACCGCCATGTCCAACGCCACCTACCCTCTTGATCGGACGGCCTACCTGCTGGTCGACCCCTACAACGATTTTCTGTCGGAAGGCGGAAAGATCTACCCCTTGATCGAGCCCATTGCCAAGGGCGTCGGCCTGCTCGACAACCTGCGCACGCTTGATCGCACCGTTCGCGGGCTCGACATTCCGGTGGTCATCGTACCGCACCACCGCTGGGAAAAAGGCGACTACGAAAACTGGGATCACCCAAGCCCCACCCAGTGCAAGATCATGCACATGCACCACTTCGCACGCGGGGAATGGGGCGGCGAATGGCACCCCGACTTCGCGCCGCAGGACGGCGACATCATCGTTCAGGAACATTGGGGTTCCAGCGGCTTTGCCAATACCGACCTTGATTTTCGCCTCAAGCAAAAGGGTATCACCCACGTGATCATCGTCGGCCTGCTGGCCAACACCTGCATCGAGGCCACCGCCCGTTACGCTCAGGAGCTCGGCTATCACGTCACCCTGGTACGCGACGCGACCGCGGCCTTCAAGCCCGAGATGATGCATTCGGCCCATGAGCTGAACGGCCCGACCTTCGCTCACGCCATCCTGACCACCGATGAACTGGTTGCCGCACTGGCACAGGCAGGTGCGTGATGCAGTTGACCGGCAACCTGCTGATCGGCGCCCGTGATGTCGGCGCCAGCGAAGGCACCCTGAAGGCGCTCAATCCCGCGACCAACCGGCCGATTGAACCGGCGTTTGCGCTGGGCAGCGTGGCCGATGTCGACCGGGCGGCGACCCTGGCCGATGAAGCATTCGATGTGTACAGCCATACCTCGCTCGCCGTGCGGGCGGCGTTTCTCGAACGCATCGCCGACAACCTCGACCGCGTTCGCGCGGCGCTGGCGGCACGGGCCGCCCTGGAAACCGGCGTGCCTGAGGCGCAACTGGAAGGCGAGGCAATCAAGGCGGCCACCCAGTTCCGCCAGTTCGCCGATGTGGTGCGCAAGGGGCGTTTCCTGCAACTGGCCATCGACCCGGCGCAACCCGAGCGCCAGCCACGCCCGCGCATGGATCATCGCCTGCAAAAAATCGCCATCGGCCCGGTGGCGATTTTCGGTGCGAGCAACTTCCCCATCGCCTATTCGGTGGCCGGTGGTGATACCGCGTCGGCGCTGGCGGCGGGATCGACCGTCATTCTCAAGGCGCACAACGCGCATCCCGGCGCCTCGGAAATCCAGGCCCGGGCGATCCGCCAGGCGGTGCAAGACAGCGGATTGCCCGAAGGCGTGTTCTCCATGGTGCGTGGCAGCGGCAATGCCATCGGCGAAGCGCTGGTCGATCATCCGCTGATCAAGGCCGTGACCTTCACCGGTTCCGAACAGGGTGGCATGGCGCTGTATCGGCGTGCGCAATTGCGTCCCGAGCCGATTCCGGTCTTCGCCGAAATGACCAGCGTCAACCCGACCTTCATCCTGCCCCAGGCACTCGCCGAACGCGGCGCGGCGATTGGCGATGGCTTTGTCGAACGCATGCTGGTCAACGTCGGGCAAGCCTGCCTCAAGCCAGCGATCCTGCTGGCCGTCGAGGGCGCAGGGTTTGCAGCACTGCGCCACGCCATGAGCCAACGCGTGAGCGCAGCACCGGCGCGCACGATGCTGACACCGGGCATCCATGGGGCCTATCTGAACGGGCTGCGCACCCTGGAAAACGCCGGCGCCCGCCTCGTCGCCGTGGGCTCGACATCCACCGCTGAAGTCGACGGCCGTTCGGCGCTGTTCGAAGTCGATGGCGAACATTTTCTCGCCGAGCCGGCGCTTTCCCAGGAGGTATTCGGCCCGTCCGCGCTGCTGGTGAAGGTCCGGGATGAAGCAGAGCTGTTGCGGGTAGCCCGCTCCTTCAAGGGGCAACTCAGCGCGACCCTGCACCTTGAACAGGACGACCTGCCACTGGCCCGTCGCCTGCTGCCAACCCTGGAGCGACGCACCGGGCGCATCGTGGTCAACGCCTTCGCCCATCCGCAGGAAGTGTGTTTTGCCACCGTGCATGGCGGGCCGTTTCCGGCCACCTCGGACAGTCGCTTCACCTCGGTGGGCATGACCGCCATCGAGCGCTTCCTGCGCCCGGTGGCTTACCAGGGGTTTCCGGATGAGTTGCTGCCGGAGGTTTTGCGTGAGGGCAATCCCTTGGGGTTGCCGCGTCTTGTCGACGGTCATTAACGCCATACCACCAACCCTGTAGGAGCGAGCTTGCTCGCGATGGTCGTCAACGATAACGCGTGCTTGCTGGTTAAGCGCGGTGCACTTGAGTCCATCGCGAGCAAGCTCGCTCCTACAGGTGAACACTCGTTCTGTGGCGAGGGAGCTTGCTCCCGCTGGGGCGCGAAGCGGCCCCCAGGTCTTCACCTGAAAAGCAGGGCCTGCTTCGCAGTCCAGCGGGAGCAAGCTCCCTCGCCACGGGTTGTGTGTTGCTCGCTCAGTTGTTTTTCGCGAGCCGGGTGTCGCCGCTGTCCCATCCGGCCACCTCGGACAGTCGCTTTACCTCAGTGGGCATGACCGCCATCGAGCGCTTCCTGCGCCCGGGGGTTGCCACGTCTTGTGGACGGTCATTGAACGAAAATGCATCTCCGGCCACCGCTGACTGCAGGATCGAGACAGCTCCTACATTGGTGTTGTTGGGCCAAACACGGTTCTTTTGCCCACTGAAAATCCCTGTGGGAGCGGGCTTGCCCGCGAAGGCGTCGGCACAGCCAACATCATCGGTAGTTGAACTACCGCTTTCGCGGGCAAGCCCGCTCCCACAGTAGATTCGGTAGTTCACAAATACTGCGTACACCCACTAACCCTGTGGGAGCGAGCTTGCTCGCGATGATCTCAAGATCACCGCGCTTAGCCAGCAAGCACGCGTTTTCGTTAACGTCCATCGCGAGCAAGCTCGCTCCTACAAAAGCAACAACGGGTTTGTCAGTTGTTTTTCGCGAGCCGGGTGTCGCCGCTGTCCCATCCGCCGCCCAGGGATTTGTAGATCGCCACAATGGCCCGGTACTGGTCGGTTTCACCCAGTGCCTGGGCATCTTCGGCGTTCAGGCGCTCGCGTTGTGCGTCGAGCAACACCAGGTAGTCCACCACCCCTTCCTTGTATTGGGTCGCCGCCAGGTCGGCCGCGGCACGGCTCGACTCACTTTGCTTGATCAGCGACAGCAGGCGTTGCTGGCGCTTGCCGTAGTCGCTGAAGGCGTTTTCCGACTCTTCCAGGGCGAGCAGCACCTGTTGCTCATAGGTTGCCAACGCACCCTCGGCCTCGGCGTTTGCGCCGCGAATGCGCGCCCGCACACTGCCCAGGTCAAACGCGGCCCAGGTGATGCTCGGGCCCAGGCTCCAGGCGCGGGCGGCGCTGGAGCCGATCTGCGAACCACGCCCCGCGATGAACCCCAGGAATCCGCTCAGGCTCACCCGTGGAAACAGGTCGGCGGTGGCCACCCCGACATCCGCCGTTGAAGCCGCCAGGCGGCGCTCTGCCGCGCGCACATCCGGGCGCCGCTGCAACAGCTCGCCGGGATCACCCACCGGCAACGCCTTGGCGATGGCCGGCAAGTCCTTCGGACTCAAGTCGATGCCCAGGGTGTCCGGGCGTTCACCCAGCAGCGTGGCGATGCGGTTTTTGTGGTGCACCTGCTCCGCCTGCAGTTGCGGCACGCTCGCTTCGACGGCCGCCAGGCGGGCATCGGCACGCACCACGTCGAGTTCATTGCCCACGCCCGCGTCACGCAGGCTCACCGTCACGCTGCGCGATTCGCTCTGGTTCTTCAGGTTGGCCAGGGCGATTTTTTCCCGCAGTTGCGCACCCCGCAGCTGACCATAGGCATCCACCAGCTCGGCGATCATGCTCACCCGCAGTTGGTACAGGTCCGCCGCCGTGGCGTCTTCCCGGGCATCGCTGGATTCCAGTTCGCGCTGGATGCGCCCGAACAGGTCGATCTCCCAGGCCATGTCCAGGCCAAGGTCGTAGCGATCGGTGTTGACCCTACTCTCGGTCAGACCCGGCACCTGCGACTTGCCCTGCTGGCTGCTGACCCGGCTGGTGACCACCGGCAGGTTGTCGTTGCTGATGTCATCGCGGATGGCCCGCGCGGCTTTCCAGCGGGCGAAGGCCACGCGCAGATCGCGGTTGCCATTGAGGGCTTTACCGACCAGCTGATTCAACGTGGGGTCATCGAATTGCTGCCACCACACCGTTTCGAAACGCGTTTGATCGTAGTTGGCCCCTTGGGCCGAGACGACATGGGCCGGCGCCGTGTCCGGGGTCTTGTAATCCGGCCCGACGGTGCAGGCGGCCAACGCGGTGACCAGCAGGCTCGGTAAAAACAGCTTGAAAGCGTTCATCAGTGTGCCTCCGGATCGATGACCTTGAGCGAGTGAGCGCGGGCTTCCTGGCGCGCGGCTTTACGTTCGATGTAGCGACGGATAAGGACGTAGAACACCGGTGTCAGCAACAGACCGAAGAAGGTCACCCCGAGCATCCCGGAGAACACGGCAACCCCCATGGCCCGACGCATCTCGGAACCGGCGCCGGTGGACGTCACCAGCGGGATGACGCCCATGATGAACGCGAACGACGTCATCAGGATCGGGCGCAGACGCTGCCGGCAGGCTTCGAGAACAGCGTCCAGCGGCGACAGGCCCTGGTCCTGTTTGTCCTTGGCGAACTCGACGATCAGGATCGCGTTCTTGCACGCCAGCCCCACCAGCACGATCAAGCCGATCTGGGTGAAGATGTTGTTGTCGCCCTTGGAGATGATCACCCCGGCAATCGCCGACAGCAGGGTCATCGGCACGATCAGGATCACCGCCAGCGGCAGGCTCCAGCTTTCATACAGGGCCGCCAACACCAGGAACGCCAGCAGGACGCAGAGCGGGAACACCAGCAACGCGGTGTTGCCGGAGAGGATCTGCTGGTAGGTCAGGTCGGTCCATTCGTAGGTCATGCCGTTGGGCAGCTCTTGCTTCAACAGCTTTTCAATCGCCGCCTGCGCCTGGCCGGAGCTGTAGCCCGGGGCCGCGCTGCCGTTGATTTCTGCGGTGACGAAACCGTTGTAGTGCGAGACCCGGTCCGGCCCCGACGTCGGGCTGACCTTGACGAAGGTGGCCAGTGGAATCATCTCTCCACGGTCGTTGCGCACCTTCAACTGACCGATCTGCTCCGGCTCCTGGCGGAACTGTTGCTCCGCCTGGACGTTGACCTGATAGGTACGGCCAAAACGGTTGAAGTCGTTGGCGTACAGCGACCCCAGGTACACCTGCAGCGTGTCGAAAATATCGTTGATCGCCACGCCGTGGGTCTTGGCTTTTTCGCGATCGATGGCGGCTTCGACCTGCGGCACATTCACCGTGTAGCTGGTGAACAGGTTGGCCAGTTCCGGCACGCTGCGGCTCTTGCCGATGATGTTCATGGTCTCTTTGTACAGCTCGTCGTACCCCAGGTTGCCGCGGTCTTCGATCTGCAGGCGGAAGCCACCAATGGTGCCCAGGCCTTGCACCGGTGGCGGCGGGAACACCGCGATGTAGGCGTCTTGAATGCCACCGAACTTGGCGTTCAGCGAAGCGGAAATCGCTCCGGCGGACAGGCTCGGACTTTTGCGTTCATCGAAAGCGCTCAAGCCGATGAAGGCAATACCGGCGTTCGGGCTGTTGGTGAAACCGTTGATCGACAGGCCCGGGAAGGCCACAGCGCTGTCGAAGCCCGGTTCGTTCATGGCGATGGTGCTCATGCGGCGGATCACCGACTCGGTGCGATCCAGGCTGGCCGCATCCGGCAGTTGCGCGAAGGTCACCAGGTACTTTTTGTCCTGGGTCGGCACGAACCCGGTCGGCGTGGTGCTGAAGCCCATGTAGGTCAGGGCGATCAGGCCGGCATAGACCAGCAACGCCACGCTGCTGCCACGGATGACCTTGGACACGGTCCCGACATACCCATTGCCGGCCTTTTCGAACAGCCGGTTGAAGGGCTTGAACAGCCAGCCACCGAACAGGCGATCCAGAATCCTCGAAAAGCGGTCCTTGGGTGCGCTGTGGGACTTGAGCAGAACCGCCGCCAATGCTGGCGACAAGGTCAGCGAGTTGAACGCAGAGATCACCGTGGAGATCGCGATCGTCAGGGCGAACTGTTTGTAGAACTGCCCCGTCAGGCCGGAAATGAACGCCGCCGGGACGAACACCGCGCACAACACCAACGCCGTGGCGATGATCGGGCCGGTCACCTCGCCCATGGCTTTTTGGGTCGCTTCAACCGGATCGAGCCCCGTCTCGATATTGCGCTCGACGTTCTCCACCACGACGATCGCATCGTCGACCACGATGCCGATGGCCAATACCAGGCCGAACAGCGACAAGGCATTGAGCGAAAAACCGAACAGGTGCATCACGGCAAAGGTACCGATCAACGACACCGGTACGGCGACCAGCGGAATGATCGAGGCGCGCCAGGTTTGCAGGAACAGGATCACCACCAGCACCACGAGGATCAGCGCTTCGAACAGCGTATGGACCACCGCCTCGATCGAGCTGCGCACGAAGATGGTCGGGTCGTAGACGATCTCGTAGTCCATGCCCTCGGGGAAGCTCTTTTTCAGCTCGGCCATCTTCGCCCGCACCTGATCGGAAACGTCGATGGCATTGGAACCCGGGCGCTGGAAGATCGGCATCGCCACCGCTTCCTGGTTGTTGAGCAAGGCGCGCAAGGCGTACTGGTTGGAGCCGAGTTCAATCCGCGCAATGTCCTTGAGGCGGGTGATTTCGCCGTCCGCACCACTGCGGACGATCACGTTCTCGAACTCTTCTTCGGTGACCAGGCGGCCCTGGGAGTTGATCGACATCTGGAAGCTGGTGGCGTTGGGCGCAGGCGGTGAACCCAGTTGACCGGCCGCCACTTGACGGTTCTGTTCACGCACCGCATTGACCACGTCGGTGGCGGTCAGGTTGCGTGACGCGGTCTTGTTCGGGTCGAGCCAGATACGCAGCGAGTAGTCGCCGATACCGAACATCTTCACGTCACCGATTCCGTTCAGGCGCGACAGCTCATCCTTGACGTTGAGGATCGCGTAGTTGGACAGGTACAGCATGTCGTAGCGCTTGTCCGGCGAGGTCAGGTGCACCACCATCGTCAGCTCGGGCGACGCCTTGTCCACGGTGATACCGATGCGCGTCACTTCCTCGGGAAGCTTCGGCTCGGTGCGGGTCACGCGGTTCTGTACCTGTACCTGGGCGTTGTCCAGATCGGTGCCCAGGGCGAAGGTCACGGTGAGCGTGAGTCGACCATCGGCCGTCGACTGCGAGGACATGTACAGCATGTTCTCCACGCCGGTGATGGCTTGCTCCAGGGGCGCGGCCACGGTTTCACCGATGACCTTGGGGTTGGCCCCCGGATAGTTGGCGTGAACGACGACAGTGGGTGGCACCACTTCCGGGTACTCGCTGATCGGCAACTGGAACAGCGCGATGGCGCCGGCAATCAGGATCAGCAGCGAGAGCACGGCGGCAAAGATCGGCCGCGTGATAAAGAACCGGGAGAACTTCATGGCAGTGTTCCTTTATCCGCGAGGCGAAACGGCGGCATCGGTTTTCACCAGTGCCGGGGACGGAGCGACGGGCTGATTACCCGCCTCGACGGCCTGCCGCTGACGGGCCAGGTTGGCGACGGTTTGCGCATCGGCCATTGGCGCGTCCTGAGGCGCGACCACCGCGCCGGGACGAACCCGTTGCAGGCCGTTGATGACGATCCGGTCGTCTTTTTGCAAACCGCTGCGCACGATGCGCAAGCCTTCGAGCTTCGGCCCCAGATCGACACTGCGGTACACGGCCTTGTTGTCCTGGTCGATCACCAGCACGAATCGCTTGCCAAGGTCAGTGCCCACGGCCTCGTCCTTGATCAGCAGGCCGGCATAGGCCGCGCTGCCCACCAGTTTCAACCGGGCATACAGGCCCGGGGTGTATTGACCGTCGGCGTTGTCGAACACCGCGCGGCCACGGATGGTGCCGGTCTTGGGATTGACCTGGTTGTCGACGAAGTTCATCTGCCCCAGATGGCTATTGCCCTCCTCGTTCGACAGGCCCATGTACACCGGCGTGGACTGACTGCGCCGGCCTTCACGGGAGAGCTGGCCGTACTTGAGGAACAGGCGTTCGTCGGCATCGAAATAGGCGTAGACCTTGTCGGTGGAGACCACGCTGGTCAGCGCCGAGGTGTCGGCGGTGACGATGTTGCCGGCGGTGATTTCGGCACGACTGACCCGGCCGCTGATCGGCGCAGTGACGCGGGTGAAGCTCAGGTTCAGGCGTGCCAGATCCAGCTGCGCCTGAACCGAATCGACACCGGCCTTGGCTTCCTGGGCCGTGGTGCTGCGCGTGTCGGCCAGTTCCGCAGAAATGGCATTGCTGCTCAGCAGGCGCTGGCCGCGTTGCGCTTCGTTGGCGCTTCGAACCAGCGCGGCGCGAGCTTGTTGCAACTGCGCTTCGAGGCGGTGCACTTCGTGTTCGAACGGACGTGGATCGATCTGGAACAGCAGATCCCCTTTCTTGACCGACTCGCCATCGGTGAAGGCGACACGATCGATCTGCCCCGAAACCCGCGGACGCACCACGACGGTTTCCGGCGCTTCCAGACGGGCGGTGACCTCGTCCCATTCGGTAATGGGTTGCTCAAGCACTTTGGCGACGGTGACAGAAGGCGCACCCGGCGCCTTGGCGGCATCGGGCGCGTGACCGCAGGCCGTGATGGCCGCCAGGGTCAGGGCAGCAAGGGGATAACGCAAAGGTTTGAGTGACTGTTCCATGGGGGTGTCCGCCAGACGGTTTAAGGGTTGGAGAATTCTCGGCCGCACAAGGGGCAGCGACGAATCGAATGGAGTGAACTTGGGTATCACCATTAATGATGACCATCATGTATAAGCACAAAAAAAAGGTTTTTCACGCAATACGGGGAAACTGCAGGAGCCAGCTTGCTGGCGATGAACGCCAGTACGCCGCGCTCATCCAGCTAACCCGCGTTATCGTTGACGACCATCGCTGGCAGGCCAGCTCCCACAGGGGACCGTGCCCACGGAAAAACTGTGGGAGCCAGCCTGCTGGCGATGGACGCCAGTGCGCCGCGTTCATCCAGCTTCCACGCGTTATCGTTAACGACCATCGCTGGCAAGCCAGCTCCCACAGGGGACCGTGCCCACGCTGAAACCTTGCTGGCGATGGACTCCAGTGCGCCGTGTTTATTCGGTTCGCACGCCTATGAATCAGCAGGTTTTTTCATTACAAGCCGTCAAACTGACGACGGAACAAATGGAGTCCAGTGCCGGCCCGAGCGTTTGCGCCACCTGCAAGGCTCGGGTGGTCGGTTCCATTTTGTGGCCAATGCGTTTAAACAGAGGGTCGTTGAACAACGTGCGCAGACGAGCCAATGCGCCGCTGACCGCCGGTTGGCCCAGGGACAGTCTTTTTGCGGCCCGAGTGACGTTGCGCTCCTGAATGAGCGCCTCGAAAACCACCAGCAGATTGAGGTCGATATTGCGCAGATCATTACGTTTCATGGGTCAGCACCCTGTGAGGTGTTTTTCCTGCAAGGCCATTGCCGCGAATTTATATTACGACCATCATTAATACCAGCCCTTCAGCAAAAAATTGCCATGGCGCCCATCGGAAGACAGGACTCCACTCATGAAAGTGACGAAAGACAAGGCAGCGGCCAACAAGGAAGCGATCCTCGGCGCGGCCTCGAGGATGTACCGGGAAAAAGGCATCGACGGCATCGGGATCGGCGAACTGTCCCGCTCGGTGGGCCTGACCCACGGCGGCTTTTACGGACAGTTCCCAGGTGGCAAAGAGCAGTTGGCGTCGGAGGCTGTGAGCCGTACGTTCGAAACCAACATCGACGACTGGCGAGCGGCCAAATCCATCCCCGAACTGCTCAAGAGGTACTTGAGCCAAAGCCACATGGCCAACTGGACCGAAGGCTGCCCGATCCCTGCCCTGGCGGCCGATGTCGCGCGCAACGGCGGTGCCGTCAGCCGCTCGTTCACCCAAGGCGTGCAGACCCTGATCGAAACGCTGATGCCATTGGTCAACGGCGAAACCGATGATGAAAAGCACCAGGAAGCCTTGCGCATCCTGTCATCGATTACCGGGGCGATACTGATCGCCAGAGCCCTGGACAACCCGCGATTGTCGCAGCAGTTCCTGCAATCGGTGATCGATGCCTGGTCTGTCGGTGCTGAACAACAGTAGAAGGGCTTGCCGCGACCGGGTCCAAGCAGGTCGCGGCAAGTTCAGGCTTTATGATTACGCCAGATCGAATCGGTCCAGGTTCATGACTTTGGTCCACGCAGCCACGAAGTCCTTGACGAACTTCTGCTGCGCATCGGCGCTGGCATAGACTTCGGCCAGCGCACGCAGCTGCGCGTTCGAACCGAAGACCAGGTCAACCCGGGTGCCCGTCCACTTCACCGCACCGGTTTTGCGGTCACGCCCTTCAAACTCCTGCTGGGCATCCGACACCGGCTTCCACTCCACGCCCATGTCCAGCAGGTTGGTGAAGAAGTCATTGGTCAGCGTTTCCGGCCGTTGGGTGAACACACCGTGTTTGCTCTGGCCGACGTTGGTGTTCAACACCCGCAGGCCACCCAGCAGTACCGTCATTTCCGGTGCGCTGAGCGTCAGCAGTTGTGCCTTGTCGATCAGCAAGGATTCGGCCGGCACGCGGTACTGGGTTTTCAGGTAGTTACGGAAGCCGTCGGCAATCGGTTCAAGGAAACCGAAGGACTCGACATCGGTCTGTTCCTGGCTGGCGTCCGTGCGTCCTGGGCTGAACGGCACCGTCACACTGTGGCCGGCGTTTTTTGCCGCCTGTTCGACACCCGCGCCACCGGCGAGCACGATCAGGTCGGCCAGGGAGATTTTCTTGCCGCCACTGTTGAACTCCTTCTGGATGCCTTCAAGTTTGGCCAGCACGTTGGCCAGTTGCTCCGGCTGGTTGGCCGGCCAGGACTTCTGCGGCGCCAGGCGCAGGCGCCCGCCGTTGGCACCACCGCGCTTGTCTGAGCCACGGAAGCTGGACGCTGCGGCCCACGCCGTCGATACCAGCTGCGACACCGACAGGCCGGACGCCAGCACCTTGCTTTTCAGGCCTGCCACATCGCTGTCATTCACCAGCGGATGATCGACGGCAGGAATCGGGTCTTGCCACAGCAGTTCCTCGCCCGGCATTTCCGGACCGAGGTAGCGCGAGAGCGGGCCCATGTCACGGTGAATGAGTTTGTACCAGGCGCGCGCGAAGGCATCGGCCAGTTGATCGGGGTTGGCCAGGAAGCGTCGGGCGATCGGTTCGTAGATCGGGTCGAAACGCAGGGCCAGGTCCGAGGTCAGCATGGTCGGATCACGACGTTTGGACGGATCAAAGGCATCCGGAATGATCCCGGCACCGGCACCGTTCTTCGGTTTCCACTGATGGGCGCCGGCCGGGCTCTTGGTCAGTTCCCAGTCGAAACCGAACAGGTTTTCCAGGTAGTTGTTGCTCCATTTGGTTGGCGTGGTGGTCCAGGTCACTTCCAGGCCACTGGTGATGGTATCGGCCCCTTTGCCGGTGCCGAATGTGCTCTTCCAGCCCAGGCCTTGCAGCTCCAGGCCGGCAGCTTCCGGTTCCGCCCCGACGTGGTCGGCAGGCCCGGCGCCGTGGGTCTTGCCGAAGGCGTGGCCACCGGCGATCAACGCCACGGTTTCCTCGTCGTTCATCGCCATGCGGCCGAAGGTTTCGCGGATGTCCTTGGCCGAGGCAACCGGGTCCGGTTCCCCTTCCGGGCCTTCCGGGTTCACATAGATCAGGCCCATCTGCACCGCGGCGAGGGGGTTTTCCAGATTGCGGCCATTTTCGGTACGGCTGTCCTCGTTTCTGCCAGGCTCAGCCACCAAGGGCACATCGCCGGGTTTCTGCACCGGTTTGTCTTCTTTTCCGTAACGCGAGTCACCGCCCAGCCATTTGCTTTCGGAACCCCAGTAAACGTCTTCGTCCGGTTCCCAGACATCCGCGCGGCCACCGGAAAAACCAAACGTCTTGAAGCCCATGGACTCCAGGGCGACGTTGCCGGTGAGGACGATCAGGTCGGCCCAGGAGATTTTGTTGCCGTACTTTTGCTTGATCGGCCAGAGCAGACGGCGGGCCTTGTCGAGGCTGACGTTGTCCGGCCAGCTGTTGAGCGGTGCAAAGCGTTGCTGGCCGGAGCCGGCGCCGCCCCGGCCGTCACCGGTACGATAGGTGCCTGCGGCGTGCCAGGACATGCGGATGAAGAGAGGCCCATAGTGACCGAAGTCCGCCGGCCACCAGTCCTGGGAGTCGGTCATCAGCGCAGTCAGGTCATTTTTCAGCGCCTGGAAGTCAAGGCTCTTGAAGGCTTCGGCATAGTTGAAGTCGCCCCCCAACGGGTCAGACTTGGGCGAGTGTTGACTCAGGATCTTCAGGTTCAGTTGGTTCGGCCACCAGTCGCGGTTCGTCGTGCCACCGCCAGCGGCGTGATTGAACGGGCATTTCGATTCAGTTGACATGGCATCTCCTCTTGATTTTGTTTTCAGCTAACCACCCTTGAGCGTGGATCCGGATCACCGATTGATGAAATAGCTTTTCGGTATGGGATCCATAGCCTTGAGGCTATGACAGCCCCGCGATCAGTCGCTCCAGACCATCCATTAAAGTACCGGTCGGGGAAACTGTCGCTTCATCCGTGGAGATAGCTGATAAACAGCGCAAATCAGTCACGCGATGCAAGATCATCAACACCTGCCACAATGGATTAATACTATTGCTACAGGGACGTCGGCGATCGGAAGGATCGTTTTGCGCGAGAGGTTTCGCCATGTACGTGAAAGCCATTGTCATCTGGGTAGTGCTGGCGATCATCGTCGTCGCCGTGCTCTGTCGCCTGGTGCATAACGCCAAGGTCGCCGACCGGGCACTCAAGATCGCCAAGCCGGATCATCAGCCTCACGGGAGAAAGAATGACAAGGCCCCTTGACTGACCCGGGGCAACAGGGACGGCGACGATTCGGATCGCCGCGGGGCCTCCATCACTCGGGACTTTGCTCCAGGCAATAAAAAACCGGCCTTTCAGCCGGTTTTTTATTGTTCACTCAACAGCACTTGGGTCCGGCTTTACTGCCGTAACGGGCCTCCTGGCGCTCGCGGAAGAACGCCTCGTAGTCCATCACCGGTTTGTCCGGGTGCTTGGCCTGCATGTGCTCGACGTAGTTGTCGTAGTCGGGCATGCCGACCATCAGGCGCGCGGCCTGACCGAGGTATTTGCCCAGGCGACTCAGGTCATTGAACATGCTGCCCTCCTCGCCTATGCATTCGGCAGCGCCTGGAATGGCGCTTCTTTATCCGTGCGCTCCTTGCTGCCCCAGGCGGCGATACCGACCTTGAGCGCGAAGAACAGGATGCTGAACACCACGAACAGGAACAGCGCAGTCAGCGTCGCGTTGGTGTAGGCGTTGAAGATCACGTGTTGCATCTGCTCGATGCTCTTGGCCGGGGCCAGCACCTGACCATTGGCCAGGGCATCGCTGTACTTCTTCGCCAGGGCGAGGAAGCCGATCGCCGGATTGGCATCGAACAGCTTGATGAAGCCGGCGGTGGTGGTGCAGATCAGCAACCACACAGCCGGCAGCAAGGTGACCCAGGCATAACGCTGGCGCTTCATCTTGATCAGCACCACGGTGCCGAGCATCAGCGCGATACCGGCCAGCATCTGGTTGGAGATACCGAACAGCGGCCACAAGGTGTTGATGCCGCCCAGCGGGTCGATCACGCCCTGGTACAGCAGATAACCCCACATGGCCACGCAACCGGCGGTGGCGATCAGGTTGGCGGTCCAGGATTCGGTGCGGCGCAGGGCCGGCACGAACGAGCCGAGCAAATCCTGGAGCATGAAGCGCCCGGCACGGGTGCCGGCGTCGACTGCGGTCAGGATGAACAGCGCTTCGAACAGGATCGCGAAGTGGTACCAGAACGCCATGGTGTTCTCGCCCGGCAACAGCTGGTGCAGGATCTGCGCGATCCCCACCGCCAGGGTCGGCGCACCGCCGGCACGGGCCAGGATGGTGGTTTCCCCGATGTCGTGGGCCACCGCTTGCAACGCTTCCGGTGTGATCGCAAAGCCCCAGCTGCTGACGGTTTGCGCAACGGCCACCGCATCGGCGCCGACCACGGCCGCCGGGCTGTTCATGGCGAAGTACACGCCCGGATCGATCACCGACGCCGCGACCATCGCCATGATGGCCACGAAGGATTCCATCAGCATGCCGCCGTAACCGATGTAACGGGCATGCCCCTCATTGGCGAGCAACTTCGGCGTGGTGCCGGAAGCGATCAGCGCATGGAAGCCCGACACCGCGCCACAGGCGATGGTGATGAACAGGAACGGGAACAGACCGCCCTTCCAGACCGGGCCGGTACCGTCGATGAATTGGGTCAGGGCCGGCATTTTCAGCTCGGGCATGGTCACCAGGATGCCGATGGCCAGGGCGACGATGGTGCCGATTTTCAGGAAGGTCGACAGGTAGTCACGGGGCGCCAGGATCAGCCACACCGGCAACACGGCGGCAACGAAACCGTAGCCGATCAGCATCCAGGTGATCTGGATACCGGTAAAGGTAAAGGCCTTGGCCCACACCGGATCCGCGGCAATCTGCCCGCCGAGCCAGATCGAACCGAGCAGCAACAGCACGCCGATCACCGAGATCTCACCGATGCGACCCGGGCGGATGTAGCGCATGTAGATGCCCATGAACATCGCGATCGGAATGGTCGCCATCACCGTGAAGATCCCCCACGGGCTCTCGGCCAGGGCCTTGACCACGATCAGCGCCAGCACCGCAAGGATGATGATCATGATCAGGAAGCAGCCGAACAGCGCGATGGTGCCGGGGATGCGGCCCATTTCCTCACGGACCATGTCGCCCAGGGAGCGACCGTTGCGGCGGGTGGACATGAACAGGACCATGAAGTCCTGCACGGCACCGGCCAGCACCACGCCGGCGATCAGCCACAGGGTGCCGGGCAGGTAGCCCATCTGCGCCGCCAGTACCGGACCGACCAGCGGACCTGCACCGGCAATGGCCGCGAAGTGGTGACCGAACAGCACGTGTTTGTTGGTCGGCACATAGTCCAGACCGTCGTTATTGAGCACAGCCGGCGTGGCCCGAGTAGGATCGAGCTGCATCACTTTGTTGGCGATGAACAGGCTGTAGTAGCGGTAGGCAACGAGGTAGATGGCGACGGCTGCGACTACGATCCACAGGGCGTTGATCGCTTCGCCGCGGCGCAGGGCCACGACACTCAGCGCAATCGCTCCCAGGACAGCCACGGCAAACCAGGCGAGGTGTTTAGCCAGACGGGGCATAGCGTGTCTCCTGCCGACAGCCAGTGACTGCGGCGGTAATTTTTATAATTGTGTCCGCGGTGCGGAGCTGGCCCAATATCTGCGCATGCCGTCCACAAATAAATCCGCGTTACTACGTACGTGGCGTCTACGTAGTTCTACGTAGATCCGTGGCTGTCCACTCATCAAATGTGGGAGCGAGCCTGCTCGCGAAGGCATTCTGTCATTCAACATCGATGTCGACTGATACACCGCCTTCGCGAGCAGGCTCGCTCCCACAGGTTCGGCATTTCAACTGAATGACCTCACCCGCCAATGGTCATTCCGTCCAACAAGGCTGTGTATCTTTGGCATATGATCCCCAGCCTTCGCGCGGGCAGGAGTCAATATGCAGCTCAAACACAAAATCGTCGCCCTCGGGATTCTGCCGCTGGTGCTGGCCATTGCCGTCATCTGCGCGCTGGTGATTTCCCTCAACCGCCAATTGGGCGATCAACAGGCGCAGTTGATCGAAGACAGCATTCTGGCGAGCAAACGCGCGGAACTGAAAAACTACGTGGAAATGGCCCAGAGCCTGATCGCCCCGCTGTACGACGACGGCCATGGCGACGCCCGCGCCCAGCAACAAGTGCTGGAAGAACTGCGCAAGCTCAGCTTCGGCATCAACGGCTACTTCTTCGTCTACGACCACGAAGGCCGCAGCCTGATGCATGCGCGCCAGTCGGACCTGGTGGGCCAGTACCTGTGGGACATGAAGGATCCACACGGCCTGCCGGTGATTCAGGCGCTGCTGAAAAGCGCGCAATCGGGCGAAGGCTTCCAACGCTACGCCTGGAACAAGCCCTCCTCCGGCCAGGTGACCGACAAGCTCGCCTACGTGGTGATGCTCGACCGCTGGGGCTGGATGCTCGGCACCGGCATCTACCTCGAAGACGTCGAGCGCGCCACCCAGCAGGCCCGTGCCGAAGTGGCCATGGGCATCCGCAAGACCATGATGGCGATTGCCGTGGTCGCACTGGTCGCGGTGCTGTTCGTCTTCGCCACCGGCATGACCCTCAACGTCAGCGAGCATCGCCTGGCGGACAAGAAACTGCAGCGCCTGACCCAGCGCATCGTCAGCCTGCAGGAGGAGGAACGATCCCGGGTGTCCCGCGAGTTGCACGACGGCGTCAGCCAGGTGTTGGTCTCGATCAAGTTCCAGTTCGAACTGGCCAGCCACCTGCTGGAAAGCGGAAAAGCCCGGGACAAGGGCTTGAACACCTTGAAGGACGCCACCGAACGCCTGGGCGATGCCATCGGTGAAGTCCGCAGCCTCTCCCATGACCTGCGCTCATCCTTGCTCGACACCCTCGGCCTGCCAGCGGCCATCGGCCAATTGGCGGCGGAATTCGAGCAGCGCAGCGGGCTGACCGTGACCTACGACGAAAATGAATTCGACTGCCAACTGGTCGATGGCGCAGCGGTGTCGCTGTTCCGCATCGTCCAGGAAGGCCTGACCAATATCGAACGCCACGCCCAGGCGAAGCACGTGTCCATTACACTGCGCGGCTGCGACGAGTCCGTGCGGCTGACGCTGGTCGATGACGGCATCGGTTTCAACGTCGCCCAGGTCGAACGGCGTCAGGCCGGCATTGGCTTGCGTAACATCCGCGAACGCGTCGAACATTTTGGCGGCCGGTTCGACTTGATCTCGATGCCGGGCAGAAGTGAGCTGGACGTACGACTGCCGATGAAACCCGGCGCAAAACGCTGAGCCGGCCCCACCACTACAAGAGTGAATAGCTGCGATGAACCTGCCCTCCCCGATCCGCATCGCCCTGGTCGACGATCACTCCCTGGTGCGTGACGGCATCAAGGCGCTGCTGGCCGTGATGTCGCCCCTGGAAGTGGTCGGCGAAGCGGAGAACGGCGCCGACGCCATCGACATGGTCGGGCGCTGCCAGCCGGACCTGCTGCTGGTCGACATCAGCCTGCCGGACATGAACGGCCTGGAACTGACCCGCGTGCTGCGCAGCCAGTACCCATCGCTCAAGGTGCTGGTGCTGAGCATGTACGACAATTACGAATACGTCAGCGAGTCGGTGCGCTCAGGCGCCAGCGGCTATGTGCTGAAAAACGCCCCGTCACGGGAAATCATCGCCGCCATCGAAGCCATCACCAGCGGCGGGACCTTCTACAGCGCCGACATCGCCCAACGGCTGATCGCCGACAGGAACACCGACAACGAACTGACCCCGAGGGAAAGCCAGGTGCTGTCGAAGATGGCGCAAGGCTTGAACAACAAGGAAATGGCCCGGGAGCTGGACATCAGCGTGCGCACGGTGGAGACACACCGCTTGAGCATCCGGCGCAAGCTCAACATCGACAAACCGGCGGCGCTGGTCAAATACGCCATCGATCACGGCCTCATTTCCCGCTAACCCTCCGCCCACTGTGGCCACTGCAAAAACCTGTGGGAGCGAGCCTGCTCGCGAAGGCGTTGTATCAGTCACCATCAACATCGACTGACACACCGCCTTCGTCGGAACGCCGCCCGGAGCAAGCCCGCTCCCCACCATTGACTGCATCAATAGTCACCATCAACTCAATGAAGTTCTCATAAAAAATCCACGGCGTAACATCTGCTCCATACCAACCCATAAGCACCCCGGAGCACACGATCATGAAACGCCAGACCCTCCTGAGCATCGCTTTCTCGGTTTTCGCAGTTAACGCTTTCGCCGCTACCTCTGCTCAACCTGTGGTCGCTGAAGGCGGCTCGGATCGTCTGATTGAAAGCCGTGTGGCCGAGGGTGGTTCCGATCGCCTGATCGAAAACCGCGTCGCCGCCGATGGCTCCGACAAGTTGATGGAGAACCGCGTGGCTGAAGGCGGTTCCGACAAACTGCTGCAGAACCGCATCGCCGAAGGTGGCTCTGACAAACTGCTGCAGAACCGCGTGGCTGAAGGTGGCTCCGACAAACTGCTGCAGAACCGCGTTGCTGAAGGTGGTTCGGACAAACTGCTGCAGAATCGCGTTGCCGAAGGTGGCTCTGACAAACTGCTGCAGAACCGCGTCGCTGAAGGTGGTTCCGACAAACTGATGCAGAACCGCGTTGCCGAAGGTGGCTCTGACAAACTGCTGCAGAACCGCGTTGCTGAAGGTGGCTCGGATCGTCTGATCCAGAATCGTGCGGCATAACTAATCGCCGCACCACAACGCCCAACAAAAAACCCGGCCTGATCAGCCGGGTTTTTTCATGTTTTTTTTGAAGGCTTTCACTGGCTTGGAGGTCACTTCATTTTCTGCGTGGGCACGTTCCCTTGTGGGAGCTGGCTTGCCAGCGATGGTCGTTAACGATAACGCGTGGAAGCTGGATGAACACGGCCCCCTGTAGGAGCTGGCTTGCCAGCGATGGTCGTTAACGATAACGCGGGTGAACGGGATGAACGCGGCGCACTGGAGTCCATCGCCAGCAAGCTGGCTCCTACAGTAGTTTCA
>NZ_JBYSVW010000017.1:0-177873 GCF_058986625.1 Pseudomonas sp. GW821-FHT07G06
CTGCGATCTTTTGATCTTGCTTTTTAAAATCAAGATCAAAAGATCGCAGCCTGCGGCAGCTCCTACAGGGGATCGTTTCGATCCAGGTGAGAACCCTTGCCAATTGACGCCCAACCCTCGCCCATGCTCTCCTACGCATCTTGTTACGGGTGCCCTTCACAGGGTGAAACGGGAAACCGGTGAATCATGTGCTTTACTCTAAAGCCATGTCAGTCCGGTGCTGCCCCCGCAACGGTAAGCGAGCGAAGCATCAGATCCACTGTGCCAATACGGCATGGGAAGGTGATGCTTGCAGGATCAGGCTGATGCCTGCGCCCCTCGTGAGCCCGGAGACCGGCCCGCAACATAAAGTGACCATAACGATCACTGAAACAACAAACCCGCGGTGGGCGGGCGCTGTTTGAAACGCTGCGCGCCTGGTCGTGCAGGTTTTTGCATGCGCTCTTGATTCCCCGCTGACAGACCAGAGGGAAACGCCATGTCGATCATCAGCAGCACCGGCCACACTACAGCCAGCACCACTTCTACCCTGACTCAACGTCTGACCGCCGCCGTCTGCGCGTCGATCCTGGGCGCGTGTCTGGTGTATTTCGCCGGTTTCTCGCACATCGAAGCGGTGCACAATGCCGCCCACGATACCCGTCACAGCTCCGCGTTCCCGTGCCATTGAGACCTGCTGACATGATCAAGCGTATTGCGCAAACCGCAGGTTTCACCGGGCTGCTGGCCGCCCTGTTGCTGACCCTGCTGCAAAGCTTCTGGGTCGCCCCCCTGATCCTGCAGGCCGAAACCTACGAAAATGCCGAACCGGCTGCCGTTGAAATGCATGAACACGCCGATGGCGCGATGGCTGCCCACACCCACGACGCCGAAGCCTGGGAGCCGGAAGACGGCTGGCAGCGCGTGCTGTCGACCACTGGCGGTAATCTGGTCGTGGCCGTCGGTTTCGCCCTGATGCTGGCCGGCCTGTACACCTTGCGTGCGCCGACCAAGACCTCCCAGGGCCTGCTCTGGGGCCTGGCCGGCTATGCGACCTTCGTGCTCGCGCCAACCCTCGGCCTGCCACCTGAACTGCCAGGCACTGCCGCCGCCGATCTGGCACAACGGCAACTGTGGTGGATCGGTACCGCCGCCTCCACCGCCGTCGGTATCGCGCTGATCGTGTTCAGCCGTCACTGGCTGATGAAAGTTCTCGGCGTGGCAATCCTCGCTGTTCCCCATGTGATTGGCGCACCGCAACCGGAGGTGCATTCGATGCTCGCTCCGGAGGCACTGGAAACCCAATTCAAAATCGCTTCGCAACTGACCAACGTGGCGTTCTGGCTGGCCCTGGGCCTGATCAGCGCCTGGTTGTTCCGTCGCAAAAGCGATGGCCAATACCACGCATGACTGACGTCAGCACTGAGCCGACCCTGGTGGTCGGCCTGGGCTGCCAAAAGGGCTGCCCCGTCAGCACCTTGCTGGCGCTGCTCGACCAGGCACTGGAGGCGCACCAGATCGCGCGCCATGAAATCAAGGCGCTGGCCAGCATCGATTCGAAGCGCGACGAACCTGCATTGATCGAACTGGCTCAGCAGCTTGGCCTGGAATTGCTGTACTTCAGCAGCGAACAACTGGCCCCCTATGAGCCGCAACTCAGTCATCAATCGCAAATAGCGTTTGAACGCACCGGTTGCTACGGTGTGGCGGAAAGCGCCGCACTGGCCCTGGCCGAACAACTGGCCCAAGCCCCGGCAAAACTGCTGATTCCCCGACAGAAATATGCCCAGGCAACCCTGGCATTGGCCGGCGCGGCATAAAATCCCCGATAATCCCCGCCTCGATCATGAACATTCTTCATCTGAAGCCCTGTTCAGCCCCTTTCATCCCCACAGGAACCGACGATGACCGTCTACTTCATTGGCGCAGGTCCCGGCGACCCCGAACTGATTACCGTCAAGGGCCAGCGGCTGATTCGCAGTTGCCCGGTGATCATTTATGCCGGCTCGCTGGTGCCAGCCGCCGTACTGGAAGGTCATTGTGCCGAGCAGGTGGTCAACAGCGCCGAACTGCACCTGGAACAGATCATCGACCTGTTCAAGGCCGCCCACGCCAAGGGCCAGGACGTGGCCCGGGTACACTCCGGCGATCCGAGCCTGTATGGCGCCATTGGCGAACAGATTCGCTATCTGCGTGAGCTGGGCATTGGCTTCGAAATCGTTCCGGGCGTGACGGCCACCGCCGCTTGTGCAGCGCTTCTGGGTGCAGAGCTGACGCTGCCGGACGTTTCACAGAGCGTGATCCTGACTCGCTACGCCGACAAGACCGCCATGCCACCCGGAGAGGAATTCGCCAGCCTGGCGCAGCACGGCGCGACCATGGCGATTCATTTGGGGGTCAATCACCTGCCGAAGATCGTTGAGGAACTGCTGCCGCACTACGGCGCCGATTGCCCGATTGCGGTGGTTCACCGCGCGAGCTGGCCGGATCAGGATTGGGTGACGGGAACGCTTGAGGACATTGCCGAAAAGGTTGCCGCCAAAGGGTTTCGGCGCACGGCGTTGATACTGGTAGGCCGGGTGTTGGGCAGTGATCATTTCAGCGAATCGTCACTGTATCGCGCGGGGCATGCGCATCTCTACAGACCGTAATCACCCTGTGTAGGAGCTGCCGCAGGCTGCGATCTTTTGACTTTGATTTTTAAAAGACAAGATCAAAAGATCGCAGCCTTCGGCAGCTCCTACACAGGGGTTTCGGTAGGGCATAAAAAAACGGCGCTCACGGGGCGCCGTTTTTTTGTTTCGCAGCGAACACCTTAGTAGTAGGCGTTTTCTTTCTGCGTGTGGTCGGTCACGTCGCGAACGCCCTTGAGTTCGGGAATACGCTCGAGCAGGGTGCGCTCGATGCCTTCCTTGAGCGTCACGTCGGCCTGGCCGCAGCCCTGGCAACCACCGCCGAACTGCAGGACGGCGATGCCGTCTTCGACCACGTCGATCAGGCTGACCTGACCGCCGTGGCTGGCCAGCCCCGGGTTGATCTCGGTTTGCAGGTAGTAGTTGATGCGCTCGTTGACCGGACTGTCGGCGTTGACCATCGGTACTTTGGCGTTTGGCGCCTTGATGGTCAGCTGGCCGCCCATGCGGTCGGTGGCGTAGTCGACAACGGCATCGTCCAGGAAGGCTTCGCTGAAATGGTCGATGTAGGCGGTGAAGCTTTTCAGCCCCAGCGCGGTGTCTTCGGGTTTTTCTTCGCCCGGCTTGCAGTAGGCAATGCAGGTTTCGGCGTACTGGGTGCCAGGCTGGGTGATGAAGACGCGGATGCCGATGCCCGGGGTGTTCTGCTTGGAGAGCAGATCAGCCAGATAATCGTGGGCGGCGTCGGTAATGGTAATAGCGGTCATGGAAACTCCTCGCAGGCTTGGGCGCAGTTTACGCCAATCGGCGCGCCGGACAAAGTCCCAGTATTTTTGTCGGGAAAGATTCCGACGATATCCTCTGTGTAGGAGCTGCCGCAGGCTGCGATCTTTTGATCTTGTCTTTTAAAAATCAAAGTCAAAAGATCGCAGCCTGCGGCAGCTCCTACACAAGGGCTCGGTGATTGGTCAGAGGTTCTCGAAGCGGTTCATGTCCAGCACGCCCTCTTCCACCGGATCGGTCTCCTGGATGTAGCGGCTCAGGTCATGGAAATACTGCCAGAATTGCGGATGACTGCGCCGTATTCCCCAACGTTCGACGATTTTCTCAAAACTGTCGCTATCCTTGGCGTTCTCCATCGCATCCACAAACGCCGGCACTTGCCCGGCCGGAATGTTGAACATGAAGTTCGGGTAGCTGCTGAGCACACCCGGAAAAATCGTCAGGGTATCGAGCCCCGGCTGATAGCGCAGCGATTCGCCGAGCAGGAACGCCACGTTGCTGTGGGCCCGGTTGCGCAGCAGGCTGTAGACCTCACGCTTGCCGCTGCCGGTTTCGATGCGCAGCATGGTCGCTTCCGGCAGTTGATCAATCACTTTCAACCCCGCCGCCGGACGCGAAGCCAGGCGGCTCAACACCTGCTCGGCATTCTGCAGGTCCGGATCAATGTTCGGCCGCGAACAGTAGGCGCCGTCGCAGCGGTTGATCGGGTCGGGCCTGGCATTGAGGTCGCCATAACGGGTGAGCAATTGCTGGGCGAAATCGCGCTTGGGATCCTGCGGATCAAGCTTCAGCGCAGTCGGCTTGTCATCGTCGATGGACTCGTAGTCCAGCCACATCTTGAATTTGCCACTGTTCTGATACCAGTCGTCGAGGTAGCCCTCCCGCGAATCGGCGGGCATCAGGCGCAGGAAATTCTGCTCGGCGCCGTTACGGATCAAGTCGAAATACAGGCGCGTCTGGGCCTGATGGGACACGTTGCCAAACACATCGAAATTGACTGCCAGTTGATAGTAGGTGCGCTCCAGCAGCGGATAGTCGAACAGCCACATCGTCTGCGGCACTTCGCCGATCAGGCCTTTGGTCACCGAGGCGCTGTCGAAATGGCGAAAGATGCTCAGCAGCGCGTTGTCGTTACCGGCCCACAGAGTCGACCAGCTCGGTGCGGGCTCGTCGGAGTAGCTGTCGCGGCGCAGGGCCTCGTACTCGTTGCGTTTGTCGCGGTAGTCGTGCCACAGGCTCAGGACGCTGCCGACATCATCATTCTGCCCCGGCATCGCCAGCAAGGGCGTGGCCTGCCCGCGATAGTTCGGGTCGGTGATGTAGAGGTCGTGTTCAGGTGCCTGGAACAACGCCCAGAAATTATCGCGAATCACGTCCGTGGCGATCTGCCCACGACACACCGGCCCACGGATAAAGGTGCGCACGAAGTACTCGGCGTTATCGAGCATGAACTGATAGCGCGCCTGGGCCGGGATCGCTTCGAAGGTGGCAAAAGGGTTGGCCCGGCTCTGCGGCCCGTAGCCCGGCAATGCATTGACCTCCCAGTTGCCGCTGTAGAACAGGGATTTGACCCGTGCCAGCTTGGTCGCGCTCAGCGGATAGGTGATGTGGGTCTTGTGCACGATCACGCCCTGCACCGGCCACAAGCGGTAGTAAAACTCCGTGCCCGGATCATCGTTGGGGCGCCGGGTATTGATCAGGTCAATCGGCTGGCCGGTCGGCGTGCGCGAACGCACCCACTGGAAGAAATGCCCGGGCTCCCCCTCCTTGAAGTAAAGATGGGCGAGGAACCAGTGTTCATACAGCCAGCGCCCCACCAGGCTTTGCCGTGCGCCCGGCGAATTGAGCAGGTTTTCCCACTGGATCACTTGTTGCGCTTCTTGCGCACTCGGGGCCAGGGCCTGTTGATCGATAGGTGCGCCTGCGGCCAGCCAGCGTTGCAGCGTCTGGTACTGCGGGTCGGTCAGGCCGGTCACCGCCAGCGGCATGCCTTCCTTCGGGTGCGAAGCGGCGTAGCCATCGAACTGCGCGGGCATGGCACACATGTTCTCCCGGTTCAGGCCCAGGACGATGTCTTGCGGCAGCCTGGCGTTGGGTTGCAAGGGGGTGTTGTGGCCCAGTTCCAGCATCCGCGCCATCAATGCAGCCTGGCTGCCCTGGGCATCGAGCACCGAAAAGAAGCCCTTTTGCTGCCAGGCGGCTTTTCCGGACGCGTCCAGAAACAGCCGCGTCGGCGCCACCGCCTTAGTACGGTCACCGTCGTAAACCGGGACTTTCGTCGCGCCGCGTGCCGCGCCCTCGCCGCTGCCCAGGTTGAGCTGACAGGCGGCGTCGTTGCAGGCGTGGCAGGCTACGCACTTTTCAGTGAAGATCGGTTGAATGTCTCGACTGTAGGAAATGGCAGAGGAGTTCGCCGGACTTTGCGCCGCAGCGCCCCAGCTTAAAAGCATCAACACACTGCTGATGACGAAGCGATAAGACATGTCCCTGGTCCTGGATCCTGAAAAAACGCCGCGATTCTACCGGTCTGTCACCCTTGCCAACATGAACGATATTCATGCAAAACCGAGTCATGCTCTAAAAGCGCACAGGTTTGCTATCATCCCGGCCCTTCGTCATGGCCTTACCGAGTAGTCCAAATGTCCGATCGCAGCGTTCGCCTTCAAGCTCTCAAGCACGCCCTCAAAGAGCGCATCCTGATTCTCGATGGCGGTATGGGCACGATGATCCAGAGCTACAAGCTCGAAGAGCAGGATTACCGTGGCAAACGCTTCGCTGACTGGCCGAGCGATGTCAAAGGCAACAACGACCTGTTGGTACTGACGCGCCCGGACGTGATTGGCGGCATCGAGAAAGCCTACCTCGACGCTGGCGCCGACATTCTGGAAACCAACACCTTCAACGCCACCCAGATCTCCCTGGCCGACTACGGCATGCAGGGCCTGGCGTATGAATTAAACGTAGAAGGCGCTCGCCTGGCACGCAAGGTCGCCGACGCCAAGACCCTGGAAACCCCGGACAAGCCGCGCTTCGTCGCCGGCGTGCTCGGGCCTACGAGTCGCACCTGCTCGTTGTCCCCGGACGTGAACAACCCCGGCTACCGCAACGTGACCTTCGATGAGCTGGTGGAAAACTACACCGAATCGACCAAAGGCCTGATCGAGGGCGGCGCCGACCTGATCCTGATCGAAACCATCTTCGACACCCTCAACGCCAAGGCCGCGATCTTCGCCGTGCAAGGCGTGTTCGAAGAACTGGGCGTCGAACTGCCAATCATGATTTCCGGCACCATCACCGATGCCTCGGGCCGCACCCTGTCGGGCCAGACCACCGAAGCCTTCTGGAACTCCGTGGCCCACGCCAAGCCGATCTCCGTTGGCCTGAACTGCGCCCTCGGCGCCAGCGAGTTGCGCCCGTACCTCGAAGAACTGTCGAACAAGGCAGGCACCCATGTGTCGGCGCACCCGAACGCCGGCCTGCCGAACGAATTCGGCGAGTACGACGAACTGCCGTCGCAAACCGCCAAGGTCATCGAAGAGTTCGCCCAAAGCGGCTTCCTCAACATTGTCGGCGGCTGCTGCGGCACCACGCCGGGCCACATCGAAGCCATCGCCAAGGCCGTGGCCGGTTATGCGCCGCGCCAGATCCCGGACATTCCCAAGGCTTGCCGCCTCTCGGGCCTGGAACCCTTCACCATCGATCGCAGTTCGCTGTTCGTCAACGTCGGCGAGCGCACCAACATCACCGGCTCGGCCAAGTTCGCCCGGCTGATCCGCGAGGACAACTACACCGAAGCCCTGGAAGTCGCCCTGCAGCAGGTCGAGGCCGGCGCCCAGGTGATCGACATCAACATGGACGAAGGGATGCTCGATTCGAAGAAGGCCATGGTGACCTTCCTCAATCTGATTGCCGGCGAACCGGACATCTCCCGCGTACCGATCATGATCGACTCCTCGAAGTGGGAAGTGATCGAAGCCGGCCTGAAATGCATCCAGGGCAAGGGCATCGTCAACTCGATCAGCATGAAAGAAGGCGTCGAGCAGTTCATTCACCACGCCAAACTGTGCAAGCGCTACGGCGCCGCGGTGGTGGTGATGGCCTTCGACGAGGCCGGCCAGGCCGACACCGAAGCGCGCAAGAAGGAAATCTGCAAACGCTCCTATGACATCCTGGTCAACGAAGTGGACTTCCCGCCGGAAGACATCATCTTCGACCCGAACATCTTCGCCGTGGCCACCGGCATCGAAGAGCACAACAATTACGCCGTCGATTTCATCAACGCCTGCGCCTACATCCGTGACGAGCTGCCGTACGCGCTGACGTCCGGTGGCGTGTCCAACGTGTCGTTCTCCTTCCGCGGCAACAACCCGGTGCGTGAGGCGATCCACTCGGTGTTCCTGCTGTACGCCATTCGCTCCGGGCTGACCATGGGTATCGTCAACGCCGGGCAACTGGAGATCTACGACCAGATCCCGGTGGAACTGCGCGACGCCGTCGAAGACGTGATCCTCAATCGCACTCCGGAAGGCACCGACGCCCTCCTCGCCATCGCCGACAAGTACAAGGGCGACGGCAGCGTCAAGGAAGCGGAGACCGAAGAGTGGCGCAACTGGGACGTCAACAAGCGCCTGGAACACGCACTGGTCAAAGGCATTACCACCCACATCGTCGAAGACACCGAAGAATCGCGCCTGTCCTTCAGCCGCCCGATCGAGGTGATCGAAGGCCCGCTGATGGCCGGCATGAACATCGTCGGCGACCTGTTCGGCGCTGGCAAAATGTTCCTGCCCCAGGTGGTGAAATCCGCGCGCGTGATGAAGCAGGCCGTGGCGCACCTGATCCCGTTCATCGAACTGGAAAAAGGCGACAAGCCCGAAGCCAAGGGCAAGATCCTGATGGCGACCGTGAAAGGCGACGTGCACGACATCGGCAAGAACATCGTCGGCGTCGTACTCGGTTGCAACGGCTATGACATCGTCGACCTCGGCGTGATGGTCCCGGCGGAGAAAATCCTCCAGGTGGCCAAGGAGCAGAAGTGCGACATCATCGGCCTGTCCGGCCTGATCACCCCGTCGCTGGATGAGATGGTCCATGTCGCCCGCGAAATGCAGCGCCAGGACTTCCACCTGCCGTTGATGATCGGTGGCGCCACCACCTCCAAGGCGCACACTGCGGTGAAGATCGAGCCGAAGTACAGCAACGACGCGGTGATCTACGTCACCGACGCCTCCCGCGCGGTCGGCGTGGCGACCCAGTTGTTGTCCAAGGAGCTCAAGGCCGGTTTCGTCGAGAAAACCCGTCAGGACTACATCGAGGTTCGCGAACGCACCGCCAACCGCAGCGCCCGCACCGAACGCCTGAGCTATGGCGCGGCCATCGCCAAGAAGCCGCAGTTCGACTGGGCGAACTACACGCCGGTCAAACCGACCTTCACCGGCACCCGGGTACTGGACAACATCGACCTCAACGTTCTGGCCGAGTACATCGACTGGACGCCGTTCTTCATATCCTGGGACCTGGCCGGCAAATTCCCGCGCATCCTTCAGGACGAAGTGGTCGGCGAAGCGGCCACTTCGCTGTACAAGGATGCCCGGGAAATGCTCACCAAACTGATCGACGAGAAGCTGATCAGCGCCCGCGCGGTGTTCGGTTTCTGGCCGGCCAACCAGGTGCATGACGACGACATCGAACTCTATGGCGATGACGGCAAGCCAATGGCCAAGTTGCATCATCTGCGCCAGCAGATCATCAAGACCGACGGCAAGCCGAACTTCTCCCTGGCCGACTTCGTCGCGCCCAAGGACAGTGAAGTGACCGACTACGTGGGTGGCTTCATCACCACCGCCGGCATCGGCGCCGAAGAAGTGGCCAAGGCCTACCAGGACGCTGGCGACGACTACAACTCGATCATGGTCAAGGCCCTGGCCGACCGTCTGGCCGAAGCGTGCGCCGAGTGGCTGCACCAGCAGGTGCGTAAAGACTATTGGGGCTACGCAAAGGATGAAGTGCTGGATAACGAAGCGCTGATCAAGGAGCAATACACCGGCATCCGTCCGGCACCGGGTTATCCGGCCTGCCCGGATCACACCGAAAAAGCCCAATTGTTCGCCCTGCTCGATCCCGAAGCTCAGGAAATGCGCGCAGGCCGCAGCGGCGTGTTCCTCACCGAACACTACGCCATGTTCCCGGCAGCAGCGGTCAGCGGCTGGTACTTCGCTCACCCGCAGGCGCAGTACTTCGCCGTAGGCAAGGTCGACAAGGACCAGGTGCAGAGCTACACCTCGCGTAAAGGCCAGGAGTTGAGCGTGACCGAACGCTGGCTGGCGCCGAACCTGGGTTACGACAACCAGGGCAAGATCAAGAGATCGCAGCCTGCGGCAGCTCCTACAGGGGCTGCGATCTTTTGATGTGAATTGTCTATGCTTGCCTCACACACATTCGTGGCGAGGGTTTTATGGACGATCCGGCCGACAACAAGCCGCCGAGCTTCTGGCAAATGCTGCACAGCGTCATGGCGGCGGCGTTCGGGGTGCAGAGCGGGAAGAACCGGGCCCGTGATTTCACGCACGGCAAGCCCAGTCATTTCGTAATTCTGGGGATCCTGTTCACGGTGGTGTTCGCCTTGACGCTGTTCGGCATCGTCAAGCTGGTGCTACTCCTGGCCGGGGTTTGACGCGGCTCAGTGCATCAGGGTTTGCAGGGTGAACGGGTAGCGCCAGGACGCGGGACGGCCCTTGGCCGAGAGTTTGTGAAAATCCACACCGAAGTCCTGCGTGGCCCCCATCGCCAGCAGTCGCCTGGCCTGTGCCCGGTCGATCAGTTGCAGCAACGGAATCTGCCGGTCACGGCCGCCGTACTGGCTGATGTCCACGCCTTCATCGTAGTCGTGCAATTGCACCAGCGCCCAGCCACCCAGACTGAAGTGCCCGCCCAGCAACACACTCAGGCGACGGTCCAGCAGAGCCTTCAACGCCTCGGGTGAATTGTTGATCGCGCCGAACAGCACGCCCTTGCCTGGCACACCGCCGGCCTCGACGTACGCCTGCATCACACCGAACGCCATCTCGTCGTTCGCGGCCCAGACCAGCGACGTCTGCGGGTAGCGCTTGAACAACAACCTGGCCTGCTCGTAGGCGCGTTGCCGGGTCCAGCCGCCGTACACCAGCTGGCGCAAACGCACTTCGGGGTGCTCGGCCAAGGCGCGCCGCAGGCCTTTCTCGCGATATTGCGCGGACGGAGTGATCTTCAAACCGGAAAAGGCCAGCAGTTCAATCGTCTGGCCGGGGGCCACCGGACCGTGCTGCCGGATCAGTTCCTTGAGCATCAGGTAGCCGCCCTCCTCGTCATTGGGCACCAGGCTGCCGAGCAAATCGGGATACTTGTCAGGCCGCGCGCCAATCAGTTTCATCTGATCCGCCGTCAGGGCGTTGTTGACCATGAACAGCTTCACCCCGCTGCCTTTGGCCAGCCGCAGGATCTCGGGGGCGATGTATTGCTCGTTGACGAAGACCAGGTAGTCGGGACGATGGTCGCCCTGAAGGGCTTCACGAGCCTGGCGGATGGTGTTTTCGGAGACGCGGTCGGAATACTGGATACGCAAGTCCATCCCCAGGTCCGTCGCCGCAGCCTGCATGAACTGCGAGTAACTCGCCCAGAAGGCTTCCGTTGGGGTTCCCGGATTCAGGAACAGCACTGACGCCGCTTGGGCACAAGGTCCCACGACCATGCCCAGCGTCAGTAATACGCCATACAGAAACTTCAACATTGGTCGTCCGAGCCCCCGGAAATTCGCCGCGCATTATAGCCAGCGAGTGTCCGTAAAACGGCGATTTTTCCGGTTTTTGTCGGACAATCGTCGGAACCGGGCCCGGACGGGTCGTTTATTGGTGGCTGACCCAGAAAACCGCCGTCCCCACGACCAGGATGATCAGGAACAAGATTGCCCAGGCATCTACGGTGCTATCGCTTTTCCGTGCTTTGGTTGGGTTGCTCATTGCATCGCCTCTTGTCGGTTTTATCGGTGATTGCATAAAGACTCGAGCAGAGTAAAGACGACGATTGCCCGCATCACAAACAGGGTCTTTGCAACAACGATTCTCATTAGGCGATTTGGTTCTTTACATATGCTCAAACATCACTTTTACGCATAACTGCAAACTGGTATCTTGCCCCGGCTCCGTAGGGAGTGCGCGGCCGTGCGCGCAGAATTGCCGAGGTTTTATCGGACGCCAGCCAGCCAAAAAACGCCGCTGTTTCCGACCGGCCCAAGCCTGAGAACAGGACTTATATGTACGTATACGACGAATACGATCAGCGGATCATCGAGGACCGCGTCAAGCAGTTCCGTGATCAGACCCGACGCTATCTGGCAGGCGAGCTGAGCGAAGAAGAATTCCGCCCCCTGCGCCTGCAAAATGGCCTTTACATCCAGCGTTTCGCACCGATGTTGCGAGTCGCCGTGCCTTACGGCCAACTGACTTCGCGGCAAATGCGAATGATGGCCAAGATCGCCCGGGACTACGACAAGGGCTACGCCCACATCAGTACCCGGCAGAACGTGCAGTTCAACTGGCCGGCCGTGGAAGACATTCCGGACATTCTCGCTGAACTGGCCACCGTGCAGATGCACGCGATCCAGACCAGCGGCAACTGCCTGCGCAACGTCACCACCGACCAGTTTGCCGGTGTCGCCGCCGACGAGTTGATCGACCCGCGCCCATGGTGCGAGATCGTGCGCCAGTGGACGACTTTCCACCCGGAATTCGCCTACCTTCCGCGCAAGTTCAAGATCGCCGTCAACGGTTCGACTTCCGACCGCGCCGCCATCGAAGTCCATGACATCGGCCTTGAGCCGGTGCACAACGCCGCTGGCGAACTGGGCTTCCGTGTGCTGGTCGGTGGTGGCCTGGGCCGTACGCCGGTGGTGGGTGCATTCATCAATGAGTTCCTGCCGTGGCAAGACCTGTTGAGCTACCTCGACGCCATCCTGCGGGTCTACAACCGCTATGGCCGTCGTGACAACAAGTACAAGGCGCGGATCAAGATCCTGGTCAAAGCGCTGACGCCTGAAGTCTTCGCGCAGAAAGTCGACGCGGAAATGGAGCACCTGCGCGGTGGCCAGACCACGCTGACCGAAGCCGAAGTGCAGCGCGTCGCCAAACACTTCGTCGACCCGGACTACAAGGCGCTGGACAACCAGACCGCCGCCCTGGCCGAGCTCGACCTGCAGCACCCGGGCTTCGCCCGCTGGCGCGCACGCAACACCCTGGCCCACAAGAAACCGGGCTACGTGGCCGTGACCTTGTCTCTCAAGCCTACCGGCGTTGCACCAGGCGACATCACCGACAAACAGCTCGACGCCGTGGCCGACCTGGCCGAGCGTTACAGCTTCGGTCAACTGCGTACCTCCCACGAGCAGAACATCATTCTGGCCGACGTCGAGCAGGACAAGCTGTTCGTCCTGTGGGGCGAGCTGCGCGAGCAAGGCTTCGCCACGCCGAACATCGGTTTGCTGACCGACATCATCTGCTGCCCGGGCGGCGACTTCTGCTCCCTGGCCAACGCCAAGTCGATCCCGATCGCCGAATCGATCCAGCGCCGTTTCGACGACCTGGACTACCTGTTCGACATCGGCGAGCTGGACCTGAACATCTCCGGTTGCATGAACGCTTGCGGCCACCACCACGTTGGCCACATCGGCATCCTCGGGGTGGACAAGAAAGGCGAAGAGTTCTATCAGGTTTCCCTCGGCGGCAGCGCCAGCCGTGACGCCAGCCTGGGCAAGATCCTCGGCCCGTCCTTTGCCCAGGAAGCCATGCCTGACGTGATCGAAAAGCTGATCGACGTGTACATCGAACAACGTACCGAAGACGAACGCTTCATCGACACCTATCAGCGTATTGGTATCGACCTCTTCAAGGAGCGTGTCTATGCAGCGAATCATTAAGAACAACGAGGTCGTCGACGAGACCTGGCACCTGCTGCCCAAGGACTTCAGCATCGACGAGATCACCAATTGCGACGACTACATCGTCCCGTTGCAGTTGTGGCGCGAACACAGCCGCATGCTCCTGGCCCGCGACGGCGGCCTGGGCATCTGGCTTGACGCCGATGAAGAAGCCGAGGAAATCGGTGAAGACGTCGCGCAGTTCCAGGTCATTGCCCTGAACTTCCCGGCATTCACCGATGGCCGCAACTACTCCAACGCCCGCTTGCTGCGTGACCGCTACGGTTTCAAGGGCGAATTGCGGGCCATTGGCGACGTGCTGCGTGACCAGTTGTTCTACATGCATCGCTGCGGTTTCGATGCCTTTGCTGTACGCCCCGACAAGGATCCGCACGAAGCCCTTGAAGGTCTCAAGGACTTCTCGGTGACCTATCAGGCCGCGACCGACGAACCGCTGCCGCTGTTCCGTCGCCGCTGACCGTCACCCCTTGAACCCCGGCCCCGGGGTTCAAGGGGTTTTACCCTTCGGCTAGGAAACCGGATGATCCGCCAGCGGAATCGGCCGCCCCATGGCGACCCAGTCGCGGTACAGCCGAACTCGATCTTCCAGCACCACGAACATCCTGAACGGGTTTTCCGCATCGCCAACCCGCGTATCGACACTCTGACGCAACCAGCCCCACAACTCTTCTGACGTATCCGCTTCGTGCAGCAAGTGCCACACACGCGCCTGCAGCGACCGATAGCCGACCTGGAAATCCGCCGTCAGGCGCAATCCATCCATGACCCGCAGCAACGTACTGCCCGATGGCTTGACGGCCAGTCGTTGCCAGATCTGTTGCCGCGCCTCGCGCACGCTTTCATCGCCCTCCTCCAGCCAGGGCGTCGCACTGCCGTAATCGGCACCCGGTTCACTCAGCCACAGATTGATGCCGGTACGCTCGCGATGATCGACCAGGCGCAGCAAGGTGTCTTCATCCGTCAGCGGATTACCCCAGAGTTTCACCCGGTCCCGGGAGACCGCCTGATTCAGTATCGATTGGGGAACCCGGCTGATCCGGTTGCCTTGCAAGTCGAGCGAGGTGAAGTACGGCTGATCGGTGATGCCTATCGGACAACGGCTGATCCCGGTGTTTCTCAAGTTCAATACACGCAACTCATTGAGGCCCAGGACAACGGGCGGGACGGTCAAAGGGTTGTCACTCAGGTCCAGCGTTTGCAAGCTCACCAGATCACCAAACTGTGCAGCCGTGTTCTCCTGAAGCTGCAGCAAAGTGGAACTCAGGTTCAGCGTAGTGAGACGGGTCATTTGCCGAATCGGTGGAGGCAGCACACCTTCCAGTACATCGTTTGCGTTGAGACGACGCAGGTCGACACGCTCCAGGTTCAGGGAACGCAGGTTCGGAAAACTTTCGAGAAAAGCGCTCAGGCTCTCGCGCTCGATCAGGTGCAAGCCCAGCATCGATAACTCGACGACTTCATTGAAGCGTACGCTCATCGTCGGCAACCGATGGTAGTCCTCGAAAGCCAGGTCCAGCCTGTACCCGGAGAACACCTCACCCGACATCACTCGATTGATCCGGGGCGGGCATTTTTGCCAGATGCTCATCAGTTCATCGCCCAGCTCGGTTCGAGATTCACGCTCGAAATCGATCACGGTTTGCAGCAGCTCGACATTGTGCGCCGCCACCTGCTCGGGGCTCATGCCCGCTGCATCATCATCGCCCACGGCCAGAAAATCGATGTCCATGTCATCGGCATCCAGCACGGACTGGTGGATCCACTGGCGCAAATCGGCCTGCAACTGCTGCATCTGCGCAATCAGGCGATCCAGCAGTGCCTGAGCCCCGGCACCCGCTTCAGTCAGCAACTCATCCGCCTGGGCATCGGTGAAATCCGGATACAGATCCTTGACCTGCAGACGCATGACTCCATGGGTCAGCGCTGCGGCCTGTGGCGTGTTCGGGAAGCCGCCACCGCGCAATCCCCCGGCTTCGAAAGGCAACCGCGAATCCATTCGATTCAGGCCGAGTATCAACTCGGAACGGGCCAAGGCATGGCCGCCAATGCGCAACCGCAACTCGCTGGCAGCATCCGGCGAACGAAGCGACATCGCCGTACGCTCCTCCACGGACAAGAGGTCGAGCAGCGCGGTAAACAGGTCCGAACCCTCGCTGTCGGTAGCCGCCACGGTGGAATACCGGTAGCGGTCACCGACCTTGATCAATTGCCGGCAATCCGTGGAATCGAGCGGACCGCAGCGGTCGAGGACACGGCCGCTGATTGCCCCGTCGAGCACCTCGATACGCAGGCCTTGCGGCCAGTCGGGCAGGCGCTGCAGGGAGTGCAGTGCCAGGACATCGGTTTCGGGATGCCGGACCGAGCGCAAGTACAAGCCTTCATAGGCCCGGTTGAGTCGCACATGCTGTTGGTAGTCCCGCGATTTGTTGTCCAGTCGCTTGAGCAATTGCAGCGCCTCGTCAGCGTCGAAGGGCCGATGGATATCAACTCCCGAACGGTCGAGGATTTGCTCCACGACGTTTTTCGGCAATCCTTGGTATTCGCGTTGAAACAGACGAACCCATTCCTGCTCCGAGTGCTGGAGCGCCTGATAGCGGGTGTTGAACAATCCGGCCCGTGCTTGCGCATCGGCGACGGTTTCCAGTTCCTGATCGAGCTTGAAGCGTGTGATGGTATCGGCCAGTAACGGCGTTGGTGGGCGTCCCGCCTGCATCAGGCGCAGCATGTCGTCGTCGACCGTGCTGACCCGGGCGATCTGCCCCAGTACCTCATCACTGAAGGCAGCATGGGGTGCGCACACCTCACGCAACAGCGCTATGCGAGTCGACAACGGCGCCGCAACCGATCCGGCTACGGGCTTGGCCGGCGTTCCGGGATGCGGTTCGCTCGCGGGCTCCCCAGGCTCGTGCAGGGTTGCGGCGATTTTTTCTTCGCCCTTGAGTGCCACCACAGCCCCGACCAGCGGGAGCGCATTGAGCAAGCCGAACACGCTGCGCGACACGCCCTCGGAGCGCTGCTCCGGCGTCTTGCCGTTAATGGCCTGATCGAGGCCATAACCGGTATCGATCAGGCCGGCCAGCACCAGCACGCCCTCGCCTCCCGGAATGAACAGTGCCAATGGCCCCAACCGGTTGATCCAGCGCACCAGCGGTTCCACCACCGCGCTCAAGTTGTTGCGATTGACCTGGGCATCGTCACGGATGGTTTTGACGCTGGCCATCGAGGCCTGCTTCATGGACAGCACCAGTTGCGCGAACGGATCGGTGTCGGAGTGAGCTCGCTCAAGATCGATGTAATCCTGCGGGTCCCAGAAACCGTCGTCGTTGAAGAGCCCGGCGCTCCTTTTCAGCCAGTGTTCGTTCGGGTAAACCGCCATGCCCTCCAGTGCGGTCAACACGCCCGCATGGAAGGTGCCGTCTTCCCGATCGTCCTCGGCAAAATGCGCGAGCAGCGCCTGGCGTGTGGCCGGCACCCGGCCCTGGGCCACAATCCATTGGCGCAGGTGCCGCCAGTCGGTGAATTCATGCAAGGGTGAGGAGTTGCCCGGGATATTCAGCAGGATCCGGCCGCTGTGACGGTGGCGATAACACCAGATATCGTCCGAGGTGTAGCGATAGATCGTCAGCCGACCGGCCTCGATCGGCGCGCTGACACGCGTCGGCGCCTGGAGCTGATCGAGGGTCAGCGCACTCCACGCCTGCCCCGCAGGCAAGCCGGCGGCCTGCATGGCCAGGGCCAGGCCTTCCTGACTCAAACTGCCCTCCTGGTGTTGCAGGCAGGCGCTCATGATGAAGGCGGCCTTGGCCGAGGTTCTCAGGTCGTAAGGCTGCGCCTGGACGATTCGCTTGTCAGAGGGCCAGGCACGATCAAGGTAAGCCTGATAACGGGTTTGCAAATCCAGCTCCCACACCCACTGTTTGAACGCCGCCGGCCTGAGGGCAATTTGTGTTGCCGGCCCATATACCTGGGGCGTGGTCCGGCGATAGATGCCTTCGTAGGTATGGTGGTTGCCATTGCCGTGGTCGGCGAATTCATCGACATGCTCCACGATGCGAATGGACGGGCCGACATCGGGCGGTGTGTACAAGCCAAACGCGCTTTCGGCGAAGCGCCCGTCGCCGACGGTCTGGTAGTTCTCCAGCAACGCCTGGACCAGGGTTTGGGTGCTTGCCACCTGACCTTGCTCGATGCCGTCCTGCGGCGGGTGCCCGCGGTAGCGGTAATCCAGGGTGACCAACAGCGCGGTTGGCGGGTCGATGTCTTGCCCCCATTTCTCCCTGATCAACTGTGCACCGAACTGCTCGGGGGACTGCGGTAAAGCCGCGCTCACCACAGACTGCAGTGTTTCGCGCAACGGCGCAGGCTGGGGATTTAGCGGTGTGTGATGATCATTCATGTGCATTCCATGGCAACTATTTTTGGAACACCAACATAACCAGCCGCCGCGTTGCCGAAAGCAGGAACGATCACCTGCTGCCTACAGAGATTTCGCCGCGCCGTGGAAGACATCGGGCAAGCGTTCGCAGGCAAAAAAATTCTTCACCCCCTCCCGAGAAGATGTAGGAGCCAGCCTGCTGGCGATGGACTCAAGCGCGCCGCGTTCATCCAGTTGACCCGCGTTATCGTTAACGACCATCGCTGGCAGGCCAGCTCCTACAAAGGACCGCGTACATCCAGTTCACACGCGTTATCGTTAACAACCATCGCTGGCAAGCCAGCTCCCACAAAGGACCGCGCCCACGCTGAAACTGTAGGAGCCAGCCTGCTGGCGATGGACTCCAGTGCGCCGCGTTCATCCGGCTCACACGCGTTATCGTTAACAACCATCGCTGAAATTGAATTGCCCTCCAAACCAGTGAAAACACCCAAAAAAAACCGGGGCAAATGCCCCGGCTGGATGTTTGGCAAAATTTCCTGGCCTGTTACCAGAAACGTTGCTGGGTCAAACGGCTCCACCAACTCAACAGCACGCGATCGACCGAGCCGCTGGCGGCCATGCCGATGCGCTCCGGCAGGCTTTTGCGTTCGGCGTAATGCAAGTGATAGAGCTCGGACTTGCTGGCGCGCTCGGCGAGGTATTCATCGCTGGTCTTGAGTTCGTCGACCAGATGCTTGTCCAGCGCCGCGACGCCGAGCCAGATTTCGCCGGTGGCCACTTCATCGATCGCCAGTTGCGGGCGGTAGCGCGAGACGAAGTTCTTGAACAGTTGATGGGTGATGTCCAGGTCTTGCTGGAACTTCTCCCGGCCCTTCTCGGTGTTTTCGCCGAACACGGTCAAGGTACGTTTGTATTCACCGGCGGTCAGCACTTCGAAGTCGATGTCGTGCTTTTTCAGCAGGCGATTGACGTTGGGCAACTGCGCCACCACGCCAATCGAGCCGAGGATCGCGAACGGTGCGCTGATGATTTTCTGGCCGATGCACGCCATCATGTAGCCACCGCTGGCCGCGACCTTGTCGATGCACACGGTCAGGGGCACGCCGGCTTCGCGGATACGCGCCAGTTGCGAGGAGGCCAGGCCATAGCTGTGAACCATGCCGCCGCCGCTTTCCAGGCGCAGGACCACTTCGTCCTTGGGTGTGGCGAGGGTCAGCAAGGCCGTGATTTCGTGGCGCAGGCTTTCGGTGGCCGAAGCCTTGATATCGCCGTTGAAATCGAGCACGAACACCCGGGGTTTGACCTCGGTTTTTTTCTTCTGCTTCTTGTCGGTCTTGGCCTGGGTCTTGCGCAGGGCCTTGAGCTGGTCCTTGTCGAGCAAGGTTTGCTCCAGGCGCTCGCGCAACCCTTTGTAGAAATCATTGAGCTTGCTGACCTGCAACTGCCCGGACGACTTGCGCCGCCCCTTGCTGCGCAGGGCCGCAAAACTGGCCAGGACCACCAGAATGGCGATCACCAGGGTCACGGTCTTGGCCAGAAAAATGGCGTACTCGGAAAAAAACTCCACGGGGACTCCTCAAACGATGCGCGGCTCGAACGCGCGCGGGATACCTCCAGCATACCCATGCGCCGACCTTGCGACCAGCCGTGAAACCTCTGGCAACGGGCCTGTAACGAACATTTCAAACAAGCGTATGTTTTTTCATTGACAGCTCACCGCCATCCTCATAACCTCGCCAAACCTTCAACGTACCGGGATGACGCGGACGTGGGCAGTATCTATTTGATTCGACATGGCCAGGCCTCCTTCGGTGCAGACGACTACGACGTCCTGTCGCCGACCGGCATCCGTCAGGCTGAAATCCTTGGCCGGCACCTGGCCGAACTCGGGATCAGCTTCGACCGCTGCCTGGCAGGGGATCTGCGCCGCCAGCAGCACACGGCCAACAGCGCGCTGGAACAATTCGCCGCGGCGGGCCTGCCGGTGCCGCTGCTGGAAACCGACTCCGCCTTCAACGAATTCGACGCCGATGCGGTGATCCGCGCGCTGTTGCCGGCCATGTTGCCGGACGAACCCGAAGCGCTGGACATCCTGCGCAACGCCGCGCAAAACCGTGGTGAGTTCCAGCGTATCTTCGCCCTGATCATCGAACGCTGGCTCGCCGGTACCTACGACACACCGGGCCTGGAAAGCTGGCTGGGGTTTGTCGAGCGGGTGCGGGGCGGCTTGCATCGCATCCTCGACCAGGCCGACAACACCCAGAAAATCGCCGTGTTCACCTCCGGCGGTACCATCACCGCCCTGCTCCACCTGATTACGCAAATGCCTGCCCGGCAGGCCTTTGAATTGAACTGGCAAATCGTCAACACCTCGCTCAACCAGCTGAAGTTTCGTGGTCGCGAGGTGTCGCTGGCTTCCTTCAACAGTCATGCGCACCTGCAACTGTTGAAGGCCCCGGAACTCATCACGTTTCGCTGAGTCCGGACTATTGTGACCCTGGCAGTAATCACCCAGCTCTAATTACCCAAGAAAGGATCGAACCATGACCTCCGTAGCAGACGCCGTACAAGCAATGAAAGCCAAGTTCAACCCAGCCGCTGCTGCCGGTCTGGACCTGGTCTTCGGTTTCCGCATCGACGACACCAAGAACTTCTCGCTGATCGTCAAGAACAGCACTTGCGAGCTGCAGGAAGGCGAGAACCCGGACGCTCAGGTGACTCTGGTGATGGACGGCGAAACCCTGGAAGGCATCGTCGACGGTTCGACCGACGGCATGCAAGCGTTCATGGGCGGTAAACTGCGCGCTGAAGGCGACATGATGCTGGCCATGAAACTGTCCGAGCTGTTCCCGTCCTAAGCACCTGGCTCCCGATCTTCGGGAGCGTGCAAGGCCGCAATCGAATCCCGCCCCTTGTGGCGGGATTCGTCGTTTTTGCCTGCCCTGTGGCGAGGGGGCTTGCCCCCGTTCGGCTGCGAAGCAGTCGTCAATCCGACGCCCCGCTATGTTTGAGCGGGTCTAAAGGGCCGCTTCGCGCCCCAACGGGGGCAAGCCCCCTCGCCACAGGGTATGAGTGGTGCCTGTGAGGTTTGTGCTCTTACAATGCCTCAACCTCCCACACCGGCCGCCCCATGGACATCGACCTCGCCCGCACCTTCCTCGAAATCGTCCGCCATGGCAGCCTGGCTGCCGCCGCGCAAAAGCTCCATGTCACCCAGACCGCGATCACCGCACGGGTGCAGAAACTCGAGAGCCAACTGGGCAGTACCCTGTTCGTACGCAACCGTGCCGGTGCTCGCCTGACGCCCAACGGTGAAGCGTTCGTGGTGTACGCCAACCAACTGGTGCAAACCTGGGACGCCGCGCGGCGTGATCTGCCCTTGCCCGAGGGTTATCGCGATGTGCTGCACATCGGTGGCGAGGTGAGCCTGTGTAACCCGCTGATGCTCGGCTGGGCCGGCGCAATCCGCAAGCAGATCCCCAGCCACGCCCTGCGCATGGAAATCCATGACGGCGAAAACCTCCTGCGCCAACTGGAACTGGGCGTTCTGGATGCCGCGCTGGTGTATCAGCCCGAGTATTGGCCGCGTCTGCAGGTCGAACAGGTGCTCGAAGAAAAACTGATTCTCGTGCGCCTGGCCGACAGACCCGATCCTTATGTGTACATCGATTGGGGCGCCGAATTCCGACGCCAGCACGATGCCGCCCTGCCGGAAAAAGCCAAGGCGGCACTGAGTTTCAATCTTGGTCCGTTGGGCTTGCAGTACCTTCTTGAAAACGGCGGTAGCGGTTACTTCCGCACCCGTGTCGTGCAGAGTTATCTCGATAGCGGTGCCCTGGAACGGGTGCCCAAGGCTCCGGAGTTCAGCTACCCGACCTATCTGGTCTACTCCCGCGATCGTGACTCGCCGACGCTGCAACGCGCCTTCGACCTGCTGCGCGAAGTGATCAATTCCGACGAAGACTGGTCGCAACGCTGGGACCCGCTGACGTGAGACCGGTTTGCACCGGATCATGGCCGTTGTGTCCTCAAGGTTCGCCACGCCAAAACAGCGGAATCGACTAATCTGCAGGAGATAACAATAACGACAGGTGATTGCAGTGAGGCAGACCACCGAAGGATTCCGCAGCCGTTACCGCGCCGCCATTCATCCGCTCTACAACCCTTGGCTGCACGGCGCTTTTGTCCTGTTGTTCGGGGCACTGGCGATCAGCGCTTTCTGGAGCAACGTGCATCAGGTACAGCCGGCGCAATGGCTTGCGGTGCCCGTCACGCTGCTAGTGTTCAACCTCGGCGTGTACGTGGTGCATCGCCACCTGGGGCATCATAAAAAGCGCTTCGCCCGGCTGTTTTATGCCCGTCACGCCGGCGACCACCACAGTTTTTTCACCCCTGGCCACATGACCTACGACAGCGCCCGCGACTGGCGGGTGATCCTGTTTCCGGCCTGGCTGATCGTACTGCACACGCTCGCCGTGGCCCTGCCCCTCTGGTGGCTGCTCAAGCACTTCGATAGCAACGTCGCCGGACTGGTCGGCGGTGTTCTTGTCCTCGGCTACCTGGCCTATGAAGTGTTCCATGCCTGCGAGCATCTGCCGTCGCACAATCCGCTCACACGGCTGCCGTGGATCCGACAGATGCGCCGGCTGCACGAACTGCACCACCGCCGCGAACGGATGCAGGAGCGCAATTTCAACATCGTTTTCCCGCTGATGGACTACCTGTTCGGCACCCTCTATTGGGAGCCGGAACCTGCGCCGCTCAACCCGACGAGAACGCCCATGACCCGCATGCAGCATCAGATTGTCATTGCCGGACACCCGATCGATGTATTGGCCTACGCCAGCACCGTGACCCTTTGGCCGCAATGGCACCCGTCGTCGCTGCATATCGATGGGCCCAAAGGTCCATTGCATGCCGGCGCACGTTTCGAGGAGGACATCCGCGCCGGCGGCCGTGAAGGACACTTGAGCTGGGAAGTGGCGCAGTACCTGCCCGGCCAGCGCTGGAGCGCGCGTGCCCAGGGTGACCATGGCCTGTCGCTGGTGGTGACCTACGAATGCGAAGCCGTGGACAAGGACACACGTTTCGTCCGCACCCTGGAATACCGGTTCAGCGGTCTGGCGATGCGGATTGCCAACCGGTTATTGCTCAAGCAGCGCATCGACCGGGAATCGGCGGCGTCAATGCAAGCGTTGCGCGAGATGGCGCAGAAATACCTGGTGGCAACCGGAGTCAACGCGTGAGCAGAATCCTCAAATGCCTGCTGCTGGTCATGGTCGTCATCGGCGCCTTCCTGCTGCTGATGCCGACCAAGGTGCAACCGGTGGCCTGGACGCCACAACCTGCGCCATCCCTCTCCAGCGGCATCTACGCCGACAATCAACGGCTCAAAGGTGTGGAGCGCGTCGGTGCCGCCGACATCGACGGGCCGGAAGCCCTGCTGCTGGAAAACGACACGCTCATCACCGGCTTGCACGACGGGCGCCTGATCCGCACCAGCCTGGATGGCAAGACCACCAAAGTCCTGGCCGACACCGGTGGCCGGCCACTGGGCCTGGCCCGGCATCCCAATGGTCTGCTGGTGATCGCCGATGCCGTCAAAGGTTTGTTGTCCCTCGACGCCCAGGGTCGCCTGGTGGCCTTGACCACAGAGGCCGGCGGCGTTCCCTTCGGTTTTACCGACGATGTGGTCATCGACAAACCCGGTCACTACGCTTATTTCAGCGATGCTTCGAGCCGCTTCGGTTATGGCCACGACGGTGAGGCCGTGCTCGAACACGGTGGTGACGGTCGATTGCTGCGCTACGACTTCCAGACCGGCAAAACGTCGGTTGTGCTGGACAAGCTGGAGTTTGCCAACGGCGTGACCCTGGGACCGGACGATGCCTACGTGCTGGTCAATGAAACCGGCGCCTACCGCATCAGCCGCTATTGGCTAAGCGGCCCCAAGGCCGGCACCCAAGACCTGTTCATCGACAACCTGCCGGGCTTGCCGGACAACCTGTCGTTCAATGGTCACGACCGGTTCTGGGTGGCATTGTATGCCCCCCGCAATGCCCTGCTTGACGGCACGGCGGCGCATCCGTTCGTGCGCAAGATGATCGTGCGAGCCATGACTGTCCTGCCCAAACCCGTGGAAAAGCGCGGGTTTGCCCTGGGCCTGGACCTTGAAGGCAAGGTGATCGCCAACCTGCAGGACGGCAGCACCGATAACTACTCACCGATTACCACGGTGCGCGAGTATGGGGACTGGTTGTATTTCGGTTCACTGAAGGCGCAGAACATGGCGCGGTTGCCTTTGAACAAGGCGCTGCAATGATCTGTTGAGTTCAACCAAGCACCAATGTGGGAGCGAGCTTGCTCGCGATGGCGCCCGACCAGTCCGCATTTATATCGACTGACCTACCGCTATCGCGAGCAAGCTCGCTCCCACAGGGGACGGTGTTCACTCTGGATCGATGTCGACACCTTCATCCTCCGGCCATTCATCAATGCCCGGCTCTTCCTCGGGATTGACCGTGGTGTGTTCGGGGCTCAGCGGTTCGGGATGAGTGGGTATCGGGTCGTAGCCACCCTGTTGTTCACTGGGATATTTGGGCTGGGTCATGAGGCACCTCGTTGAGAGCCGTGATATCGGTCTCTGAGCATTCGAGGTGCCGGTTCTGGTGGCCGTTCCAACTTTCCAGTCACCGATCGTCGGTGTCAGGCACGCTGGATCAGGACCGCAACTGGAGTTGTTTGACGATCTTGTCCTTGACCTCCAAGCGCTTCGCCTTGAGCTTCGTCACCGCATCATCGCTGGATTTGGCCTCCTCCGCTTTCACCACTTCGGCATCAGCCAGGGAATACTTGTTGATCAGTGAATCCAGTAACGGATCCTTGGTGCGTTTCTGCTGGATTTCTTCCTTTGTGCAACTCAGATCCTGAAAAAGGTCATGGGGCACCGGCATGGAACACCTCCGTTTGTTAATCGGTAGCAAACGCCGACTGATTGCGTTCACCAACTATCAGAATGGCCTCGGTTGGCCCGTTCTGTCGACCATCTGTCAGACCAGCGGTGCCCGTTCGTCGTCCTGTCGCAAATGCGATAAAACCTTTGCCTGCGCCGCCTCCACCGGTTGACGATCACTCGATCACCTTTGAAAACCTGTGCGGAGAATCACCAATGGACCGACTCAACGTGCGTCACCTGGCCCTGGTTATTGCAATGAGCAGCTGCATGGGCAGTGCCCTGGCTGCCACTTCCAATGACTTTGTCGACAAAGCGGCCGCCGGCGGCATCGCCGAAGTCGAGACCAGCCGGCTGGCCCTGGAAAAAAGTGCATCAGCCGACGTCAAGAAATTCGCCAACATGATGATTACCGATCATTCCAAGGCCAACGATGAACTGGCCGCCCTGGCGAAAAAATTCGACATCGAAGTGCCGGACAGCACGACGCTGACCAAGCAAGCCAAGGAAAAAATCCTCGACATGCGCGACGAATCCTTCGACGCGGCCTATGCCGACAACCAGGTCAAGGCCCATGAAGAAACCATCGACCTTTTCAAGAAGGAAGCCAATACGGTGACGGACGACCGGGTCAAGGGCGCCACCGAGCTCAAGGGCTTTGCGCAAAAAATGCTGCCGGCGCTGGAAAAACACCTGAAAATGGCGAAAAAACTCCAGGCGGCCCATCCGAGCAAGTAGCTGCGTCATCCATGCATCCTTGTGGAAGCTGGTTTGCTCATGAAAGCGAGGAAACATCCAACATCATTACTGCCTGACACTCCACCTTCGCGAGCAAGGCCGACCTGGTACTGATGGGAGAGTGTATCCCTGTAGGAGCTGCCGCAGGCTGCGATCTTTTGATCTTGATTTTTGACAATGTCGAAGGGGGGAAGATCAAGATCAAAAGATCGCAGCCTGCGGCAGCTCCTACACGGGGAGTGCGTTTAGCCGAACGGTGTACACAAACGCTCTTCACCACTCAACAGGCCGAGCGTTAGCTCGCCTGCCGCTCTTGATCTTGATCCACCCGCCCCCTCGGCAGGCTGAGCGGAGGTGTTCATCCAGGGATGGGCGCGCAGCGCCGTTCGACGCAGTCGAACTCATTGCATGCAGGTCGAAGCGAAGCCGACCGGAGGGCAATGCCCCCGGATGAATACCGGAGCGAAGGTACCCCGAGCCTCAGCGAGGGGCCGTACGTAAGGGCGAAACCATAAGCCGCCGTTACCGCAGCAATGGATATGTACACAGTCACCAAAAGACAGGCCGCCTGCGGAAATGTTGTCAGCCGCCAAGAACTGTCCGCACCATCTGCGTCAACGCTTCAGGACTGTAGGGTTTGCTGAGCAAATGAGTATCCGGGCTAAGCTGGTGATTACGCGAGATGATGTCGCGGGTATGCCCCGAAGTGAACAGCACCGCCACCGGCGGCTCCTGCACCTTCGCCCAGGCCGCCAGGTCCGAACTCTTGATCAGGCCGGGCATGACCACGTCGGTGAATATCAGGTCCACCGACACCCCTTCCAGCAACATTTGCATGGCGACGTCTGCGTTGGTAGCCGTGAGGACTTGATAGCCCTCCTCACCCAACAACTCCACCGCCGACACTCTCACAGCCTCATTGTCCTCGACCACCAGGATGCGCTCGTGCCCGCCCCGTTGCGGCATATCGGGGCCCGGCGTTTCACTGGGTACCGCGCGCATGGTACGCGGAAAGTACAACTGCACCCGGGTCCCCCGCCCCACGTCACTGGCGATTTCGATATGACCGCCACTCTGCTTGACGAAGCCAAACACCATGCTCAAGCCCAATCCGGTGCCCTGTCCGTCGGCCTTGGTGGTGAAGAATGGCTCGAACACCTGAGCCAGCACCTGCGGCGGCATGCCGACGCCGGTATCCGTCACGGACACCCGCACATAGTCCCCCGGGGCAATACCCCTACCGGCGCAAAACGTGCGATCGAGGACGAGGTTTTCCGCGCACAGGTCAATCCTGCCCTCGCCTTGAAGGGCGTCACGGGCATTGATCGCCAGATTGAGAATGGCGTTTTCCAGTTGGTTGCGATCAACAAACACATTCCAGGAATCTTCGGGTGCCGTCATGTGAACCTGAAGGGTTTCACCCAGTGCACGCAGTAACAACTCCGCCAGGCCATCGAAAATCTCCCGCAATGTGAAGACCGCGGGCGACAACGGTTGGCGGCGGGCGAACGCCAGCAATTGCGAGGACAGCTTGGCACCGCGCTCGACGGCGGCAATCGACGCCGAGACCCGGCGCTGCACATTGGCGTTACCCCGCTCATGGCGCGCCAGCAAGTGCAGGTTGCCGGCGATCACTTGCAACAGGTTGTTGAAGTCATGGGCCACACCGCCAGTGAGGCCGCCGATGGCTTCCAGCTTCTGTGACTGGCGCAATTGATCCTCCGCCGCCAGCCGCGCCTCGACCTCATCGGCCACCCGCTGCTCCAGGTTGCGGGTGAACTTGAGCAAGGACTCTTCGGCGGTCTTGCGTTCGTGGATGTCGATCAGCACGCCGGGGAAACGAAACGCCTCGCCCTGTTCATTGAACTCGCAACAGCCACTGGCGAGTACCCAGAGGTAACTGCCGTCGGGGCGCTGGATGCGGTATTCGACGTTGTAGGGCTCGCCCGTCTCCACCGACAACGTGACGCGTTCCCGGACCCAGCTGCGATCATCTGGATGGATGCGGCTTTCTGCGATTTCCTGGGACAGGTTTTCCAGGTCTTGCCCGAGGGGATAGGAAAACGTGCGGGCAAAACGCTCATCGCCCGACAGCACGTCGGCCTTGATGTCCCAGACAAAGGAGCCGAGCAATGCACCGGCGTTCAGCGCCAGGCGCACCCGTTCGTTGTCGGCGCGGTAGGCGTTTTCAGCCGCCTGTCGCCGTTGTTCGGAGATCACCCGATCCGTGGTTTCCACCACCATGGCCATGACCCCGGACGGGCGTCCGTCATCGTCGGCTACCGGGCTGTAGTAGAGGTCCATCCAGACATCTTCCGGAACCCCGTCACGCAGCAGCACCAGCTCTTTGTTGCGATAGGACAAGGTGCCGCCCGCCAGGCAGGTGTCGACCACGTGGCGATTGAATTCGGCGACTTCTGGCCAACCCAGTTCCACAGTGGAGCCGAGCAGGTACGGATGACGCCCACCGGCAAACTTGGAATAAGCGTCGTTATAGATCATGTACCCGGACTGGCCCCAGAGCATCACCATCGGCAGTGGCGAGGCGAGCATCAACTGCACCGCGCTGCTCAGACTCCTGGACCATGAGTCGAGCGGGCCAAGTTCGGTCTGGCTCCAGTCGAACGCACGAATGCGCCCGGCCATTTCGCCGTTCCACCCGGCACACCCGTGGCTATCCGCTAGAAACTGCATCGGCTGGCTCTATCCCGGTAAATGGCACCCGTTTGTTTCGAGCATTCCGGGCGCGATTCGTTTCATAGAGGTATAGCTGATGCGATGAAATGGGTACCCCCTGTAGGAGCTGCCGCAGGCTGCGATCTTTTGATTTTGATTTTTTAACAACAAGATCAAAAGATCGCAGCCTTCGGCAGCTCCTACACCTCAATCACATGCAGGTATAGCTGATGCAAAGAAATAGGTACCCCTGTAGGAGCTGCCGCAGGCTGCGATCTTTTGATTTTGATTTTTAACAACAAGATCAAAAGATCGCAGCCTTCGGCAGCTCCTACACCTCAATCACATGCAGGTATAGCCGATGCAATGAAATAGGTACCCCTGTAGGAGCTGCCGCAGGCTGCGATCTTTTGACTTTGACTTTTGCCTTCGGCAGCGCCTACACCTCAATCAGGTGCTTGAGCGGGTTGTAACTGCTTTTCAGGGTGGCCGCGACATCGAGAATGGCCTTCTCGATGCCATTCAAATGCATGCAGGTCAGCTCGATGGCCGCGCTCTGGTTGCCCGCTTCGATGTACTCGATCAATCGCAGGTGTTCATCGTCGCGGCAGGCTTCGTGGCTGTCGTCATCGAGCGCGGCGGCATACAGCGAGGCCCGGGAAATCAGCTTCTGGAACCAGTCGAGCAGCACCGGGTTGTTCAGGCTGCGAGCCAGCTTGATGTGGAACTCGCCGAGCAGGTGAATCAGCCGTTCGTGATCACCGCTTTGATGCGCTTCATCTTCCAGCAGCAGGTGATCGCGCAGATCCTGGGTCACCGCCGTATCCCGGCGACGGCACAGTTCACTGACGATGCCGATCTCGACCAGGCGCCGGGTTTCGAACAGCGAGCGAATCTCCTCGTCACTGGGCAATGACACCGATGCACCTTTATTGGGCTCGGTGGTGACCAACCCATCGGCCTCCAACTGCTTGAGCGCGGCCCGCACAGACGTGCGGCTGACGTTGAACAGTTCGGCCAGCGAGGCTTCGCCCAGCTTCATCCCCGGACGCAACGAGCGCTTGCTGATCGCCTCGTAAACCCCTTGGTAGACGCGGTCGACCGTGGTTTCCAGTTTCTTTTCCGTCATTCATCAACTCCTTGCGCCCTGTGCAAACAATCCTGGCGAATGATCAGCCTTTGAAAAAGGGGCTTGCACGGGCAGGTTAATCCGGGTATTTCTAAATTGCATCCAGATTTTGCATACAATAATTAGAGGAATGCACCATTATGGGTCATCCAGTTGCAATTGAAGTGCGAAACGTCTCCAAGCGATATTCCGACGACCCCGGGCTGGCACCAGCCCTGGACAATGTTTCCGTCGACATCGCCGACAACGAATTCTTCACCCTGCTCGGCCCCTCGGGCTGTGGCAAGACCACCCTGCTGCGCACCATTGCCGGCTTCGAACACGTCAGCGACGGTGAGATCCGCCTCGCAGGCGAGCCGGTCAACGATTTGCCGCCGTTCAAGCGTCGGGTCAACACAGTGTTCCAGAGTTACGCGCTGTTTCCGCACATGAGTGTTGCGCAGAATATCGCCTTCGGCCTCGAGATGCAGGGCCTTGATCGTAAACTGATCCCGCAGCGGGTCGAGGAAATGCTCGCGCTGGTGCAAATGCAGCACCTGGCCAAACGCAAACCGGCCGAACTGTCCGGCGGCCAACAGCAACGGGTGGCTCTGGCCCGGGCCCTGGCGCCGAAACCGAAAGTGCTGTTGCTCGACGAGCCGCTGTCGGCGCTGGACCTCAAGCTGCGCAAGGAAATGCAGGTCGAACTCAAGCGCGTGCAAAAAGAAGCCGGGATCACCTTCATTTTCGTCACCCATGATCAGGAAGAAGCGCTGACCCTGTCCGATCGCATTGCCGTGATGTCCGCCGGCAAGATCCTGCAAATCGGTACGCCCAACGAAATCTACGAGCGTCCGCAGCACCAGTTCGTCGCGCAATTCATCGGCGACATCAACTTCCTCCCCGGACACCTCAAGCGCGGCCAGCAGAACGAAAAGCTCTTCGTGCCCAACGGCATGCCCGTGGAAATCCCCTGCCCGGCCCAGGGCTTTGACGGCAGCAAGGTGCAACTGGCGTTCCGCCCCGAGCGTTCGCAACTGGTCGAGCCGTCGCAGCCCCATCACCTGCGCGGCGTGATCGAGGCCGTGCTGTACGTCGGCACGGCCACGCTCTATCAGTGCCGCTTGAACAACGACATCAAGGTCATGCTGCGCGAGAACAACGAAGGCCTGAGCCACGGGCGGGTGGTGGGCGATCGCGTCGCGGTCAACCTGCCGCCCCACGCCTGCCTGTTGATGGAGGCCTGAGATGAGCGTCAGCAGCACTTCCCCGGCCCTCAACCGCGCGCTGTTGCTCAGCCCGGTCGTCCTGACCCTGCTGGCCCTGATCGCCATTCCGCTGGGCATCATGGGCTACATCAGCCTGCTGCCGCGCAACGTCTATGGCGGCGTCGACTGGCAGGCCGACTGGCAATTGCAAAGTTATGTGCAGCTGTTCTTCCAGGAAGGTTTCGACGGCGAACTGGAACTGAACTGGGTCTACGCCCAGGCGTTGCTGCGCTCGGTGTTCCAGGCCGGCGGTACCACGGTCCTTTGTTTCCTGTTCGGCTTCCCAGTGGCGTTGTGGATGTCGAGCCTGACGCCGCGCCGACGCAACCTGATGGTGTTGCTGATCACCATCCCGTTCTGGACCAACCTGCTGATTCGCAACTATGCGTGGCTGATCATCCTGCGCGAACACGGCTGGGTCGCCCAGAGCCTCAACGCGCTGTTCCCCCAGGCCGGTGGCATCACCCTGCTCTACAACGACTTCGCGGTCAGCGTCGGCCTGGTCTACAGCTTCCTGCCGTTCATGATCCTGCCGATCTACTCGACCCTGGAAAAGCTCGACTGGCGCCTGGTGGAAGCCGCCTACGACCTGGGCGCCAATCGCTGGCATGCGTTGCGGCGGATCATCTTGCCGCTGTCGATGCCGGGGGTGATTGCCGGTGCCTTGCTGGTGTTCGTGCCGAGCCTGGGTGCCTTCATTACCCCGGCGATCCTCGGTGGCGGCAAGACGCTGATGATCGGCAACCTGATCCAGCAGCAGTTCGGCACCGCGCGCAACTGGCCGCTGGGCAGTTCGCTGTCGTTCCTGCTGCTGGGGATCATGTTGCTGTCCCTGGTGCTCTACGCCCTCTATAGCCGCAACGCCGCCAGGACCCAACGCCCAGGAGCCCAAGCATGATTGCCCTGCACCTGAAGAAACTGCCGCTGACCCGCGAAGTCAGCCTGTTGATGCTGGCCTATCTGTACCTGCCGATCTTCGTGCTGATCGCCTACAGCTTCAACGCCAACCGTTCGGCGACGGTGTGGACCGAGTTCTCGTTCGCCTGGTACGGACGCATCCTGGCCAACCCGTCGATCCAGACCGCGGCGTTGAACTCGATCATCGTCGCCAGCATCGCCACGGTCTGTGCCACGGCGATTGCCCTGCTCGCGGCGCTGGCGACGTACCGGCCGTTCTACGGACAGAAAATGGTCGAAGGCGGGATCAACCTGCCGCTGATCCTGCCGGAGATCGTCACGGCCGTCGCCACCCTGCTGCTGTTCATGGCGCTGGGAATCAAGCTCGGTCTGCTGACGGTGATCGTCGCCCACATCGGTTTTTGCATCCCCTTTGCCTACCTGCCGATCCGCGCGCGGCTCAATGACCTGGACAAGAGCCTGCTGGAAGCGGCGAACGACCTGTACGCCAACCCCTGGCAGGTGTTTCGCCGGGTGACCTTGCCGCTGCTGTGGCCGGCGGTGCTGTCCGGTTCGGTGCTGGCGTTCGTGGTCAGCCTCGACGATTTCATCATGACCTTCTTTGTCGCCGGGCCGGGTTCAACGACCTTGCCCGTGTACATCTTCTCGGCGATCAAGGCCGGCGTGACGCCGGAGATCAATGCGATCTCGACCCTGATGCTGGTGATATCCATCGTGCTGGTGGTGCTGGCCTTCTGGCTGGGACAGCGCGGCAAAAACCAATGAACCTGGAGCGCGCTCTATGAAAAATAAAAACATGCGTTACGGCATTGCCGGTCTGGCCCTCAGTTGCTTCACCGTTTTTACCGCCCAGGCCGCCGAGCCCAAGGAGCTGTTCTTCTACAACTGGACCGATTATTACCCGGTCGACCTGCTGGCCAAGTTCGAAAAGGAGACCGGCATCAAGGTCACCATGGACGGCTACGACAGCAACGAAACCCTGCTGGCCAAACTGCAGGCCGGCGGCGCGGCGTACGACGTGATCGTGCCGTCGCAATCGATCATGCGCACCCTGATCAACCAGGACCTGCTGCTGGAAATCGACGCCTCGGCCCTGCCCAACTTCCAGTACGTCAAGCCGGCGTTCCGCGACCCGAGTTTCGACCCGGGCCGCAAGTTCTCGGCGCCGTACCTGTGGGGCACCACCGGGTTCTCCTATGACAGCGCCCGGGTGCCCGGCGGCAAGCTCGACGACTCGTGGAAAGAGTTCTTCGAGCCGCGCAAGGAACTGCAAGGCCAGCTCGCCGCCCTCGACACCTCCAGCAGCGTGATCAACGCCGCCAGCCACTACCTGAATGTCGACGAATGCAGCGAAAACCCGCAGGACGCCAAGCGCATCCTCGAACTGCTGCAGAAACAGAAACCCTTCCTGAAGATGTACAGCTCGGACAACACCGTCGACCGCATGGCCTCCGGTGAAGTGATCATGATGCAGAACTGGAACGGCTCCACTGCCCGCGCCACCCTGCAAAAAAGCACCATCAAGTACGTCTATCCGAAGGAAGGCCTGGCGATGTTCCAGGACAACTTCGCCGTACCGAAGAGCGCGCCACACCCCGGCAACGCAAAGATTTTCATCGACTGGATGATGAAACCGGAAAACGCCGCCGCCGTGTCCAACGCCATCGCCTACGACAACGGCATCCAGAGCGACAAGCTGATCGACGCCAAATGGCGGGTGATGGATGCCATCAACATGCCCGACGAATTCGCCTCGCGCCTGCGTCCTGAAAAGGAATGCAGCAACAAGGCGCGGGAACTACAGGACCGCATTTGGGCGAAGCTCAAGGGCTGATCCGAAACCGAGTCGCGGCCTTCGCGAGCAGGCTCGCTCCCACATTTGAAATGCATTCCATTGTGGGAGCGAGCCTGCTCGCGAAGACGCCCGTCCAGACAACATCGAATTTGAGGTTTGTATGACCCACCCCCGCTGGCTACGCAACGTACGCCCCTACGGCACCCCCGCCGAAGACCTGCTGATCGAAAACGGCCGGTTCACCCAACGCCGTCCGGCTTCGAACGAGGCCCTGGCCGCCACCGACATCGACGGCCAGGACCAGTTGCTCACCCCCGCCCTGGTGGAAAGCCACGTACACCTGGACAAAACCCTCTGGGGCCAGCCCTGGCGCCCCAACAGCGCCGGTCCGACCCTCAAGGACTACATCGCCAACGAACGGCGCATCCTGCGTGAAGTCACCACCCCCATCGCCCAACGGGCCGGCGCCCTGCTGGAAAACTGCATCGCCCGTGGCTCGCTGACCATGCGTTGCCACGTCGACATCGACCCGGAATTCGGCCTGCGCCATGTCGAGGCCATGCAGCAACTGCGCGAACAATACCGCGACCTGATCGACCTGCAACTGGTGGTGTTCCCGCAAACCGGCCTGATCAGCCGCCCCGGCACCGCCGAGCTGATGCGCGAAGCCATGGCCCTGGGCGTGGAGAACGTCGGTGGCCTGGACCCGTGCGGCATCGACAACGACCCGATTGCCCAACTGGATTTCGTCTTCCAGCTGGCCAGCGAATTTGACCGTGGCGTCGACATTCACCTGCATGACAAGGGCGAGCTGGGCCTGTGGCAGATCGCCCTGATCGCCGACTACGCCGAGCGTTTCAGCCGTCAAGGTCGAGTGATGATCAGCCATGCCTACTGCCTCGGCATGCTGCCGTGGAGCCAGGTCAAACCGGTGGCCGAGCGCCTGGCGACACTGGGTATTTCGCTGATGAGCTCGGCCCCGGCCGATTGCGCGGTGCCGCCGTTCCTGGCCCTGCACGAAACCGGCGTAAATGTATGTTTGGGCTCGGACGGCATTCGTGATGCCTGGTCGCCCATGGGCAACGGCGACATGCTGGAGCGCGCTATGCTGCTGGCGTTCCGTTTCGATTTGAACAAGGACGAAGAACTGGCAGCGGCGTTCGACGCGGCAACCGTCAATGGCGCCCAGGCGCTGGGTTGCGAAGCCAATCGCCTGCAGATCGGCCAGCCGGCGGACTTCCTGCTGATGCCCGTGCAAACGTTGGGTGAAGCGGTGGTTTCGCGACCGCCGCGTCAAGTCTATCGCGCGGGTCGTTTGATCGCTGCGGGTGGTCGTTTGCTGGAAAGCCGCCTGTGAAGCGCATCGGCTTGCGGGCCAGTTGCGTGGTCGGCTTCGACGGCACGCAGCATGTGCTGTGGCGCGACGGCGAAGTGGTGTTCGAAGGCTCGCGCATCGAGTTTGTCGGGCGCGGTTATCCGGGCCCGGTGGATCAGTGGATCGATTACGGCAACGCACTGATCGGCCCCGGCTTCATCGATCTGGATGCCCTTGGCGATCTCGACTCCACGGTATTGACCCTGGACAACGGCGACGAGCGCGACATGGGCCGGATGTGGTCGGCGCAGTATCTGGCGCGCGGATCGCGGGAAAGTTACAGCCCCGAAGAAGAAGTCTTCAAATACCGCTACGCCTTCACGCAACTGATCCGCAACGGCATCACCACGGCCATGCCGATCACCTCGATGTATTACCGCGAGTGGGCCGAGACCTACGACGAGTTTGCGGCGGTCGCCGGCGTGGCGGCCGAGTTGGGACTGCGCACTTACCTGGGGCCTTGCTATATGAGCGGCATGAGTTACTGGCGCGCCGATGGCACCCTGGCGCACCACTGGGACGAAACCCGGGGCATGGCCGGTCTCGATGCCGCCGAACGGTTTTTCCGGGATTTCGACGGCGCGAACAACGGCCTGATTCGTGGTGCACTGTTGCCCGATCGCATCCAGACCTGCACCCCGGCGCTGCTGCAACGCACCGCCGCGCTGAGTCGGGAACTGAACGCACCAATGCGCCTGCACTGCTGCCAGGGCCTCGGTGAAGTGGCGATGGTCGAGCAACTGCGCGGCACCTCGCCGTTGGGCTGGTTGCAGCAACTCGGGCTGCTGAACCCGCGCAGCCTGCTGCCCCATGGCATCTACACCCAGGGCGATGACGACCTGCAACGTGTGGTGGATGGCGGCGCGAGCCTGGTGCATTGCCCGGTGGTGTTTGCCCGGGACGGCGAGGCCTTGAATTCGTTTGGCCGCTATCGGGCCAGGGGCGTCAACTTCGCCCTCGGTACCGATACCTGGCCGGCGGACTTGCTCGACAACATGCGCCAGGGCCTGAACATCGCCCGACTGATGGAGGGCGGCAACTCACTGACCAGCACACTCGATATGTACAACGCCGCGACCCTCGGCGGCGCCAGGGCTCTGGGCCGCGACGATCTCGGCCGACTGGCACCGGGCTGCAAGGCCGACATCAGCGTGTTCAACCTGCGCGGGATGCACCTTGGGCCTTTGTTCGACCCGCTGAAAAATCTTGTACTGGCCGGTCGCGGCGACGACTGCATCGCCAGCTACATCGATGGCCGCTGTGTGATGCAGGACGGCCAGGTCGAGGGCGTCGACTACCCCACCCTGCAACGCCAGGCCCAACGCCAATTCGAAAAACTGATGCGCAGCCACAGCGACCGGGCCTTCGGCCAACCGGACTGGAAAAGCCTGTTCCAGCCGGCCATCCCGTTCGCCGACGACTACAGCGCACAGACGCCACTGAGCGCGATCGAGCCTCTCCTTTAGGGAATTCTGCCTATGCAAAGCTTTGACTTCAGCACACTGAGCCCACGGGACAAATACAAGATTCTGATCGGCAGCGTCGTGCCCCGACCGATTGCCCTGGTCACCACCGTCGACGGCGAAGGCCGGATCAACGCGGCGCCATTCAGCTTTTTCAATGCACTGTCGGCCGATCCGCCCATCCTCGCCCTTGGCGTGGAAAACTACGGCGACCAAAGTCCCAAGGACACCACCCGCAATATCCAGCTCAATCAGGAATTCACCGTGAACATTGTCAGCGACGCGCTGGTGGAGGCCATGAACGTCTGTGCCGTGCCCTTCGCCCCCGGCTTCGACGAACTGACCGCCGCCGGCCTCACTGCCATCCCCGGCACCACGGTCAAATGCCCGCGCATCGGCGAAGCCCCGGTGGCGCTGGAGTGCCGGCGGATGATGGCGCTGTCCATCGGCCAATCCCGGGAGATCATCTTTGGTGAAGTGTTGATGGCGCATGTGCGTGACGAACTGATCGACCCGAAAACCCTGTACATCGATCAGTTGGGACTTGATGCCATCGGACGCATGGGTGGCCATGGCTATGCGCGCACGCGGGATTACTTCGATTTGCCGACGCGCTCGTTACAGGCGTGGACGGATGCCCCGGGCGGTGGCGAGCGGTTTTGGCCACTGGCCAAATAATTTCTGCATAGATTCCATGTAGGAGCTGCCGAAGGCTGCGATCTTTTGATCTTGCTTCTGGCGGCTTCAAGACCGCTGAAGATCAAAAGATCGCAGCCTCCGGCAGCTCCTACAGAGGTTGCGGCAGGCGCGGGCAGGCTGTCACCCTTAAAGTTGCAACCACTTGCCCATGATCGAACGCCCTGTGGCAACAGGCCAGCTACTCACCGACTTTGCTGCCGACACTCAACGCCCTGAAGCCCTGTGACTCAATGAAAGTCCCGGCTACGCACAGTGATGCCATCGAGCAACGCACTCAGGTCACTCAAGCGCCCGGCTATCAGATGCCGGACCTCGCCCTCCTTCTCCCAGCGCCCATCGACCTTGAGCAGCTGCGAGCCGACCAGCACCTGGCGCTGGCGCTCGGCCAGGTCGCGCCATACCACCACGTTGACGTTGCCGAACTCGTCCTCGAGGGTGACGAAGGTCACGCCGCTGGCGGTGGCCGGGCGTTGCCGGCCGGTGACCAGCCCGGCGACGCTGACCGGCCGACCGTGATCGACGTCCAGCAATTCTTTCGAACTGCGGCAGCGCCGCGCCTTCAACTCACCCCGCAACAGGGCCAGCGGATGCGGCCCGAGGGTGGTGCCGACACTGGCGTAATCGGCTTGCAGGTCCTCGCCCACGGTGGGTTTGGGCAGCGCCACCGCGTCCTCCTCCTGGCTCGGCAGGCCGGCAAACAACCCCAGCTGCTTTTGTACCCCGGCCACTTCCCAGCGTGCCCGGTGGCGGTCGCCGGCCAGGCCACGCAACGCACCGGCATCGGCCAGTTGCTCTTGGGCGCGGGCATCGAGTCGCGCCCGCTCGCCGAGGTCGGCGATGTCGGCGAACGCGCCTTGCGAACGGGCCGCTTCGATGCGTCGGGCATCGTCCTCGCGAAAGCCCTTGATCATGCGCAGCCCCAAGCGAATCGCCGGTTGCGCACCGCTGATCGGTTCCAGGCTGCAGTCCCAGTCACTGGCGCGCACGTCCACCGGGCGAACCTGCAAATGATGACGCCGAACGTCCTGCAGAATCTGGTCCGGGCTGTAGAACCCCATCGGCCAGCTGTTGATCAGCGCACAGGCGAAGGCCGCCGGCTCGTGGCATTTCAACCAGCAACTGGCGTAAGTCAGCAAGGCAAAGCTGGCGGCGTGGGACTCGGGGAAACCGTAGCTGCCAAAGCCCTTGATCTGCTCGAAGATCTGCGCGGCGAACTCGGCGGTGTAGCCGTTTTTCTTCATGCCGGCGGCCAGCCGCTCCTTGTGCGGTTCGAGCCCGCCGTGACGTTTCCACGCGGCCATGGAGCGGCGTAGCTGATCGGCCTCGCCGGGGCTGTAGTCGGCGGCGACGATAGCAATCTGCATCACCTGCTCCTGAAACAGCGGCACGCCCAGGGTACGCTTGAGCACCACTTCCAGTTCCGGCGACGGGTACGCCTCCGGCTCTTCCTTGTTCCGTCGCCGCAGGTACGGGTGCACCATGCCGCCCTGGATCGGCCCCGGCCGAACGATGGCGACCTCGATCACCAGGTCGTAAAACGTCTTGGGCCTGAGCCTCGGCAACATCGACATCTGCGCCCGGGACTCGATCTGGAACACGCCGATGGTGTCGGCCCGACCGATCATTTCGTAGGTGGCCGCATCCTCGGCCGGGATGGTCGCCAGACTCAGGTCCAGGCCCCGGTGCCGGCGCAGCAGATCGAAACATCGACGAATCGCGCTGAGCATGCCCAGCGCCAGGATATCGACCTTGAGCAGGCCCACGGCGTCGAGGTCATCCTTGTCCCACTGGATGATGGTGCGCTCGGCCATGGCGGCGTTTTCCACCGGCACCAGACTGTCCAGCGGCTGCTCGGAAATCACGAAACCGCCGGGGTGCTGGGACAAATGCCGGGGGAAGCCGATCAACTGCCCCGTCAGGCTCAGCACCCGGTGCAGCACCGGGCTCTCCGGGTCAAAACCACCTTCACGCAGGCGTTCGACGGGGGGCGTTTCATCGCTCCAGTGACCGCAGCAATCGGCCAGGGCGTTGATCTGGTCCGGCGGCAAGCCCAATGCCTTGGCCACATCCCGTACCGCACCGGCGGCGTGGTAAGTGCTGACCACCGCCGTCAGCGCGGCGCGAGCCCGGCCATAACGCTGGAACACGTACTGCAAGACTTCTTCGCGGCGTTCATGTTCGAAATCGACGTCGATGTCCGGCGGTTCGTTACGTTCCTTGGACAGAAAGCGCTCGAACAACAACGTGGTGCGATCCGGATCGATTTCGGTGATCCCCAGGGCGAAGCACACTGCCGAGTTGGCGGCAGAACCACGACCCTGACAAAGAATCTGTTGCTGGCGGGCAAAGCGAACGATGTCGTGGACCGTCAGGAAATAACTTTCATAGCCCAGTTCCGCGATCAGTTGCAGCTCTTTATCGATCTGCACCAACACTTCGCTTTTCGGCCCTTTTGGCCAGCGCCACTCGATGCCTTCCTCGGCCAAATGACGCAGCCACGAGGTGGCCGAGTGCCCTTGCGGCACCAGTTCGCGGGGGTATTGATAACGCAGCTGGCCGAGGTCGAAGGTGCAGCGCCGGGCAATGACCAGCGTTTGCGCCAGCAAGTCTGGCGGGTAAAACGCCTGCAGCACATCGAGACTGCGCAGATGGCGCTCGCCGTTGGGGTGCAGGCGCAACCCGGCATCGGCCACCGGCAGGTGGTGACGGATCGCGGTCATGGTGTCCTGCAAGGCCCGGCGCCCGCGTGCGTGCATGTGCACATCGCCACTGGCCACGGCTGGAATTCGCAGTTCCCGAGCCAGTGTGAGCAAATCGTTCAGGCGTTGCCCATCGTCCTGACCGCGATGCAACTGCACCGCCAGCCACAGGCGTTCGCCGAAGACCTGCTTGAGCCAGTGGCCCTGTGCAAAGGCATCGACAGTGTCCGGCACCCACAACGCCAATAGCCCCGGCAACGGTTCGCCGAAGTCTTCGCGCAGCACCTGATACTGGCCTTTGTGCGTGCGGCGCCGGGCGCGGGTGATCAATCGGCACAGCGCCTGATAGCCCTCGAGGCTCTCCACCAGCAGCACCAGTTTCGGACCGTTCTCGATGCGTATTTCACTGCCGATGATCAGCGGCAACTCCACGGACTTCGCCGCTTGCCAGGCACGAACGATGCCCGCCAGGGTGCATTCGTCGGTGATCGCCAGGGCTTGGTAACCCTGTTTTTTCGCGCGCTGGAACAGCTCGAGGGCACTGGAGGCACCGCGCTGGAAACTGAAGTTCGACAGGCAGTGCAATTCGGCATACTCGCGGCTCATGCGAACCAGCCCTGCAACCACAACGGGCCGTCCTCGCCGACCGCCCGGTAGGCCCAGCCCTGTTGGCCGGCACGGGTTTCGATCAGGTAATAGTCGCGGCGTACGTCGTCACCGTCCCACCAGCCGGACTCGATACGCTCCGGCCCCATGAGGATGCGCGCCGACCCCTGATGCACGGCCAGCGGCTCGGTCAGCAGCCAGCCCGGCCGTTTCACGGCGCCCGGCGCTGCGCAAGGCTGGCTGTCGGCACTGGCCTGCCACGCGCACTCGGGGCGGTGATCGGCCTGGAAGCGCAGGCCATGCACCGCGTCATCCCCCAGCCGTGCCCGCAGGCGTTCGCGCAGTTGCTCCCAGGGCAAGGACTGCTGCGGGCGATCGTCGAACAGTTCCTGATGCTGGGGCACGAAGGTCGGCAAATCCTCGGCACACAAGCGAAAGCCGCGCACCGGCGCCTCGACCTGGACGTGCTCCAGCCGCCCCCGGGCCAGTTCGAAGAGCATCGCCGGATCGCGCTCGGCGCTGAGCAGGCCGACCTTGATCAGCGTATCCGGCAACCCGGCGTGCTCCAGACGCAGGTCGAAACGCTGTACGCCGCTGTCGCGACCGCACAGGAACGCCGACAGGTCGCCCGTCAACCGGCGCAACGGAAACAGCAGGGCTTGATGGGACTGCACATCGAAATTGAGCTCGATACGCACATCGAAGCGGTCCGGCGGCAGGTAAAACGCCAGCGCCAGCCGCCGCACACCCAACAGGGCATCCAGATGCTTGAGCACCTGGGCCTCGAAACGCCGGGCCAGGCTCTGCCGGGGCAACGCCTGCACCTGGCTCAAGGTGCGCAGGCCCATGCGCGACAAGGCCGTGGCGACCTGTGCTTCGAGGCCGATCCGGTCGACGGGCATCTGCCCCAGGTGATGCTGCAAGGCTTGATCATCCGGTACCACCAGGCCGTCATAGGCATTGGCCAGCACCCGCGCCGCCACCGGGTTGGGCGCGGCCACGATGCGGTGCCGAAACCCCAGTTCGCCGAGCTCACGGCGCAAAAGCGCTTCGAATTGCGGCCAGGCGCCGAACAGGCCGAGGCTGGATTCGATCTCGAACACCACGGCCCGGGGGTAATGCACGCTGACCTGGGAACTGAAGCGATAGGCCCAGGCGGCGAGAAACTGCTGCCAGCGCTCGATTTCACCGGCGTCGTATTCAGCCGTGGCAAACCCCTTGCTCAAGGCCTGTGCCGCGCTCATGGACTGGCCGGGACGCAAACCCAGCGCCCGCGCCGCAGCGTTGACGGCCTGCAGCACCCGGCGCTGGGCCGGGCCGGTCAGCAACGCCAGGGGCTCATCAGGATCGGCGCGCTGACGCAATGCCGCGTCCAGCGCCAGTTGCGGGAAAACAATGCAGACCCAGCGCATGGCAACCTCAATGCCCCACGGCGAAGGCGATCGGCGCCGAACGGGCCAGGCCGCCACGGCACTTGAGCACGCGCAGCTGTGCCGGCCGGGCATCGATGGCGATGCGCAGGGCCGCCGGCGAAGGGTTGATCGCTTCACTGAGGGGGCGATAGGCGAAGGCCAGGGTCTGGCCGGTTTCCGCCGCCACCTGCAAGCGGCGCAAGGCGCGGTCGTCGGCCTTGTGCGGCCAGCACAGCACCGCGCCGCAACTGCCCGAACGCAGGCATTGCTCCGCGGCCCACAGCGCATCGCGCTCGCTGGCCCGGATGATCGACAGCTGACGCAGATCGACCCCGGCGCCCTGCCACGCCTGGGGATACGGCACATGAGGCGGCGCCACCAGCACGATGCGTTCGCCCGCCGCCGACAGCCGTGCCAGCGTCGGCCACACCAGTTGCAACTCGCCCACGCCCTGCCCGGCCAGCAGGATTTCCGTCAGCGCCGCCTCCGGCCAGCCGCCGCTGGGCAATGCCGCGTCCAGTGCGGCATGCCCGGTGGGCTGCGGGCTGGCGGCCGGCGGCGCAGCCCGGCCCCTCCAGACCTGGCCGCCATTGAACAGCGTATCCAGCGCAACGACGGCCCCCATCAGCCTTGCCTCACCAGGCCACAGAACACGCCTTCGATGGCCAGGTCCTGATCGGCGTGCACAATGATCGGCTGGTAGGCCGGGTTGCGCGGCAGCAGGCGAACCACATCGCCGACCCGCTCGAAGCGCTTGATGGTGACTTCACCGTCGAGCCGCGCCACGACGATCTGGCCGTTGAGCGCCTCGGGGTTGCGGTGCACGCCCACCAGATCGCCGTCGAGAATGCCGTCCTCGATCATCGAGTCACCGCGCACCCGCAACATGTAGTCCGGCACCCGCGAGAAAATCGACGGATCGAGCAGCAAGCGGCTATGGACTTGCGCATCGACCCCGATGGGCGCACCGGCCGCCACCCGACCAAGCACCGGGATGTCCAGCAACTCGGGACGCGGCGGCCGCCCGAGCAGGCGAATGCCCCGGGCCTGATGCGGGTTGACCTCGATAAACCCGGCTTCGGTCAGCGCCAGCACATGCTTGCGCGCCACGCTGCGGGAGGCGAAACCGAACGCCTCGCTGATCTCGGCGAGGCTCGGAGGCTGACCGTGCTCGGCGATGCGATCGCGGATAAAGGTCAGGATGGCGGTACGGCGGGGAGTCAGAGTCGTCATGGAGTACATTTGTACTCTTTTGGCTTTTGCCTGGCAAGAACCGTCAATCATCTGGTGGCAGGACCAGTGACCTGTGGGAGCGAGCTTGCTCGCGATGGTCTTTCATTCAACATGTGTATCGACTGACCGGGCCTCATCGCGAGCAAGCTCGCTCCCACATTGGATTTCAGTGACTCAAGAGGTGAGTTGCGCCAGATACGCCCATGGATAAATCCCCCGCTCATGCCCATCGCTGAAGACCAGTTGCAGGTCATCCCCTGCGAGGGCAACTCGATAACCCGCAGACGTAAAGCCCAGCGCTCCTTACTCGAACAAAACGGACAATCAAAAAACAAGGCCTACCGTTCGTCGCATTTTTTAAAAAAATAGCTTCTGAAGAAAATAAAAATCCATAAAAAAAGTACAAAACGCACATTTACTCCTACAGAAATATTTTACTCAGCACAGCAAGATCATTTCTGCCTTCCGAAAACTAAAATACAGTTTCAAAAAGGAATTCTACAGATCCACACTAGAAACAAACCTCACTAAAACTAAACCAAACCACTAAGGTTCCGAACATCATGTAGGACGTATCTTTAAAACATGCAGGAATCCCCCTACAACACAAAATTCTCTCGCTTGCACCCAACAATAAATTCAACTAATTCTTGCAGCACCACTTAATACCAAGTGGCAAATACAACGAGTAAGAACAAAATGAAAAACAACGAACTTGGAAAAGTGCTATTCAACTTTAGAAGTAATGTTGGATCAAACCCCAATCCGCAAGTCGCTGGTGGCTCTGGAGGTGCAGGAGGTTGCGGGGGCAGCGGTGGATGTGGTGGGGGTGGCGGATGCAGCGGTGGTAGTGGTGGAGGAAATGGTGGCTGTGGCGGAGCAGGAGGCACTGGCGGTGGTGGCACCGGTGGCTGTAGAGGTATGTAGTTGAAGCCGATAATAAAACTGCCTACTAGCTTCCTAGACTAAAAGGATCTTTCAAAGCGGAAGATCCTTTAGGAGGAGATAAATGCAACTGATATTTTCAGAATTTGACATTATAAGCCTACCTAACGAATCACTAATCATATCTACCAATGGCGCATCAAAAACCGACTCAAAAAAACTATTAATCGTACTGCAGGAACTAAAAAAACAACAACCACCCAGGATACCAAAAGCGCTATTCGATAAAATAGTATCCGACCAAAAACTACCTACAAAAGAAACCTATACGTTCTTAAATCTCGCCATAGGACTTAGAGATCAACCATCGGAAATATACTTCAAAAAAGTATTAATAGCACATGACTGGAGCAACCGAGAAGAATTCAAAACGCTCATTGATCAAGAGGTAAAATTCGATCACGAAATAGTGAACGACTTGGAATCATTAGTTGACCGAGCCCGAGACAATTCATTTCTAATTAAAATAGTCTGCATGCAATACAATTATTCGAAACTTAAAAATCTATACTTTTGCTTAGCAGATTCGTCCCCAAACAGCGCCATCTCAATAGCATACTTAAGCGGGGATGTTTTTCGCATAAGTCAACCATACATTCCCAACATTGGAAATGCCTGCCACTTTTGCCTTATAGAGAGGCAATTGCACTATGAAAAGATCAACGAAAGTAAAAACACCTGGTCTGCCTTGTTGAATTTCTGCGCTGACCGAAACATTACTATACCTGCGCAAAACTTAAGCCTGTTACAGAGAAACCTAGCATTAGGTACTCTGATGAAAAAAATCAAGCTTCATACGGAGCATAATCAAGGCTTCAGATATCAAGATAACTCTCTTGCATCGATGACTATAAATTTAAACAGCGGACTGATTACGGAAGAGTTGAGCCCTCACTGGCATTCCTGTACCTGCCTGAGATCTAAACATGAAAAATATCCCACATGATTACTATCTGAAATTTCTCGACCAGAAAGTCATTGAGGACACCCTGGAATTCCACAATAAAGGCAACTTCACAATCCATGACTGCGTTAAAAATATTTCCTTACTGCACAACCTTCCACCACAGCTACTTTCAGATCTAACAGGTAACGAACTGCAATTATATCCCGACATGGATATCACTACAGAAGGGGTAAAACTCGAAGCGCTAGATCCTACAAGCCCTTTACATCGAAATCAATCATGCGATTTCTTCGACGATCGATACATAACATTCGAGTCGATAAAGAAATTAATCAGCCCACTATTAAGCATTGGCGAAAACACTCATAAAAGAGGATACCCCAGCGCAGGAGCTCTATATTCAGTAGAGATATTCTGCTGCTCCCTATCACCTAAAAACATATGGCCATGCCCTGAAAAAATTTTACACCTACTACCACACTCAAGAAAATTTGAAATAATGCAGGGGAGTTACGATACCAGTGTAATAAAAGAGGCTATTTTGCCCACAGGAAGCAAAATTGGAAATCCCAGCCTGGCAATAATTTATGTAATGTACATGCCAAAAACACTCTTCAAATATCGTTATCGCGGATACAGATTAGCGCTAATGGAAACCGGATCAATATATATGCTAGTTGATCTTCAGTGCAAACAATTAAACATCAAAAGCCGTCAGTGGTCTGGGTACACCGACAACATGCTGTGTAAGGCCATCGGTTTAAATCCAACTCTATTTTTTCCTGCATGCGTACACTTGATAGGAGGCTAAATTGAAAATTTCAAGTTACAGCAATGATCCCTCACTGCCTGCGGAAATGTGGTGCCAGCCCCCATGTATTTTCGACTTCCCTTTTTGCTCGGAAATTGGCGATCAATGGAGCTCAATAGGTTCAGGGATAGGCACAAGCTCAACATCAATAAAAACCGCCTTGGGTGAATACTTCGAGAGACGTCACTTCTATTTAGAAATATTACCCGACAGCTTTTCGCCCCTAGAGAATGGTCTTACGCCAAAAGAGGTAGAAAACTTCATCAAAGCGTTCAGTCAAACCGCTGCGAAAAGCACAAACCTAGATAATCTGGCAAGTCGTAAATTTAACATGAACTCCGCCATACGCATTTCTGATTTTTCATGTTGCTCAATTCCTACTGTATGTATCTCTCTGACCCACCATAACAGCGACGACGACAATATCTACCCGAGTCGTGACACTTGTGGATGCAGCTTTCATTGGAATCCAGAACTTGCCGTTCTTGGCTCTATTAAAGAATCATTAGAACGTCAATTTCTCACTCGATTCTGGCTAACTAAGCAATGCATAGGAACGATCAAACCAGCCGAAATATCAACTGCGATAAAAACGCTCCCTTCATATGGCCTATTCAACGCACTGACAAAATCAGGACAACTATTAATAATAGACATCTCTGATGATGATTTTCCAGGAGTATGCCTACTAACAGTTTACGGGAACAATGACCCTACTAGAAACGTTCACTACTGCGCAGGAATGTCTTACTCAGAAAATCGAGCGGAAGCACTAAATAAGTCAATTTTGGAATTATGGCAAACATTTCGATTCATGAATTTATTTAGCGTTTTTCACGGCAACCCAGACTCTCTTAAGGACTCTTATATCCGCCACTTCGTAAAGTGCAACCACTATAAGACATTTGAGGAAATCACATCACAACTAAACTACCACCCACACACCTCACGCAAAAAAATCCAAACTTGCAAACTGGACACTGAAAACTTGATTAAAAGCTTGAGAAACAAAAACCTCGAAGGATACCTCTACATAAAAACAACTCAAATAGATGGAGCCAACTACACATTTTGTAAATTTACTTCGCCATCTTTATTTATGCACATGAACAACTCAGCAGACATAAACATGATCAACGACTACTCAAACACATTTTGCCTCGAAATATACAATGAAAGAAAAAAAACAATGGTTCCATTCCCATAGAGAAATCAATCATGACTAAGAATATTTGCCCCAGAGCTATCTCCCTAACCTCCATATTCATCAAAGAACAACTAAAAGAACCCATCGCCTTTTTCTGGATCATGATATCCCCTTGTGCAATGTTCTATTTTTTTGCAATAACCAGGCAAGACCCCAACTATTTCTCCAGCAATTACATTACGATTTCGGCATGGTTTTATGCCTACATCTCTTCAAGTGTCGCACTATTCGGATTCGCCTTTTATATAATCGGAAGAAGGGAAAGCGGATTCACTCGATCATTCATTTACTCCAGGGAGTCAAAACTGATTTTTCTTTTATCGCACTTCATTGCGTACTCGCTAATATCACTATCTTATTGCGCAACCTTTTACTTGACGACCAAGTTTCCATTTGGAAACTACGCCTTAAATGAACTAATGAACCTCGCACTACGCTTTTATATCTGCTTTATCATGTTCTGCACTCTCGGAGCTGCCTTCTCATTGCTACCGATCAATTTTCAGAACTCGAACACTTTGCTTTCCATTTTTTCGTTCTGCATGTTGATCCTCGGAGTAATGAGTGCCAGCAGACCAAACCCCATCACCGACGCTTTGAACCTCGCAAACCCACTGACACTTGCAAGCCAAATAATGGAACAAGGCCTTGGACCCAACAAACCCATCACAGCCGCAATAGTTCTTTTGTTTATATTTGCACTGTACAAAACGTTCAAGCACCTAAGAATCAATCCCGTATGGAGCCGGTACTGATGAAAAAATTCACGGCGCAGAACATTGACTTCTCCTATACAGACACGCCCCTCTTGACCCGGGCATCTCTTGAGGTTGCTCAAGGCGACATTGTCGGCATTCTGGGGCCCAACGGATCTGGAAAAACAACTTTTTTCGATATCGTCTGCGACCTTAAAAAAGCAAAATCCGGCATCATAAAAAACGACTTCAGTCGCTTTTTATACCTTTCCCAAATCATCTCCACGCCCCCACCGCTGCGCATGCGTGACATTTTTAAAATGGTATCTGCGCTGTCATCAAACGAGCCCATGACACAAGATAAAACCCTGAAAAAGCTAAGTACCTGGAGCCCAGCGATAGTTGACCGATACCAAGACACATGGAACAAAAAATCATCGTTATGCAGCTACGGAGAGACACGCTGGTTCTTTACGCTTTCCCTTCTTTCAATATCTGCAGACTTTGTGATTCTCGACGAACCTACTGCCGGCGTAGATCCAGAATTTCGTCACTATATCTGGCAATGTCTTCACGGCGCTGCCAGGGAGGGCACCGCCATTCTGGTTTCCTCGCACAATGTTGATGAAGTCATTAACCACTGTGATTATTTTTATATGATCAGCCAGCAACGCTTCAATCGCTTTAACAACGGCAGTGAGTTCATGCAAAAGTATGGAGTAAAGACTGTGGACGATGCGTTTATCCGGGCCGTTACTGAACCTGTATTCGCAACATAAACCACTGGAAGCGTACGGGAGAGCTGCCGCAGACCGCGACAACTCCCGAGGAATGGAATTCGATTCAGTCGGTAAGTCCAGCCAGATACGCCCACGGATAAATCCCCCGCTCATGCCCATCGCTGAAGACCAGTTGCAGGCCATAGCCCTGCGGGTTCAACTCAATCACCCGCACCCGGGCATCCACCAACGGCGCCATCCCCCGCATACGAAAGGCCCGGCACTGCGAACACGGGCACTGCCGGCGCAACTCGGCGTGGTCCAGCAGTTGTTCGCGACCATCGGGCCAGTTCAGTCGCAACTGCTGTTTGATACGGGAATTGCCAATCGCCAGCGGATTCATTGCAGTTGACTCAAAGCAATGCGCACGGCCTTGCGCACTTCAGGGTCGCCGTCGTGTTGTGCGGCCTGCAATGGTGCAATGGCCCGTGGGTCGTTGAGTTCGCCCAGAGCCAGCGCGGCCTCCTTGCGCAGGTTGCTGATGCGATGGCCGAGGGTGTCGATCAGCGCTTCGAGCGCCGGTACATAACGCAAGCGACCGAGGCTGCGGGTGGCGCGCAGACGCACCTGCCAGTAATCGTCGCCCAAGGCGTCGACCAGGGCCGGGCCGGCGTCGGGGTGGCCAACCTTGCCCAGGGTGGTGGCGGCTTCTTCGCGGACTTGCCAGGCAGCGTCCCGCAAGGCCTGGCGCAGGGCCGGCAGCACCTGTGCGTCAGACGCCAGGCCCAGCGCCCCGGTGGCGGCCCGCCGCACGTCGGTGTCCGGGTCGGCGCTGGCCAGCCGCGCCAGTGCCGGCAAGGCATCAAGCTGCTTGAGCCAGCCGAGTACGCCCACCGCCTCGCGGCGCACGCTGGCGCTTTCATCGTCCAATGCCCGGGCCGCCGCATCGGCGGCATCGGGGCAACGCAGCTCGCGCAACGCCCTGAACGCGGCAATGCGTACGCCGCTGTCAGCGTGCCCGGTCCACGGCAGAATGACCCGCCCCGCCGCTTCGCTCTTGAGCAGGCTGAGGCTTTGCGCAGCGGCCGCCTGCACCGCCGGGGATGGATCCGTCAGGGCCTGACACAAGGCTTCGACCACGGGCGCGTCCTCCCAGGCTTCCAGCAACCGGGCGGCTTCGGCGCGCACCTCGGCCATCGGGTCTTCGGCCAGTCGATCGATCAACCACTGCAGGCCGTCCGGCTCCTCGAGATCGGCCAGTTCGATCAGCGCGATCCGGCGTACGCCGGGGTCGTCATCGGTCAGCCGTGGTTGCAGGGCCAGAATGTCGTCGTTATCGGTTACATCGAATAGAGAGGTCATAGGGCAAATCGCGGCAGTTTGTTTTCAGGGGGAAGTCCGAGCGGGTTCAGGCGCGGCAGTTGCCGGCCGTCTTCGTGCCGCAGGAGTTCGAGGCAATGGCGCTTCAGATGCGAGAATTCAGGGCGGGTCATCAGTTCCGTGCTGCGCGGCCGGGGAAAGTCCAGGCGCAGGTCTTCGATGATTCGCCCGGGGCGCGAGCTCATGACCAGCAAGCGGTCGGCGAGGAATAGCGCTTCGTCGATGTCATGGGTGACAAACACCACGGTGGTGCGGATGCGCGTCCAGATGTCCAGCAGCAGCTCCTGCATGTTCAACCGGGTCAGGGCATCGAGGGCGCCAAAGGGTTCGTCCATCAGCAACAGGCGCGGACGGTTGACCAGCACCCGGGCGATTTCCACCCGCTGCTGCATGCCACCGGACAATTGATCGGGCCAGCGCCCGGCAAAGCCTTCGAGGCCCACCAGGGCGAGGATTTCATCCGCCGCCTTGTGCCGTTCGACCTTGCCGACGCCACGCATTTTCAAGCCGAACGCCACGTTGTCACGCACCGTCCGCCACGGAAACAGCGTGTGCTGCTGGAACACCATGCCGCGTTGTGGCGATGGCCCCGACACTGGCGTGCCATCCACGTTCAAGGTGCCGGTGCGCGGTTGCAGGTGGCCGGCCAGCGCGCCGAGCAAGGTGGACTTACCGCAACCGGACGGCCCGAGAATGCACACGAACTGGCCCGGTTCAATCTGGCAATCGAGACCCTGCACCGCTTCGAAAGCCGCGTGCCCCTCGCCCAGGCTGATCGACAACCCGCGGATATCGATACGCCCTTCCAGGTATTGAAAAACGCTCATCAGGCTTTTCCTCGCGGTCGGTGCCAAGGCGTGAAGAGCCCGCCCAGGCGCTTGATCAACAGGCTGCTGCCCATGCCGAGCACGCCGATCAGCAACATGCCGACGACGATGTCGGCGTAGTTCTGGATGGTGTAGGACTCCCAGGTGTAATAGCCGATGCCGAATTGACCGGAGATCATTTCCGCCGTCACCAGGCAGAACCACGAGGTGCCCATGCCGATTGCCAGGCCGGTGATGATGCTCGGCGCCGCGCCCGGCAGAACGACCTCCAGCAGGATTGCCCGGCGCCCTGCCCCGAGGCTTTTCGCCGAGGCGATCAGGCGTGGGTCGACGCCTTCGACGCCATGCACGGTGTTGAGCAGGATCGGGAACAGGGCACCGGTGAAGGTGATGAACACCATCGACAGTTCCGACGAGGGAAACATCAGGATCGCCAGGGGAATCCATGCCACGGCCGGGATTGGCCGCAGGACTTCCAGGGGCGGCAGCAACAGATCTTCGGCCCATTTCGAGCGGCCGATGGCCAGGCCCAGAGCCACGCCTATGATCAGCGCCGCGAGGTAGCCGGCGAATACCCGGCCGAGGCTGCTGCCCAGGTGCTGGGCGAGTTTGCCGGAGTCGCCAAGGCCGAGGGCGGCTTCAATGACCGCCAAGGGTGTCGGGACGTTGGCGAAGGTCACCAGGCCAAGGTTCCAGTGGTGGCTGGCGGCGAGTTGCCAGAACAGCAGGCAGAGCAGCAGTGAAGCGGCTCTGGGAATCCAGCGTGCATATGATCGGTACACAATTATTCCTCTCAACCGAGATCCCTGTGGGAGCGAGCCTGCTCGCGAAAGCGGTGGGTCAGTCGACATCGATGCTGAATGTCAGTACGCATTCGCGAGCAGGCTCGCTCCCACAGGAGATCAGTGGTGTTCTAGGGATTAGCGAACTGCTACGGCCTGGGTCGTGGCATCGGTGAAGTCGAATACTTTGCCGCCCTGGGCCGTGGCGAACTGTTGGGCCTGGCCTTTGAGCAGGAACGCGCTCAGCCGCCCTTTCCCGTCGGTGGCAAACCACGCCTGATCCGCCAGCAATTTGATCCCGCTGTCGCTGGCCTGGGTGTACACCGCACGGATGCTCTTGCCTTCCTGCTTCAACGCTGTGAGTGCGGTAAATGCCGATTCTGCCGAGGCGTACTGACGGACTTTCGGCTCGCCACGCACCCAGATTTCCGCCACATGGCTGAATTCGGTGATGGCTTTGCCGCTTGCCGCGTCGACGGCCTTGAGCGGCGTCTGTTGGTAATTCCCAAGCTGCGCGCTGTAGTCCAGGTTCGAGGCCTTGAAGGCGGCGCGGATGTACTGGTCGTCGATGAAGCTGTTGAGATCTAGACCGCGATCGGCCTTCTTCAACAGTTTGAGGGTATCGATGGCGGTGCCCACGGCCTGACGGTATTCCGGCTTCCAGCTCAGATCGCGGGTCTGCACGCCTAGGGGGCCATGGAACAGGTAGTTGACCTCGGCATCGACCCCGGTGACCTTGGCGATCAATTCGCTGTATTTCTCCGGCTCAGCCGCCAGCAGCTGGTTGGCTTCGATGCTTGCCCGCAGGTAAGCGACGACGATTTCCGGGTACTTTTTCGCATAGGCCTGATCCACCAGCGCACCGTGGAAGGTCGGCGCATCGGCCTGGGAACCGTCATAGATCTTGCGGGCGAAACCACGGCTGGGGAACAGCTCGGCGAAGGGTACGAAGTCGGCGTGAGCATCGATCTTGCCGGCCTGTAACGCGGAACCGGCGACTTCCGGCGGCTGGGCGATGATATTCACGTCCTTGAGCGGGTCCCAGCCCTGGGCCGCGACGGCGCGCAGCAGCATGCCATGGGCGGTGGAAGCGAACGGCACGGAAATGGTCTTGCCCTTGAGTTCGGCCAGCGACTGCACGCCCGACGCACTCGGCACCACGATGCCGTTGCCACTGCCCTTGGTGCTGCCCGACAACACGCTGATGAACAGACTGTGCTTGCCCGCCGTTTCGAAGGCCACGCCGTTGAACGCACCGGGGAAATCGGCCATGGCGCCGAAGTCGAGTTTGCCGGCGACCATCTCGTTGGTCAGCGGTGCGCCACTGGTGAAGTTTTTCCACTGCACCTCGTATTGGGCGTCTTTGTAGGGGCCGTCGTGGGGCAGGTATTTGTCCAGCAGGCCGAGTTCGCGAATCAACAATCCGCCGGCGGCGCAGTTGATGGTGGTGTCCTGGGTGCCGATGGCAATGCGGATGGTTTCGGCCGAGGCCGACAGGGTGAAGGAAGCCAGTACCAGACCGGCCAAAGCTGCACGCAACATCATGAGTGTTTCCCCTCGAATCATTTATAGGATGTTCGTCTCCGCCACGATCAGGGCGTGGTGGGAAACGAGGGGTGTTCTGGATCAGGCGTCCGGTGGTTGCCGGATGGCGTTTTGGGTTGTTTGAACTCGATTCACTGTGGGAGCGAGCCTGCTCGCGAAGGCGTCCGATCAGTCAATGGAGATGTCGCCTGTGCCGACCTCTTCGCGAGCAGGCTCGCTCCCACAGGGACGGTGTTTCAGCGCAGCAGGTACGGGATTTCAACTTTCACAGCCCCGGTCGGGCAATCCTTTTCACAGGGCATGCAGTACCAGCATTCGTCGAACGCCATGTAGGCCTTTTGCGTGGCCGGGTTGATCGCCAGCAGGTCCATTGGGCAAACGTCGACGCACACGGTGCAGCCTTTGTGGGCGATGCATTTGTCTTCATCGACCGTGACCGGTGCGTTGGAGCGGAAGAAGATTTCCTGGGGTTGGTAAGCCATGTTCGGTCTCTCTTTTGTGGTCGGCATCAAGCCGCATCGGCACCGACCCGCAGCCGGTCGTAGGCCTGCATCTCGTCGGCATCCAGCGGGATGATGTAAGGCTCGACGGCTTTCCTGAAACTGCTCATCAAACCGTTTTCGTCCTTCTTCAGGTGGCAATGGCAGAACCAGTCGCGGTCGTTGCGTTGCGGGTGATCGACGCGGTGGTGGTAAAGCCCCCAGCGGCTTTCGGCGCGGAACAATGAAGCGCGGGCGGCCATTTCGGCGCAGTCGCGGATCATGCTGACTTCCATGGCGCGCATCAGTTCGTGGGCGTTGTGGGCCTTGATCTGGTCGAGGTCGCGCTGGATGTCGCTGAAGCGTTGCAGGCCGATCTGCATCTTCTTCGTCACTTTTGGCGGTTGCAGGTAGTCGTTGACGAAGCGCCGCAGCTTGTACTCGACCTGGGCCGGTGGCAGGCCGTGTTCGCGGTCCAGCGGTGCATAGACCCGCTGTTTTTCGCTTTCGATCTGCGCGGCATCCAGCGCGGAAAACTCGCGCCCGGCGACAAAATCCGCCGCGTTGTTGCCGGCAAACCAGCCATAGGTGAACGCACCGAGCATGTAGTTGTGCGGCACCGCTGCCATGTCCCCCGCCGAGTACAAGCCCTTGACCGAGGTCTCGGCCTTCTCGTTGACCCACACTCCCGACGCCGAGTGCCCGCTGCAAAAGCCGATTTCCGAGATGTGCATCTCGACCATCTGCGTGCGGTAGTCGGTACCGCGATTGGCATGGAACTGGCCACGGCTCGGACGCTCGTTGCTGTGCAGGATCTCTTCGATGTTCTGGATGGTTTCCTCGGCCAGGTGATCAAGCTTGAGGAACACCGGGCCGTTGCCGCTCTCCAGCTCCTGATGGAACTCCCACATCATCTGCCCGCTCCAGTAGTCGCACTCGATGAAGCGCTCGCCCTTGTTGTTGGCGGTGTAGCCACCCAGGGGGCCGGTGACGTAGGCGCAGGCCGGGCCGTTGTAATCCTTGATCAGCGGATTGATCTGGAAGCATTCCAGGTTCGCCAACTCGGCCCCGGCGTGGTAGGCCATCGAGTAGCCGTCGCCGGCATTGGTCGGGTTTTCGTAGGTGCCCATCAGGTAGCCCGAGGACGGCAGGCCCAGGCGTCCGGCGGCGCCGCAGGCGAGGATCACCGCCTTGGCCTTGATCACATGGAAGTCCGCCGTGCGGCAATCGAAACCCATCACGCCGTTGACCGTGCCCTCTGCATCCGTCAGCAAGCGCGTGCAAACCAGACGATTGGTGATACTCACCCGCGCGCGCTTCAACTGGCGGTACAGGACTTTCTTGATGTCGTGCCCTTCCGGCATCGGCAACACGTAAGCGCCCATGTGGTGGACCTTTTTCACTGCGTAGTCGCCGGTTTCGTCCTTCTCGAATTTCACGCCCCAGCGGTCCAGCTGCTCGATGGTTTCGAAGCTGTGAGTGGCATAGGCGTACACCGCCGCCTGGTTGACGATGCCGTCGTTGGCGATGGTGATTTCCTTGGTGTACTGCTCAGGCGTCGAGTGGCCGGGAATGATCGCGTTGTTCAAGCCGTCCATGCCCATGCTGATCGCGCCGCTGCGCTTGACGTTGGCTTTGTCGATCAACAACACCCGCAAGTCGCGGTTGCGCTCCTTGGCCTTGATCGCTGCCATCGGCCCGGCGGTACCGCCGCCGATGACAACGATGTCGTATTCCTGCTCCAACGTACTGCGCGTCATGCCTGATCCCCTTTTTGCCGGTCGATCCGCAGGCGGTACTGGAAGGCATCGCCACGGTAGTAAAGGTGTTCGAAGTCCACTGGCCGGCCTTCGGCGTCGTGGGTCAGACGCTCGATGCGCATGATCGGTGAGCCGGGTTCAACGTTCAGCGCCTGGGTCAGGTCGCTGTCGGCCAGTACCGCATCGATGGCCAGGTCGGCGTGACCGAGCGCCAGGCCGCAGTCGTTTTCCAGGATCAGGAAAATGTCGCGGGTGACCAGGTCGGCCTTTTCCAGACGCTCGCCAACGGCCTTTGGCAGGTAGGTGATTTCCAGGGAAATCGGCTCGCGATTGATCAGGCGCACCCGTTTGATCTGCGCCACGACCTCGCCTTCCTCGACCTGCAAACGCTCGGCGACCAGCTTGTCGGCAGCAATGAACTTGAAGCTGCGCAGGCGGTTGATCACCTCGTAACCGCGTCCCGTCATGGACTCGGCCAGGCCTTGCAGGGTGCTGACGTTCTGGAAGGTTTTCGGTTTGGCGACGAAAGTGCCCTTGCCATGGATCTTGAAGATCAGCCCTTCCTTTTGCAGGTCACCCAAAGCCTGGCGCACGGTGATGCGGCTGACCTTGAACAAAGCGCCAAGCTCGCTTTCGGAAGGCATCTGGCTGTCTTGCGGGTATTCGCCGTCGAGAATGCGGGCGCGCAGCACGTCTCGCAGCTGGGTGTGCAGCGGGACGCTGCTCAGGGATAGAACATTATCGGTCATGGCAGATCACTTGTTATAACGAGTTATGACGTGATCTTAGAGAAGTTATTACACGCTTGAGAAATACCGAATGCGCATAAGGTTAGATTCACCACCGTCCCTGTGGGAGCGAGCCTGCTCGCGAAAGCGGAGTGTCAACCAACAAAATATTGCCTGACACAATGTCTTCGCGAGCAGGCTCGCTCCCACAGGGGATAGTGTTTGGTCTGAGATCAGTGCCGCTTGAGGATCCGGTCCATCACCCAATCGGTCTTCCGCGCCTCTGCGGCCACCGCCGGATGCTGCGCCTCACCACGAATATGCGCATTCATGCCCAACACGTGGTGCCACTGAATGTGTGCGTGATGCTCGATGGTCAGGCTGAGATGTTCGTCGGCATGCAGTTCGACCGGGTGCTCATCGAACACTGAAAAGCTGATCCGGCCTTGACTGCCAATCACTTCGACCCGGTCTTCTCGGCGATCGGCGGCGAAGTTCCAGCAACCCATCCCCAGTGCCCCGCCGGCAAACCGCCAGGTGGCGCTGACGGCATCTTCGGCCGCGTACAAACCGGCCTGCCGTGCGGTGAACCCGGCGACTTCGACGATATCACCGAACAGGTACTGAAACAGGTCCAGGCCATGGCTGGCCAGATCGGCGAAATAGCCGCCACCGGCAATCGCCGGATCGGTACGCCAGTTGTTCGCGCCCGCAAGATCCGCTGCCGACGGGGCTTTGGTGAGGGTCCAGCTCAAGTGCCGGACCTCGCCGATCCGCCCCTCCTCCAGCCATTGCCGCACTTGCCGGAAGCGTGGCAGCGAACGCCGGTAATAGGACACGAACAGATGCAACCCGGCATCGGCAAACACCTGCTGCATCTCGCGGCTTTGCCCGGCGTTCAGCGCCATCGGCTTCTCGACGCAGCAATGCTTGCCGGCGGCGGCCACCTGCAAGGCATAGGCGTGATGGCTGTCGGGCGGTGTGGCGATGTATACGGCGTCGACCTCGGGATCGTTGATCAGCGCTTGCGCATCGGTATAAACCCTCGCGATGCCGTGGCGCGCGGCGTAGTCGGTGACGGCTTCCAGGCGCCGCCCCATCACCGCCACCAACGCCGATCCGGGCGCCTTGTAGAAGGCCGGCGCGCTTTTGCGTTCAGCGACACTGCCACAACCGATCATGCCCCAGCGCACCAGGTTCATAGGCTCTCCTTGCCGTTCAGCCGATACGCAATGCGCGCAGGTCCAGTCGACCGTCCTTGAGCGGCGGGCACCAGTAGTAGCCACCGGTGACCGGACGGCTGATGCGGTACAGGCCGTCGGTGATGCCGTCTTCCAGGCCACTCATGCGGCGCAGTTGGGCTTCGAAGGCATCGAGGGAGAAACCGAAGGCCAGGAACATCAGGCCGGCGCGGTCACCTTCGATCCACGGCATCGAGCGGCGCACCACGAAGGCCTCAGGCGCAAAACTTTCCTGGGCGGTACGTTTGACGTGGGCGGAAACCGGCGCATCGTCGATCTCTTCGTTATCGCTCAGGCGGCGGCCCATGATGTTGTCTTTCTCATCCGCTGACAGCCCATGGAAACCTTTCAAGTCATGCTGCCACTGCTGGATTGCGGCGAAGCTGCCACCCACCAGGCCGTCCGCGCCTTCAGCCACCAGTGCAGCGGCTACTGCGGCTTCGTCGTGGGGGTTCTCGGTGCCATCTTCGTAGCCGGTCAGGTCATGGCCGGTCATGTGGCGGAAGGTTTCGTTCACCTGCACCAGGCGCAATGCCGGGGCCAGTGCCGCTGCGATGGCGTTGCTGCGGTTGAGCAACTCGCCGCGGTCCTCACCGTGCAGCCAGCACCAGAGCGCGTGTTGGGTCGACGGATTGTCGACACCGACGCCCGTCAGCGCCGGGAACGGCCGCAGACCTTCGATCTGCCCGTCCAGCGCCTTGACCAGGGACTCGCCGAAGCCGGCCACCACCGACTTGCCGTCCACCAGCCCTTGCAGGTTATCGAGCGCGGCCGGCAGTGCAGCGGCGGATTCGAGCGCGAAGAACATATGGCGGGCTTGAGGAGGAACGGGGGTGGCGAGAATGCCCGGCTGGTAATGACTCATATGAACTCCTTGAAAAAGAGCATGGAGTTTAACCGGTGTGTGAGGTTTTGTGTGCCGTCGGAGCTCAGGAACCTGTGGCAAAGGGGGGCTTCTGTGGCGAGGGGGCTTGCCCCCGTTGGAGCGCGAAGCGGTCCCCTACATTTCCAGTCATACCGAGGCGGCAGGTTTTGGGGCTGCTTCGCAACCCGACGGGGCGATGCGGCGTTCCGACAAGCCCCCTCGCCACAGAAGCCCACTCACCACAGATTCCTACTCACCACAAAAGGATCAGACCACGCTGGAGCTTTCGCTGCGGAACGCACTCGGGCTCATGCCGGTCCAGCGCTTGAACGCCCGGCGAAAGCTGCGTACGTCGCTGTAGCCGACTTCCTCGGTGATGCGTTCGATGGACATGTCCGGGTTGGCCAGCAGGCTCATGGTGCGGGCCTGGCGCACTTGTTCCAGCAGCGCTTCGAACGTCAGCGCGTGTTCGGTGAGGCGGCGACGCAAGGTGCGGCTGCTCATGTTCAGGTCGCTGGCGATTTTCTCGATGTGGCTGCCCTCGGTCAGGTCCCGGGCAATCGCCCGTTCCACCGCCTGGATCAGGTCCATTTTCTGGTGCACCTGCGCGGCTTCCAGTTCGAGCAGTTTCACGGCCTGACGCAGGGCCAGGGAATGGTGATTGGGCAATTGGACGTCCAACCAATGCCCATCGATCACCATGCGGTTTTGCAGGCAACCGAAACGCACATCCGGCCCCAACAGGCGCGAATATTCGCCGAGATAGTCCGGCGCCGCATGGATGAATTCCACGGCCATCGGCTTGAAATCCGCGCCGACCAGGGCCCGGCCGTACACCAGCAGGCTGGCGAAAAACTCCTCGACCGCGAACAACTGCACATCGGCGAACGGCAAGCGGCATTCGACGTCGACAAACACCCGGTCACCCGCCTCCTCCACACTGGACACGACAATGCCGCCCGAGGTGTGTTGATGGCGGATGCCCAGTTCAAAGGCATCGCGCAGGGTCTTGCACAGCGACAATACATGCCCCAACAGCCCCAGCGTGCCGAGCACGTTCTGCGCGCCGACCCACAGGCCCAGCCCCTGATTGGGCAAGGCCTTGAGCGCACGCTGAATCATGGCCACGGCCTGGCGATAGGAAATGCGCTGCGCCGGATCCTGAAGGTCTTCAAAGTCAAACCCCAACCCCCGGCACAGGCTCTGGGGGTTGATGCCTTTCTGCTCGGCGACTTCGGCCAGGGTTTGCAGGAGAAACGGCGACACCAGCGCCAGTTCAAAGGTGGGATCGATCACTATCATTTGCATGGGGCCATACATTCCGGGACGAGCATCATTCTTATTTTTGTAACCGGTTATGTCGAAGGAAGTTAGCACAGCGTTTAAAGGCTGTCCGCAGAAGTCCCCCTAAATGGCCGCCAATACCCTGCCTTGCAGGGCGCGGACAGCTTATTTCTATGGGGCGGCCCTCGTAGGGATGCCGGACAGCCCGCTAACAATAATAATGAGTACACCCATGATCGCGACTCGCACGACACTTCCCCTGATGGTCATCAGCCTGGCCGGCGTCTGCGCCCTGCAACCGGCCCTGGCCACCGAGGCTGGCGTGGACAACATCGGCCCCGGCACCGACGGCTTTTTCATGTTGCCGCTGTCGCCCGACAGCCTTCCGGACAACATGGTTGCGTTCAACCTCTACTACAACCACTACAAGGCCACGAAACTGAACATCAGCTCCCTCGGCGGCAAGGTGCCGAACGTCGAGATCGAATCCACGGCCGTCATCCCGCGCCTGGATTACCTCAGCCCGGTGCGGGTGTTTGGCGGCCGGCTGGCCGGCTACATCGCGCAGCCTTGGCTCAAGCAGGAAGTCTCGGTGTTCGGCCTGCCGCAGGACACCCGCGAAGGCATGGGCGACACCACCATCGCGCCGATCATTCTCTGGGACATGGGCCCGAACCTGACCCTCGGCGCCGCCATTGAAGTCACGGTGCCGACCGGCGAATACAGCGTCGATCGCCTGGCCAACACCAGCAACAACTTCTACACCTACAAACCGCTGTTCTCCTTCACCTGGCTGCCGACGGACAGAACCGAGGTGTCGATGAAGACCACCTACAGTTTCAACGAGAAAAACAAAGACACCGATTACAAGTCGGGGCAGATTTTCCACATCGACTATTCCGCCAGTTTCAAGATCACCGACGACCTGATGTTCGGGCTGAACGGCTACTACCTCAAGCAAACCACCGATGACAAACAGTTCGGCCACACCGTGCAGTTCAACGGCCAGGACGTGAACGACGGGGTGCGCGGCCAGGTGTTTGCGATTGGCCCGGCGCTGCACTGGACCTTTCTCAAGTACGCCAGCGCGGAGATTCGCTGGGCCAAGGAATTCGACGTGGAAAACCGGCCTGAAGGGGAAATGCTTTGGGCCAAGGTCAGTATTCCTTATGCGTTCTGACTGACCCCTTCGCGAGCAGGCTCGCTCCCACAGGGGAATGCATTTCCCTGTTGAAATGCATTCCCCTGTGGGAGCGAGCCTGCTCGCGAAGGCGCCGGAACAGTCACCCAACAAACATCAGGAATACACCGGCCAGCTATCCACAATCTTCCCACCCCGAACCGCCAGCAAATCCCCAAACTGCAACAACACCGCCTCCGTCTGGGCAGGCCGCAAGAACACCTGGTCCTCAACCCCAAGCCCCACCGCCGCCGAACCATTGACCATCTCCTGGTTCGAACTGCGGCCATACACACCATTGCTCTGCAACCCCGCTGGCGATTCGAGCTCCGCCATCCAGTTGCCGCCGTAGATAAAAAACGTCTCGCGCTGATTGGTGTCCCACCAGGAAAACAGCCTGGACTGGTCATCCAGCGCCGGAATGTTCACCGCCCCGGTGCTTTTCAGCACCGGCGTGGCGATGTAAGCGGCCGGCACATGCTCCACCAGTGACGGCAAGTCATAGTGAGTGGGCTTGAGCATCGCCGTCCCCACCGACACTTCGCTGCTGAGTTGCTCTTGCTCATGCAGGCGATAGCTCGGGCTGCCGGCCGTATTGAGGGTCAATCCTTCTCGCCATAAACCGGGATATTGCTCACGGGTGAAATCGACGCAGCGCTGGTAGATCACCATCACCTTGGCGAACAGCTCCTCGGGCGAGCCCAGAATCCCCGGCACGCCCATGCCCACGAACGGGTCGTAGCCCATGAACCCGGCGAACTCCAGATGCTGCGGGTGCTGGCTGATCAGCGTCAGCATCTGCCCAAGCACGCCAAGGTCGCTGATACCGCCGCGATGCAGCCCGACATCCAGTTCGATGTTCACCCGCACTCGCGTGCCCAGCCCCTGAGCCAGGGCGAGGTATTGCTGCAAACGCTCTGGCGTATCGAGCAGCCATTGAAGTTGCTTCGAAGGGTCGAAAGGCCCCTTGTGCGACTGATAGAACAACTGCGCCGAACGCACCGGCAGCGGCTTGCCCAACAGAATATCGGCCTCGGGAAACTGCATGGCGTCATGATTGAGAAAGGGTTGGTGAAACGACATCAGGCGTTGCGTGCCGGCGCGCTGGGCGATGTAGGCCAGGAGCCCCGGCGCCGACAGCGACTTTTCCACCAGCCGCAGGTGTTTGCCGCCACGCCTGACCGATTGCATCACCACGTCGATGTTGTGATCCAGCCGATCAAGGTCGATCAGCATCACCGGACGCATCGGCCCGTGGTCCTTGAGCTCGCGGTTGAGCAGGCGGAAATAGTCGCTGTAGGGCGCACCTCGGTCACCCGGCCGCAGCCACGCCCCGACACCCGCCAACAAGGCGCCGACGCCTGCGATGCCCAGTAGAAAACCACGTCGATTGACGGCCATCAGCTCACCCCCAGGATCGATGACAAATGCGCATTGAGGAATTTGCCGCTGGGGTCGAGTGCTTGCCGCACCTGGATGAACTCCTGCCAACGCGGGTACAGCGGCTGCAGGTTTTTCGCGTTCAGCGTGTGCAACTTGCCCCAATGCGGCCGGCCGTTGTACTTCCAGAAAATCGGCTCGATGGCGGCGAAGAAGTTGTGATGATCCATCTGGTAATGCTGGTGGACCGAAATCGAACAGCTGTCGCGGCCTTCGAACATGCTCAGGGGAATGTCATCGGCCTTGACGTAACGGTATTCGATCGGAAACCAGGTGCGCAGGTCTTTGTCCTGGATCAGCTTGAGGATCTCGCGCAAACAGGCCGGGCCGTATTCGGCCGGCACGGAGTATTCCATCTCGTTGAAGCGCACCGTGCGCACGTTGGCGTAGATGTCGAACGAGTCGCCCACCCGGTCATCGAAGCTGGCCAGGTGGCGCAGGTTATTGAGCATCGTGCGGCGCAGGTCCGGGAAGTCGCTGGCGTACTTGTCGATCTTCTCGATCAAGGTGACAAACTCGTTGCCGCCCTCCTCATCCGCCGGGACCGGCGGTGTGGCCGGGTCGGTGGTTTCGTTCAGGGCGATCGACAAGGCGTAGTCGGAATGGGTCACCACGAGCATTTCCCAGTGCTGGTTTTCCCGGGTGTTCTTGTCCAGGTCTTCGAGCAACTCTTCGGTTTTGGCGATCCACTGCCGCTCCCGTAAGCGATACGCCGGGCGGTTTTGCAGGCGCACCCGGGTCGCCACGCCCAACGCCCCCAGGGACACCCTGGCGGTGCTGAACACCTCGGGATGACGATTGGCATCGCAATCCAGCACCTCGCCGCCGGCGGTCACCAACTGCAAGCCGCAGACATGCGCCGAATAGGATTGAAAGTGCTTGCCGGTACCGTGGGTCGAGGTCGAGATCGCGCCGGCGAGGGTCTGGTAATCGATATCGGCCATGTTTTGCAGGGCCTGGCCGATATCCTTGAGCGGCGTGCCCATGCGCGACATCGGCGTGCCGGCGGCGAACTCGGCTTGCAGGGTTTTCGGATCGTGATCGAGCAACCCCGAGAAATAGCTCAGCGACAGCAAGGTGCCGTCGGTGGGCACCAGTGCGCTGAAGGAATGCGCCGACCCCACCGGACGGATCTTTCCGGGGGCCTGACGCACCACTTGGGTCAACTCATCCAGGTTCTTCGGCGCCAGCCGCGCCGCCGGCAGGCAGCTCTGGCCGCCCGACCAGTTGCGCCAGGGAATCAACCGTGGCGCGCGCAGCAACTCGGCCAGCGCCGGGGCTGAGCCGAGCGCGGTAAAGGCGCCGATGACGCTCGCCCGTTGCAACAACTGACGCCGTGTCAGGTCCATCGTCATGAATCGCACCCTGCCGTTCTTGTTATTGGATTTGCTGGCCGGACATAAAGGCAATCAGCGCCAGGAACTGTTCCTGCGAACACTGCATGCACATGCCCATTGGCGGCATGCCGTTGTAGCCGTTGATCGCGTGATCGAGCAGCGTGTCGGCGCCCTGCAGCACCCGTGGCGCCCAGGCCTTGATGTCGCCGGTCAGCGGCGCCCCGGCCGCCGGGTTGGCGTGGCAAAGCTTGCAGCTGTTGTCGTAGACCTGCGCCAGCTCGGCGTCGGCGGGCCTCGCGGCGCCTGCTTCGCTGCGGGTCGGCGGGTTGTTCGGCTCTTCGCACCCTGCAAGCAACGCAAAGGCACACCCCGCCAAGGCCAAACAAAGGCTAGGCTTTTCAGTTAATCGGCTTGCCCGCATGGCTGTCCTCTCATTGGCTGCCCGGTCGGCCGGGTGCAGCTTTTTTGTTGTGCTCAAGGAGAGCTCAACACTAAGGCACTCCACGCGGGCGGGTTGAGGGCATTGGGGGCCAACAAGGGGCGCTTCTGAGGCCATGACGGAGGGCGTCGATAAACCCGCGAACGGCAAAACGCTGAGATGAGTCATGACAAGGGTTGCTGAGGTCTGCTAAAACGATTCATCAGTGCATCACCCAATCCAGAGGGGTAGCGACATGACCACAGCCAATATTCTCCAGAACCTGTTCCCGAGCCCCGCCGACATCCCGGAAAAGTACCGCCTCGACGGCCAGACCGAACAGCGTGAGTACCTGGTCGATGGCGTACTGAGAACCTGGAACGGACCACTGGCCCAGGTCCGCAGCCCGGTGTACCTGACCGGTGCCGATGGCGACGAGCAAGTGATCCTCGGCAGCACGCCGCTGCTTGATGCCGATACCGCATTGACCGCCCTCGACGCTGCCGTGCGCGCCTACGACCGCGGCCAGGGTTTGTGGCCGACCATGCGCGTGGCCGAGCGCATCCAGCACGTCGAAACCTTCCTCGGGCGCATGCGCGAGCAGCGCGACGCCGTGGTCAAGCTACTGATGTGGGAAATCGGCAAGAACCTCAAGGACTCGGAAAAGGAATTCGACCGCACCTGCGACTACATCGTCGACACCATCAACGCGCTGAAAGAGCTCGATCGTCGCTCCAGCCGTTTCGAACTGGAACAGGACACCCTCGGCCAGATCCGCCGCGTGCCGCTGGGCGTCGCCCTGTGCATGGGGCCTTACAACTATCCGTTGAACGAAACCTTCACCACGCTGATCCCGGCGCTGATCATGGGCAACACCGTGGTGTTCAAACCGGCGAAACTCGGCGTGCTGCTGATTCGCCCGTTGCTGGAAGCCTTCCGCGACAGCTTCCCGGCCGGGGTGATCAACGTCATCTATGGCAGCGGCCGCGAGACGGTCAGTGCGCTGATGGCCAGCGGCAAGATCGACATCTTCGCCTTCATCGGCACCAACAAGGCCGCCAGCGACCTGAAAAAACTCCATCCCAAACCCCACCGCTTGCGCGCGGCGCTGGGCCTGGACGCGAAAAACCCGGGCATCGTCCTGCCGGAAGTGGACCTGGACAATGCGGTCAGTGAAGCGGTGACCGGGTCGCTGTCCTTCAATGGCCAGCGCTGTACGGCCCTGAAGATCCTGTTTGTCCACGAGGACGTGGTCGAGTCCTTCATCGACAAATTCAATGCCAGGCTCGCCAACCTCAAGCCCGGCATGCCCTGGGAAAGTGGCGTCGCCCTGACGCCCCTGCCGGAATCGGGCAAGGTCGACTACCTGCATGCACTGGTGGCGGATGCCGAGAGCAAAGGCGCCAGGGTGGTCAACCCCAACGGTGGCGAGGCCCGGGCGTCGTTCTTCTACCCGGCAGTGCTGTACCCGGTCACACCGCAGATGCGGGTTTATCAGGAAGAGCAGTTCGGCCCGGTCATCCCGATCGTGCCGTACCGTCATCTGGATACCGTGATCGACTACGTGCTGGAGTCGGATTTCGGCCAGCAGTTGAGCATCTTCGGCACCAATCCGGTGGCGGTCGGCCGGCTGGTGGACACCTTTGCCAACCAGGTCGGACGCATCAATCTCAATGCCCAATGCCAGCGTGGCCCCGACACCTACCCCTTCAATGGTCGCAAGAACTCGGCCGAAGGCACCCTGTCGGTGCATGACGCACTGCGGGTGTTTTCGATCCGCACGCTGGTGGCCACCAAGTTCCAGGAGACCAACAAGGACCTGATCAGCGAGATCATCAGTGGCCGCAGTTCGAGCTTCCTGACCACCGACTACATTTTCTGAGGAGAGCCAGCCTGAGTACATCCAGAGCCGATCGACTGCCACCGCTGCTGCGCCGATTGCTGCGTCCGTTGCTGGACCCGTACCGGCGCTACCGCCATGCGCGGGTGATCCATGCGGTGCGGGTGTCGCTCGGCTTGCTGGCGACGATCCTGCTGACCACCGGGATCAAACTGCCCCACGGTGAATGGGCGTCGGTGACCATGCTGGTGGTGATCGGCGGCTTGCAGCACCACGGCAACATCGGCAAGAAAGCCGCCGAACGTGCCATCGGCACCTTGATCGGCGCCGGTGTCGGCCTGGCGCTGGTGGCACAACAGGCCTGGCTCGGAATGCCCTGGCTGACCTATTTCGCAATGTCGGTGGTCTGCGGGTTCTTCTCGTATCACGCCATCGGCAAGGGCGGCTACACCGCGCTGCTGTCGGCGATTACCGTGTTCATCGTCGCGGGGCATGGCGACAACCCGGTCACCGATGGCTTGTGGCGCGGGGTGGATATCCTGATCGGTATTGCCCTGGCCCTGGCGTTTTCCTTCGCCCTGCCGCTGTACGCGGTGTATTCCTGGCGCTACAACCTGGCCGATGCCCTGCGTGATTGCGCAAAAATCTACGGGCGCATCATTGACGGCCAGGCCATCACCGCCGACGAACACCTCAAGCTCATGACGCGCCTGAATTCGGCGATGGTGCAACTGCGCTCACTGATGCCGTCGGTGTCCAAGGAAGTGAAGATTTCCATGACCGAGCTCGATGCCATCCAGCGCAACCTGCGCATGTGCGTCAGCACCCTGGAAATCCTTGGCAATACCCGACCGGACGCCAATGACCCCGATGCCATGACGCTCCTGCAAACGGCATTGAAAGCCGAACATCGACAGATCCGCGTGCAATTGATCGGCATGGCCCGGGCGTTGAAATCAGGCGCCGCCCAGCGCCTCGATCGGCCCATGGAGGTGCCGCTGGTCAGCCTCGATGCACCGGTCTACAACACACTGGACGGCTATCACTTGCTGACTCAACAACTGGCCGCCAACATCGGCGAGATGCGCCAGCGCCTGGCCAGGAACGCGCCGCGCTGGAACATCTGACGCCGGCGACGCGGGTTACGGCGTCACCGTGCGCCGAAACTTGAGTGACCAGCCTTGCTGCATACCGGCGGCGGCCAGCAGGATTGCCGCGACGCCGATCCATTGCAGCGGCTCCAGACGATGGCCGAAGGCAAACCAGTCGACGAAAATCGCCGCAATCGGATAGATGAAGGACAGCGCCCCCGTCAGCGCAGTCGGCAGTTTTTGAATGGCGCCGTACAGCAACACATACATTACACCGGTGTGCACCATGCCCAGTGTCACCAGGCTGGCCCACGCGCTCGGCGCCTGCGGCAGTACCGAAAGATTCGCGAATGGCGCGAGCAACAACACGCCGGTGCTGACCTGGATCAGCGCAATCAGGTGCGGTGGCGTACCCGTCAAACGCTTGATGATCAGCGCGGCAATCGCATAGAGAAACGCCGCGCCCAATGCCAGGGCAATGCCCGTCAGGTAATCGCTGCCGCTCTCGCCCTGGCTGCCATGGGCACTGACGATGGCCAGCATCCCGAGAAACGACACGCCCAGCCAGAGCATTTTCTGCGTGGTGATCTTTTCGTTGAGAAACAGCGCCGCCAGCCCGACCAGCATGAACGGCTGAACGTTATAGACGGCGGTGCCGATGGCAATCGACGCCCGGGAATAGGACGCGAACAACAACACCCAGTTGCCGACGATCGCCACCCCGCTGAGCACGGCGAGCAAAAACGTGGTGCGGGTCAGAATACCGGGGCGCAGAAAGCCGAAGGCGGCGCAAATCAGCAGCAAGGTGCCGGCACCGAACAGGCAGCGCCAGAACACCACATCCAGCACCGGTTGCCCGGACACCAGCACGAACCAACCGATGGTGCCGGAGATCAGCATGGCGGCCGTCATTTCAAACGAACCGCGGCGTAGGGATTTGTCCATCATCAGACTCCTGTGTTTGTGGCCAAAGTATGCCAATGCACCACAGCGCCACTCCATAGCAAAAAGCAGGCTAAACTCTGAATCAGCCTTTTTTATGAAGGCAGTTTTGAAAAAATGCCTAACAGAGGGTTTCGCCATGACCGATGACATCGACCAGGTACTGATCACGGCCCTGATGGAAGACTCGCGACGCTCGCTCAAGGCCCTGGCGCAAATCAGCGGCCTGTCCTCCCCCAGTGTTGCCGAGCGCCTGCGCCGCCTGGAAGAGCGTGGCGTGCTCAAGGGCTACACCGTTGAAATCGACCCAAAAAGCTTCGGTTATCAACTCCAGGCCATCGTGCGTATTCGCCCGTTGCCGGGCCAGTTGCAAGAGGTGGAACGGCAAATCATGGCCATTCCCGAATTCACCGAGTGCGACAAGGTGACCGGCGACGACTGTTTCATCGCACGCCTGCACGTGCGCTCGATGGAACAACTGGACACCCTGCTCGACCGCCTCAACACCCACGCTGAAACCAACACGGCCATCGTCAAGAAAACCCCGGTCAAGCGCCGATTGCCGCCCATGGCGTGAGTGATATTTGCTTCAGACTGAAGTAGATTGATGGTTTCCGGCGAAGGATTGACGGTATGAAAACTCAGGCAATGCTACTGGTGGCAATGATGCTTGCGGGTTGCGGCACGATTCAGACGGTTGTGCGCAGTGACGAAGTGGCCTCGAAAAGTCTCAAGGAACAAAAGAGTTACTGCGGTGCGGTACCGCGAATCTACAGCGGTGTGACCTACGACTTTTGCATGCTGAATGCCCCCCTCGAAGAGGGTCGGGATGCGCAGGTACATGGCCCCGCCCCCGCCGTCGTGCTGCTCGATGTGGTCGTCTCCGGCGCGATGGACACCTTACTGCTGCCCTACACCGTCTACCGCCAGCAAGCTGACGGCAGCATTGTCATTACCGAGTAGCCCTGGATTCCAGGCAATAAAAAACCCGCCTGAGCGGGTTTTTTACTTCAAGGCCGACGATCAGTCATCACGGCTCATGATGCCGAACAGCTGCAACAGGCTGACGAACAGGTTGTAGATCGATACATACAGGCTGATGGTGGCCATGATGTAGTTGCGCTCACCGCCATGAATGATGGCGCTGGTCTGGAACAGAATGCAGACCGAGGAGAACAGCACGAAACCTGCGCTGATCGCCAGTTGCAGACCGCTGATCTGGAAGAAGAAGCTCGCCAGCGTCGCACCCAGCAGCACAAAGAAGCCTGCCGTGATGAAACCGCCGAGGAAGCTCATGTCCTTGCGGGTGATCAGCACATAGGCCGACAGGCCGCCGAACACCAGCGCAGTCATCGCGAAGGCCGAGCTGACCACTTCAGCGCCGCCCTGCATACCCAGGTAACGGTTGAGGATCGGACCGAGCAGGAACCCCATGAAACCGGTCAGGGCAAATGCCGACACCAGGCCCCAGGCGGAATCACGGAGTTTGTTGGTGAGGAAGAAAAGACCGTAGAAGCCGATCAGCACCACGAAGATATTCGGGTAGCCAACACGCATCTGCTGGGCAACGTAGGCCGTCACACCGCTGAATGCGAGGGTCAGGGCGAGCAAGCCGTATGTGTTGCGCAGGACGCGGCTAACCTCTAGCTGCTCAGCCTGCACGCTGTTATTAACTGCGTAATCCTGTTCGCGCATGGCGACACTCCTGTTGGTTTGAAACGTTCAGTCGCAAAGATCATAACAGACGCTCTGTAACTAGCTATGCAGAGAGTTTGACAGTGTGTTTCATTCAGGTATTATGGCGCCCGCAACGCAAACGGAGGTGTGGCCGAGTGGTTTAAGGCAACGGTCTTGAAAACCGTCGACTGTAACAGGTCCATGAGTTCGAATCCCATCGCCTCCGCCATCTTTATACGACAAAGCCCTGATTATTCAGGGCTTTGTCGTTTCTGGAGCCTGTGAATCGGTGCAGCCTCTGGAGGTCGTTACAAAACTATTTGATAACCGTTACAAAACTTTCCTGATTTTCCCTCTCCCGGCGTCCTGCCAACGGTTAAAAATCCTTCATGAAACGCAGTGCTACGCTGACCTCATAACCGAGGATTCTCGATGCCAAACTCAGGCCTGCTCCCTTCCCTGCTCTTCAAAATCAACGAAAACCAGCTCGCCCTGTAAGCCGCCATCATGGAGCTTTCGAATTGGATCGAGCAGCGCGGATCGGCTGACGTCTCCGACAGCGTGCGCGGTGCCCTAGAAGCAATCGATAAGAATGAAGAGCTCATCAAAATGACGCTCGCGGTGATGATGGCACCGGAATGACTGCAATCGGCCAGAAGCGGCCGATCAGCAGCAAATAGATATTTCCCCTTTTCTGTCAGTCCAGCACTACTCACTGACCAGCCAGTAGGCTTTAGCTGCTCCGCCTTGCCGAGCGTAACCGATACAGAAAGCCATCAGGTCGCTAAGCCGCTCATCAACCATAGATCGGCGAATACCGGGCGCAGGTCAGCATCTGGCGCCACGCTTACTCGCAGCCTTCGGAGAACAACGTGAGCGTTTCCATGGCGCGGACGAACTGCAAAAGTACTCCGGCATTGCCCCGGTGACGGAACGGAGTGGTAAGAAGAGCTGGGTGCATTGGCGCTGGCAATGTCCGACGTTTCTTCGTCAGACCTTCGTGGAATGGGCGGGTCAGACCATTAATAAATCCTTTTGGGCTGGAGCTTACTACCGGCAGCAACGCGCCAAAGGGAGTACCTACCAGGCTGCGGTACGCGCACTCGCGTTTAAGTGGATTCGGATTCTGTACCGGTGCTGGCAGACCAGGACACTCTACGATGAAACCACCTATTTGAATGCCTTGAGGAAGCGTGGTTCACCGCTCCTCAAGAACCTCGATTTTGGTTGACTGACTTCCTCAGGGCGTGAAGCAGCAAGTCGCGAGTGATTGGGAAATTGCACTCCACTTGACCACCCATTTGCATTCGACTTGACCAGGCATTTGCGTTCGACTTGACCACTCGCCTAGCGAATGATGGGAAGGCTACAGCAGCGCTACGGGGGGCACTACCTGGGGTGTGCCATCAGCGATACACATCCAACCCCAAGTTCTGAGTGCTGACGTCTTCTTAAACTCCTCGACCAGCTCGGCCGAAATTTCCCCTAAGTCCGTCCGTAACTCGAACTGCGGGCGCATTGCGTGCAAAACGTCAATTCCCATATCCCCCGCAAGAAGCTTGCACATCAGCCTGGTACGAAGCTTCCAAGGCAAGGTTTTTTTACGCCTTTCCGGATGCTGGTAAACCATGGTGTTCAAATGGGCGGACGCGTGGATGAGGGCCTGTGAGAACTTGGCCCATCACTGCAAGCGCGGCGTCTGTTGCCCAAGGTGCACTTAGAGTGGAACGATACCCACGAGACGTGTACTCGTGCAGTGCCCAGTTGGGCAGGCAGCTGACGCCTCTGCCGGACGCCACCAATTGCATCATCACCGTCATCTCTGAGGTTCGGACGTTGAGTGGCTCGACGTCGGCTGGTCAAGGAAACAGGTGAAGATATTCAACCTGCCTCGTTCGATGGGATATTAAATCAACGCTAACTTACGGGTCATGAGATGCCTGTCTTGCGGATGTTATTTGACGTTTAAAGCCCTAACCAATATCCAGCGACCCTTAATCCCATCATAGCTACAAAAAGAAAAATACCTATAAGCATAGGAATTATTAATAACCGCTTATAACGAGCAGGTAATCTACGCATCTCATCGATATCGACAATGCCTTTTTTTGCGCAGAGATTTGGCATCATCATCACTATCGCAATTACGCCGCCTCGAATTACTTTCCCGAGCAAACCGCCACCGGACCATGCTTCTCTAATGGTTACTACAGAAGAACAATTTGGAAGCCGACCTTCGATAACCTCAACGTAGTTATGAGCAATTATAGCAATCGCAATCAAATTGACAATCATGGGAACCATTATAAAAATACCCAATAACCCTATAGGGATACTTGTCATTTTGTAACTGCCCCATAAATATATTCTCCAATTTTTTCACCGACCCACTGGCCTCCTTCCCCGCCCACCCATCCGCCAGCGGCACCTCCTATTACAGTGCAGGCCAATGCACCTGGGCCGGTTGTAACTCCTAGCGCTACCAAACATATTCCGCCCGCTATAGGGCCGCCTAAAGCCCCGCCTCCACTGGCCCCGGTTAAACTACCCACCAGGGAACTTCCCTCAACATACTTTGCCCTTCGACACTGCTCCTCGCGTCCCACAGCACAGGCGTTTCGAATTGAAAGTGCGGTGGAGCCTACTTCAAGCGCGGTCCCAATATAAGTTCCTCTTTTTATCCAGTTAGAAGCCTTAGCCACGCCAGATACCTTGTCGGCGTATCCCGCGATTTCTCCAGCATGCATATAGCTGTTGGTTGAGAGCCCGAGCATTCTTTTCATTGAACCTTCGTTGCGCAGTCCGGCCCCGTAGGACAGAAAATTACCCAATAATTTGTCAAGTTTCATGAACAATTCAGTTCGCTTGGCATAGAAAGCATCGCGCTGGGTCATGGTGCCAGAGCCCATGTGCTCTCGATATAATTTTTCAATGTCTTGAAGCGTTTTCTTGATCTCTTCCATATGCTTGGCCCAGCCATCACTTGCTGCACCTATACCCATGGACGTGTAGGATATCGCCTGTTTGAGCAGCTCAAAATTATCAAGAAAAAAATCATCAGCTTCCACCCCGTTAGCAAGCAACGCCGTATGCACCTCGGCAGCCTTTGCCATCAGGAAAGCTTCTTGAGCTGTAGACGACGGGGTTGAAGAATCCCCCACAATCACCAGTTCACCAGCAAGAACAACTGAGCCCGAAATGTGGGAGTTGAGGGCAACAAACTTGGCTTTGACATTCTTTGGCAGCGCAAGATTGGCTTTCAGAGAGTCGAAAGTCTGCGTTCTGGAATTGATAAAGGATCGTGCTTCGGGCATGGTCTTGCCTCATGAATACTTTTTATTATTGATGCGGTCCCAACCGCCAGCCACGTTACCGCCTGCGCTGCCATCGACACGTTTCTGCAGGGTGTAAGTGGTTTTAATGCGGCCGTAATTGAGCTGTACGATTTCGATGGGTATGCCTGCGCTGGCGCTTTGTGAGTAGTCGGCGATGATGACTTCCTCGAGCACCACTTCGTAGTATTTGAGCTTGTCAGCGCCGGCGCGGCACAGCACTAGCTTCACTTCCTTGAGGTGCTGGCCCGCGCAACTGGCTTCCATCAGCTTACAGCTGGCACTGTCGAGGTATTTGGTGAAGGTGAAGTTGGTCAGGGTGGTGCGACCGGATGAAGCACCGCCCGAGGAACTAGCGGTGGCGGAGGTGCTTTGGCTAACGCCGAAGTTGTAGCCGGTGATTTCGATCCACTTGCTGTACTTCTCGTCCAGCGCTTCGCCTGGGATGTCTGCTATTTGAATGAAAGCGTCGAACGCCATATGAACCCCTCCTTGGTAATAAGTGATGCTGCCTAGAAATTTTGCGATGAATGGTTGTGACAGCAAATTTTTACGTTAGTTTCAATGGCCGAACAGTGGTTTGAAACGCAACGTCGCTGCTGAAGTGACTTTATCCTGTGGGCCTACGCAGCGCTGATCCACTTGTGCGTGGAATGGGTGCTTCCTAGCCGCAGGGAAGTAGTAAATCAGTTTGAACAGCGAAGTTATCGTATTCATCCGGCCATCACGCCTTGCGTGATTAAACCGGCCGCCAATTTTGCGGCAGCAACTGATCGGTTTCGCTCGCCCGGTTCGTGAACTGGAAAACGAGCATTGTCCTGGGGCGCGCTCACCAGCGTGGCCGATGTTTCGACATGCGCTTTGAACGTACTGCCCTGTATGCCTTTGAACATGGTTTTAGCGTGATCACCAGCTCACTGGGTATTTCCCGTTGGAAAGACATGAAGCAGATCAGCGATAGAGGCAGTCGCAGCGCGCAAAAATATCCTGGCGTCAGCTATTGGGATTACAACTGGCGCAAAGGCGGCGGTTCGGCACGGATGATCGAGATCAGCAAGCGCGAACGTTTCTGTCAGCAAGAGTACTGCCGCTGTATCTACTCACTGCGAGACACCAATCATCATCGCAAGGATCAAGGCCGAGACATCATCCGTACGGTCATTGGCTTGAGATCCTAGTAGCCACCTGGCCGATTTTCGACGATTTCAGTTTGCCTTGACCGGCTGCAAAGGGTCGAATGCAGCCGCTGAATTACCTTTGCGAAGCCCACATAGGGGTAGGAATTCGAACGCCTTTTCGCATCCTCGAGGGATTTTAAGTCCCGAAGGAAAATCAATCAGACCGCGCCTTCTAATAGATTTTTCGAGCCACAATCATCTCCTCAGCAGTCGAGGCCACGTTCGCACTATCGCAATGTGTACAGTGCGCAGCCCTTACGAAGACTATGCCCGCAGGTCTTGAAAAACGTCGACTGTAACAGGTCCATGAGTTCGAATCCCATCGCCTCCGCCATCTTTATACGACAAAGCCCTGATTATTCAGGGCTTTGTCGTTTCTGGGGTTTGGCTTACTGAACACTGCGGTGATGCCAGCATTTCCGCATCTTTTCGACGATTTCCGCCACCCGTCAACTGAAACCTGATCGCTTCCTTGCTGCTCAAAATCAATGAACATCAGCTCCCGCAAGAAGCAGCCATCGAGTGGCAACCGTTTTTATCATTCATCTTCCATGAGCGCTTTGATCCGCCCGGATCTTTCCGCAGCCAGCAACACGGCATAATCTCTCGCATTTTGATCGGCATAGATCATGGCAAATTGGCCGAGTGCCTGGTCGAAGGTGTCCGATTTACCCAGGTAGCCGCTTATGAGAGCAGCGTCCCCTGACTTGGCGTGGGCACGGGCCAGAGTAAGACCGCACCATTGGGCATACAACTTCATGCGCGGCGCCGATATGCCTTCGATCGGCACTGACATTTTCATGTCGCGCAACTGGCGAACAAAGTAATCCCGACCGTTATCGCCGCGCGTCCAGCCAAGAAAGATGTCACTCGAGGACTGCATCAGTCGCTGCCCGGTGACCACGCGCTGCCCCTGATTCTCGTAGTCGCTCTTGCCCGCATAGGGCGCCAGTACCGAGGGGCAGGCTTCCTTGAACTGCAGGAGCAACGGATGGTTTTCTGCAGAAAAGAACAGGCCGACGAAGCAGTAGGTACCGACGCTACCGATCCCGACTGCCTTTATGGCAATGTCTTCAAGGCGATAACGATCGAAGAGCACACGTCGTTCATGGGGGAGTGACAGTCGATAATCCTGCAGCGCCTGACGGGCTCGCTGCAAAAAATCCTTCTCATCCGAGTGATAAAGTATGGGGGGCTGATCGACCAAGCGCCTGCGCCCGGCCACTTCGCTGCTGATTTTGGGGTAGAGGTAATCGCCGACACGCCCCTTTGCCTTGGCAACCACTTGCTCCCGAAATTTTTTGATCTCTGCCGTGGGCGCCATGTCGATAATCGTTTGGGCATCCAGACGGTCATACCAGACATTCAGCGGGCTCATCTTCGACAGTTTGCGCAGGCGCTCACGGTAAGCACGAATGCATTCGACAGCGATCGATTCAGCCGCCTTGTCGCTATGCCGGTTATCGCGTGACGCCACGACGAAACTGATCGCCAGACGTTTAACGTCCCACTCCCAGGGAGCGGGAAGCGTTTCGTCGAAATCGTTGATGTCAAAAATCAGATTGCGCTCAGGCGTCGCGAACAACCCGAAGTTCAACAGGTGGCAATCCCCGCAGGCTTGCACCTCAATACCAGTGGTTGGGGTTGTAGCCAAGTCATGCGCCATCAAGCCCGCAGAGCCGCGTAAAAATGTGAAGGGGCTACGCAGCATGCGCCCATAGCGCACAGGGACCAGATTGGGTAACCGGTAGCGGTTTGACTCTTCCAGCAGTTCAATGGGGTCACGATGTTTACGCGGCGGTTTCCAAACGGCGTGTAACGAATGCGGCAGGCTCTCTCTCAATCGCTCACCCGCGCTCATACGCTCCTTACGCGAGCGAAAAACGGGTTCATCCATTGTGGCGGTGAGTTTGTTACCTGTTACGTTGGCTGGCTTTTTCTTACGGGGCGACATATCCACTCCTTTGCAGCAGCAAACTGGCAGATGCCCAAGCGTATCGATACAAGCGTAGCACCCCTGACTCCCCCCCAAAAAAAGACGGCCCGAAGGCCGCCAAAGTACTGCATGGAGTTAGTTTGCGGATGGCTGCGCAGGTTGCTTGCCGGCGTGCACCGGCGGTAGCAGCCATGCCGCCAGTGCCGGTAGCAACAGGATGGCGCCCCAGACGTTGACCAGGAACATGAACGCCAACAGCACGCCCATGTCGGCCTGGAACTTGAGGGTGGAAAACACCCATGTGGACACGGACACCGTCATTGTTATTGCGGTGAACAACGAGGCAGTGCCACGCTGCTTCAGCGCTTCGACAAACGCCTGACGCAGGTCTGAATGACGTGAATGCATTTCGTGCTTGATCCGCTCGAACAGGTAAATGCCGTAATCCACGCCGACCCCGACGCCCAGTGCCACCACCGGTAGCGTGTTGACCTTGAGACCAATGCCCAGCCATGCCATCAACCCGTTGCACAGCACCGTGACCAGCGCCAGTGGAAGGATGATGCACAGGGTGATACGCAGCGAGCGAAAGCTCAGCAGGCAGAGTAAGGTCACCGAGCCGAAAAGCGCGAGATTCACCCACTTGTCCGCCGCCTCGACCGCCTCATTGGTCGCGGCCATTACCCCGACATTGCCACTGGCCAGTTGAAAACGAAGGTCATCGCCGTCGTGGGTTACCTTGAACGCCTTGATCCGTTCGATGATGTTGCTGATAGTCGAGGCCTGGTGATCTTCGGTATACAGCGAGATCGGCATCGCACTGCAGGTGGAGTTCATCAGTTCATTGCCAAGACGCGTGGCGAAACCCACGCCTTGGGCAATTTGCGCCTGCTCCTCGGGAATGGTGCGCCATTTGATGAAGGTTTCCGCGTAGCCCTGGGTGATCTGCCCGACATAACCCGCCAGCCCTCGCACCGTACCGACGCCCGGGGTCTGCTTCATCTCGAATTCGAAATCTTCGACTTTGCCCAGAATGTTGCGATCAACACAGGGCGACTCGTTGCCCTTTGCCTCAACCACCACCTGCAACAGATCAACGCCGATGGCGAAGTTACGGGTGACCATCGCCACGTCCTGGTTATAACGCGAATCGGCACGCAGCTCCGGGACACCCTGCCCCGTGTCTCCCACCTTCAACTTTCCCGCCTGCCACATGCCGACACCGAGCAGAACCACCGCAATCAGGATGACCGGCACACTGCCCTTGCGGGTTGCCAATCCCCCCAGGTGCTCCCACAACCAGTCCCCAGAGGTTTCCTTGCCCCGCAGGCGCTCGGCATCCTTGGCCGAAATACGCATGTAAGACAGCAGGATCGGCAACAGCAGTTTGTTGGTGAGGATCATCAGGCTGACCCCCAACGTCGCAGTGATGGCCAGTTCCCGCACCATCTCGATCTGCACGAAGGCGATTACCAGAAACCCCAGTGCATTGGCCAGCAGCGCCATGGCACCTGGAATGAAGAGTTTCTGGAAGCAATTGCGCGAAGCGGTAATGCTGTCGTGACCATGCAACACTTCCAGTTTCCAGGCGTTGGTCATCTGCACCGCATGGGAAACACCAATGGAGAAAATCAGGAACGGCACCAAAATCGACATCGGGTCGAGCGCCAACCCCAACAGCGGCAGAAGACCCAGTAGCCATACCACCGGGACCATGGCGCAAACCAACGCCCAGGACGTCAACATCAGCGAGCCGCAATACCAATAAAGCAACAGTGCGGTGATCACGAAGGCCACGGCGAAGAACAGCAGGACCCCGGCGGCACCGTCTGCGATATCCCCGGTCGACTTGGCGAAGCCAATGATGTGCACACTGACGCCATCTTTTTCGTGCTTGGCGCGAATCGCCTCCAGGGACTGGCTGACCGCTTGCAGATCCAGGCGCAAACCGGTCTCCGGGTCCACTTCCTGCAAGTTCGCCACCACCATGGCGGCGCTCAAGTCATTGGAGACGATACGGCCGACCCAATCGGACTTCAGCACATTTTCGCGCACCGCCTTCAGTTGATCTGGAGTACCGGAGAAGTCGGCCGCAACAATATTGCCGCCCCTGAAGCCGTCTTCTACGACCTCGTTGTAGCGTACATTGGAGGTGAACAGCGAAGTGACCGAGCTACGCTCGACGCCCTTGATGTAGAAAACTTCCTCGGTGACCTGATGCAAGCTCTCCATGAATCCGGGGTCGAAGATCTCGCCCTTTTCGTTCTTCAACGCCAGCAATACTTTGTTGGCGCCGCCGAAAACCGACTGATACTTGAGAAAGGACTGCATGTACTCATGCTGCAGCGGGATCATCTTGGAAAAGCCCGCCTCCACACGCAGCCGTGTGGCGGTGAAGGTAAACAGCAGCGTCAATAGAATGAAAAAAATCAGAAGCGGGCGACGCAAGTGAAAAATCCACCAGGACACCCGACCGACCAGACTACGGGAGAAGTGGTGGCGGTCGAGCACCTGAACGTCGCCCACAAGCTCGAGCCCCTGATTGTCGTGGTACTTACTCATAGAAACCTCAATTGGCTGTCGCTTGCGTCAAGCTCAGAGACTGAACACCGGCATCGCCCACGGCCAGGGCACCGCCGGTCACCGCAACTATCTGCGAGAGCCCGCCACGGGCGGCGTGACTCAGCTCAAAGCTTTTGCCATCGTCGTTACTCAGTGCCAGCAGTCCGGCATTGCCGACCAGGGCGATACGCCCGTCAGGCAAAACCTGCCCCCCTTGCAGTGCAACCTTGGCGTCCAGGGGAATCAGCTGCCAGGTATCTCCCCGGTCGTTTGAGCGATACAGATTGCCGCGCATGCCGAAAGCCAACAGCGCACCACTTGGCGTCTGCAGTCCGCCAAAAAAAGAACCCTCGTAAGGGGATTGCAACGCTTCCCAGTTCAGCCCCAGGTCACGCGAGCGCAGCAGGGTGCCGGATTCGCCGAAAAGGAACAGGTCACCATCGACCTTCAGCACTTTGGCGATGTGCCGATCAAAGTCCTCCCCCATCACCGTTTTCTTGCTCCAGCTCAAGCCAGCGTCGACGGATTCCAGATAGTGACCGAATGCGCCATAGGCGACGAAATGCTGGCCGCCCAGGTAGGTGACACCGAGCAGCGAATCATGACCGATACCGTCCACCCCTACGGCTGTCCATTGCTGACCGCCGTCGGTGGTGCGCAACAGGGTCGCGCCATGTCCAACGGCGATACCCAGTCGGTCGTTGGCGAAAGCAAGCCCGGTCAGCGTTCGATCGGCTGGCGTATGAATGCCCTGCCAATGTTGCCCATCATCCGCGGAACGAAGGATCCAGCCGCGCTCGCCGGCACTGAACAGTTGACTGCCCACACGCTGGATATCGAGCAGGATGATTCGCTGTGAATTGATCCCGGTCTGGATCGAGCCAGGCGTCTCGGCATGTACAGCAGATGCCGCGATGAGTGCCGCCCACAACACCCTGTGAACGGACTTGCCCAAAATAGCCATTGGCCGCTCCTCTCTTGTATTTGTAATCGACGACCCGCAATCGGGTCGCCTTGAGACTGCCTGAGGGCTTAGTGACCAGCGCGACGCAGGGCATCCGGTTGGAAGTCGGCCTGACGCCCCTTGACGCCGAACTTCCAGGGTTGCTTGACCTCATTGTCCAGGCCCGAGACCATGTAGTTGCCGTTGCTCAGGTCATGGAAGATGTTGGCGCGGTACCACGGCACACCGACGTCATAGAACTGGATCGTCGGGTGCACGCCAATGCGCCATAGCTGGCCGCGAGTGTCGTAGGCGTCTTCGAGCAACACGGTCCAGCTGTCCTCGTCGAGATACATCACGCGCTTGCCGTAGATATGCTTCTGCCCGGCCTTGAGCGTGCCCTCGACGACCCACGTACGGTGGAGTTCGTAGCGCATCAGGTCGGCATTGACGGTGCCTTTTTGCAGGATGTTTTCGTATTTCAGCGACTTATCGGACAGCTTGTAGTCGTTGTACGGAACATAGATTTCCTGCTTGCCGACCAGTTTCCAGTCATAGCGGTCCGGTGCGCCGTTATAGCCGTCGTACTGGTCGGTCACCCGCATGCTCTCGGTGCCATCGCTGACGTTGTCATACGCCAGGTCCGGCGCGCGGCGCACACGACGTGCACCGGCGTTGTAGATCCAGGCCGAGCGCGCTTCCTTGACCTGGTCCACCGGTTCACGCACCAGGTAGACCGTGCCCTGCAACGTGGCCGGTTCGAGGAAGTAGCCCAGGAAGGAAAACAGGTGGTTGTCCATACTGCGATCCATGTTCTGGTCGAACACGCGGTTCTCGCGGAAACCAACCTTGTAGAACTCGCCGCTGCTACGTACCGGGAACCAGTGATAGGTCCGCTCGAAGCCACCACCCAAGTAGCGAACCAAGTGGTTCCAGATTGCTTCCTGACCGTTCTTCGGGATCGGGAACGGTATGTTAGAGCCATTGAGGTTGCTCAGACCGAAACCCTGCAACTCGACCTGAGTGGACTGAGTCTTGGCTTTGGCGGTGACTTCAGTCGGCAGTGCGGCGGTGCGCCGGGTCTGGTAGATCGGCATCTTGAAGTTGTCATACTTCTTCAACAAAGCCAGGGTGCCGGGCGACAGCTTGTCTTTGTATTGATCGGCATTGGCCGCGGTGATCACCATCTGCGGCTTGTCTTGCGGGAACGGATCAACGTAGCCCTTCTCCGGACTCCAGCCTGCCGGAGGCGCCGTCAGGCCGCCCTGCCAGGCTGGAATGCTGCCATCGGCATTGCCGGCCTTCTCGGCGCCAACCGGAGTGAGGTCGCTACCAAGGCGCGCCGCCTCTGCATCGGTCAATTTGGCGAAAGCGTCGTTCCCGCCAAGCAACAGTGCGATGGCAATAGCCAGGGCACGCGGGGTGTGGCAAGTCTTTATTGTTTTCATGCCTTGTTCCTCATCAGAACTTGTAGCTGTAATTCATCGAGTAGTAGTCCCGGTCACGCAACGGGTCGTACTTGGCGTCGTTGTTGTACGTCACATAGTTGAACTCCAGGCTGTGGGCCTTCAGGTAGTCGAAACGAACGCCGGCACCGACGGTAAACCGGCCTTCGTTGAACTGACCGTCCATCGAAACCCCTTCCACGTCCTGCCCCAGAAACAAACTCGGGTAAGTGCTGACGCCTACGCCCAACAGGTCCGGGTACTCCAGTTGCCCTCGCAATCTGTAGCCCCAGGCGAAGTCGGTGATGTAACCGTCGTTCTTGCAGCCGTCGGGTTGCGGGTTGGTCGCAGTGCCGCAGAGGTTCCCGCCATAGCTGGGCGCCGAACCCGGGCCAAAGATGAAACCGCGACCGTAACGAATGTCGCTGTCACCCTGAGGGATGTCGTTCCACTGGAAGGCAACTTCACCGGCCACCTGCAGGCTCGATGCGCCCAGAACGTTGGGGAACAGGTTGATGCCGTTGATCTGCAGCTGGGTTTTATCGAAGCGGTCATACCCGGTGATATAGGCGTTCGGGCCAGCGGCTCGCGCGCCCGCGCCTTGCGGTCCCACCCCTTGGGCAGCGGCGGCAAGCAGGTCGTTGCCGTTACGTTGTACCGGCGTGTTTGGCGAGTAGCTCAGTTCCGCACCGACCGACCAACTGGCCAGCGTAGTAGCGGCGCTCAGGCCATACAGGTGGATGTCTTCGGGATACTCCCAGAAGGCAGTCGTCGAGGTCGCACCGAACGGCAGATTTTCATGGACCTGCACCGGGTTGAGGAAGGGTGCTCGCGCCCCGGCGGGAATTCGGCCCCAATCGCCGCTTTGGGCGGAAATGATCGGCGTACGCGAGTGGATGGTCATGGCGTAGGCACCGAGCTCGGTGTCTATCGATTCGACCAGATAGTGCAGCGCCACACCCCATTGCCCCGAATCCCGGGCTTCATCGCCAGTGCTCAGGGGGACGTTCATGCCATTGCGAAAGCCGACCGGGTTGCTGACGTTAGGCAGCGACGTGGCCATGGTGCAACCACCCGGATGAGTCGAAATGATGGTTTCGGTGGTCGACCAGTAGTTGCCACAGCCCTCAACGGCAGTAGGCTCCCACTTGAACTGGTAGAACGCTTCCAGCGACAGCCCGTCACTCAAGCCGAAGCTGCTGGAAATCATCCACACCGGCAGCAACGCTTCCTTGACCTCGGTGCCCGGACGGCGCAGTGAAGGAACGTCGATCGGGTTGATCTGGTTGAGCCCCTGAACAAAGATGCTCTCGCCCCAATTCAGCACCTGGCGACCCAGGCGCACCTGCAGCGGGTGATCGTCCAGGTGGTAGGTGTCGTAGACGTAGGCGTCGAGCAGGTAAACGCCTTTGTTCCTTTGCAGGTCGTCAAAGCCGTTATCGGACAATGGCTTTTTCTGGTAACCATTGGCCTGGTTGCCGAAATGCACGTCTTCGTCTTCCAGCGCCTGGTCGTACCAGCCCTTCACGCGCAGCATGCCGCCCATGTCGCCGTTGTGCAGGTTCAGTTCGGTGAGGAACTTGCCGATGGTAGAAAACCGGTCGCCGCGATCGTAGTTGAGGTTGCCGCCATCGGTATTGGAACCGCCCAGGCCGTCGGTCTTGCCGATCACCTGTCCGTCGAGTCGACTGTACAACTCGTTATCACGCCCTTCGGCGCGCCAGCTGCTGCCAACGGAAAGTGTGGTGTCGAGGCTCCCCGACCAACCGCTCTCGGTATCAAAATTGAATGCCTGGGCATTGCCGGCGCCCACTCCGAGAATTCCAAGCACGACTGCCTGACCAAGCTGATGCCGGACAAAGCCTGTTTGTGGCGAACTTATTCTTATCATTGTTCACATTCCTAAATAATCCCGACGCTACGGTTCAACCCACCACTCTTTGGCTCCTGGATTCCCTGTGAAAAAACCTCCCTCCCCAACCACCCGGCCGCCAGAGACTGGCCGGACAAGTAAACATTGACTGCGCAGCGCTTAACCCTCCCGAGATGGGAGGGGGTTGGGAGGGAGGCAGGAAAGGAGGTCACACAGCACTGGCGATTGGGAAATGCAGGCGCACGCCGCTGCCGGCTGTTGCGCACAACAGCCGGGGCGAATCAAGCAGGAAGGGAGAAACAGCCGGGTCGCAAAGGCTGTCCACAAGAGCTCATCGATGACTTGGCAGTTGCCGGCTCAAGTCATCCATGGTCGATTGCGCCCGGAGATGGGTCGCTCAACCAACACGCCGCGAACTGCCCTGCCAGAACGGTTCACGCAGTTCGCTCTTGAGCACCTTGCCAGCGCCCGAGAGCGGTAACGCAGCACGGAACTCCACGCTTTTCGGCGCTTTGTAGCCAGCAATCTGACGCTTGCAATGGGCGATCAATTCTTCGCCATTCGGTTCAGTGCCAGGCTTGAGTACCACCACGGCATGCACCGCCTCGCCCCATTGCTCGCTAGGGATCCCGATCACCGCACACATGGCGATATCCGGATGGCTGCACAAGGCATTCTCGACCTCCGCCGAGAACACGTTTTCGCCACCGGTGACAATCATGTCCTTAAGGCGGTCGACAATGAAGATGTAGCCATTTTCGTCCATCCTGGCCCCGTCCCCCGTACGCAACCAGCCATCGCCAGGCAGAGCCGCCAGGGTTTGCTCGGGTTTGTTCAGGTACCCGCTCATTGCATTCGGGCCCCGAACGACGATTTCACCGATGCTGCCACGTGGCACCTCACAGCCATCGTCGTCGACGATCTTGACTTCCACCGCCCGGGTGGCACGACCACAGGAGCGCAGCATGCCGGCAGCGGCGGCCGCCGCGGTGTGCTGAGCCGGGCCGAGCAGCGAAACGATGGGCGACATCTCCGTCTGGCCATAAGCCTGGAACAGCTGCAGTTGCGGCAGCATGGCCTGCAGGCTCCACAGCGTCTGCTCCTGAATGGGCGAAGCGCCGTACACCAGGTGCTGCAACGAGGACAGGTCGTAATTGTCCACCTCGGGATGATTGATCAACAACTGAATCATGGTCGGCACCAGCATGGCCACCTGAATGCCGTGACGCTGAATCGCCGCCATCGCTTCGGCCGGCTGGAACGCCGGCAGAATGACGTGAGTCGCGCCTTCGAGCACACCGACATAACCGGTGGACATGTCCGCCAGATGGAACATCGGTGCTGCGCGCAGCATGACCGAATCAGGCGGTACCAGGCCCTCGACATCCAGCGCAATCTGGCTGCTCCAGAAGGCCGTATGACTGATCATCACGCCCTTGGGGAAACCCGTGGTGCCGCCGGTATAGAACACACCAAGGAGTGAATCGCCGCCACGGCGGGCATCCTCCATGGGCGAGGCCCGGGCAATCAGCGTTTCGTAATCCAGCATCCCATCCGGCGTGGTGCCGTCACCGACGTAGATGACATGACGCAACGAAGGAACCTGCCTGGATAAGCGCAGACCGATGTCCTTGAAGGTCTCGTCAACCAACAGTACCGAGGTTTGCGAATCGGTCAGGGCATAAGCGTTCTCCTCCGCACTCCAGCGTGTGTTGCAAAGATTGAGAACGGCATCGGCCCAAGGTACGGCGAAGCAATATTCGAGGTAACGATCAGAGTTCAAACCCAGCATGGCGACGCAATCGCCGCTCTGTACGCCAAGCTCACGCAACGCCCCGGCCAGTCTCGCAACACGCTCGACAAACTGCTGCAGAGTACGACTGCGATCGCCGTAGATCGTCATTAATCGCTCGGGCGCGCACTGTAGATTACGGTGCAAGGGCTGAGTGAAGTACATGGTCTCTCCTGATATTGCAGCTATTGTTATTGTCCGTGCCTTGACGGCAGGAGACGGCAATGCCGGGCGCTCACCGCTTGGGGGCAGGAGCATTGCAGGTCTGGAGCCATCAGCGCTCACATGAACCCTGCATGCACGGTTTCACCACCGTTACCCGGCACCCTACCCCAAGGTGAAAACTGGTAACCCTCCCATCTAGGGAGGGGTGGTGGCGCGGTTCAACGGTTCAATACCTGGACTTTTGCAAGGATGCCAAGACTATGCTGCGCTAGTTAAGCAACCCGACTTGCCGCGCCTTGCTCACTGCATCCTCGCGAGAAAAGGCACCCAACTTGCCGAAGATATTCTTCAGGTGCCACTTGATGGTTCCAGGCGAAAGATCGAGGGCCTTGGCGATGCTCTTGGTTGACAGCCCACGGGCCAGATGTTCGACCACTTCAAGCTCACGGGGCGAGAGGATATCGCTGCCAGGCGCAGGCGCTCGACCACCCTCACCTGTCCCGCTCGAGACGCTCTGCGCATCGGCGCCGTGCATCAGACAGTGTTGAATGTAGTCACGCTCCAGCGCTGTCAGCGCATCGACACTCAGCGATTGCAGCAGGCGCAGCCCCGCCGCTCCTTCGTCAAGAAACACCCGGAACATCCCGTATTCGCAGGCATTGCGCAGTGCCGTGGACAGGTGGCGCTGGGCCTCCTGTGGTTCATGGAGCGCTGTCCTGGCAATAGCGACACGGATTCGCAGCACGGTGGCTGGTTGTAACTGCCCCCACTCCTGACAGACCAGTGCCCAGCTTTCTCCTACTTCGACCGCGCATCGATAGTCGCCTTCGGCCAGGGCCAAGGCCGTGTGTGCCATTGCGCTGGCCAGGGGGATCTCCGCCCAGGCACAACCGCGCTTGTCCAGGTAAGGCATGGCCAGCGCGCGCAGTCTGCGAAACAGCTCGCGCGCGCGGGCCAGATCGTGCTGATGGCAGGCGATACGTATCTGCTCGGCAAAACGCCACGCCTGCAGGCGATCAAGGCCAATGCTTTCGGCGATCTCGCCCAATCGATCGAGGGTGGCGTGGGCCGCCTCCAGCCTGCCCGCAGCACACTGCAAATGCGCCTGGGCAAGGTAGGTATACAAAATGCAGTCAGAGGTCCCCAAGACCTCGGCGACCCCGAAGCAGCCTTCAACGTAATCCCCGGCGGCTTCCAGGCTGTTCAAGTGATAGCAGGTCAACGCCAGGGTGGACTTGATGAAGATGGCGACATCCTGCGCCAGTGACTCGTTGCGCGTCACTTGCACCAGGACACCTTCGAGATCGCGGCGGGCCTGGTTCATATCGCCCTGGACAAAAAAACTGAGGCCACACAGCGCATCGAAAAACGGCCGGGCCCGAGGGCCTTGCGCGCGCCGGAGCAGACCTCGCGTGCTGTAGACCAGATCCCGTACAAACACTGTTCGACCCGCCTTGAGCAATGCCACGCCGCCAAGGGTATAGAGCATCAGCAGGTGAAAGTGGCGCTGGCTGGGCGGCTGCGCCATCAAGGGCTCGAGCAGCGCCAGTACAGCTGTCGTATCGTCCCTCCTGAGCAGGAACATGGCCCTCAGCAATTGCAATTCAGTGTCTATTTTCTGCCGGCTGACTTCCGGGTGAGCTTCGATCGAGGCGAGTGTGAGCTCGAATCTCTCCATGCGATTGCAGGTGAGTTCTGCCCAGGCAACCGCCAGGAGCAGGTCAATCTGCTTGGACCAGGCTTCACGCGGCAACTCGTCGGCCAACTGCAGCAGTTGTGCAAAATGCGCGTCACCGATCAGCGACCTCGCCGCCCGTGCCAGCAACTGCACGCTGCCCTCAAGATCCCGGGCTGCCTGAGCATGACGAATCGCCTCGACGTACAAACCATGGTCAGCAAACCATTGGCTGGCGGCGTGATTGACCCGAATCACCTCCACAACCGGCAGCTCATTGCGACGCCGCTGCAGATACCCGGAAAACATCTGGTGGAAACGGAACCACTGCAGGCGACCCTCGAGGTCGATCGGCAACAGGAACAGGTTCTGCTCGAGCAATATGTCAAGCACCGCTGCGTTCTCCGGGCTGCCTGTCAATGCGACGCACAGCTCGCGATTGAATCGTCGGCAGGTCGAAACCTGGACCATGGCAGCGATTTGCCCGACAGAAAGCACACGACTGATGCAGTCATCCAGATAGGCATCGAGACCTGATTCATCGATCGCCATGACCATGCCGCCACAGGCTCGCAGGCTCTGTTCAAAATTACCGCTGTGGCGAAGTGACAGGACACCGATCTGCAGGCCCGCGGCCCAACCGTCCGTCAGCTCATACAGACGTTGTTGCTGCTCGCCGGACAGCTTTTCGAGACCATTGAGCTCAAGCAGACTGAACTGTTCCTCGGCCGTCAGGCGCAAGTCGGCAAAATCAATCTGGGTCAACTGCCCCTTGATGCCGATCGCCAACAGATTGAGCGCCGGACGCTGGCGTGTGGTGATCACCAGATGGAAATTGTCCGGTGCCAGATCGATCAGGCGCTGGATCATCGCCAATGCCGGCTGCGCAGTGAGGAAATGCAGGTCTTCGAGGAAGAGATAAATCGATCGAGGATGCTCGTAGAGCGCATTGACCAGCAGTGACAGCAACACCTCCAGCGAACGCTGGTCAGTGCGCTCGCTCAGGCCAATGATGTCGTCGCCGACAGCCAGGCCCGCGGCCCCCAGACTGGCGACCAGATACGCCGCCCAGAGCGTCTCGTCGTCGGCCCCCAGGTTGAACCAGGCGACGTCCAGCCCCGCACCGATCAAGCGCTGGCGCCATTGCGCCGCCAGCGTGCTCTTGCCACTGCCCGCAGGTCCCAGGATCAAGGTCAACTTGCGCTCGCGCCCTGCCTCGATCAGTTCCAGCAGACGCTCGCGCGGCAGCGACCGGGGATCGATTCGGGGCGGCGACCATTTGGTGCGGATGAGTATCGTGTTGGAGGATTTCATAAGGCTAGCGAACCAATGAACTGCTCATGTCACGCTTGATGAATTCTAGCGCGCTGCCGTTCCTGCGCGAGGAAGGACGAGATGATCGGTGCAACGGTTTGCGCCCGGGCCACCAGGAACAGATGGCCATCGCCGATCACATGCAATTGCGAATTGGGAATGCGCCTGGCCAGCAGGCGCATGTTGGGCAGCGGAATGATCGGGTCGTCATCGCCGGCCAGAATCAGGGTCGGCTGATGGATCCGATGCAGCCAGTGGATGCTGGTCCAGCCCAGGCCCGCCAACAGTTGCAGGTAGTAACCGCGCCTGCCGCCGGAGCGCACCTTGCTGGCGAACGCTTGTGCCAGTGCCGGGTCATGGCGAAAAGCGCCGCCATAGATGTCCGGCGCGATCCGCGCGCCGTAGGACGGCTGGATGTAACGGCGCGGAGTGGCCATCCTCCAGAGCACTTTGGGTTTGGCCGGCAGCATCACCATGCCTGCACACGTGGCGGCCAGGATCAGTTTCTTGCAACGCTGCGGAAAATCGTGGGCGAACTGTTGTGCCAGCGCTCCGCCCCAGGACACGCCGATCACGTTGACCTGGCCAACGTCCAGATAATCGAGCATGCGCGAAACCCGTTTCGCCAGGTCAGAAAACCGGTAAGGCAAGCTCGGCAGGGAGGAGCCGCCGACGCCGGGCACGTCGAAGGCGATCACTTCCATGTCCGGATCAAGCGCCCGGACGAATGGAAACAAAAGCTCCAGGTTGGCGCCAATGCCATTGAAGACTAGCAACGGCGGCAGATCGGCCTTGCCTGGACGAATGGCAACGCGCAGATGCCCCCCCTCCAGTTCGATGGTGCGATAGACAAAGGGCTGTGACATGTTACGGAGGTTCCTTCTGCGGCGCCGGGCCAAGGGATCTGGAACGTGGACAGGACGGGACGCAAGCGCCCGTCCGGCTACAGCGAGTCAGCGCACGTGCACGTAGGTGCCAGGAGCCGCTTCAGCAGCGACGTAAGCCTTGTTGCCCAGCTTGATGGGGGCCTTCCTGCTCTGACCGGAGCGTGCTTGCAACCAGGCCAACCAGTGAGTCCACCAGGAGCCGGTCTCTTTACTGGAACCTTCCAGCCAATCCTGGGCATCAACCGGCAGGTTGCTGCCGGTCATGAAGCGGGCCTTGGGGTTACCCGGCGGGTTGAGGATGCTCTGGATATGCCCGCTGTTGGACACCACGAACTCACCCTGGCCGCCGAACAGGTGCATCGAGCGGTAGCACGCATCCCATGGGGTGATGTGGTCGGTCAGACCCGCCATGCAATAGAAATCGCTGGTGACCTGCTTGAGATCTATTGGAGTGCCGCAGACCTCCAGGGCGCCGGCACGGGCCAACGGGTTGGTCTGGTACATCTCGATGAATTCGCCGTGCAGCGCGGCCGGCAGGTTGGTGGTGTCGTTGTTCCAGTAGAGGACATCGAATGCCGGCGGCTCGTTACCGAGCAGGTAGTTGTTGATCCAGTAGCTCCATATCAGGTCGTTGGGGCGCATCCAGGCGAAGACTTTTGCCAGCTCACGACCTTCCAGCACACCCGCTTGATAGGAACGGCGCTTGGCCGCCTCCAGGGTTTTCTCATCAGCGAACAGCGAGACCTGGGTGTCGGGGCGAATATCGAGCATGCTGACCACCAGGGTGAAGGCATTCACCTTGCTCTCGCCCAGTGCCGCATAGTGGCCCAAAAGCGACGACATGGTGCTGCCTCCGGAGCACGCGCCAAAGGTGTTCAGATCAGTGCTGCCGGTAATTGCCAGCACTGCGTCGACCGCCTCTTTCAGGGCTTCGACATAGGTGGACAAGCCCCACTCGCGCTGCGCCTTGCCCGGATTGCGCCAACTGACGGCAAAGGTCTGGATGCCACTGTCGAGAAGGAAACCAATCAGGCTCTTCTCTGGCGCCAGATCAAACAGGTAGAACTTGTTGATCTGGGGCGGCACCACCAGCAACGGGCGCTCCAGCACCTGCTCGCTTCGAGGTTTGTACTGAATCAGCTCCAGCACCTCGTTTCGAAACACCACCGCGCCAGGCGTCGTGCCCAGATTGCCGCCCACCTCGAAAGCCGTCTTGTCCACCTGGCTGGGCATGCCACCGTTTTCAATCAGATCGCGGGTCAAGTGCGCGAATCCATCCAGAATGCTCTTGCCACCGGTTTCAAAGAAACGCTTGAGGGCCGCTGGGTTAGCCAGGGTGTTGGTCGGCGCCATCGCCTCGGCCAGCAGGTTGATGACGAACTGGCCACGGCTGGCATCCTGATCGCTGAGGTTGCTGCTACTGATCCAGTCGTTCATTTCCCGGCACCAGGCCAAGTAGGCCCGCATATAGCGACGATACAGCGGGTTGCCCTGCCAGGCTGGCTCATCGAAACGCTTGTCCCCCGCCGCCGGCTTGAGGTCCGAACGGTCGAGCAGGATGTTTTTCAGTTCCATGCCGAACGCAGCCATGTGCCGGGCGCTGTGCACGGGTTGCTTCAACACTTGTTGCAGGACCATGCGAGCGCTGCTGAGTATGTCGCGCCCGCGAGGGCCGAACGCTGGATTCAGGCTAAGCGTGTGCTTGGCGGCTTGCAGGGAGAGCTCTTTATCATTTTTGTCCATTGTGACACCCCATGCTTGACACTAGGTCCCTTGTTGGCTCGGGGCCTTGATCGCTTCGTGGAAGTAACTCGAATCACAGACAGGCTCACAGGTGACGCGCGTCTTCCTTGAGCATGGCGGCAGCCTTTTCACCGATCATGATGGTCGGCGCGTTGGTATTGCCCCCGGGAATGGTCGGCATGATCGAGGCGTCGGCAATCCGCAGGCCTTCGACACCGCGCACCCGCAGACGCGCATCGACCACGGCCAGCGGGTCACTGTCAGGGCCCATCTTGCAGCTGCCTACCGGGTGATACTGGGTATCCGCGCGACGGCGTATGTCCTGCTCGATCTGCCGGTCGTCATTCCAGTCGACGGGATAGATCAGTTGCGGCCCGAAACGGGCGAAATGGGTGGACTCGAGGATCCGGGCCTGGGTCTTCGCCGCCTGGATCAGCAACTCGATGTCTTCCCGTCGATCGAAAAAGCGTGGGTCGATGACCGGCGCGTCGAGCGGATTGCGGCTGCGCAGGGTCACGGTGCCTGTGCTTTTCGGGCGCAGTACCTCGATATGGCAGCTGTAGCCATAACCCCAATGCAGGTGACGACCATGGTCGTCGACCACGGCGGTGACGAAGACCATCTGCAGGTCCGGTTTGTCCAGCGCCGGATCGGAACGCAGGAAGGCGCCGGCCTCGGCGAAATTGGTGGTCAGCATGCCGCTGCGCTTGCTCGCCCACTCCACGGCGGCGGCGGCCAGCTTGACGCTGGAACCCACGGTGAGACCCAGGCAACCCTCCGGATGACTGACCTTGTACGGCACCGTGTAGTCGATGTGATCCTGCAGGTTCTGGCCTACGCCTGGCAGGTCCACCAGCACCGGGATACCCAGCCGCGTCAACTCCTCGGCCGGCCCGATGCCCGACAGCATCAAGGCCTGTGGAGTACCAAAGGCGCCAGCGGCGAGAATCACTTCACGGCGGGCACGCACTTCCTGCACATCCTTGCCGTTGTGGTAACGCACACCCACGCAGCGCTTGCCCTCGAAGATCAGGCTGTGAAACGGTGCATTGAGGAAAAGCTGCAAATTTTTCCGATCAAGGATCGGCCACAGGTAGCCCTTGGCCGCGCTGCAGCGTTCTCCGTCCTTCTGGGTCACCTGGTAGCGGAAGCAACCGTCCTGCTGGCGACCGTTGTAGTCGTCAGTACGGGCGATGCCCTGCTCCTCGGCGGCGCTCATGAAGACTTCGCACAGCGGGCTCGGCGACTTCAGTTCAGCGACATTCAGCGGGCCGCCAGCGCCATGGAACTCGGTCTCGCCAAAGCGCTCGTTGTGTTCCGACTTCTTGAAATACGGAAGAACCTCCTCATAACTCCAGCCGGCGTTGCCGAGGTTCTCCCAATGGTCATAGTCCCAGCGATGGCCGCGGACGTAGACCATGCCGTTGATCGAACTGGACCCGCCCAACGCCTTGCCACGCGGCTGGTAACCCTTGCGCCCGTTGAGCCCCGGCTGGGGCACGGTTTCGTAGGACCAGTTATGGAAACCTTCGCGCATCATCACCACTACGCCCGGTGGTGCCTGAATCAAGACTTTCTTGTCACTGCCGCCGGCTTCGAGCAGGCAAACACTGACCTGAGGATCTTCACTGAGGCGCGCCGCCACCGGACAGCCACCCGAGCCACCACCCACCACCACGTAATCGAACACACTCTGACTCATATCAATCTTCCTCAAGACTTCACATCCGCATCCGGCTTGCCCAGGTAAAACGCCAGCGCCAGGCTCTGAAGCCGGCCGCCAAAGGGTGGATGGAAGAGATGGGTGGGAAACCAGGTACGCCTCTTGAACACAGTGCGTGCGTGACTGAGCTCGCGAAACCCTTCTTCTGCGTGATAGTTGCCCATACCGGAATTTCCCGTGCCACCGAAAGGAGCACCGTGGTTGAAAGCGTGCCAGCCCCAATCGTTGATGGTCACGCCACCGGAATGGGTCCGTTTGAGCAATCGATCGATGCTCGTCGTGTCGGTTGAAAAAATGTACAGCGCCAGGGGACGTTGCCCGCTGTTGATGTGGGCCACTACACCGGTGAGGCTGTCATAACCCAATACCGGCAGCAGCGGACCGAAAATTTCTTCCTGCATCACCCGCATTTCCGGCGTCACACCCGTCAGGATGTGCAACGGCATCCTGCGCCCCGGGGCAACCTCGCCACAGACAATGATCCGGGCGCCCTTGGCCCGCGCATCTTCAAGCAGGCCCTGGAGGCGCTGAAACTGACGATCATCGATGATCGAACTGTAGTCATCGTTAGCGGCCGGCTGCGCACCGTACAGCGCCTGGAACTGACCACGGACTTCGCCGACGAAGCGCTCGATATCGTCCTGGGGAACCAGGGCGTAGTCCGGTGCAATGCAGATCTGCCCGCCATTGGTGCCCTTGCCGTGAACGATACGTCGCGCGGCATCGCTCAGGTTGTAGTCCGCCAGCACCACCGCAGGTGACTTGCCACCCAACTCCAGTGTTACCGGTGTCAGGTTGGCTGCGGCGGCACGCATGACCAGACGCCCGACCCCAGGGGACCCGGTGAAGATGATGTGGTCGAATGGCAGCGAAGAGAAAAAACCCGGGTCTTCAAGCTCACCACCGACCAAGGCCACTTGCGAGTCGTCGAACACCTCTGCCAGCAAACGCTTGAGGACCTCGTTGGTGTGCGGGTTGAACTCGGACATCTTGAGCATCACCCGATTGCCTGCGGCGAGCGCACTGACCAGACCCGCAACGGCAATGTAAATCGGGAAATTCCATGCCGATATGACCCCCACCACGCCTTTCGCCTGATACTCCACCCACAACTGATTGCCCTTGAACAGCAGCTCTGTGGGGCGTCGGCTTGGCTTCATCCAGCTCCCCAGATGCTTGAGGGTGTGATTGATGTGCAAGATGCAACCCATCAGGTCAAGGAACTTGGTGTCGACGGCGGAGCGATGGCCAAAATCGGCGCTCATCGCCGCGACAATGGCGTCCTGGTAACGCCGTAGCTGGGTGCGCAGTGCGATCAGATTGGCCTGGCGCTCAGCCAGCGAGGAATGAGGTTGAGCACGGAAAGCCTCACGCTGGGTATTGAACACGCGGGCCACTCGCTGAACCGCCATTTCCTGGATCATGCCTTGATTCCTCTGAACTGAAGACCACCAACACCCACTGTCGCGTTCAACCATGCAGGTATCGCTGCGTGAGCAGAGGGTATGGCCGTCACTGTGGACTTCAAATAGCCGAAGACATCAAAGCTATTGCACTTGACCTCAGTTGCCGGCCGCCTTGCCTGGCACGACACTCGGGTGAAATCTTCGTCGCGCAAACAAAGATGCCACCCGGAGGTGGCATCGATGGGTTACTGCTGCTTCTGCTGCCGCGCGTTTTCTTCGATCTGCGCATCCACCCGCTTGCGTACCTGGTCGATACTGAAGCTGGCCGGTTTCTGGCTGGGCGGGTACTCGACGAAAGTTTGCAGGAACTTCGCGGCTTTCATCGTGGCCACACCAAGCAGGTAGGCGTTCTTGATTATCCAGTCGTAGTACTGATTGGAAACAACGTCCGCCCGTTCATAGGGGTCCATGCGCAAGTTGAAGATCTTCGGCGCCCGCAGACAGACGAAAGGTTCGCTCCAGACCTCAAAACCTCCTGGCTTGCGCTGCTCGCAGAACACCGCCTTCCAGTCACCGAAACGCGACGCGACCAGCACGCCGTCGTCGTTGAAGTAGTAGAACTCCTTGCGCGCACCGCTCTTGGCCTTGCCGGTCAGATAGTCGAGCTGGTTGTAGCCGTCCAGGTGCACCTTGAAATTCTTGCCCGCAAAATTCGCCCCCTTGAGCAGGCGTTCCTTGACGTCGGTATCACCCGCTACCGCCAGCAAGGTCGGGAACCAGTCGAGACCGGAGAACATTTCAGTGGACACTTCACCAGCCTTGATCTTGCCCGGCCAACGAACCATCGCCGGCACACGGAACCCGCCTTCCCAGTTGGAGTTTTTTTCGTTGCGGAACGGTGTGGTTGCCGCGTCCGGCCAGGAAAACTGATTCGGACCATTGTCGGTGGTGTAGACGACGATGGTGTTGTCGGCGATCTTCAGGTCGTCGAGGGTTTTCAGCAGTTTGCCGACGTCACCGTCGTGCTCGAGCATGCCGTCCGCGTACTCGTTGCCGGGCATGCCACTCTGGCCTTTCATCGAGTCGCGCACATGGGTAAACAGGTGCATGCGGGTGGTGTTCATCCACACGAAAAACGGTTTGTCTGCCTTGGCTTGTCTCTCCATGAACGCTTGAGCAGCGGCGGTGGTTTCGTCGTCGATGGTTTCCATGCGCTTGGCGGTCAGTGCGCCGGTGTCTTCAATCTTGCCATCGGCATAGGAATGGATGACCCCACGCGGTGTGGCGGCCTTGACAAAGTCCGGATCATCTTTAGGCCAATTGGCACGCTCGGGCTCTTCTTCGGCGTTGAGGTGATACAAATTACCGAAGAACTCGTCAAAACCGTGATTGCTCGGCAGGAACTCATCGCGGTCACCCAGGTGGTTCTTGCCGAACTGACCGGTCGAATAGCCCCGAGCCTTGAGTGCCTGCGCAATGGTAATGTCGCGCGCCTGCAGGCCGACTGGCGCACCGGGCATTCCGACTTTGGTCAGGCCAGTACGCAACGGCGTCTGGCCGGTGATGAACGAAGAACGTCCTGCGGTGCAACTGTTCTCCGCGTAGTAGTCAGTGAACATCATGCCTTCATTGGCAATGCGATCGATGTTCGGTGTTTTGTAGCCGACCACGCCATGGCTATAGGCACTGATGTTGGTCTGGCCGATATCGTCGCCGAAGATCACCAGAATATTGGGTTTATCCGCCGCCCCGGCTGTCGCCGAAAGGCCTATCAACGAGACGCCCACCAGGGCCATCCGCGACAACCACGCGCGCTTGTCTTTCATGATTTGTCCTTGTTGTTTTGACTGAATGCTTCGGATTGCCCGGACAGCGGTGGCGCTTAGATTCCGGTCAGACCGCCGCTACAGATCAACGTCTGGCCACTGACATAGTCGGACTCGGGAATGCAGAACATGTACACCGAGCCGGCAGCTTCTTGCGGGGTGCCGGCACGCCCCAACGGAATGCTGCGCTCGAGCATGGTCATCAGGTCAGGGTTGATGCCGACCTTGATCTCGCGACCTTCGATCTCGGCGGTGGCGTTACCGTCGGCGGTGGCTTCGGTCAGACGAGTCTTGATAAAGCCGTAGGCCACGCAGTTGACGGTGGTGTTCAGGCGCCCCCACTCCTTGGCCAGCGTCATGGTCATGCCGGTGATACCGGCCTTGGCGGTGGAATAGTTGGCCTGACCGGCATTACCGAACAACCCGGCAACGGAGGAAATGTTCACCACTTTGCGAATGTTACGCAGACCGGCGTCCTGTTCAGCCTTGACCAGGTTGCGGATGACCGGCTGCGCCGCGCGCAGGATGCGAAATGGCGCGGTAAGGTGCACATCGAGCATGGCGTACCACTGCTCGTCAGTCATCTTCTGGATCACGCTGTCCCAGGTGTAGCCCGCGTTGTTGACGATGATGTCCAGACCCTTGTAATGCTCGATCGCGGTGCCGACGAAGCGCTCGGCGAAGTCAGGCGCTGAAACGCTGCCGATACAGGCGACGGCTTCACCGCCCATGGCCTTGATGGCCTCGACCACTTCCTGAGCCGGCTCGGCGTCAAGGTCATTGACCACCACGCGGGCACCATCGGCTGCCAGCTTCAGGGCGATGGCACGGCCGATTCCACGACCGGAACCGGTAATCAGGGCAACTTTACCTTCGAGTTTCTTGCTCATCTGTCTCTTCCGCAAAAGGTTGAAAAAAGGGGTTAGCCTATGGCGATGGCGATCAACGCGTCGCCGACGATCTTGACCTGGCCGTACTGGTTGACCGTGGCCACCTCGACCCTGGCGCAACGTTCGCCGTTGACTTCGACGATCTCGGTTACCTGGCCCTTGCAGGTGATGACGTGCCCCAGGTGAGTGATGCCCTGGAAGCGCACGCCAAAGCTGCGCAGCCGGCTTTGCGGCACCCACTGGGTCAGCAGGCGACCCAGCCAGGCCATACTCAACATGCCGTGGGCAAACACGTCCGGCATGCCGGCCTTGCGGGCGAAATCCACGTCGATATGAATCGGGTTGAGGTCGCCCGAGGCGCAACCGAACCGCGCCAGCGTGGTGCGGTCGACCGCCGCCAGCGTCAGGGGTGGCAGCCGGTCACCGACCTTCACGTGTTGCAGTGAATGACTCATGGTCGGGACTCCTCAGTTGCGGACCACGAGCACGGTGCGCAACTCGGCGACCAGCTCGTTTTTGTCGTTGTGGACTTGCGAGGTCTTGACCAGGAACTCCAGCGCGCCGTTTTTCTTGTCGAAAATATCGGCGATCCGCGACTTCACCGTGACCGTTTCCCCGGCGCACACCGGCTTGTGATAGGTGAAGCTCTGTTCACCGTGAAGAATCTTCGCGATCGGGATTTCCAGATCCGCCAGCATGCTGTCCACGGTGCCGGCATCCAGCTCGGCACCGAACAGGAATGTCGGCGGGACCAGCACGTCGCAGAAGCCGGCTCCTTGGGCGGCAGCGAGATCGGTGTACAACGGGTCGGTCTCGCCAATGGTCCGGGCGAATGCGCAAAGACGCCCGCGCTCAAGCGTCATCGTGGTGGCGGCCAGTTCGTGGCCGATCCACTTCTTGTCGATCATCCGTCGCCCCTCAGACTTTTTCGTAGAGGGTGACGACGCAGGCGCCGCCCAACCCGAGATTGTGTTGCAGAGCCAGACGCGCGCCGTCTACCTGGCGTGGACCCGCCTCGCCACGCAACTGCTGGACCAGCTCGGTGCACTGGGCCAGGCCGGTGGCGCCCAGTGGATGGCCCTTGGAGAGCAACCCGCCGGAAGGATTGGTGACGAATTTGCCGCCATAAGTGTTATCGCCGTCCTCGACAAAGCGCTCCGCCCCGCCGATCGGGCACAGGCCCAGCGACTCGTAGGAGAGCAGCTCGTTCTGTGCGAAACAGTCGTGCAACTCGACCACCTGGATATCTTGCGGACCGACTCCGGCCGCCTCGTAGACCTTCTGCGCGGCCGTGCGGGTCATGCTGAAACCGACCACTTCGCGCATGTCTCTCGCATCGAACGTCCTGGACGTGTCGGTGGTCATGGATTGCGCACGAATGCGCACTGCGCCCTTCAGGCCGTGGCGCTTGAGGAAATCCTCCGAACAGAGGATCGCCGCCCCGGCGCCGCAGGTCGGCGGGCAAGCCATCAGGCGCGTCAGCACGCCGGGCCAGACGGCGGGCGAGTTCATCACGTCTTCGGCGCTGACTACGTTACGGAACAACGCCATCGGGTTGTTGGCGGCATGGCGACTGGCTTTGGCGCGGATCTTGGCAAAGGTTTCCAGGCGGGTGCCGAACTCCTGCATGTGCGCCAGGCCAGCGCCACCGAAGTAGCGCAGCGCGAGCGGGATGCCGGCGTGCCCGACCAACTCATCGGTGGCCAGGTCGAAGCGCTCGAAGGGGCTGGGGCGGTCGCCAAAGAGCGTGCCCAGCGCACCCGGGCTCATTTGCTCAAAACCCAGCGCCAGGGCACATTCCGCCGCACCGCCGCTGACTGCCTGATTGGCCAGGAACAGCGCGCTGGAACCGGTGGAGCAGTTGTTGTTGACGTTGACCACCGGGATACCGGTCATGCCGACTTCGTATAGCGCGCGCTGGCCTGCAGTGGAGTCACCATAGACGTAACCGACGTACGCCTGCTCTACCTGCGCGTAACCCACGCCGGCATCGACCATCGCGGCACGCAAGGCGGCAGCGGCCATTTGCGGATAGGGCGCGTTGGCGCCCGGCTTGACGAAAGGGATCATGCCGACCCCAATCACATAGACATTGCGACTCATAGCGGCTTTCCTGAATTTAAGTTGCGGCACGGTGTGACTTTGTGGGCTTAATGTGATGGCCGTGCGCAAAACCGCCAATGTCATGGCACCGCAAATGACTTGCAGAATCCACCAATGTCGAATCCAACCCCCGTTACCTTCGCCTCCGTTTTCGTCTCCTCCCTGCTCGCCGCAGCCCGTGATCGCGGCTACGAGATCGAGGGCTTTCTACGCGACGCAGGGATCGATCCACAGCAGCCTCAGGACTTGGACCACCACGTCACCGTCGACCAGTACGTTGCCCTGCTGCGCAAGACCATCAAGGGTCTCGATGACGAAGGCATCGCGCTGTTTTCGCGAAAATTGCGCCGCGGCAGCTTCATGCTGATGATGCGTTCAGCCCTGACCGGCGACACCCTGTTCGGCGCCCTGCGGGAATTCACCCACACCCTGCGGCTACTGCAAGACGACCTTGACCCGGTGCTGCTGGACGACGGTCGGCACGTACGGGTCGAACTGCACTTCCTCACCACCCAGGTCGAGTCCCGCGATTTCGCCCACGTGCTGTTTCTGCGACTGATCTGGCGCGTCATGGCCTGGCTGGAAGGCGGGAGCCTGCGCCCCGCCGGTATCGACGTGGCATTCACACAACCTGAATCGGTTGGCGACTACCGCAAGCTCTTCCCTACGGAACTGCGCTTCGGCACAGCCTTCTCGACTATCTGGTTCGACTCCCAGGCACTGCAGGCCCCCGTGCGCCGTGACAGTTCCCATCTGCATGAATACCTGGCCAAGGCCCTGCTCGACCTTCTGGTGCCCGCCATACCCGCACGCGTCAGCGACCGGGTGCGGGTCTATCTGCGTGAAGAACGCGCGCGCCATAGCGGCTGGCCAGACCTTGAACAGACCAGTGCCGCCTTGCACTGTTCGGCCAGTTCATTGCAACGTCACCTGGCTCAGGAAGGCGCCTCTTTCCAGAACATCCGCGATAGCCTGCGCCGCGACTGGGCGATCTACCGACTGAAAACCAGCAAGCTGCCGACACCGGTGCTGGCCGAGGAACTTGGCTTCGCCGACAGCGCCAGCTTCCAGCGCGCCTTCAAGCGCTGGACCGGCCAGACCCCGGGCCAGGTTCGCAAGGGCAACTGACAGATTGAGGCCAAGTGCAACAGCTTTGGGGCCAGCGGCTATGTGCGCGCACGGCCCCTCGTTCTAGGCTCGCATTTCGCACGCTGCCATCGGTGGCGAAGCCCAAAATTGCGGAGACCGAGCTTATGCTGCCCCAACTGCACCAACATTCCTGGATGGATAGCGACATCGAGGCCTATCGCGACCAGGTACGTCGCTACATCGCCAATGAGATGACACCGCACAACGATGCCTGGCGCGAACAGGGCTACGTGCCGCGCGAGATCTGGCAGGGCTTTGGCGAGATGGGTTTTCTGCTGCCGGAGATCAGTGAGGAATACGGCGGTGCCGGCGCGCCGCTGTCCTATCAACTGGTCGCCCTGGATGAACTGGCTCGCGCCGGAATGCCGCCCAGTACTGCGGTGCACTCCATCGCCACCCACTACATCCTCGACTACGGTACCGAAGAGCAGAAGCAAAAATGGATTCCCCGCCTGGCCAGCGGCGAGCTCTTCGCCGCCATCGCCATGACCGAACCCGATTGCGGCTCCGACCTCAAGACCCTGCGCACACGCGCCCGCCGTGATGGTGACGAGTACGTGATCGATGGTTCCAAGACCTTCATCACCAACGGCTACAGCGGCAACCTGGTGGTGATCGCCGTGCGCACTTCCGACGATGGCGCCAAGGGTATTTCACTGGTGGTGATCGAGACCGGGAATCTCAAGGGCTATAGCGTCAACAAGCTGAAAAAGATCGGCCTGCATGGTTCGGACACATGCGAAATGTTTTTCGACAGCGTGCGCGTACCGGTCGCCAATCTGCTCGGCCCGGTCGAAGGCAACGGGTTTATCCAGCTGATGAGCCAACTTTGCTATGAACGCATGTTGCTGGCTGTGCCCGCCGTGGCGGTCATGGAGCGTGCGCTGGAGCTAGCCACAGACTACGCCAAGGAACGCCGGATGTTCGGCCAGAAACTGTTCGACCTGCAGAACACCAAGTTCAAGCTGGCCGAGTGTGCCACCATCACCCACATCGCCCGCACATTCGTCAACGACTGTACCCAGCGCTTGCTCGACGGCAAGCTCGATCCTCAGGCCGCCTACATGGCCAAGTTGTGGTGCAGCGACATGCAGTGCAAGGTCACCGACGAACTGCTGCAACTGTTCGGTGGTTACGGGTATATGGACGAATACCCTATCGCCCGGATGTTTGTCGATTCGCGCGTACAAAAGATCTATGGCGGCGCCAATGAAGTCATGAAGGACCTGATCGCTCGTCAGCTGTAGGTCTGGGCTGCGCTTGTTTCCTTGGCAGCTCCCCTCCCTGGTGTCTGCTTATTTTGTTAGATGAAAAGCCCGCTCTTCGAAGCGGGCATTTACTGTTGTTGCCTCCCTCCTCCTGCTCCGCAAGCCAACACTCCCGACCGACGCAGTTGCTCCAGCCTCTCTTCAGCGGTTGTTTTACCGTTTAGCGTTTTCCAGGTACGGCAATTTATGCCACGGATAGCCCTTCGCGCTGAGTTGAAAGGCGTAATCGAATAAACGCTTCATGTACTCGCCATCGAATTTCCGATTGTGCGCAAAGGTGAAGTCGGAGCCAATGTACGCAAGGTTGAAATCCGCCCCATCCTGTTGCGCCATACGGTAGATACGCTCCAGGTCGCTGATTCCCTGGGTTTGAATCAAGGCACTGATGGCTCGACCGCCGATGCTCAATGTACGGCGCTTGGTCCCGGACCACTGCGGCTCCAGTGTCCCGTTACGAATGACATAGAAATGACGGTCGAATCGCAGCGGTGCTCCGGTGGATTTGCTCAGCGCCATCACGGTGCTGGGCGGGTAAAGAAACACTTGGGTGATGACCCCTCCGTCCACGTGCATTTCCTGGAACTGTTTGCCGTCAACGTCCACATCAATCATGACGGGTGAGACTGCACCGGGAATGCTCATTGACGCGAGCATGATGTTGCGAAAGAGGTCGAGCGCTCCCGGTGCCTGGCTTGCGGCAATCGCACCCATGTTCCAGGTGACGGGCCGTCCCGAATCGAGGTCTGTTGTGCCGATCAGCAGGATTCGTCCTTTGGCGTACTCCGTCGCAATGGCCTCAAGAGTCTGTGCAGTGACGTATTTTGCGATGAGCCGCGACAGTGGCTTGCTGTCCGCTATACCGTCGCTGGCAAAACGGGTTAATACGTTTCGCGAATGAAAAATGTCTTTGGGACCGATTGCGTTGGAGACATACCGAATCACGCTGTCGTAATCGGACCCCAGGTAAGCGAACGGGGCGACCAGGGCACCCGCGCTAATGCCGGTGACGACCTTGAACTGGGGGCGCGTCCCATGCGTCGTCCATCCCGCAATCAGTCCCGCTGCGAAGGCGCCCGCATCGCCGCCACCGGAAACCGCCAGCATATTGGCCAGCGGAAGGATATGGTTCGGCTTCCCGGCCTTGGCAAGCTCCTCGCTCTCACGCTTGTTGGACTGAACCGCATCCTCAATGAAAGGCGTCAGGTCGTGGTCCAGCCTGTAGCGAGCATTGGGGATGCCGGGGAGGACCGCTCTTTCCGTCAAGGTTGGCGGAACAGCGTCACGACGTGGCAGACACGCTTGAAGAAACATGTCCAGAGTTGAGGCGCCAGGTCTGAGCGGGAATGGTTTCAAAGCGCGTCTCCAGCCCTTGCCGTCGTCAGCAAGCGCTCATCATCGCCGAGAGAGTCCCTACCCCTGGTGCTCGAGATGACTACACGCCAGCCCCGCCAGCGGCACTTCATTCGAACGCCGGGCTGCTCATTCTGCGCTCCTTTACCTGATAAAAAAACTCATTGGCCGCGCGCACCAGGTTTTATGCGAAAGCCATTGGACTCACCAGATCAAGGGGCAGAGCGTAATATTCAACAAGCCGGGTTGGAGCGCCTGATGAAAGGGCATAATTTCAATAACCAGCAGAAGATGTATCAGAACCTCTGGCTCGCGAGTAACAACCCACTATTAGAACAGGACGTTGTATTTATTGTTGGCGATATTCAGTGTTGCCATAACCCTGACAGAACTATCAGCGTAGAACTTCTGGACAATACCGTCATATACACAGAGCACAACCCCTTCACCCGCCACATATGAACTACCGTTATCCACCAGCATCAAGTTGTGCACGCCGTAACTACGAGTGATATCCGGCTTGAGCTTGTTGCAAATGGCCAGATGATCAGGTTCGCCAGCAATGGCGATAAGGGGTGCAAGCAGGGTCAACAGGATGAGTGACTTTTTCACTTTGGCTCGCCTTAACGCACATTTAGTTTGAATCTGACAGGCTCGGCATTCAGCAACTCTGCAGACACAACAGGCTCATGACTATACATTTCCACCTGGGTGTCGGAGCAAATGCAAGATACCCGTGATTAGCTGCCTTAAAGTTCATGGCGCCGGATGGTAATTTTGGCTTGACTACCTGTCAATATGCGATATCTGCTAGCTTTTTATGCAGCATCGAATTCCATCAAACACAAAAATCGACTGTTTAACTATTGGAAAATCAATAATAAAACCGACAAGCCAACCAGGTTAATACTGATCTTCCATCGTTAAGATCAGCGATATGCAAGGCACCCAAGTTATCTCATGCTTCGAGAATCGTGCTGCCCGAGTTCCTGGGCAAGTCCGATGAGAATGCCTTCGGGCCCCCGGATGTAGCACAGACGATACATCTCCTCGTACCGGACCACTTTGCCGACGAGCTCTGCGCCATATTTGTGGAGCCTGGCGAGTGTGTCGTCGATGTCTTCCACGGTGAACATGACTCGCAGGTAACCGAGCGCGTTCACCGGGGCGCGGCGGTGATCGGCGACCACGGGGGGTGCGAGGAATCGGGAAATTTCGAGCCGGCTGTGACCGTCCGGCGTGCGCATCATGGCAATCTCGACGCGCATGCCGGGCAATCCCGTGACGCCATCTGCCCAGTCGCCCTCAATGGGGGCGCGCCCTTCGAGCTCAAGGCCCAGCTCGGTGAAAAACTCAATGGCAGTGTCGATGTCTTCTACAACGATGCCGATGTTGTCCATGCGCTTGACCGTCATGATGTCTCCCTGGCGCTTGAAGGAGCCCGACGCCCGGCCTGAGGCATGCTCACGCCCTCCCCAGGCGTGAGCATGCGTCGATCACTCAGGTAAAGGCGAAGTCCGACTCGGTGATGGCGGCCTGTGGCACGCCGCTCAAGGTGATGGTTCCTACCCCCGGTTGGCCCGTGACGCTGATGATGGCCTCGCCGAACTGTTCTCCAATGGTGAGGTTGGCGAAGGTCAGACCGCTGGTGCTCAGGTCGATCAGGTCAGTGCCGTCCTCGAAGTCGGCGATGGTGTCCGTTCCCCAGAGGGCGCCGAACTGGAACCTGTCCGCATCGAGGCCGGGTTCGAACTGGGCGCTGCCGACCATGAAGTCATCCGCCGCGCTGCCCACCAGCCGGTCGTCCCCCGTGCCACCAATCATGAAGGCGCCTGCGCTGCCCGATTGCAGAGTGTCGTTGCCTTCATTGCCCTCAAGGGTCGTCTGGAAGGCGAACTCGGCGCTGCTGCCGATCACCAGGTCGTTGCCGGCTCCACCGAAGGCACTGCCGAAATCCTCGATGGTGAGCGTGTCGTTACCCTCGCCGCCGAACAGATTATCCAGGCCTGTGCCGCTGAGGAGCACGTCGTCACCCGTACCGCCATCGAGCAGGTCCTCCCCTGCCTGGCCGAACAACTTATCGTTGCCGCCGAGGCCGAAGATCTTGTCGTCGCCATCGGTGCCGACGATGATGTCGTTGCCATCGGTGCCCGCCGTGACGAACTCGGTATTGTTACCGAAGTCGCCCACCGTGAAGTTCTTGACGCCGAGGAAGTTCGCCGTGAAGTCGGTGCTGTCGAGCCGGCCGTTGTCATCGTCGTCCGCTATCAGCCAGGTGTTGCCCTGGCGGACCGTGTAGAACAGATCGGTGATGCCGTTGCCGCCGCCGACCAGTACCGCGCCAAGCTGTGGATTGAGCGTGACCTGACCACGAAATACGAACTCATCGTTCAGCTCGAGCGTATCGCCCCCGGCCACACCTGCGCCCTGGAAGTCCTGGACCGTATCGAAGGTCGCGAAGGTCGAGCTCGGGTTGAACGAGCCGAGGAAGAACTCGAACTCGTCATTGCCGGCACCGCCGTTCAACTGGTCTGCCCCGGCGTCGCCTTCAAGCGCATCGTCACCATTGCCGCCGAACAACTGGTCGTTGCCGGCATCGCCGAACAGTTCGTCGTTGCCGTCTTCGCCGAAGATCTGGTCGTTACCCTCTCCGCCAAAGAAGTCGTCGTTACCGACACCGCCGAACAACTGGTCGTTGCCGGCATCGCCGTCGAGGGTATCGTTGCCGGCACCCCCATTGACGATGTCAACGCCGTTGCCGCCGGAAAGCGTCGTGTCATTGCCCGCGCCACCATCAATGATGTCGTTGCCGTCGCCCCCCGTGATGAGGTCGCGGTCATCGCCACCGTTGAGGATGTCATTGCCCAGCCCCCCGGTAAGCCGGTCGATTCCCGCGCCACCGTTGAGGATGTCGTTGCCGGCGCCGCCGTCGACGATGTCATTGCCGTTGCCGGCGTTGACCACGTCGTTGCCACCGAGCGCCAGGATCGTATCGGCGTCCGGGGTGCCGTTGATCACGTCATTGCCCTCGGTGCCACGCACGACGAAGGCTGTGGTGCCGAAATCGGCTCTGGTGAGGTTGTGCTGTCCCGTCAGCTGTACGGAGAAGTCACTGGCGTCGAGCACGCCATTGTCGTTGGAGTCCGCGAACAGCAACGTGCTGGCGGCGCCAACGGCATAGAACACTTCGGTAAAACCGTTGCCGCCGAAACCGAGCGAAGCGCCCAGCGTCGGCACCGTGGGGCGAGCCCCCTCGAAAACCAGGCGGTTGCTCGCGGAGAGAAGCAGGTTGTCACCACCGGCAACGCCGGCCCCCTGGAAGTCGGTCACTGTGTCGCGGGCCAGGGAAGTGGAATCCGCGCCACTGCCGACGAACCAGTTGAAAGAATCATTATCCGCGCCCCCGGTCAGGGTATCGGCACCGACATTGCCCGTGAGACTGTCGAGTCCGGCGCCACCGCGCAGGAGATCATCGCCGTCACCACCAACGATTTCATCGTTGCCGTCACCACCTTCTATCGTGTCGTTGCCTCCGTCACCCAGGATAAAGTCGTCGCCACCCAGGCCGAAGATCTGATCAGCCTCCGGGTTGCCAAATATGAAGTCGCCTTGTTCAGTCCCATTGATAACAGCCATGGTACTACCCTCCATTGAAGGAAATGGTAAGCGTTAACTGCGTTACAGCGGGTTGAGGAAAATTAGACAAGCCCAAGGGCTCACAAGTGCGCCATTTGGGCCTTACCGTTTATCGCGAGTGCAGACGGGTGTTCTGGAGCCTTCGCCAACCTTCCAACGTCGCCACATGGCTGGTTCGGGGGTTCCAGGTCAGGAGGGTTTGAAAAGCTGTCATCCTTCGGCGACTGGAGGAAACATTTGGCAATACTAAAGGCTTCCCCTGCGTGAACTTTTACAAAAGTTCTACCGCACACCTTTTTACTCGACAGATACCCAAAGAAAGGCCGGCCGAACGAACACCACCATTACGCAGTGGTCACAACATCTGATGGCAGCGCAAATGACAGGTGGTCAAGAACCTGCTTCATACAAAAGCGATGCTTGAATTCACACATTTCAGGGTGCGCCGGATAACCTCAGCGGATTCAGTTCCTGCCAAATGCAGGCGCCTACCGCTGCTCTCATCCAATGCTCCCTCAGCGGAGTATGCAAATGACTCAATCAATGCGGTTCTTCCTCTCGTTCTTCCTCGCCACTGCAACATTGGCATCGACCGGTTTCCTCAACAATGCAGGAGCGGCCACCGCCGAGGATCTGAATGCCGATGCCAAACAAGCCTTGCAATTGCTTTACAAGGCCCATCCTTTTGCCGAAAAAATCTCGCACGAAGCCAAAGCGGTGCTGGTTTTCCCGAAAATCATCAAGGCGGGCCTTGTGTTCGGTGGTAGCTACGGCGAAGGGGTCCTGATGAAAGGCAGCACAGTCGAGAATTACTACAACTCCGTCAGCGGTTCATGGGGGCTGCAGGCCGGCGCCCAGTCGTACGGCTATGCAGTTTTCCTGATGACCGATAAAGCCGTGAAATATGTCGCCGAAACCAAGGGCTGGGAAATCGGTGTGGGACCAACGGTTGTCGTGGTTGATGAAGGGGTGGCGAAGAACCTGTCCAGCTCGACGCTGAAGGACGACGCCTACGCGTTCATCTTCGACCAGCAAGGGTTGATGGCGGGGGTCAGTATCGAGGGAACGAAGATTTCCCTGATCAAGCGCTAGACTCAGCCGTTTGACTGGCTATCGGGAGCGTGATGGCGGCCTATGCCAATACTGGTGGGTTTTCCCATTCAGGCTAGGCTGTCCTCACTGCTGGCGCACAGACGTAGCTGATGATTGGACTTTCTGGACGAGCAAGGCTGGCAGTGGCTGTATCGACCATTCATTGATCCAGGTCTAAACATTGAATGATCGAATCCTGATAATGATTGATCAGTTTTTAGGTAGGCCTTAAATGACTTCACAGCTCTTCCAGGTTCACGGCCTCGTGAGTTTTACCCTTGCCATCCTCCTGCTTTTCCTCGGCAAAACCCTCGTCCAGCACAACGCCTTTCTCCGTCAATACTGCATCCCCGAATCGGTCGTCGGCGGCTTCGTCTGTGCGGCGGTGACGTCCTTGCTCTACTTCGGCCTGAATATCCAGGTCGAATTCGATCTGCAGGTTCGCGACACCCTGCTGCTCTATTTCTTCGCCGGCATTGGCTTGAAATCGGACATGCGCCAACTGCTCAAGGGTGGACGCCCGCTGCTGATCCTGCTGTTACTCGCCGCTGTGTTCATTCTCCTGCAGAACTCGTTGGGTATGGGTGTGGCCCAGGCGTTTGGACTTGATCCCAAGGCGGGCCTGATGGTGGGTTCCATCTCCCTCACGGGCGGAGTGGGCACCACTCTGGCCTGGGCACCGCTTTTCGTCGAGAAACTGGGAATCAGTAACGCCCATGAACTGGGCATCGCCAGCAACACCGTCGGCCTGATTGCCGCTTGCGTCATCGGCGGCCCTATCGCCAACCGACTGATAAGTCGTTATCGGCTGACGCCGTCCAGGGACGCGGAGCTGGAAGTCGGCATTCTCGAGCAACAACCGAGCAAGGCACTGGACTACTACGACGTGCTCTGGGCGTGGATGTGGCTCAACCTGACCCTGATGCTCGGCTATGGACTCAACCTGTTGCTGGTCGATGCCGGCGTCACCCTGCCCAAATTTGTCAGCTGCCTGTTCGCGGGCATCGTCATTCACCACCTTGTGCTGGCCTTTGTGGGTGATCAACGCCTGAAAAGCTGGAGCGGCGCCAGCCTGGGTCTGTCGCTGATCTCCGATATCTGCCTGGGCATGTTTTTGACCATGGCCCTGATGGGGCTCCAGCTATGGCAGCTCAGCGGCGCGCTGTTGTTCATTCTGTGTGCGTTGACCCTGCAAATTCTGCTGACGGTCGCCTATACGTATTTTGTGGTCTTCCGCTTCATGGGGCGCGATTACGAAGCCAGCGTGATCGCTTCCGGATTCGGCGGGATCGCCCTCGGTTCCACGGCGACAGCCATCGTCAACATGTCGACCGTGACACAGAAGTACGGCGCGGCGCACCAGGCCTTCCTGATCGTGCCACTGGTGTGTGGTTTTTTCATTGACCTGGTCAATGCCGTGATCATCAGCCTGTTCAGTGGTCTTTAGCGACCGCCCCTTCGCTTCTCGTACGGCCAGGCACACGTCAGGTTTATTTGAAAACCGGCACGCTGCCTGAGCCGTCGGGCTTTTTCAGATACTCACGCAACCGGGCGCCAATCTCGGCGATTTTCGCCTCCCCCGCCCGCAAGGCTTGCGGGTTGGTATGCACCGAGTAGTTCCCCAGTGCCAGTTCATGGGGATGGGGTAACGCCGAGCCGATCACGAAGACCGTATCCTTGTGCATGGCCTTGAGCGTGACGGCACCGCTACCGGGTTCGAAGATCACCATTTCTCCAGCCATGACCACCCCGGGCGCGCCAAGGGCTCCGCGGCTGACGCTCAACCACAACGACTCATGACCATCGGGCGGCACATAACTCCAGGATTCCCCGGCACGCAGCGTGACCAGCAGATAATTCATGCCGGCGGGAGCGCGGACCGGACTCTGAACGCCCTGATAGGTGCCGAGAATCACCCGCGCCGGCCCCACTTCGGGCATCGCGCTGGACTCCAGGTACTGGCTATCGACACTGGCGTTTTCCAACGCCGGCGGCAGTGCCACCCACAATTGAAAGCCCTGGATCCGTTTCGATGTCCCCATCGACATTTCCTTGCCGTGCCAGACCCCGCCTCCGGCCCGCATCCACTCGACACCACCGTAATCGATCATGCCCTTGCCCGAATCCGCATCCTCGAAGCGCAAGTTGCCTTCGGTGATGACGGTGACAGTGGCGATGCCCGAGTGCGGGTGCATGGGCATGCCGTTGATGAACGAGCTCTCACCTTCGAACAGGTCAAGGAACACAAAGGGCTTGATCAGGTGGCCGAGATCACCGGGGCTCATCAACCGGACGATGGCGCCATGCCCGCTGCCTGTGGTGCGGTAGCTGATTGCCCGATAAGAGTCGGTTTCACGCGCAGTGCCCGGAGCAACCGCGTTGTAAGGCTGTGGCTGAACGTTCATCTGGATCACTCTAAGCAGGAGGCCTCGCGGCCCGATACCCCAGACAATAGAGCGAGGTCGATTACTTGATTAGCCGGTACAATTGGATTGCACTCGTCCACCCATGTCAGGAATGACCGGCCATGCTCGACCTCAATGACATCGCGATGTTTGTCCAGGTGGTCCGCTGCGGCAGCTTTGCCGAGGCGGCGCGCCGGCTGGGCATGCCGCCCAATACCCTGAGTCGCCGCATCCAGCAGCTCGAAGCGCACCTCGGCACGCGGCTGCTGCAACGGTCCACCCGCAAGCTCACGCTCACCAGTGCCGGCCAAGGCTTTCACGAGCGTTGCGTGGGAGCCGTCGATGGTCTGCTCGAAGCCGGACAAGCGCTGATGACCGGCAGCAACGAGCCCAGCGGGCTGGTGCGCGTGGCGGCTCCCGCCGACTTTTTCGACTTTTTCCAGATGGAGTGGGTGAGCGGGTTTCTGGCCGAGCACCCGCGCGTGCGGCTCGATTTCGTGCTCAGCGACGCGAAGGCCGACCTGATCGCAGAACAGATCGACGTCGCCTTTCGCGGCGGCCCCTTGCGCGATTCCGGCTTTGTCGGCCGGCAGATTCTTGATCCGCGCAGCGTCGGCATGGTGGCCAGCCCGGCCTACATCGCGGCGCGTGGCGCCCCCCGCACCTTGCAGGACCTGGCGGACCACGACTGTGTGATCTCCGCGCAGCCGGGCGGTCACGCTACCTGGCGCCTGGTCGGTCCCGATGGCGAGGAAGAAGTACAGGTTGCCGGGCGCTTCAGCGGCAATACCGCACAGGCATTGCGCAAGGCCGCCGTGGCCGGGCTCGGCATCGCGCTGCTGCCGCCCGTGATGGCCAGGCTAGAGGTAGAGACCGGCGCGCTGATCCCGGTACTGCCGCAATACCAACCCAAAGGCTATGGCCTGAACGTGCTGTATCCGAGCCGCCGGCAGCTGCCTTTGGCGGTATCGGCATTCATCGGGCTGGTGATCCGGAAGATGAATACGGCAGACTCACTGCAGGTGCCTTAGTAACCCCCGTTACTGGCACCCCATGGATCTGAACCGCGTGAGCACCTAAACTTTGGGCACCCCTGCCCTCCTCGCCGATTGTTGAACGGGTCCCATGACTGAGCATGCCAAGTACCATCACGTGTCCGAAGTACCAGGCCTGGTCTTGGGTTCCGCACGTTTTGCGGATGTCGGCTTCGATAGCCATTACCACCTCGATTTCCACATCGGCTTTGTCACCGAAGGCATCCAGCGTCATCGTTCGAAAGGCGAGTCGTTTCTTTTGGGGCCGGGCCGTATTGCCCTGATGCCGCCGGGTGAAATTCACGATGGTGCGTCCGAAGGCGGCGGCGCCTATACGCTCAAGACGTTCCGTCTGTCGCAGGCACTGATCGCGGACATGACCGAGGAGATCAGCGGTCAACCGAGAGAGCTTGAGTTGAGCAGTGTGTTGCTCGAAGACCCGCGGCTTGTCGGCAACCTGCGCGGTCTGCACGAAGCGATGCAGCAGGCCGTTGGACTTGGCAGCCTCGCGGTGCAGACACAATGGATCACCCTGCTTGAACACCTGTTGCGCCAGTCACGGGCAATCACGCCCGAAAGCATTCCCGGATCGCTCTCGGCCCTGCAATGGTCGCGCGTCAGGGACTATTGTTTCAGCCACATCGATCAGCGCATCACGCTCGATGATCTTGCCGGACTGTGCGGTCTGGGCCGATTCCCGTTCCTCAAGCAGTTCAAGCGGACCATCGGCATGACGCCACACGCGTGGCTGCTTCGGCTGCGTCTTGAACGGGCATGTGGCCTGCTATCGCGCAGCGGCCAACCGATCGTCGATGTCGCCCACGCCGTCGGCTTTTACGATCAGAGCCATTTCAACCGCGCCTTTCGCCAGGCATTCGGCGTCGCACCCTCGCGCTACAGGACTTAGGGTGTCGCACAGGCCAGCGTCAATTTTTTACAAGCGCGACAACCGTCCCTCTCCTTAGGATGCGCCAATCCAGGCGAAACACCTTCGCCTGCGCAGCCGAGAATTCGATGATGAACGGTGAAACTAACAGACCGCCCGCCCTGGGTTTTTCAAGTGACAACATCGCCGGCGCATCGCCGGAGGTGGCACACGCCCTCGTGAGGCACAGCACGGGCCAGGCGGGCCCCTATGGCAGCGACGAGTTGACGGCGCAGGTCCAGCGCAAATTCAGCGAGATCTTCGAGCGCGACGTGGAGGTCCTTCTCGTGCCCACCGGCACCGCCGCCAACGGCCTGTGCCTGAGCGCGATGACACCACCCTGGGGCAATATCTATTGCCATCCCGCCAGTCACATCAACAACGACGAATGTGGCGCGCCCGAGTTCTTCTCCAACGGCGCGAAGCTGATGACCATCGACGGCCCCTCGGCCAAGCTGGACATCAACCGACTGCGTGAGCGCACCCGCGAAAAACTGGGTGACGTGCACACGACCCAGCCCGCCTGCGTCAGCATCACCCAGGCCACCGAAGTCGGCAGCCTCTACACCCTGGACGACATCAAGGCCATCGGTGAGGTCTGCAAGTCAGCCTCCCTCGGGTTTCATATGGATGGGTCCCGATTCGCCAACGCCCTGGTGTCCTTGGGATGCTCGGCGGCAGAGATGACCTGGAAGGCCGGCGTGGATGCCCTGTCGTTTGGCGCCACCAAGAATGGCGTGCTGGCAGCGGAAGCCATCATCCTGTTCAACTCATCACTCGCGACCGAGTTGAACTACCGTCGCAAGCGCGCAGGTCATCTCTTCTCCAAAATGCGTTTTCTTTCGGCGCAGATCGATGCGTACCTGACCGATGATCTCTGGCTGCGCAATGCCCGCCAAGCCAACGATGCCGCCCAGCGCCTGGCGCAGGGGCTTGCCGGGCTGAACGGCGTTGAAGTGCTGGGCGGCACCGAGGCGAATATCCTGTTCTGTCGGCTGGACTCTGCCGTGATCGATGCACTGTTGAAGGCCGGGTTCGTCTTCTACCATGATCGCTGGGGCCCCAACATCGTGCGTTTTGTCACCTCGTTCGCCACCACCGCCGAGGATGTCGATCACCTGTTGAGCCATGTGAGGCGAGTGGTGAGGTCGGTACACGCATAACGGGCGCAATGCGCGATGACGGATGGCGGCGGTGCTCACGCCATGTCGAATGAGCACCCGCCACTGCGGCGTCAGGTGTCTACATCTGGCGATAAAGAATCATGCCCGCGTGATACAGGATCCCGTCGCGGAACTCCCCGTCAGCCGTGAAGCCGGTGTCATCGACGTACTCGATGTGGTCACCCTCCAGCCAATACTGGCCCTGATAGGCACTCGTCTTGCGGCCCCGGGCTTCATCGTACCGGCCACCCGGTAACAGCTCATGGCGGATGAGCCCGTCTGCCGTGACCCACAGACCGACGTACTTATCCTGATCAGCGGATTTTTTCCTCGTCATGTTCAGGTCCTCCGTTCAGAACGCGCTGGCGGTCGGGCGGACAATCAGCTCACTGACGTCCACATCGGCAGGTTGTTCAATGGCGTAAGCGATCGCACGAGCAACCGCCATGGCAGGGATGGCGATCTTGCGGAACTCGCGCATCTCGGCCCGTCCGCCTTCATCGGAAATGCTCTCGGCCAATTCGGACTCGGTAACCCCTGGGGAAATCACCGTGACACGAATGTCCCCGCCGACCTCCTGGCGCAACCCTTCCGAGATGGCGCGCACGGCAAACTTGGTCGCACAGTAGACCGCCGCCGTCGGGCTGACGGTGTAGGCACCGATCGAGGCGATATTGATGAACTGGCCTGATTGCTGTTTTTGCATCAGCGGCAAACCGGCCGCGATACCGTGCAAGACCCCGCGAATATTGACGTCGATCATCTGGTCCCACTCGGAGACTTTGAGCGCCTCGAGTTTCGACAGCGGCATCACCCCGGCATTGTTGACGATCACATCGACCCGACCATGCAGCTTCAACGCAAAGTCCACGAACGCTTGTACGTCGTCTCGGCGGGTGACATCCAAGGCCTGGAAGTGAGCGACTCCACCGCTCGCGTTGATCTCGCCACAGAGTATTTCGAGGCGCTCGGTACGACGTGCCCCGAGCACGACATGCGCCCCCTTGCTGGCTAACAGGCGCGCTGTCGCCTCGCCTATGCCACTGCTCGCGCCCGTGATCAGAACGACTTTTTTCGAGATGTTCGACATGACCCTAATCCCTCACTTGAGTGTCTGGTGACGCGAGAGCGGTGTCTCGCTGCCAGTCCAGATTAGGGATAACGGTGGTCGGCCAGTTAGTCAGATCCTTCTGACAACTTGCCTGATCCTGTCGGGGAACACCTTACTTCGTTGCGTCCAGGACAAGCCTGCCCTGTAAATGCCGGCCCATGCTTTTCTCGATCGCCACTTTCGCCTCACTCAACGGGAATGCCTCGACGTCGACGGAGAGGTGTCCCTTGTCGAACAGTTCGGCAATCAGCGAAAGCTGCCGGCCATCGGAGCGGGTGGCAAAGTTGGCGGGGGTCACACCGTAGTCGTTGGCCAGCGACATGTTCGGCAGGCTCACGGGCGATACCAGCACGCCGTGTTTTTTCAGCACCGCAAAGGAACGGGTCTGTGTGTCGCCGCCCACCAGGTCCAGTACCACATCGACACCGGACACCAGCTCTTCGAATGCCTGGGTCCTGTAGTCGATGGTGTAATCCGCGCCGAGGTCTTTCAGGTAAGCGTGATTATGCGCGGAGGCCGTTGCGTAGACTTCGGCGCCCAGGTACTTGGCAATCTGCACGGCCATGCTGCCCACACCACCGGCCGCGGCATGGATCAACACTTTCTGCCGACGTTGCACACCCGCGTGTTCGGTCAGGGCCTGCCAGGCCGTCAGGGCTGTTGCGGGGACAGCGCTGGCCTGCAAGGCACTGAGTGATGTGGGTTTCAGCGCCAGTTTTGCAACCTGGGCGACAGCTTTGGTCGCATAACCTCCGACGATGTTGATGAAGCCAAACACTTCATCGCCGAGGCTGAACTCAGTGACGCCCTGCCCCAGCGCGATCACGGTACCGGCCACTTCAACCCCCGGGGTAAAGGGCAGCGGCAAAGGGATGAACGCTTTCATGGCACCGGAGAGGATCTTCCAGTCAATCGGGTTCACCCCGGCTCCGGCGACATCGATCAGCACTTCACCGACACCGGCCACCGGGTCGGCAATGTCTTCCAGACGTAAAACTTCAGGGCTGCCGTATTCGTACACGCGTATGGCTTTCATGGAGGCCTCGACTATCGAAAAAGAAGGGAGAAGAACATTGCGCTGCGAGGGGCTGGCCTTCGCAGCGCGGGGGTATCAACGACGGCGGGCGTCGAGGCTGAAACGACCGGCACCGAAGGCCACGACCTGCAACAGGCCACCCGCCATTGCGATGTTCTTGAAGAAGTGGATGAACTGGTTTTGATCGCCCAGGGCGTTATGGAAAGCCAGTGCGGTAAACACACTGAACACAGCCAGCACAGCGGCAACGGTGCGGGTGCGGTAACCGGCGATCAGTGCCAGGCCACCACCGACTTCAACGATGATCGCCAGCGCCAGCGCCAGTTGTGGAAGCGGAAGACCCACAGAGCTGATGTAGCCGACCATCATGGCCGGAGCGGCCAGTTTCGAAAAACCGGAGAGGATGAAGATTGCGCTGAGCAGTACGCGGCCGATCAACGAGGCCGTGGCTTGGGTGACATCGGAGCGGCTCTGTTCAGCGGTGGCGGAATGAGCGATGTTTGCGGAAGTCGTCATGAGGCATTTCCTTCAATGGGGTGCGATTCGACATGAACCGCCCTGTTGAGGAAATGTTGCTCCTGGACAGCTCATCTGAATAGCCGACTAATTTAGATCATTAGATTCGATAAAATAGACAAGCGAATCACCCCCATCGAAAGGGAGCTCAATCGTGCAAACCGCTGAGCGAACGTCTGCAACAGGCCTGGAAGCCCACATTCGCGGTCAGCGCCTGGCCGCCTCCGACGAAGTTTTTTCCAACGATGTGCTGGTGCAGATCTTTACCCGCGAGCGGATCGAGCAAAGCGTTATCGTTCCTGCCGTGGCTGAGCCGCTGATTGTCTGGGTACTTTCCGGGAGCGCCACCATCGAGGAACGGGAGGCTGGCGAAGCGTGGCGGGCGAGTGAAGTGACAAAGGGGGATTTTTTCCTCACCACCAGCGCCGTGCCCTACGAAATGCGCTGGCAAGTGACCAGTGCGGAGCCCTTTGTGGTGATGCACATTTACCTCGGCCTGCCCCTGCTTGAACGTGCAGTCCAGGAAACCCGCAAACACGTCACTGGTTCGATTTGTCTGCGTGAGATATCCGGTGGTCGAGATGCAGCGCTGTCGGTGCTGTTCGAACAGTTCAGAGTTGAACTGACCACCCAGGGAGAAACCAGCCCACTGCTGATGCAAGGCATCGCCCAGTGCATCGCCGTGCACCTGGCGCGCCACTATCTGGATGCGCAAGCCGATAACATCGTTCAGCGCAACGCCCTGCCGGCCTTCAAGCTCAGGCGTGTGGTGAGTGCGATGGAGAAGTCGCTGGCTGAGACGTTTTGCCTGGGGGATCTGGCCGCCGCAGCCGGGATGAGCGAGTACCACTTCAGCCGCCTGTTCAAACGCGCCACGGGGCTTTCACCCTCGCGCTACTTCATCAGGCTGAGAATGACCAAGGCCAGGCAACTGCTGATTGAAACCGACATGAGCATCATCGATGCCGGACTTGAGGTCGGGTACAGCAGCGCCAGCCATTTTTCCCAGGCATTCAAACGGGAGGTCGGCGTCCTGCCCAGTCATTACCGCAAATGAAAACGCGGCACGACGCTCGCCATGCCGCAACTACAACCGGCCACTCAACTGCCCACGGGAATGCTCATGCCGCCATCGGCCATGACGACCGAGCCGACAATGAAACTGGCGCGCTCGGAGGCCAGGAACGCCACGATCTCGGCAATTTCATCGGGCGAAGCGGCACGGCCGATCGGAGCCGACTTGCCGTGCTCTTGCAGGAAGCCCGGGCCGTCTTCCATGAAGTGATTGAGCAGATTGGTGACCACGTCGCCCACGCCAATCGCATTGACCCGAATACCGTGCTCTATCGCTTCCAGGGCCTGGGTTCGGGTCAGTTGCGCCAGTGCCCCTTTCGATGCGGTGTAGGCCGCGATGCCCGGGAACGCGAAGTAAGAGGCATAGGACGCGATGTTGACGATGGCACCTGACTTGCGCTTCATCATTTCCTTCGCCGCTTCACGGGAATGGAGGAACGCGCCCGTCACGTTGGTCTCCATCTGCCAGCTCCAGTCCTCGCGCGTCATCTCGACCAGAGGCTTGTAGATGATCCGTCCCGCGTTGTTGACCAGCACATCGAGCTTGCCGAAGTGCTGAACGGCCAGGGCAACCGCTTTTTCCGCCGAGCCATCGAGCGTGATATCCGCGACCAGGGGCACCAATCCAGGGCGCTCGAGGGCGTTCACTTCAGGGTTGATGTCTTCGGCAACGACCTTGGCGCCACGGGCATGGAACAGCTCGGCGATGGCACGGCCGATACCGCTGGCGGCGCCCGTGACAATCACGACTTTCCCGGCGATCTCGTTGGGGGTAGCAATAAAATCAGTCATCTCGTTTCTCCTGGCAAGAGAGCAGCTGAACCATTCCAGCCGCTGCGCATACGCCTGAACGTATGCGGGTTGTCGCTTTCGACGACTCAACCTTCGCCGATTGCGATCCGCCACTCTTTAGGAGCCTTGCTCACCCTGTCGGGGCTTTGCGCTTATCTGCCTGGGGTTTCAGTTTTTCAGCACGCCGAGCTGATGCAACCCGGTCATCCAGTCTTCCATGTGCCAGGTACGAACGATTTTGCCGTTTTTGAATTCATGGATATCGGTGGCCATGATGTCGATACGTTGACCGGTGGGCGCCACACCGACAAAGACTCCACTTTGAATGCCGGAAATGCGCGAGCGCACGATGACCTTGTCACCGTCCTGCAACACCTCTTCTATCTTGATGCTGAAATCCGAGAAGGTGCTGTGCAGATGGTGCAATACCGCTTTGGCCCCCTCTGGACCTGGCGCCTGGTTCGCGCCGGCGGGGATGTCTACCCAGTCCTTGCTCAAAATGCGGTCGATAAGGCCGGGATCGTTCTGGTCGAACGCGGTGTACCAGAGTTCGACATCCTGCTTGTAGCGGCTGGACTGTCCGCCGCTGGCCAATGTACTGACACACACCAGGGCAACAACACACAACGCTGCCTTCCAGTTTTCTATTGTCTTCATTTCAGTCTCCCTGTGGGTCGGATGGAATCCGCAAGCCGGACAGGCAATCTAGACTGATGAAGCTTTCAGCAATACCGGGATAATATTGGCCATTACGTTCGAGGAAATCGGCATGATCTCTGATCCCGGAACACCGACACTGGACCAACTGCGCGTGTTCCTGACGGTCGTGGAAGTCGGCAGTTTTGCCGCGGCCGCCAGAAAACTGCACCGGGCCACCTCGGTCATCAGTTACTCGATCGCCAACCTGGAAATGCAGCTCGGCGTGTCGCTGTTTGACCGTCAGACCACCCGCAAACCCCAGCTCACCGATGCCGGCCGCACCGTGCTGGCCGAAGCCCGGACCATCGCCAACGGTGTTCATGGATTGCGCGCCAAAGTGAAGGGCCTGCTCCAGGGGCTCGAAGCCGAGGTTCACGTGGTACTCGATGTGATGCTTCCCCCCGAGCGCGTGGTGGACGCGCTCAAATCCTTTCGCGAAGCGTTCCCGACCGTTGCCCTGCACTTGCATATGGAAGCACTCGGCGCCGTCACTGAGCTGGTGATCAACCGTGGCGCGATCATCGGCGTCAGTGGGCCCATGAATGAAGGCATCGACGGTATCGAAAGAATTGGCGTCGGCAGTGTCGAGTTGATTCCGGTGGCCGCCCCCAATCATCCACTGGCATCGAGCGACTCGAATGTTCCGGGCGCCGGGCGAGAGTTCACGCAACTGGTGCTGTCCGACCGTTCGCTGCTGACCAAGGACAAGGATTTCGCCGTGCTCAGTAACCGCACCTGGCGGCTGGCGGACCTGGGCGCCAAGCACATGCTGCTGCGTGAAGGCATCGGCTGGGGCAACATGCCGGCCCCGATGGTCCAGGAAGATCTGGAGAGCGGCCGACTGGTGCAACTGAACATTCCGGAATACAAAAGCGGCCAATATTCCTTCGACGTCATCTACCGCACGGATCTGCCACCGGGGCCGGCCGCGCGATGGTTGATTGACCGCTTCGTCCAACAAGGCTCGGTGCAGGAGGCAACGGCTTGAGGATGGAACTTGTCGATTTTCTGGAGCCAGGGGATCGAAAAATGGTTTTTCGAGCAGAAATCCCCGGGGCATTTTTTGGGTTCTTCACGGAATCCCGGGGGATCTGTAGGAGCTGCCGAAGGCTGCGATCTTTTGATCTTGCTTTTGCGATCTGAAGATTGCTGAAGATCAAGATCAAAAGATCGCAGCCTTCGGCAGCTCCTACAGGGGAACGTGTGCACCACCAGACAACGAGGTTGAGCGTTAGCTCGCCTCGCGGTGCTCGCCCCCCTCGAGAGGTCGAACGTCAGGGGTATGAGCCCTTGGTTACTTGGGGCCATTACTCACTTCAGATGGCATAATCGCAACCGGTTCATAACAGGTGCGAATCAATGACCGTCGAAAGCTACGACCAACTGGCGATCTTCTCGGCCGTGGCACAGGAGCGCAGTTTCACCCGTGCCGCCGCCAGGCTGGGTATGTCGCAGCCGGCCTTGAGCCGCGCCATGCGCCAGCTGGAGGATCGACTGGGTGTCCGGTTGCTGTCTCGCACCACGCGCAGCGTTTCGCCGACTGAAGCCGGCGAGCATCTGCTGCGGGTGATTGCCCCCAGGTTCGAAGAGATCGACAACGAACTGGCCCTGCTCAGCGCGTTCCGCGACAAGCCGGCGGGCAAATTGCGGATCACGGCCGGCGAGCATGCAGCGATCACGGTTCTGCACCCCGTACTGGCCAAATTGCTGCCGGACTATCCTGACCTCAACATCGAAATCATCGTCGACTACGGCTTTACCGACATAGTGGCCGAAGGCTTCGACGCTGGCGTGCGGTTGGGTGAGCAGGTCGCCAAGGACATGATCGCCATGCGCATCGGCCCCGACATGCGCATGGCGGTGGTCGGCTCCCCGGCGTATTTCACCCGATACTCAAAGCCCGTCGTCCCGATTGATCTGATGCAGCACAATTGCATCACCTTGCGCATGCCGACTCACGGTGGGCTGTATTCGTGGGAATTCGAGAAGAATGGCCAGCCAGTGAACGTCCGCGTCGAGGGCCAACTGGTGTTCAACAACATTGCCATGCGCCTGCAGGCCGCCCTGCAGGGGTTGGGCCTGGCCTACATGCCGGAAGACCTGGTGCAGGAGCATGTCGCACAGGGCCGGTTGATCCGCGTGCTCACGGACTGGTGCGAGCCATTCTCTGGCTACCACCTCTATTACCCGAGCCGGCGGCAGAGCTCGCCGGCCTTTACCCTGCTGCGCGAAGCCTTGCGCTATCCGGGCTGATTGGCCTGGGTGATGTCCAGCGCCTCGGCGGCCCGCTTGGCTGCTTCGGCATCCCCCTGGTCGGCCAGTAGCCGGGTCAACTGACGCAATTGCCCGACAGTCAGGCCGACCCGCAGGCTGGCGGCCATGTGCGAACGCAGTTGTGACTCTACGCCCGGCGTGGCGGCCAGCGCCGCGACGGTCGCCAGCTCCCGACTTTGCCAGTCAAGGTTGTCGCGCTCGAAAATGTCGCCGAACAGATGCGTTTGCAGGTACTGATTGATGACAGGGACGAAGTCGAACAGCGGCCCCTGGACAGGCGCCCCGGCAATACGCGTCTGGTTGGCCTTGCCAACCGCCAGCAACTCATCGCCGACGGGAATGGTGCGACCGGGCTCGCGCCCCGCAACATCCTCGATACCCCGCTGTTTGCGTGCCTGGACCACGTTCATCAACTCGCCAAGGGCATTGAGGCTGCGCGGAAAACCGCTGTAGGCGTAGAGCTGCACCAGTATTTCCTTCGCCTCGCTGACCGTCAGCCCCGCATCAAGCCCCTGGTTAAGGGCCGCGTTGAGTCGGGGAATATTGCTCGTGGCCATGGCGGCGGCAATCAGCGGGATGGCCTGCTGCCTGGCGGACAATGTCTCGGAAACGGGTTGCGTAGCAGGCAAGGATTGCGGCGCAACAGAACGCTGGGCGCTGTACTGGGCATCGGTGACCTTCTCCAGCCATTGCACGCTTTTGCCCTCTACCGATCCGGTCACGGCCAGGTGCGTCATGCGGCTCGTCGCAGCGGCACCATGCCAGTGCTTGACGCCCGGCGGGCAGACAATCACATCGCCTGGATGGATTTCCTGCACGGGCTTGCCCCACTCTTGCGTCAGGCCGATACCGGAGGTCACTACCAATCGCTGGCCGGCAGGATGGGTGTGCCAGGCCGAACGCGCGCCAGGCTCGAAGGTGACGTAGGCACCGGACGCATTATTCTCGCCCGTGGCAGGAAACAACGGATCGACGCGCACCTGTCCGGTGAAATAATCCGCCGGGCCGGCGACCGAAGCCTGGCTGCCTGCTCGACTGATCTGCTGGGCGGCCCTGGGCTCACTGACACTGTCGGCCCCTGCTGCGCCGGCAAAAGGCGCCGCGGCGCACACCGCGATGCCAAAAAGCGTGTTTTTCATGATGAAGGATCCCTCAAGTCAGAGTGTTCTGGCGTAGAACGCGTTCAACTGGCCAATGGCGACGTCCACATACTCAGGCACCCAATAGGTTTCGATATGGGTCGCGCCATCGATCGTGAACAGTTTCTTGTCCCCGGTCCCACTGGCCTTGGCGAACGCCTGCTCCGACATGTACAGGCTGTCGGCCTTGCTGCCGGCGATCATCAGCAAGGGTTGGTCGATCAGCTCGATCTGGTCCGTGGCATCGAACCTCATCAGGTCCAGCAGGCTGCTCTGGGTGTAGCGGAAGGTCGAGTTCGGATGGGCGTGGGTCTTGCCGTAATACTCGAAACCCTGCCGATACAGATCGAACGGCAGCCTGGCGATCTGTTCATCGGTCAGCCTGACATCGCCGACGTAGAGCACCTCCCCGCCCGCCGCTTCCTGCGCGCGGGCGGCCGAAGCCTGCTGCAAGCGCTCCTGGATCGTCGACAGTTGCGAGTCCCGGTAGCCATTGCGACGTACCAGCCCGGAGTTGAACATGCTCAAGGTCGCGATCGACTGGAAGCGTTTGTCGGATTGCGCCGCCTTCAACGAATACCCCCCGCCGCCGCAGATACCGAGCAAGCCCAGTCGCGCGTTATCGACGCCCGGATAGCGGGCGATGAAGTCCGCCATGCCATGGATGTCCTCGATGCGGTACGCGGGCTTGTCGATGTTGCGCGGCTCGCCACCGCTGGCCCCCTGATACGCCGCATCCGCCGTGATCGTGATGTAGCCCTGATCGGCCAGGCGCTGGGCATACAGGCCGGCAACCTGCTCCTTCACCCCGCCATTGGGATGCGCCACGACGACGGCCGGGTATTTCTTCGCCGCGTCATAATTGGCCGGGGTGTAGACGTTGGCGGCGATGTCCAGGCCGTTGAGTCTGTAGGTGACCGGATGGATGTTGACCTTGCCTGGTTCGTTCTTCACCAGCGCGCCTGCGTAGGTCAAGGTGTAGGGATTGTGTTTGTAGTCCGCGGCCTCGGCGTCAACGCCGGACATGCCGATCATGGTGGCCATGAGTGTGGCCTTCAGCGTGGTTCGCATCATGTGAATACTCCTGACAATTCCTGTTTCCAAGGGTGTGCGGCAGCGATTGCCCTGCTCGGTATCAATCGAGGTTTTTCTCGGCGAGAAACTGCGAAACCAGGTCCGCGATCTCGACGTTGTTCAGGTCCGAAAACGGGAAGTGGCTGTTGCCCCTGATACCGATCTCCGGCAAGTGAATGAGCCGCACGTCGCCGCCATGGCGGTTCACGGTGTCACGCCACAGTCGCGCCATCTCGAGCCGGGCACGCCAGCTGTCCTGTGCCGGTAAACGAACCGGCTTGTCGGGGATGTTGTCGCCGTAGATGATCAGGATGGGGATATGCGTCAGCGCTTCGAACTGCGCCTTCGATACGACCTGCGCCGAGAGCGTGTCGAACGCGCTGGGAATCGGCGCCGGCACCTCGCCTTCGGGAAACACGAAGCTGCTACCCGGCTCGAACGCGACGATGCCCCGCACCTGTTGGCTCTTGATCGCGGTCATCCAACCGGGTCCACCGCCCTGAGAGTGGGTGAACAGGATGGCGGGCCCGGTCTTGTCCAACAGCGCGGATACGCCATCGGAGGCGACTTCAATGTCATAAGGGCCGGTATTGGGTGTCATAGAACGGAAGAATTGCTCCAGCGCCTGCGGCCCACGGGGGAACTGACTGCCCTCGAAGGTTTCGGGCCACTGTCCGATGCGGAACTGGTTGAACCACAGTTGCTCGTCCGGCACTGGCTTGATCGTCGTTTCCACAAGGCTGCGCCCCGCATCGCCACGGCGCGGTTGGTCAATCAGGTAGGTGGAGAACCCGCGCCGCAGGAAGATGTTCTGGAAGCCTTCGCGGCCATCGGCCGTGGTTTCCCAGGACTTCGCCGATTGCCCTGCGCCATGCCACATGACGATGGGCAACGGATGCGCATCGACCGGTACCTGATAGAACGCGTACACATGGTCGCCATGGTAGGTCTGGCCATCAGGCATCAGCGGTTTGTAAGGATCAAAGCGACCCGGCTGGGTGATCAGTCCCCCGCCGGCAATCAGGCTTCCTTGATCCTTGATGATCAGCGGGCTGCGCTCGCTGCGCTCGTCAGCTTCCACGAGCGCCCCGCCGGTCAGGGTGAGACAGAGCGTGCCCGCCCTGACGGCGGCATGTGCGTACTTGCGGATGGAATCCCGGGTCATGAGTGGCTCTCGACGTGTTATCGCAGAGAGGCAAACTACCGCCCAGGCATTAATTAATGAATAGACCCAATCGGATAGCAGTAATACCAAAAACACATAACTCTATTGATTGAGACAGGTCCAGCCGAAGGTGGAGGATGTCCTGAAAGAGGCCTAATCTGAATAGGCACGACCTTGAGCACGCCTCTTGATACAGGGGAACCGCAATGACGGGACAGACTGCACGCCAAGGCTGGTCATGGGTCCTGCTTTCCCTGCTCGCTGCCAATCTGGCGCTGACAGCCGGATGTTCAGGCAAAACCACCACGGCTCGCCCTGCAGCCTCAAGCATCGGCTCAACCTGCTATGCAAAGGCACTTCCCACTGTCGGCGAAGGTGGCCTCGCCTGGGGCGACACCTTGAACATCGCTCGCCAGAAATCCCTGGATAATTGCAAACGCTATGCCGGTCGATCGGGCGGCACGCCGAATACCTGCAAGGTGGTGTTGGCGGAATGCAAACACTGATAGAGCGTTTTGCGTTTCTGCGTCGCTTTTGCATTTCTGTGCGACAGATCCCACTTCAGGGGCTCCCGTTTCACACGCGCATGGTGTTAGTTTTGAAATGTTTCTGATCAGACGATCAGATATTTCTTACAACCCGCCTGCAAAGGAATGCCCCCAGCAATGGATTTTTCACTCAAGCACCTGGCTGCGACCACCCTGATGCTCGCCAGCCTTTCGTCGTTCACCGGCGCTGCCCACGCCAACATCACACCGCAACAGAGCGCGATCATCCTCAAGACGTTCAATGATGCTTCGGTCAAGGATTTCCGCCAGTTCCTGCAAACCCTGGCCAAGAGCGATGTTGCCAAAACCGACGACCTCGGCCCGGCCATCAGTGCCTTCCTCGGCAACAAGACGCTGTCCGCTGAGCAGCAGAACGAAATCCATCGTTTGCTCGGTCTTTATGCCCGGGTGAAATACGGCAGCGCGGCCACCGAAACCCTGAAGGAGCTGGTGGCCATTCCGACCGTGCGCGTGGACGGCGTTGACCAGCACGACAACCCCGAATTCCTCAAGATCGCCGAGAAGATCAAGGGCCTCGCCCAGGCGTTCAACCTGAACTTTCGCAACATCGACAACCGCGTGTACGAGATCTCCCTCGAAGGCAAGGGCGACGAGGTCGTGGGCATTCACGCCCATGCCGATGTGGTGCCGGTGACGCCGGAGAACTGGGTGCTGCAGGACGGCACCCGCCTCGATCCGTTCAAGGTCACCCTGGTCGGCGATCGCATGTACGGCCGCGGCACCGAAGATGACAAGAACGGCATCGTGGTGGCGCTCTACGCCATGAAGATCATCAAGGAGGAGCAACTGCCGCTGGCGCGCAACTTCAAGCTCCTGGTCGACACCACCGAAGAAACCACCGGTGACGCCATCCCCTACTACTTCGAGCGCAACCCGACGCCCAACTACAACCTGGCGCTGGATGGCAGCTACCCGGTGGTGATCGCCGAGAAAGGCTACGGCACCGTCATGGCCAGCTTCGCCAAGCGTGCTGGCGAGGGCAAAGGCGCAGAAATCATTTCGATGACCGGCGGCCTGGCCACCAACCAGATTCCGTCGACATCGGTCGCGACCCTGGTGACCGACAAGCCCGCCGAACTGGCTGCCAGCCTGCAAAAGGCCGGCACTGAGTACGCCAAGCGCAACGGCGGCAACTTCGAAGTGGCTGCCAAGGTCGACGGCAAGGACGTCAAACTGACGGTCACCGGCGTTTCCGCCCACTCCTCCGAGCCCGAGTCCGGCGTCAACCCGGTGGCCAGGATGCTCGACTTCATCAATAGCCTCGACGGCAAGGTCGCGCTCAAGCACAACCAGATCACCGACGCCGCCCGCTACGCCGCCGACAACTGGGGACTGGACTACTTGGGCGGCAAGCTGGGGGTCGGTTTTGCCGATGAGTTCATGGGCCCGCTGACCACTTCCCTGACCTATGTCGGAATGGATGACAAAGCCTTCAAACTCGCCGTCAACCTGCGCGTGCCGAAAGGCAAGACGCCCGAGGTGCTCAAGTCCGAAATCGCCACCAAGCTGGACGCCTGGAGCAAGAAGACCGGGATCGCGCCGACCTTCGACCTGTCGATTGCCGAACCGATGTTCCGCAACCCCGAGGGTGAATGGGTCAAGGCCCTGCTCGCGGTGGCCAGCGAAAACCTCGGCATGGAACACAAGTTCGGCACCTCCGCCGGCGCCACGTCCGTGCATGAATTGCCTAACGGCGTGCAATTCGGCCTGGCCATGCCGGACGTCAAGTACACCGGGCACAACGACAACGAGTTCAAGACGACCGAGCAGTTCCTGCTGGACTTGCAGATCGTGACCGAAATGATGGGCCGCATCGGGCAATTGCCGACGCTTTGATCGGTTCTTTCCCTGATTTGGACCCGGACACGGTCCCCTGTAGGAGCTGGCCTGCCAGCGATGGTCGTTAACGATAGCGCGGGTGACCTGGATAAACGCGGTGCACTTGAGTCCATCGCCAGCAAGCTGGCTCCTACAGCTTCAGCGTGGGCACGGTCCCTTGTAGGAGCTGGCTTGCCAGCGATGGTCGTTAACGATAACGCGGGCAAACGGGATAAACGCGGCGCACTGGAGTCCATCGCCAGCAGGCTGGCTCCTACAGTTTTCAGCGTGGGCACGGTCCCTTGTGGGAGCTGGCTTGCCAGCGATGGTCGTTAACGATAACGCGTGTTAAACGGATAAACGCGGCGCACTTGAGTCCATCGCCAGCAGGCTGGCTCCTACAGTTTTCCGGGAATGCGTGAAGAAGATTCCCCTCCCGGCGGGTCCGGTTTGATGCCGGCTACGGGACCTGGGGTACCCGCCACGACATGGCGCAGCGGCTCCCGGGTTCAAAACCGCAGCCGTACTCTTGTGCCAGGATGTCTGCAAGGCGCTTGCCCAGCGTTACCCCAGCGGTGACTTCAAACCCCAGCCGCCGGTAAAAGGGCGCGTTCCACGGCACCTGTGTGAAGGTCGTCAGCGTGACACAAGCCAGCTGATTCAAGCGTGCATATTCCATCGCCGTTTCAACCAGCCTTCGACCCCAGCCCTGTCCCTGCACGGACTGTTTGACCGACAGCTCATGGATATGAAGATCGCTGCCGTGGCGTTCTGCACTCAGGAACCCCATGGGCCGAGCTTGCGCATCGACAACCACCCAGCAAGTCGATAACGCGATCAACTGCCTGTGACGATCGACTGTCATGGTGGCAGCGTCCGCCAGCCAACCCAGCTCATCGATCGAGCGGAATGCCTGAGCGGCGCAACGCTCAACAGCGGGCAGCGACAGTGCATCATCGGGTACAGCCAGGCGAATATGTGCAGGCATGATTTACATTTTCTCCTCGACGTCCCGAATCACGGCAGCAAGAATGCGGACCCCGTCATGAACCTGCTGCGGTGTCAGGCCGGCATAACCCAGAATGAGTCCTGCGGGTCGCTCATGCTCTGTGCACGAGGGTTCGGCAAACAACGGCGAGAGCGGATAAACGCCAACCCCGCGTTCGAGCGCCAGCGCCTGTAGCCTGGGCTCATCCTGAGCGCACAGTGACGATAACAGCAGTACGCCATGCAGGCCCGCCGCCATGCCGACCAGTTGCCCGAGCCCCGCCAGATGTTGCTCGACGGCCTCCAGCAACGCCCTTCGCCGCTGCTCATTGTCCCGGCGCAGACGGCGTACGTGGCGCTCATAGGTGCCACTCTCGATCAACGAGGCGAGCACGTTTTGCTCCCAGCGCGGTGAGTGACGATCGGTCAGCCGTTTGGCTTCACGGAAAACGTGCACCAACTCCCGTGGCAGCACCAGATAGCCCAACCTGAGCTGCGGTGAAAGTGCCTTGGAGAAGGTCCCGACATAAATGACGCGGGCTTGCGCGTCCATCGATTGCAGCGCGTCGATGGGGCGCTGACCGTAACGAAACTCGCCGCCGTAATCGTCCTCAATGATCCACGCGCGATGTCGACTCGCCCATCCCAGCAGTTCCAGGCGACGTGCGACAGGCAGCACCGCCCCCATGGGAAACTGGTGCGACGGCGTCACATAGGCCAGGCGCACGCCATCATCTTCCGGTAGGGCGCCGGTATTGAGTCCAAAGGTGTCGACGGACAGGGGCAACGCCACGGCGCCCACGGCCTCAAAGCAATATCTGGCCATGCGGTAACCCGGTTCCTCGAAGACGAACCCATCGCCGGGGTTCAATAACAGTCGGGCACACAGGTCAAGTCCCTGCTGCGAGCCATGCACGACGAGGATTTGCTCCGCATCGCACGTCAGGCCTCGTGCCCGTTGCAGATAGCCTTGCAGGGCGCTGCGCAAACGCGCCTCCCCTTCGGGCTGCCCGTACGCAAGGCTCGGCTGGCGCTTGACCAGTTCGGCACGATAGGCGCGCTGCCAGCCCAGGGCCGGAAAGTCCCTCGAAGCGACCGAACCGTAGCGGAAATCGATGCGCGCACCCGGCGATGCCATGCTGTAGGGCTTCAGGTCGGCAACACGCTGCCCGTACAGGGAAAGCGCAGGTGGCAGCGCTTTGTGCCGCACCGCGTTCCCCCTGGTGTGCCCGGACGAGGGACTGATCATGCTCGCGACCGTGGCAGCCTTACCCGTCGATGTCGCGACAAAGCCCTCGGCTGCCAGTTGCTCATACGCCGCCGTCACCGTGGTTCGCGACACGCCGAGCTCGGCCGCCAGTGCCCTGGTCGACATCAGCTTCGTACCCGCTGCGAGCGTGCCCTCTTCGATCTGCGCCCGCAGCCTGGCATAGATGCGGCGCTGCGCCCCGCGCAAGGATGCATCCGGCCCATCTGAAAACTGGCCCATGGAAAAACCTCAAAACTGGCACTTTCTGTGAAGCAGGTCGTGGTCGACATTATGGATACCCGGCCACCCGGAATGAAATCCCCATTTTCAACCGATAACTGCAAGGAGACCGCCCCTTGGAACTGGAACTGACCGCCACCACGCTCCTTGTCACCTTCGCCGGCGTCTTTCTGATCTGCTTCATGAAAGGCGCGTTCGGTGGCGGCTTTGCCATTGTCGGCATCCCGCTGCTGTCGCTGGTGATGGACCCGATCACCGCCGGCGGACTGCTCGCGCCGCTGTTCATCGCCATGGACCTGTTCGGCCTGCGCTACTGGAAGCCGTCCACCTGGTCAAAACCGGACCTTCGTTTGCTGGTACCCGGCCTGGTCGTCGGCATTGGTGTCGGCTATTTACTCTTTCGCGTGATGGACCACCGCGCGGTCGCCATTGTGATGGCAGCGATCACACTGATTTTTGTCGGCCTCTGGTTCAAGGCCGGTGGAGAAGTCAGCGCACGCCCGCGCTCATCGCCCAAGGCGGTGGCCGCGGGCGTCACCTCGGGCATCACGACCATGGTCGCGCATTCAGGTGGACCACCCTTGGCGATGTACCTGTTGCCGCTGGGCCTGAGCAAGCAGCTCTATGCCGGCACCACCAGCCTGTTCTTCACCGTGGGCAATCTCCTCAAGGCGGTGCCCTGGCTGCTCCTGGCCAAGCCCACTGGAAACGTGCTGAGCCTGATGCTCATTTGCCTGCTCGCGGTTCCCAGCGGTGTCTGGCTTGGCTGGCGCCTGCACGCCAGACTGGATCAACGCCAGATGTACCGCGCCTGTTACGGCTTGCTGGTGGTCACCGCCGTGAAGCTACTTTGGGATGGCATTGGCGGCTACATCGCCTGAGACTATTCCGCCATCTGAACGTATTGCTCAGCCTGACCCGGACTCGGGCATTGCAGTGACGTCAACGCCACTGGACATATCCGGTGGGCAAAAAACCAAATTGCCATGTGTTCCCTTCGTTCATTCTTGCGTCGCACTGTTCATTGTCCGTTCCCTGTACGTCTGGAGTTTCCCAATGCCCTCGCCTAATTCCTTGCCCGCCGCGCTGCTGGGCCTGGCCCTTGTTTGTCCGGCCATGACCGAGGCTCAGGGCCTTGAACTGGGGCAAGTGCTGATCGGGGCCGAGGACCAGAGTGACGAAGACCAGGGGATCGAGGACGCCAGGGCCCGGCTGGCCCAGGTACCCGGTGGTACCAATGTGGTCGACATGCGCCGTCCGCTGCAGGGCCGTGTGGCGAGTAACCAGGATGTGCTGGCTTATCAGCCCGGGATCTATGCCCAGTCGGCGGGCAATGAGGGGGTGAAGATCTCGATCCGCGGATCGGGCATCAACCGTGCACCGGGTGCCCATGCCTCGGGGCTGTACACCATGCTCGACGGTCTGCCGCTGACCGGCCCTGGCGGCACGCCCTATGAACTGCTGGAACCGCTGTGGCTCGACCATGTGGAAGTGTTGCGCGGCGCCAACGGTTTCGACCGCGGTGCCCTGGCCTTGGGCGGGGCCATCGATTACGTCAGCCATACCGGCTACAACGCGCCAAAGTTGCAGGTACGCTACGCAACGGGCAGTCACGGTTATCAGCAGCGTCAGGTCAGTTCCGGACAGGTGCTGGGTGACTTCGATTACTACGTGGCCATGACCGACGCAAACGCCGACGGCTACCAGGACCATACGGCCAGCGAGAGCCAGGGCGTCATCGCCAACTTCGGTTATCGCTTCAACCCGAACCTGGAAACGCGCTTCTACCTGCGCCACCGCCAGACCGACAACGACCTCGCGGGACGGGTGACCAAGCACTCCATCGAGCACGATCCACGGGCGGCCAACCCCGCTTACGTGGCGCGGGACGATCGCCGCGACGAGCCCGGCAGCACCTTTATCGGCAACAAGACCACCTGGTACCTCGATGACGATTCGAGCATCCAGACCGGCCTGGTCTACCACGACTACCCCATGGACTTGCGCGAGGGGCCCAACCGCCTGAAGGTGGCGTACACCGACGTTAGCGGCACGTTCGACTACAAGCGCCGCGACACGCTCTGGGGCCTGCAAAGCCAGAGCACCCTGGGCTTGCGAGTGACCAAACACCTGCCCAACTCAGGCGCCAGCGAGTTCGTGCGCATCCCCACCGGCAACACCGCCGGTTACGCACCGGGCACGCTGATGCGCAACTTCACCTACCAGGGCTCGGACACGGTCCTGCATGTCGGCAACGACCTGGAGATCGCCGACGACCTGTGGCTGACCACGGGCCTGGCCGCCATCTACACCCGCCGTGAAAGCGACGTCACCTATCCGCAGGAAGGCGGCAAGACCAGCCTGCACGACTGGGACTATGCACCGCGCGTGGGCTTGCGCTACCAGCTGACACCTGACCTGCAACTGTTCGGCAACCTCAGTCGCTCGGTCGAGGCGCCGCACCCCTGGTCGCTGATCTACAGCTCCAACATTCGCTTCCCCGCCGGCAGCGGCCCCGCCACAGGCGCCCAGCGCGATCCGGTCACGCTGCAAAACCAGACCGCCACCACCCTGGAAATCGGTGGTCGCGGTGACAGCACCCTGGGCCAGTGGAGCCTGGCCTGGTACTACGCCCAGGTGCACCACGAATTGCTCTCGGTGTTACCGGACGCCAACGCCACCACGCCGTACGAGCTCAACGCCAGCCCCACCGTGCACCAGGGCGTCGAAGCCAGCCTGCTGAGCCCGCTCTGGTCGCCGGGCGATGGCGGCCAGTTGAGCCTGCGCCAGAGCTATACCTTCAGTGACTTCCACTACCGCGACGATGACCGCTTCGGCGACAACCGCCTGCCGGGCCTGCCGATGCACTATTACCAGGGCGAACTGCGCTACGACTGGCCACAAGGCTTCTTCGCCGCGGTCAACACGCAATGGGTGTCCAAGGTGGCGGTCGATTACGCCAACAGCTACTACGCCGATCCCTACGCCATATTCGGCGCGACCCTGGGCTACAACGCGCCCAAGGGCGACTGGCAGACCTGGCTGGACCTGCGCAACCTGACCGACAAGCACTATGCCGCCACGGTTACGCCGGGCTACGACGACAAAGGGCTGGACGCGGCACGCTCCACACCCGGCGAGGGCATGGCGATGTACCTCGGGGTGTCGTGGAGCCTGCTCTGAGATGAGCCTCTACACGGACCTGTAGGAGCTGCCGAAGGCTGCGATCTTTTGACTTTTAACGGACCCAAATCAAGATCAAAAGATCGCAGCCTGCGGCAGCTCCTACAAAGGGTGTACGGCAGATGTAAAAAAACGGCGCCCTGGGGCGCCGTTTTGCATTTTCATATCCCAGTGTGGGCATCGCCTTCATGGTGGTCGCGACCGTAGTGCTGGTTGCTGGTCAGCGGACGCGGGATGCGCACCTGACCTTCCTTGTAGGAGCTGCCGAAGGCTGCGATCTTTTGGCATTTAACGGGCCCAAATCAAGATCCAAAGATCGCAGCCTGCGGCAGCTCCTACAAGGGGTGTATGGCAGATGTAAAAAAAACTCCGCCCTGGACGCGTTGGTCAATGTGCAGGCCAGCTGGATCGCCTACGTGGACGACTTCAAGCTGCTGATGCTGTTGTCACTGGCGGTGATGCCGTTGTTGCTGATCATCAAGGCCCCGAAAGCCCTGACCAATGAAGAACCGACACCGGTCATGGAGTAACCCGAGGGGCGCAAAGCAGCACCTATGGGGCTGCTTTGCGGCGTTCAGCCTTCACTCCGGCCACAAATCGATCGGGAAGTACTTCTGCGATATCTGCGTGTACTTGCCTGAATCATGCAATTGCGTCAGCGCCAGATCGATTCGCGCCTTGAGCTCGGTATCACTTTTGCGCAGGCCCGCCCCTACGCCCAGCCCATAGAGCAAAGGGTCCATCTTGACGCTGCCGGTGCCTTTCTCCTCGAACGTCGCCCCGTCAGCGGACTTCAGGAATTCGATGTCGCCAAGCTTGTCGAGGAACATGATGTCGATCCGGCCAGCCAGCAGGTCGGCATTGCAGTCGTCCTGCGTGTTGTAGATACGGATAGTCGAGGTGTTCCCGTAAGCGGAACGGATGAACTCGGCGTTGGTGGTCGAGCCCTGCACACCGATGGACTTGCCCGCCAGACCTTCTGGCGTGAGTGTCAGGTCGACGTTCTTCGCGGCGACAAAGATCCCCGTCGTTTCGTAGTATGGCCGCGAGAAGGCAATGACTTTCTGGCGTTCCGGACTGATCCCCATCGAGTTGAAGAGTACGTCGAACTTGTTGGAGAGCAGTGCGGGAATGATGCCGTCCCATGCCACTTCCCTGATCTCGCACTGGGCTTTCATTTGCTCGCAGAGCGCCCGGATCAGATCCGGCTCGAAGCCGGTGAATTGCCCGGTGGGTGTCTTGACCAGAAAAGGCGGATACGGCTCGGCGGCCACCCCGAAACGCAGCGTTTCCTGTGCTGCACTGGCGAACGTTGAAAAGGAACACAGCGTCATGCCGATTGAGGCCAGCAACGTCAGATTGCGGAACATTCGTTTCATGGTCGATCCTTTTTTTATCAGGAGGATAGTGACAAATAAATGGTCCAATTACGCACAGCGATTTTCATTTCTACCTTGTTCAGGCCCCGGGAGCAGGCAACGGCAGCCAGCCCTGGATGGCTTGCCAGTCCCGCTCCAGCGTCGCAAAACGCGAGAGCGAAAAGGTCGTGAGGTCCGCGAAACTGCACGTGCCGTCGACGACGAGATCGCGAATGGCATGACCGCTTGCCGGCGAGAGTCCGAAACCGACACCGGACATTGACGCAACGGTGACGTTATCCAGCCCCGCAGGACGATCAATGACCGGGCGACCGTCCGGTGTGTTTTCGATGAAGCCGGCCCAACTGCGAATCACGCGTTTATGCGCCACCTTGGGAAAAAGCTCGGCCAGTCGCCTGGCGATATTGCATTGCAAGGGCGTCGACTGCGGGCGAGTGCCATGCAGATCGGCGAGCTCGACCCATTCGTGGGGGCCGCCACCGTACGCCAGGTTGCCGCGCAGGGTTTGCCGGCCATACAGACCGTTACCGTCCACCCCGCCGACCTCAAGTAACGGCAGCGGCTCGGTGACGATCATCTCGGCACGCGCGGTCACCAGCGGAATATCGACGTCCAGTTGCGCCGCCAAGGCTCCGGTGTGCGGACCCGCGGCAATCACCAGGTGGTCGCAGGAGATCAGGCCTTGTGCAGTACGCACGCCCGTCACGCGCTCGCCGTGGCGCTCGATGGCAACGACGGGCGAGTGTTCGTTTATCCGGCCGCCGAGATTCTGCAGCGCCCAGGCGTAAGCCTGCAGGGTACGGTGCGGATTGGCGTGGCCGCCGAAATGGTAGTAATAGCCGGCCAACACGTTGTCACCGGCAAAGGGGACCAGCTCACGCACCTGTCGAGGGTCCAGCCGATCGGTACGCAAGCCGTACCAGGCGGATTCGCCCACGACTTTTTCATCGAGCGCAATCTGCTGTTCGGTGAGGTCGATACTGATGCGGTCCGCACGATACTCGGTCGGATAGCCGAGCAGCTCATCGAGCATCGGCCAGAGCCGCTGTTCTTCGACAAACAGCGGACTGTGGTGATGCGAACAACCGCCGCCGTTACGTCCCGAGGCGCCCCAGCCAATCATGCCGGCTTCCAGGACCAACACATCGACGCCATCGCGTGCCAGCCACCAGGCGGCACTCAATCCGGTCACACCGCCCCCGATGATCACCACGCTCGCACTGTTGGACGACTTCTTGACTGTTTGCATGATGTCAGACCTCCTGATGCGTCGGGATGGAGTCAGGGCCCGCGTCTTGCGGGTACCTGGCCGTGGTCTGTTGCCCGGTGCACAGCCAGAACGGCATCCACTGCGACGGCATGTCGAACCATGCATCCCAGCGACTGCGCATTGGCGGCGATTCCTCGAGCTGCCCCGCCTGTTGCAGCGACAGTGGGCGAACCGGCGGACGAAACGAAGCCAGCGCAATGGCGTCGACACTCACGCCGGCGCCGATACCGAGCAGGCAAGCGACCTGCTCGCGGCAACGGCGGCCCTGGCACGGCCCCATACAGGCACGTGTCAGACGCTTGGTCACATCCGGGTTGAGCGAACTGTCCTGCATCGTGCTGGCCAAGGCGGCATCGGCGGGTGCCCAGCCCAGGTATCGCGGCGGCTGTTGCGCCAGGATTTCGCTGGCCGTCACCTCCTCGCACTGGCAAACAAAGGGTTGGTTCTGCCCATGGACCGTGGACGCGCGCACCCACGCCGTGCGATAGGCGGCGATGTCGAAAACAGGCTCGTCAGGCACAACCGCCTCGTCGTGTCGGGCGATATCGATACCCAGTGCGGCAAGCGCCGTGTGGGCGGCGACTTGCCCTTCGTGTCGGGCAATACGCTCGTCGAGGCTTTTCGATGCCCAGACACCGGCGCAGTCACCAGCTACCAGCACGAAGGGCAACGAAGTGCGCTGTGCGCCGTCCGTGTCAGGAACATGGCCGCCGCGACTGGCTTGAAATGAAGCGCTGCACCCTGCTGCTTCGACCAGTTCGATCGCTGGAATGGCCGCTACGCCCAGCAGTACCGTGTCGCATTCGATCTCTTGTACCGCCTCGCGCAGGTGGCGACCCTGCGCGTCGACAGCGACAGCGGCAATCCGCTTGACACCGGATGCATCGCCGAGCGCCTCGCGCACGACATGCCCGGTCAAGACCCGGGCGCCCTGTTCGACCAGCAGGCCGAGCAGCGTTGCATCGCCGCTCACCTGCCCGGCCTGTTCAATGATTGCAGCAATCTGCACGCCCCTGCCGAGCAGCGCATGGGCCGTCGCCAGTGCTTGTGTATCGCTGCCGACCAGCACGGCGCGCTTGCATTCCAGCGCCTGGTAAACCGTCGCCAGCCGATGAGCCGCGCTGACGCCCATGACGCCGGGGCGATGCCAACCGTCAAACGCGAGCCCCATGTCACGCCTTCCGGCGGCGACGATCACCTGTTTGAAACCCAGCAGGCAGGTGTTTTGCCCATCGGCCAGACCGGCAACGGCGCCCTCGATCCACGCTGTGGTGGGTTGTTGGGGAAACAGCCCCCAGACGGCCGTGCCCAGCCGCACATCGACACCGGCTTCAAGCGCCTCGGCAATCTCCGGGCGGGCGTCAAGGAGGGTCTGCAGCACACTGTTGCGATTGGCGACCGCAGCGCCCATTCTTGCGCCGAAATGCAGTGGCACCTCCTCGCCCATGGTTTCCAGGGGCACCGGATTTTCGTCCACCAGCGTGACACGTAGGCCATGGCCGGCCGCGGTCAGGGCGGCAGCCAGCCCGGCCGGACCGGCGCCTACAATCAGAATGTCGGTCTGGTCGTTGATCGGCGGCGCCTTGCCTGCCACCGACGCGGGATCGTAGTAGGTATTGGGTGCGAGAGGTTTTGTCACCGTGATGCCCTCCAAAGGCAGGCGCGTGGATATCGACTAAAACAGTGAAGATGGCGGCTTGACGTCACCCTCGGCGAACCGCGACAGACGCAGCTGGCGCATGTCCAGCCCCGGATCGCCCGAGTCGATCCAGTTCGCCAGGGTTTTGCCCACGATGGGCCCCATGGCAAAGCCGTGGCCGCAGAAACCGGTGGCGACGGCGAGGCCGCGCGGCGACGTCTGCGCGTCGATGACCGGAATGCCGTCCGGCAAGACATCGATGCCGCCCGCCCAACGGTCAACAACTTGCGTATCGATCTGCCCGGGGAACGCGGCCTTGAGCGCCCCCATGGCCGCTGCCAGCCCCTTGTCGTTGGGCTTGATCAGCGGATTGCGCTGGTGAATCCCGGCGCCAGAGCGCGATGCTTGCGACCACGGCATGCGCTGGTGCAGGTCCGTCAGGCAGGCCCCATTGAGATTGAACCGGAAAGACTTACGGTGCGCCCACAGCGAAGGTGCATACCAATGCAGTGCGCGCAGATGGCCAAGCGTCATGTCGACGTCGACATGGGCGTCGTCCGCAATGTTGAAGCTGCCATCGATCCGTTGCCGAAAGCCCACGCCGTTGGCAATCGTGGAAATGCCGCTCAGCGCCGGTCCCGGCGTGGTCCGCGCCACCGTCCCCCGGACCAGCTGCTGCGGCAGCGAGATACCCAGCAGTTTGAGCAGGCGGAATGAGGTGACACCGGCGGCGCACACCACGGTGTTCGCCTTCACGTAACCCCGTTCGGTTTCAACGCCCACGACCTGACCCGCGGCCACGTCGATACCTTTGGCACCGCACTGTTCAACGATGCACGCCCCCAGTTCCAGGGCGCGCCTGGCGAAGGCGCGAGCCACCAGCGTGGGCTCCGCCTGGCCATCGCTGGCCGTGAACAAGCCACCCATTTGCGGCACGGCGTAACCCGGCAGTTTCTTTGTCACCTCACGCGCCGACAGCATGACGGTATCGACCGAAAAGCTGCGGGCGACCGTCAGCCAGGATTCGTAGCCGTCTCGTTCAGCCTCATTGCCCGCGACGAACAGGCAGCCATCGTTGCGCCATCCCAGGTCGGCCTGGAGTTCGTGCTCCAGCGAGCGCCAGATGTTGATGCTGGCTTGCATCAGCGGCACTTCGGCCTCGTCACGCGATTGCTGGCGGACAAAGCCCCAGGCGCGGGACGATTGCTGACCCGCCAGGGTGCTTTTTTCCAGGACAATGACCCTGGCGCCCGCTTTGCTAAGGTAATACGCACACGCACAACCCATCAGGCCGCCGCCGATGATCGCCACGTCGACTTCACGGGGCAGGCGCTCGTGGCTGGATGCCGACACAGTGGCAAATACCGCTTCAGGTGAGTTCATAAGGGGGCCATCACATTGAGAATGACGCGTAGCGCGACGTCGATGTTTCGGCTAAGAATGTGCCCCGATCATTCGAATGAACAGCGATGTATCTGCATTAATCCCATGTGAGGAACGCATAGAAACATGAGCCGCCAACTGCCATCGATCGAGCTATTGCAGGCATTTCTCACGGTTGCGAAAACGGGCAACTTTGGCAAGGCAGGTGAGCAGCTCAACCTCAGCCAAAGCGCGGTCAGCCGGCAGGTCGCGCAACTGGAGATGCGCCTGGAAACCCGTCTGTTCGAGCGGCACACGCGCAAAATCGTGCTCACCGCCGAAGGCAGCGCGCTGGTGCCGGTTGCCGAGCAGGTCATTGGATTGCTCTCGGATGCGTCGCACATGCTCGCAACGGTGGGCAGAAGTGTCAGCCTGCGCGCCCATCCCACCATGGCGGCACGCTGGTTGATTCCGCGCCTGACGGCGTTTTATCAATTGCACCCCGAAGTGACCGTCAGCGTCGACACGGTGTATCACCGTTTTCCCGACTTTGCGTTTGAATCGATCGACGCCATGATCGCCTATGGAACAGCCACATGGCCCGACTTCGAAGTGTTGGAACTCTGGGAGGAAGAACTGATTCCGGTGTGCTCACCGGCATTGCTCGCCGGGACGACCCCGCAAGCGGTACTCAAGAGCGCGCGGCTGGTGGACTCGAGCATGGATCGTCTCGACTGGCGTCGCTGGGAAGAGTACTACCCGGGTTCAACCGGGGGCGATAACGCTCACCTGACGTTCGATACGCTTGAGTCCGCCATCGTCGCCGTGAAATGCGGCCAGGGCATCGCGCTCGTCGACGCCGTGCTCACCCGCGATGAATTGCTCACCGGGCAACTGACACGCGTGCACGACGGCCGCATCGTTACCGGTGGTCGATACACCTTGGTCTACCCCAAGCGAGTGAAGCATTCGAGCGGCTTTTGCGAGTTCCTCGACTGGCTGCAGCAAGTCGCGGTCGACATGGGTTAGAAGACTTCATTGCATTGAAAGTGATCACGGTCAATGCAACAACCGGGACCCGCCCGGTTGTTGCAAGACACCCGCAAAGACCTGGATTCAAACCTCGAAGTCGGTGGACAGCGCCAACGCTTTCCATTCGCTCAACTGCGCCTCCACAAAGCGGTTTTTCGCCTCGATGCGTGCCACGGTGTCGCTGCCCAGCGCCAGGCGTTGTGGCGGTTTCGGCGCGTTGACCAGCGCGAGCATCGCTTCGGCAAACTTCACCGGATCCCCAGGCTGCGCATGGTTGGCGCCTTCGGCAAACTGGCGCATCTTGCCGACGGTCTCCTCGTAGTCCGGCAGTTCCAGGGCGGTCTTGATCAGCGACTGCTCGTCCAGGAAGTCGGTGCGGAAGAAGCCGGGTTCGACAACCGTCGCATGGATGCCCAGCGGCGCCAGCTCCTGATGCAGCGCTTCGGTAATGCCCTCCACCGCAAACTTGGTGGAACCGTAGACGCCCCACCCCATGTAGGCCTGATAGCCGCCGATCGACGAGATATTGATTACATGACCGCTACGCTGGCGACGCATGTGCGGCAGTACCGCGCGGGTGACATTGAGTACACCGAACACGTTGGTGGCGAACAGGCGTTGTGTTTCGCTGGCGCTGGTCTCTTCCACCGCGCCCAGCACGCCGAAGCCGGCATTGTTGATCAGCACATCAATGCGCCCGAAACGCTTGATGCCTTCGGCGACCGCCTGATGCGCCTCTTCCTCGCGGGTGACGTCCAGCCGCACGGCGAGCAGGTTCGGGTGATCGCCCAAGCGGTCAGTGATGTCTTGTGGTTGACGAGCGGTGGCAATCACAGCGTCGCCGGCACGCAGGGCGTGTTCTGCGATGAGGGTGCCAAAACCACGGGAAGCGCCAGTAATGAACCAGGTACGCATTTCAACTCCTCCTGTCAGCGACCCGAGCGTTGTTGCCGGGCCTTCTCGATGAGTTGATGCCACTTTAAGGCTGTGCTACTGATGTGATAATCCCAGCAATTTTGCATGACTTTGTGAAAGGCGCTCACAAATGAAATCCCCCTCCACCGCCGACCTGTCGATCTTCCTGTGCATCGCCCGGCACCTGAACTTCAGCCGGGCAGCGGTCGAACTGGGTCTGACGCCCTCGGCACTCAGTCATTCATTGCGAGCGCTGGAGAATCGCCTGGGCGTACGCCTGTTCAATCGCACGACGCGCAGCGTGGCGCTGACCGACGCCGGGGAACGCCTTTTCGCACGGCTGAAACCAGCCTTCCGGGACATCGATGATGCCTTGGAAGACCTCAATAGCTTTCGCGACAAGCCCTCAGGGAACCTGCGCATGACCGCAGGCCGACAGGCGTGCGAGTTGGTGCTCTTGCCGATCGTCAGCCGGTTCCTCAAGGAGTATCCGGATATCCGCCTTGAGATCGTTGAAAGCGACGCCTTGGTCGACGTGGTGGCTGGGGGTTTTGATGCGGGGGTACGTTTCGGCAACCGTCTGGAAGCCGACATGGTCTCGCGGCCTGTCGGGCCGAACATGCGCTCGGTGGTCGTGGGCTCGCCGGCATTCTTCGAGCGACATGCCGCCCCCCGAAAACCCGAGGACTTGCATGGCATCCCGTGCATCCGCCATCGCTTCCCCAGCGGCACGATGTACCGCTGGGAATTCGAACGCGGCGCGATCACCCAGGAAATCGACGTCAGCGGCCCGCTCACGCTCGGCGATGTCAGCCTGATGGTCGGCCCGGCATTGCAAGGTGTGGGGCTGGCCTACGTGTTCGAGGACATGGTCACCGCGTACCTGGCCGAGGGCCGCCTGATCCAGGTGCTGGCCGATTGGTGCCCCTTTTACCCGGGCCTGCACCTGTATTACCCCAGCCGCCGTCATGTGCCCGCAGCGCTCAAGGCCTTCATCGACTTTGCCCGTACGGATCAACACGCCACCGCCCGCGACGACTAAGCTTTTGTAACGTCACCTCGTCCCTCAAGGAGCTATCCATGAGTGCCGCTGCCCTGTCCGAACTCGATGCCGCCCTGCCCGGCCTGACCCGCAAGATCCGCGTGCTCGATGCGCTGTCCTGGCCCGATGGCGTCGAGGAGGACTTCCTGGCGAAATGGCGCAGCGGGCGGGCCACGCTGCCCGATGTCAAGTTGCAGCCCCGGGACCACAGCGCCGACATCGCCGCCCTGGAAACCTTTATCAGCCATTGCGATGTGGGGCATCCGGCCGGGAATTTCCTGGCCCGGACCGCCCGTAGCTATGCCACGGCCGGGCACATGCTGGGGGCCATGGGGACTCCCGCCTTTACCCAATACTCGTCAGCGCTGTACCGGCGTCCGGATTTCTATTACTCGCGCCTGCAACTGAGCATGCTCGACGCGGCCCGATTCTTCCTCCAGACCACCGACGCCCTGCTGGGGGGCGCACGAATTCCATCCTGCCCCGCCGAGATCCCGGCCAAAGTGTTCGCCGCCTGGATTCAACCGGAACTGGACCGTTTCTTCGGCGCCGGACAGATCACGGTCGTGCTCGATCCGAACCTGGCCGCCAAGGCCATCGCCGGATCGAGCCGCATTCGCCTGCGGGCCAGTGCGCTGTTCACGGAGCTGGACAAGCATCAACTGTTGCAACACGAGGCCTTCGTGCATGTCGCCACCGCCCAGAACGGCGCGCGGCAGCCCAACCTCACAAGCCTGGGCCTGGGCGCACCGCGCACAACCCAGACCCAGGAGGGCATTGCCACCCTGGCCGAACTGTTCACCGGCAGCATGGACATCAACCGCCTGCGTCGCCTGGCCCTGCGCGTGCTGGCCGTCCAGCAGGCGCTGGAGGGCGCCGATTTCATCCAGGTCTTCGAAGGTTTTCTGGCGGCCGGGCAGACGCAGGAGGAATCCTTCCGCTCTACCCAACGGGTGTTCCGCGGCGCCGATCTGCGGGGCGGTTCAGCCTTTACCAAGGATGCCGCTTACCTGACCGGGCTGCTCGGCGTCCACACCCTGCTGCGCATTGCAATCCGCGATAACCGGCCGGAACTGATCGGGCATCTGTTTGCAGGGCGCCTCAGCCTGGCGGACACCGTACGCCTGGCGCCACTGTTCGAGTCCGGCTGGCTCAAGGGACCGACCTACCTTCCGGCCTGGGCCTCTGATCTGCGTCTGCTGGCGGCGAACCTGGCCTTCTCGGCGTTCATTTCCCGGATCAGGCTGGATGTGCTGGACCTGGACGTGTTCATGGCATTTGCCGAAGAACACGAAAGCGATGCCAGCGCACATTGATCAGAATCAGGACCTGGATCACAGCGTTTCAAAGCCAGCCGGGGTCCTTCAAATGAGCTGCTACCATTAGGAAGCGGTGTCGAGGCGCAGCTCTGTGGCTTGCAGAGTCGGCTTGCACCTGCCAGGGATTGATCCACTCATTTCAAGCCTGCCTGACCACATGGGGGGTGCAATGCACATTCCATTACTTTACGCGTTGTCGGCCGTACTGTTATTGAGCGGATCTTCCAGCCTGGCACGGGGTGCGGATGAGACCGCTGCCGCACCGGCCCCGGTTCCGGCACCCGCCGCAGCCCCCGCACCGGCAAGCGCGGCCGATGCGGCGCCCGTCGCCCCGGCGACCAAGGATCCGGTGTTCAACCAGGAACAGCTGGATCAGATGCTGGCGCCCATTGCGCTGTACCCGGACCCTCTGTTTGCACAGGTGCTGATGGCCACCACCTACCCCGGGGAAGTCGGCGAGGCCGTCAGCTGGTCCAAAGCGCACCCGGACGCCAAGGGCGACGACGCGGTCAAACAGGTGGCGAACCAGCCCTGGGATCCGAGCGTGCAGGCGCTGGTCGCCTTCCCGCAGGTTCTGGCAACGCTGGGGCAGGATCCCGTCTGGGTGCAACGCCTGGGTGATGCCTTCCTGGCGCAGCCCGACGATGTCATGGAAAGCGCGCAACGCTTGCGTCGCCAGGCACAGGCGGCCGGCAATCTGCAGAGTAACCAGTATCAGAACGTGACGATCCAGAATGTCGCGGCGCCAGCACCTGCGACCACGAATGCGGCGCCAGCGCCAGCGCCTGCTGCGGAACCGGCGCCGGCGCCGGCGCCGGCCAGCAGCTCCACCATCATCATTCAGCCTGCCGATCCGCAGGTGGTGTACGTCCCCACGTATAACCCGACGACCACCTACGGCACCTGGCCCTACCCGGCGTCGCCGCCCGTGTACTACCCACCGCCACCGGCCTATTACCCTGGCCAGGCCCTGATGGCCGGGCTCGCGTTTGGCGCCGGCGTGGCGATCATTGGATCGTTGTGGGGTGAATGTGACTGGGGCAATAACGACATCGACATCGACGTCAATCGCTACAACAACATCAACGCCAACAACCGGATCACCAACAACAAATGGCAGCACAACCCGGTGCACCGCAATGGCGTGCCCTACCGGGACAATGCGAGCCGCGCACAGTACGGCCGCCAACTCAACGGTGCCAGTCAGCGTGAAGCCTATCGCGGGGACACTGCCCAGCGCGCCCAGGCCCGTGAAAAGGCCCGCACTTCAATGGACAAGCACGGTATCGAACGACCCGCCACCAGCAACCGCGAAGCCCGTGATCAAACGCGCAAACTCCAGTCCGCAGCCGCGGACGGCAATCGGCTACAGGGCGGTGCGGACAGGCCCAAGGCGGCTGACAGAGGCCAGGGTACCGCCAGAAACACCCGGGAAAATCAGCAGCCGAGGACCCAGGCCCGCCAGGAACCCAGAAACCAGTCCGCCCAGTTGAACCAGCGCAGAGAAGGCGCGGCGCAGACGCGGCAAGCGCCGAACAAACGGCCGGCCGCCAGTGCCGGCAGTGCCCGCAACAATGCGTTTGCCGGCGCACGCTCACCGTCCCAGGCCAACGTCCAGGCCAATCGTGGCCGGGCCAGCCAGGCATCCGCCCATCGTCCCAGTGCCGCCCGTTCGGCCGGTCACCAGGTCAGTCGGCCGTCCAATCCACCAGCGCGTCAAAGGGGGGGCCGTCGTTGAAAAACCATCCTCGAGTGAAAGGACTCATGGGCTTGCTGCCTCCTGTCCTTGCGGTAGCTGCCGGCTTGTTGTGGTCGTGCATGGCGACGGCGCAGCAGGCCTTTCCAACCCCGGAAAAGGCCGCTGAGGCCTTGGTCCAGGCACTGGGTACGGAACACGCCGACCAGGCACGCCTGACGGAACTGCTCGGCAGTGACTGGCACAATTACATCCCGCGTGAAGGCGTGCAGCGCAAAGACGTCGATGCGTTTTTGCAGCAGTACCGCGAGCAACACCACATTGAAAAAAGCGGTGACAACAAGGGCATCCTGGCGGTCGGCCCCGAGAACTGGACACTGCCGATCCCCCTGGTAAAAGTGGCAAGCGGCTGGCGCTTCGACCTGAAGGCCGGCAGTGCCGAGATCCGCGCACGCCAGATCGGCCGCAATGAACTCGACGCGGTGCAATCGGTGCTGGCCTATCACGACGCCCAGATGGACTATGCGTCAGTCGATCGGGACGGTGATGGCGCACTCGAATATGCGCAGAAAATCTTCAGCACCCCCGGCAAGCACGACGGACTCTATTGGGCGCAAGACGATAGCGGCCAGATCAGCCCGCTGGGGCCTTCGTTCGGCAAAGCCATTGCCGACGAAGAATGGCATGGCTACCGCTTCCGCATCCTTCACGGCCAGGGGCCTTCGGCACCGGGTGGTGCCTACAGTTACCTCATCGGTGACAAGATGAGCCGCGGCTTTGCCCTGATCGCCTGGCCGGCGAAGTACAACGTCACCGGGGTGATGAGCTTCATGATCAGTCACGAAGGCCAGGTGTTCGAAAAAGACCTGGGGCCCGAAGGTGAAAAACTGGCGCTGGCGATGAAGCGCTTTGACCCCGATGACAGCTGGCAAGAGGTGGCGGCAGATCAGGATCAGGAGTAACCCGCTGCAACCTGCTGCGGGCTGGCAGAACTATTGGAACGACAGGACGAATCGCTCTTCGCTGCCCGGGCTGTCGTCACGGCAAGGTTGCTCAAGCTTGAATCCGCAGCGGTCCAGTACCTTTCTGGAGCCCAGGTTTTCCCTGTAGGCATAGGCCACCAGTTGCGCCAGTCCCCAGCGCATCCGTGCCTGCTGGATCAGATGCCTCAGCGCCAGTGTTGCCAGCCCCTGCCCGCACGCGCGCTGATCGATCCGATAACCCACTTCGGCAGACCCCATCGCCAGGTCGATGCTTTTCAGATTGGCTCGACCAACGATTGCCTGGCTTGAGTCCTCGATGACAAACGGGTGCCAGGCGCCGCTGGCCAAACCCGACAGATAGCTGTCGATATGATCGACGACACCGCGCAACGAATAGAACGAAGGGTCGCGCGCATCGATATGCGATTCGAACCATTCACGGTTGCGGATTTCGAACGCCAGTAAAGCTTCAGCGTCAGTGGTTTTCAGCTCGCGAACGCTAAACGATTCCATGCACTGCATCTCCATTGCCTTGTGTCGAAACAGCGCAAGTCTATCGCATACCTGAACCACCTTGCCCTTCTTGAGTCCGAGCGACTTGCACTAAACATATGGATAAACGTATATTCGAATAACCATATGTACAGAGCCACACCAATGCTCAACCCTGCCGCTGTATTCAAATGCCTGTCCGACGAAACCCGCGCCCGGGCCACTTTGCTCATCGCCCGTGAAGGCGAGTTATGCGTGTGTGAGCTGGTCTGCGCCCTGGACGATAGCCAGCCAAAAATTTCCCGTCATCTTGCACAGCTTCGCGGATGCGGCCTGCTTCTCGACCGCCGCCAGGGGCAGTGGGTGTATTACCGGCTCAACCCTGATCTGCCCGCGTGGGTGCGTGATGTTCTGCAGACCACGCTGGCAGCAAACGCCGACTGGCTCGAGGACAACAGCACCCGCCTGAACGCCATGGGCGACCGCCCTCTCAACACTGCCGCCTGCTGCTGACCCCTCAACCGTCGAGAATCCACATGCTGACTGCGTTTTCCATTTTCCTGCTCACCATGGTGTTGGTCATCTGGCAACCCAAGGGCCTGGGCGTCGGTTGGAGCGCCGCCCTGGGCGCGGTTCTGGCCCTGCTGGCAGGCGTTGTGACGCTGCACGATATTCCGCTGGTGTGGGCCATTGTCTGGAACGCCACCGCGACCTTCATCTCGCTGATCATCATCAGTCTGTTGCTCGATGAGGCCGGGTTCTTCCAGTGGGCCGCCTTGCATGTGGCGCGCTGGGCCAAGGGTGACGGGCGACGCCTGTTCGTCTTCACGATACTGCTGGGGGCCGGGGTCTCCGCGTTGTTTGCCAATGACGGCGCCGCCCTGATCCTGACCCCCATCGTTGTTTCAATCCTGCTCGCACTGCGTTTTTCGCCAGCGTCCACCCTGGCGTTCGTCATGGCCGCCGGCTTTATCGCCGACACGGCGAGCTTGCCCCTGGTGGTGTCCAACCTCGTCAACATCGTTTCGGCGGACTACTTCGACCTGGGGTTCGCCGAATACGCCGCCATCATGGTGCCGGTCAATCTGGTTGCCGTGGCGACCACCCTCGTGGTGCTGTACCGGTTTTTCCGTCGTGACATTCCCCGGCACTACGCGCTCGATGACGTGATGGATCCGCGACGCGCCGTGCGTGATCCCCTGACCTTCCGCGTCGGCTGGATGGTTCTGGCCCTGTTGTTGGTCGGGCTGTTTGCCCTGGAGCCCCTGGGCATTCCGGTCAGCGCCATCGCAGCCGTCTGTGCCGCGCTGCTGTTCGCCGTGGCGGCGCGCGGGCATGTGATTTCCACCCGCCGGGTGCTGCGTGAAGCGCCCTGGCAGGTCGTGATCTTTTCCCTGGGCATGTACCTGGTAGTGTACGGGCTGAAAAACGCCGGCCTGACCACCTACATGACCATGGCCCTGAACCGCATGGCCGAGTTCGGCGTCTGGGGCGCCGCGCTGGGCACCGGCCTGCTCACGGCCTTGCTGTCATCGGGCATGAACAACATGCCCACGGTGCTGGTGGGCGCACTGTCGATTCAAGCCAGTGACGCCACAGGCGTGGTGCGTGAAGCCATGATCTACGCCAATGTCATCGGCTCTGACCTGGGCCCCAAGATCACCCCCATCGGCAGCCTGGCCACCCTGCTCTGGCTGCATGTTCTGGAGCGCAAGGGCATCCGCATTACCTGGGGTTACTACTTCAGGGTCGGCGTGGTCCTGACCCTGCCGATCCTGCTCATCACCTTGTCTGCCCTGGCCTTGCGCCTGAGCGTATAGCCCTGTACGACCGCAAAGAGGAGTCACCATGCGCGTTCTGTTTATGTGTACCGCCAACAGCTGTCGCAGCATCCTGTCCGAAGCCATGTTCAACCATCTCGCGCCAGAAGGCTTCGAGGCGATCAGTGCCGGCAGCTTCCCCAAGGGACAGGTGCTGCCCCGCAGCCTGAGCACCTTGCAAGAGGCCGGCATTGCCATCGACGGCTTGAGCAGCAAAGGCAACGAGGCTTTCGAAGCCAACCCGCCGGACATCGTCATCACGGTCTGCGACAAGGCTGCCGGCGAGGCGTGCCCGGTGTACTTCGGACCGGCACTGAAAGCCCATTGGGGCCTGGAAGACCCCTCGGACATAACGGGCGATGAAGCACAGGTAGCGGCAGCGTTCCACTCAACCCTGGCGCGCATCGAAACGCGCTGCCGGGCCTTCCTCGAACTGCCTTTTGCACAACTTGACCGCGATGCATTGAAGCGCGAACTCGAGCGCATCGGCACGCTTTGACCGGAGCCCCTATGACCCATTCCTTGCCCAATCTCGACACGGCACTGACCCACCCCATCGACAATGGACGCAACGACCAGCACAAGCCGCGCATCCTGTTGTTATACGGCTCGACTCGTGCGCGGTCGTTCAGTCGCCTACTGGTCGAGGAATCAGCCCGGTTGCTCGAACACTTCGGCGCCGAGACGCGGATCTTCAACCCCTCCGGCCTGCCGCTACCGGACGACGCGCCCTCCGACCACCCGAAAGTTCGGGAACTGCTCGAACTGATGCAGTGGTCTGAAGGACAGGTCTGGTGCTCGCCAGAGCGCCACGGCTCGATGTCTGCAGTGTTCAAGGCGCAAATCGACTGGGTGCCGTTGGCGTTGGGGGCCATTCGCCCAACCCAGGGTAAAACCCTCGCGGTCATGCAAGTCTGCGGCGGCTCCCAGTCCTTCAATGTGGTGAATCAGCTTCGTGTGCTGGGACGCTGGATGCGCATGTTCACCATCCCCAATCAATCCTCCGTGCCAAAAGCTTTTCTGGAGTTTGACGACGCCAATCGCATGAAACCCTCATCGCTGTACGACAGGGTGGTAGACGTCATGGAGGAACTGGTGAAATTCACCCTGCTGCTACGGGATCGCCCCGACCTGGTTGACCGCTACTCGGAACGCAAAGAGTCCGCGCAAGCGCTGACTCAGCGCGTGAATCAGCGGTCGATCTGACTGTAGAGATTTGGCTCGATAGCCGAAAAAAGTCGCAAACCCATGACGTTCCAGGGCTTGCGACTCTTTGCCGATACGTCCCTCAAGTTCCCGGGACGTTTTCTACGGTATGCCTGCGGTGTTCATTGCCGAACGTGCAGGCTCAGTTCTCTACCTCAACCGCGTCGAGATCCGGTTCGTCCGGAGCATCCGCCACATCCTCTCTGGCGTCCTTCGCGTCGGCTTTGGCGGCCTCTCTGGCTGCCTTCGCGTCGGCTTTGGCGGCGTCCCGAGCGGCATCCGCGTTAGCCCGGGCAGCATCCCTGGCGGCATCTGCGTCGGCCTTGGCCGCATCCCTCGCGGCATCTGCAGCGGCACGGGCAGCGTCTCTGGCTGCGTCTGCGTCATCGTCCGCTACGCCAGCCGCTTTTGCGGCATCCCGGGCGGCATCTGCTTCAGCCCTGGCGGCGTCCCGGGCGGCATCTGCAGTTGCTTTTGCCGCATCCCGGGCGGCATTGGCATCAGCCCTCGCAGCGTCCCTGGCGGCATCCGCGGCATCGTTGTCAGCGTCGTCCGCGTCGTTGTCATGGGCATTGCCCGGGCCTTTGTTCCCGGCTACACCACCATGGTCAGCGTCATGGCCTGCAGCACCATGATCGGCACCCTCTCCACCATGGCCGCCGGCACCGTGACCGCCGTCACCACCGTGGCCGCCGCCGTCACCACCACCGTGGCCACCACCGCCTCCACCGCCTCCACCGCCTCCACCGCTGCCGCCATCCTTGGCATACACGCTGGAGAAACTACCGATGTAATCGGGCACCAGCACAGTCGATGCCGACAGGACTCCACCAATTGCCAGAGCCAATAAACATTTCTTGAGCAGCATGATGCACCTCCGCATGGAGTTGCGAACTCATCTCCGTATCGAACGCAATGTCCAGTAAGTTCCCGGCCGCCCATTGGAGCAACCGGCCAACCGACACGGCCATCAATCTGCAACATTGACGAGCTACTGCGGTATCCGCACGATCCCTCAGAGCCAGTTGGCATCGTTGCGTGGGAAACATTCCCACATATTTTTTGGATAAGTGCTTTCAGCCCGAGTTCAAAAAAAATCAGGACTGACGCATGGGTTGAGCAACAACTTCAACTCACAGCAAGCAAGCTGCCAAACTGCCCGCGGCAACGAGCCAGACCAATACAACGATCACCGCAGCAATTCTGTTCGCTGGTCGCGTCCTGTGGTTTTTCTCCCACTCACTCGCTTTGAACCGACACTCCTCCAGCACCTGTGCAGGCATCAAGCGAATAGCGAGCAGAATGCCAAGCGGCAAAATAATCACATCGTCCAGATACCCAAGCACAGGAATGAAATCGGGAATGAGGTCGATTGGACTCAGTGCATACGCCACGACAAAAACCGAAATCCATTTGGGTAACCAGGGTGTTTGCGGATGCTGGTAGCAAAACCAGAGGACCATCGTTTGCCGTTTGAGCTTTCTGGCCCAGCCACGTAAACGATCAAGTATGTGCTTCATATCGGCATCGTCTGTACTTGAAGGAGCGTGCCTGCGAGCGTAGCGCCTTGGGTGATTGACAGCTATGAGTCGAGAGCTGCGGCCCCTCACGCAAGGCTGCTGCCAAAAGCAGACAGCCGTGATCGGCATAGAACGGCCAGAAGCGGACGTGTTGACGCTTGTTACTCTCAATGGAGATTGTCAACCGACCACGACGTTGGGAAGCTACAGTGACGTTTACCATAAGGATATGCTGAAATGAACGCGCGAAAAATTTTAATCACAGGTGCTGCGGGCCGAATCGGCAGCGCTTTTTGGAAAGCGCATTACGATAAGTCAGATTTGCGTTTAGCCGACATAGATGTATCAACACTTCCGCAATCGGCGCAACGTTTCGCTCTCGACATCAGCGTTCAAGCCAGTTGCCTTGAAGCTTGCGAAGGCATACATACAGTGATTCATTTAGCTGCTGACCCTCGCCCAGATGCCGATTTCATGACATCCCTGCTTCCTGTGAATATTGTGGGCACCTACAACATGCTATTCGCCGCAAAGGCTCAAGGCTGCGAGCGCTTTATATTTGCGAGCAGCGCTCAGGCTATCGAGGGTTATCCAGAGGATGTCCAGGTACATGAATGTATGGCACCTAAGCCAGGCAATCTATACGGGGTCAGCAAAGCGTTCGGGGAAGCTCTGGCTTCGATGTATGCAAACGATGGTCAAATGACAACAATCGCAGTCCGTATTGCAAACGTAGCTATATTTCACCAAGGGGAAAACCACAGTCACAGGGATGTAGCTGCTTTTATTAGTATCAGGGATGTTGTCGCACTACTTAGTAATTGCGTCGAGGCCGAGCTGAGCGGATTTCATGTTATCCACGGGGTCTCAGATAACAGATATAAGCGACTCTCTATCGAGAAGACCAGAAAAGTTGTGGGGTACGCTCCCTTTGATGATGGATTTGAGATTCTGGAAGGACACGCTCAACCTGACTGAACTACTTCATTAATTGCTGCCCCTTCGACTATCTATATCGGGTCGAAATCAGCCCTTCAAAGCAGGTTGTAGTCTGCCGGAAGCAACCACTCTCTCAGGACAGTACACAAGCCTCTTCCTGACTTTGGAACTCTCCCGAGCAAGGGCGGATGGGATATCTTGTCGACCTGCCGATCCGCTCAACCATTCAGGGAAGTCAATGCTGAGTTCACTCGTATTAAATGGTCAGCCACTGGCGTGCGCTTCATCAGATCTTTTCGCCCCATGGTGGAGCTTCACAAAAACAGTCTTGGCCGTGACCGCCCTTTCAATGGTGCGTGACGGGATGGTCGGACTGGACGATCCGATCCTTGATCAACCTTTCACGTTGCGCCAGCTGCTGAGGCATGAGGCAGGCCTCGCCGATTATGGCGAACTGGCGGATTATCACGCCGCCGTCGCCAACAATGAGGCAGCCTGGTCGGCAGATGAAATGATGCGACGCCTTGATGGTGCCCGGCTTCGATATAGCCCCGGAACAGGCTGGCGTTACTCGAACGTTGGTTATTTGCTCATCGGCAGGCTCATTGAACGGCTGACGGATCTCACGCTGGAAGAGGCAGTGGGTCGACGCGTATTGATGCCCTTGGGCCTGTCGAGAGTTCGCTTCGCCAGGACGCGAGCAGACTTACAGGACGCCCATGTTGCAAACCCATCAAATTATGACCCCGCCTGGGTCTATCACGGCTTGCTGATCGGACCGGTTTCGCAAGCAGCGCTATTGCTCGACCGCCTTCTCGCGGGACATGTCCTCCCCCCGGACTTGCTCCAGGCAATGCAGACAGCAAAAGCATTGGGTGGCTCGATTCCAGGACGACCCTGGATTACCCCGGGTTATGGCCTTGGCTTGATGCAGGGTTCGATCGAAGGTGGCTATACACTGCGAGGACACACAGGCTGCGGGCCTGGCAGCGTCATCGCCGTCTACCGTATCTGCGATGGCGCCGCATCGGCCTGTTGCGCTGTTTTTGATGCAGACACCAGTGAAGGCGCTGTCGAAGCCCTGGTTGTTGATCAGCTGCAACAGGTCCTGCGGCAGGGGCCAAGCAGTCAGTAAAGGCCTGTGGCGCTATCAGGTTCGCATACCGGAACCTGGTGCGCGCTGACCATGTTGTAGTTGAGCATGAAGCCGACGCCGCCCTCGGACTCCATCACTTCAGCCACCCAGCCAATAGGGTTGATGAACAATGAGTTGTCGTGGTTCAGCACTCCGACAGCCGCAGTGGTCTCATCAAAATCCCAAACGACATCGCCCCAGTGCCAGCCTTGCCCTTTTACGTATTGGCTGCCTAGCAATGCTCCAAGCGCAAATATGTCGCCCTCGGGCAGCGTTGTGCCACTCGCTTTGCAATCACGCACCCGCTCCGTAATCGCCGCAACCACATCAGCCGAGGCATGATCCTGAGTAAGGCTCAGTAAGTCGAGCCCCTGTTGGCTCAACACTTTGATCTCCTCTGCCAACTCGGCAGACACCTTGCTGATTTCAGCCATTTTCATTCCTTCGTTTAAAAAACTGCGTCCAGATTCAATATTGGCACAACGTATTGGTTTTGGCTTGTCAGCCTCTTTAGCCTCATCAGCGGATACTGAGTACTCAAAGGGTTGCAAGGTGTCATGCATCGCGGTCCGGTTCGTTCATCGAACGTGCGAGCATTGAACCTTCATTGGAAAAAGTGATCGCACATCGACTACGATCTGTCTCTGCGGTTCAAGGAAGAACAGGTTCATGAAGTCACGCCAGGGAAAAGGAACGCATTGATGATTGTCGGAATCGACTTGGGTACCACCAACAGCCTGGTGGCTGTCTGGCATAACGGCGTTAGTGTTCTGGTGCCTAACGCACTGGGTCAGGTGCTGACCCCATCGGTGGTGGGACTGGACGATGAAGGCCGCATTCTGGTCGGCCAAGCTGCCCGCGAGCGCTTGCACACCCATTCCACCATGACCGCCGCCTTGTTCAAGCGCTATATGGGCAGTGCACACACCGTGCAATTGGGTACGAAGTCGTTGCGTCCTGAAGAACTGTCGGCGCTGGTACTCAGGAGCCTGAAGGAAGACGTCGAGCGTGCCTACGGCGAACCGGTGACCGAGGCGGTCATCAGCGTCCCCGCGTACTTCAGTGATGCGCAGCGCAAGGCAACCCGTATCGCTGGCGAACTGGCCGGACTGAAAGTCGACAAGCTCATCAACGAACCGACCGCTGCCGCACTGGCCTACGGTTTGCCTCAGCACGGCAAGGAAACCACGTTCCTGGTCTTCGACCTGGGCGGCGGCACCTTCGATGTGTCAGTCCTGGAACTGTTCGACGGTGTCATGGAGGTACGGGCCAGCGCTGGCGACAACTATCTGGGCGGTGAGGATTTCGACCAGGTGCTGGCCGAGCGTTTTATCCAGACCCAGCGCGACCAGCCAGGATTTGCACCGACACAATCCATTGCCCACGCGCTGCGCCGCGAAGCCGAGCGAGTCCGCCAGGCGCTGGGACAGGACACGGCGAGCGAGTTTGTTTTGCGGGTGGACGGGCAGCAATGGAAGCATGTGTTTTCACAGGACGAGATGGCCACATTGTTCGCGCCCTTGCTCGAACGCCTGCGCAATCCGATTGAGCGCGCCCTGCGCGATGCCAGAATCCGTATCAACGAGCTCGATGAAGTGCTGCTGGTGGGTGGCACCACACGCATGCCGCTGGTGCGCAAGCTGGCCGCGGGGCTGTTTGGCCGCTTCCCGTCCATCCACGTCAACCCTGACGAAGCCGTGGCTCACGGCGCAGCCATTCAAGCCGCGCTGAAGTCCCGCAGTGCCGCCCTGGAAGAGGTGGTGTTGACCGACGTCTGCTCCTACACCCTGGGTATTTCAACCTCGGTATGGGTGGGCCAACACTATGAGGAAGGGCACTACCTGCCGATCATTGAGCGCAACAGTACGGTCCCCGTAAGCCGGGTAAAGACCGTGTGTACCGTCCATGAACTGCAGGAAAGCGTACTGGTGAAGATCTACCAGGGTGAGAGTCGTCTGGTGCGTGACAACATCGCCTTGGGTGAACTGGAGATTCCGGTCCCGGCGAACACCGGTGGCGTTGTCGAACTGGACGTGCGCTTCACCTACGACATCAACGGCATTCTTGAGTGTCAGGTGCGCATCCCCATGACCGGTGAACAGCATGCACTGGTTATCGAAAACAACCCGGGTGTGCTCAGCAGCGAAGAAATTGCCGAGCGTCTGCAAGCGCTGGCCGAGCTCAAGGTGCATCCCCGCGAACAGCAGATCAACACGGTGCTGATCGCCCGCCTGGAGCGTTTGTACCAAGAAAGCCTGGGCGAGCTTCGAGAGCAGATCGCTCATTGGGCCAACCTGTTTCAACAAGCACTGGCAAGCCAGGACGAGCGCCTGATTCGCCAGGCTCGCCATGATCTGAGCGGGCGCATCAGCCTGCTCGAAACCGGTGCCGGATACTGAGCCATGGCGTCTGATTTCGATTGCTGGGAGGTCCTTGACCTACCCGCCCGATCCGACGAGCGCAGCATCAAGCGCCAATACGCCAAACTACTAAAGGTCACGCGTCCGGACGAGGATCCCGGCGCCTTCCAGCAACTGCGTGAAGCCTATGAGCAAGCCTTGCACATCCTGCACGAGGGCTGGAGCGAGGTTGATCGGGATACCGCTGACTCTACAGTTCGGCCCACTGCAGAGAACCGGACACACCCGGGTCTGAAGCCCACGCGGTCCCTACATGAGCAGGCCGTCGGGCTACTGGGCGGATTTGAAGACCGGGCGGTTGATCAATACTGGAACGAGGCATCGACCAGAGGCTGCGACGCCGAGTTTGAACGGCTGCTGTTCCAACGTTGCGTGAACGATCCTGAAGCGCATTGGCACCTTCTGACATGGGGCATCGAACAGCGCCAATGGTTGACGCCCTGGCAGCGGATCCCCGCCACTGAATTTGAGCAGCATCGTCTTGCCCGCGCCCTAACCGCAGCGCTTTACCGCAAGCTCGACCAGCAGTTGGCAACCGGCGAGGAACAGAACTTCTTCGACTGCCTGGAACACCACAGCCAACAAGCCTGGCTTGGTGATTTCGCACGTCGTCAGGCATTGCAGGTGCATGTCCTGAATCTGTTCTTGAATACCGAAGACTGGTCACCGCTGCTGTTTCAACGAATGTGTCGATTGTTTGCCTGGGATGTTGAAGCGGCGGTGGTGCCCATTGCCCAGGACCAGTGGCAAGCGCTGCACAGGCGCTGCGAGCAGCAAACCTGGCTCGGCGAACTGCGTTCCTTGATGCAGCAACGTCAGCAACACCCCAGTGCGCGCGCCAATGCCGCCACGCTGTTCCTGCTGTCGACCCAACCGGCGCAGCAGGCGGAGCTGGCCACAGGTTTCGTTGAGGCTGACTGGCAGGCCTGCGAACAACTGACAGAGACCTTTGCCACTCGTTTCCCCGACCTGCTGGGGATGTTCCCCAATCATGATCCTTGGTTCTGGAAGACACTCATCGGTCACAAGGACCCGCCCCATGGCGTGAAACGTGCAGCCTGCGTCTTGACCCTGACCCTTGCACTGAACAACCTGCCCGGCTCCGGACTCATGGTGACGCTGCTCATGCTGCCACTCTATGCACTGGGTGGTGTGTTGGCGGCACAGGTCGGCAAATGGCTGCTCAGCCATTGGACCACCTTGACGCAATCGCTGCATGACCTCGACCAGCGTGCCAGTGAATGGTGTGTACGACACAAACTGACCGCGGATCGCCGTTACCTGGTGATCCGCAATGGCGGCCCGTTGTTGGCACTTGCCATTGTGATCTGGAACTGGCTTGGGGTGCTGGGGCTGGCGACTTATTTGGTCAACGGGGCGATCGGCCTGCTGCAGCCCGCCAGTGCAGTCCCGGCGGACCGCCAGTACCGTTGGCGAAGGCCACTGCAGGCGACCTATCGGATTGCCGGGCTCAGTAGGCTGCAATGGGTGTTTTGCGTATCGATGGTGATTGTCATTGGCTACGTGCAACTGCGCATGCCCGGCACCCTGCTCACTCAAGGTCGATTGCGCTAAATATCGTGCAGTCAATTCATCAAATCAGGGGAAATGGAATGTTCGAAAACATCAACGTCATAGGCGAGCCCAGAGCGCTGTCGACAGACGCCGAAGTCGATCAAGCGCAACATGTGCTGGGTAGTCGATTTCCCACCGGTTACCGTGAATACGTGACGCAGTTTGGCGAAGGCATTCTCGGTGGTGTGTACATCCGGATATACCCGCCACATCAGATACTGCACGGTGAAAACAGTCAGGCTAACTGGCTGGAACGCATTAACCAATACTGGTTCTGGGATGATGACAAAGAACTGATGCCCAAGGAAAAGGCCCTGCAGTGCATCATCATTGGTGATACCTACGACGGTGACGAACTCATTATTCACCCCGAGGATCCTGAGCGCATTTATGTGTTGCCGCGACACAGCGAAGCCGCGCTGGTTGCCGGCCACGGACTGGTGGAAGCGATTGAATGGCTGTGCAGTTCGAACGTTCTGACGGAATCCTTTACCGAGCGGGATTTCGAACCGTTTGACAGCCGAGTCGAAGCCTCTTGATGCATCACAGGCCCCGGTAAACGAATCGCAGGATAACCGTATGGATCACCGGTTGAAGGTGTTTGAAAGTTTTGTAGCCCAGTTCAATTCGTGGCCAGGCTCCCTCGGCCACCTGAAATTCAACGAGACCCCAGCCAATGTTTCTGCCATCGCAGAAGTCCCGAAAAGCGGCGTAATGCGCGATTATTTCGAACGGATAGACTTCTCTGCCCGACCGATGATCGGCGCGGACTTCAGCTTGCAGCTTTACGGCCCCCAGAACCTGGCAAAAGCGCAACAAGGCTGGCATACCACGGAAAAGGAAGATCCGGCATGGGGATGGAAAGACAGCTTTACGGTCTTTGCCGATCGAAATGGCGATGTGCTGGTTTTTGATCGCTGCGATGAGCATTCACCGATCTTCGGCTCGATTCAGAAAAGGTCGTTCAAGGTAGCGACAGACATCCTGGCGTTGATGGGTGCCTTGCAGGCGGGCATCGCCGTGCAAGTGCAGGAATTCAACGACGAAACAATCGATGAAGAGCAGAACTACAAACCCGCCTTCCTGCACAGAGTCAGGGAAGTTGTGGGCACCGTTGCAGGTGCAGACGTGAACGGATTCATGAAATTCTTTTTTGAATGAGTATGCTAAAAATCTTTCATCTGGTGCATCCGAGTGAACGTGCGTTACACAGAAAAAAACCACCTGCAGACGTTGAAAAGATCACCTGCACAGCGCCGCAGCTATCCATCAACCCAGGTTCATGGATAACCAGATTCTGGTGGTCCTGCGACGGTGTGAAAAAGATTGACGGTGTACGGGGACACGCCCTGAGGAAGTCAGTCAGCAATCGGCTAGCCCCTTCGCCGCCCGATATCGCTTGGCAGTCTTCAAAATGATGTCGTAGTAAAGGCACCCCTCGCCAACACCCAACGTAGACACGTACTCACCCACAAAACCCCTCCTTGCCAGCGGGATAAATAGCCAGCTATTGGTTGACGAAAGTCTGAAGTATTCATTTGAACTTTCGGATTCTTTCGCCCCTCGGCCTGTGCCTAACATCGGCTCCACAGCGAACCAGCCTCGGCATCGCTCAGTGGGACCGAGTTACGCAGGGATCCAGATCCAAAGGCCTCTGCCACCACCGACCATTGATCGCTTCGCCGCCTGGTGCCGTCGAAGTGCTTTTGCCGTAGGCCCTGGGATTTTTGAGGATCACCGATGAAGCTGGAAATTTTCCGTACGCTGTGGGGTTACACCGCCAGCAAGGCTCAGGCGCTCGAAGAGTTGCTGCAAGCGGGCTTTGATGGCATGGAAGCGCGTCTGCCACTGGACGCCCGCGAGCGGGCTGAGTTTGGCGCCTTTCTCCAGGCCAACCGCCTGGGTTATATCAGCACCGTCTTCAGCGCCTACGACGTGCTGCCGGATCAGTCGGCAACGCCTGCCGTCCACCTCAATGACCTCGACCAGAAGCTCGCGTGGGCCGCTGAACTCTCCCCGCGTTTCGTCAACGTGCTGGCGGGCAACGACCGCTGGTCCTTGGCGCAACAGGTGGAGTTTTTTGGCCAGGCGCTGGAGCTGGCGCGCAAGCACGGTCAGGTCTGCAGTTTCGAAACCCATCGCTCGCGTTCGCTGTTCAACCCCTGGGTGACCCTGGAGTTGATCCGGCAACTGCCCGATCTGCTGTTCACCAGTGACATCAGCCATTGGGTCGTGACCTGCGAGCGTCTGTTGAATGATCCGGCCGATGACCTGAGCGCGTTCATCGAGCGGGTTCACCATATCCAGGCCCGGGTCGGTTATGACCAGGGACCGCAGGTTCCGCACCCGGCGGCGCCCGAATATGCAAAAGAACTGGCTTTCCATCAGCAGCACTGGGAAAGCATCTGGCGTTCGCAGCAGGCCCGCGGTTACCAGGTCAGCACCCTGACGCCGGAGTTCGGCGCCGACGGCTACCTCCATCACTTGCCCTTCACCAATGTCCCGGTCGCCGACCTGTGGTCGTTGAACGTGTGGATGGGCCAGACCGAGCGCGAACACTTCGAGCGTTTCCACCACTCAAGCCATCCTTAGGGAGCCGATGCGTCATGCCTGACAATAAAAACAACAGCGCCAGCACTGACACACTCAAAGCCAACTTCAACAGCATCCCGGTGATCAACATCGCCGGTCTGTTCAGCTTTGAACTGGAACACCGCCTGGCCGTGGCCGAACAATTGGGGCGCGCCGCCAGCGACGTCGGGTTTCTCTATATCACCAACCACGGTATCGACCCGCAACTGATCGCCAACCTGCGCAAGGCGGCCAAGGACTTTTTCGACCAGCCCCTCGACACCAAGATGCGCCACTACATCGGCACCTCGCAGACCCACAAGGGCTTTGTGCCCGAAGGCGAAGAGGTCTATTCCAAGGGCAAGCCGGACCACAAGGAAGCCTTCGACGTCGGCTTCGAAGTCCCGGCCGATGACCCGCTGGTGCTGGCCAACACCCCCTTGCTGGGGCCCAACGACTGGCCGCAGCTGGCAGGTTTCAAGACAGCGGTGCAGGCCTACTATGAAGCGATCTTCGCCCTGGGCCGGCGCCTGTTCGGCGGTTTTGCCCTGACCCTGGGCCTGGAAGAAAACTATTTCGACAGCCTGGTTACCCGTCCGCCATCCAAGCTGCGCCTGATCCACTACCCGTTCGACGGTGCCGCCCATGACGCACCGGGTCTTGGCGCCCATACTGATTACGAATGCTTCACCATCCTCCTGGCCGACAAACCCGGCCTCGAGGTGATGAACAATCTTGGCCAATGGATCGATGCACCACCGATTGCCGATGCCTTTGTGGTCAACATCGGCGACATGCTGGAGGTGATGACGGCAGGCGCATTCGTTGCCACTGCGCACCGGGTGCGTAGCGTGAAGGAGGAGCGTTATTCCTTCCCGCTGTTTTATGCCTGTGACTACCACACCCAGATCAAACCGCTGCCCGGGTTCGCCCAGGCCGGCAACGACTACGAAGAGATCACGATCGGCGAACACATGTATGGCCAGGCGCTGCAGACCTATCAGTATCTGCGCCAGAGGGTGGCCAACGGGGAAGTTCAACTGCCAGGCAAGGCACGCAAGCCCGCCAGTTTCGGACATTTGAAAAATCAGGCGCAACCGTCCTGATTGAAGTTTTCAGCTAAACCCCTACCTATGCCGGAGTCAGTAAAAATGAAAAACAATAAAAAGAACCTCTTGTGCCTGACTGTATTGGCAGCCGGCATGTTCGGTGCCTCGGCGAGCATGGCCGCGGCAGATTCGTTCAAGGTCGGCATGGAGATCACCTACCCTCCTTTCGAGTCCTATGACAAGGACAAGAATGTGGTGGGTTCGGACCCCGAGCTGGCAACGGCACTGGCCAAGCACATGAACGCCAAGGTCGAGTTCGTCGACACCAAGTTCCCGAGCCTGATCCTGGGCCTGAACTCCGGCAAATACGACGCGATCATTTCCGGCATGTACATCACCCCGGAGCGCCAGACCCAGGCGCAGACCATCGCCTATGCCAACACCGGTGCCGCGGTCATGGTGCCCCAGGGCAGCGAGATCAATGCGAAAAAACCTGAAGACCTGTGTGGCCTGAAGCTGGGCCTGGAACAGGGCACCACCTGGGTCAAGGAATTCAGAAAGCTGTCCGACGAATACTGCGTGCCGAACAACAAGGGCGCCATCACCGTCAGCGAGTACCCCTCGGCGCCCGAAGTGACTCAGGCCCTGCTGTCCAGGAACATTCAGGCCCAGGTTGAAATCGCTGGCGCGGCAAAAATGATCGCGGAAAAGACCAATGGCCGGGTCGTGATCACCACTGAGCACCCGATCTATCAGCAAACCCTGGGCATCTTCGTCAAGAAAGGTAACGACGAAACCTACCAGGCCGTGCAAAAGGCCTTCGAGGAAACGAAAAAGAGCGGAGAATACGCAGCAATCCTCAAGAAATACGGCCTGGAAGAACCGACCGCCAACTAAGAACCTGTCCTTGTAGTCTGGTAATCTGCCGCCCCTGCGCGGGGGCGGCAGATCGAGGTGCCCCATGCAATTCGATTGGTCGTATTTCTTCTCCCTGTTCTCCCTGCCGGACTTCTGGAATGCCTGCGTCACGGTCATCCAGCTCAGTGCCCTGGCCTGGTTCATCGGCATGTTGCTGGGTTTTGTCCTGGCCACCGCCAAGCTGTCCCAATCGCCCTTGCTGCGCATTCCCGCAGCGGTCTACATCTGGTTTTTCCGCAGCATCCCCTTGCTGGTGCTGGTGGTGTTCGTCTACAACCTGCCGCAGTTGTTTCCCGGTAGCGGACCGATTCTGTCCAACCCCTTCTACTCCGGCCTGCTGGCCCTGGTGGTCACGGAAGCGGCGTACATGGCGGAGATCCATCGTGGCGGCCTGATTTCCGTGGCCAAGGGCCAGAAGGAAGCCGGGCGCGCGCTGGGTGTCGGCGTGCTCGGCATGCAACGCCTGATCGTGATCCCCCAGGCGTTCCGTATTTCGCTGCCCACCCTGATCAATGAATACATCACGGTGGTCAAGCTGACTTCGCTGGTCTCGGTCATCTCCCTGACCGAAATCCTCACGGTCGGCCAACGCCTCTATGCCACCAACTTCCTGGTCATGGAAACCCTGGCGGCGGTGGGCGTCTACTACGTGTTGATCGTCACTGTATTCGGCTATTTCCTGCAGCGCCTGGAGCGCTACCTGGACCTGAACTTCCGCAAGCCGCACACACTCGACGCGGCCACCATTGCCAGGTTCAAGGCCAGCGCCGAAGCCTTGCCCGACATTGCGCGCAAAGCCGCCGGCAACAACACAACGCCGATCCTGCAACTGAACAACATCCAGAAGAGCTATGGCACCCACAAGGTGCTGCTGGGTATCGACCTGAATGTCGATTACGGCCAGGTGGTCTCGATCATCGGGCCATCCGGCTCCGGCAAGACGTCGCTGATCCGCACGGTCAACGGCCTGGAAAGCATCGATACCGGCGACATCAAGTTGTTCGGCGAAACGTTCATCGAAGCCTCGGACAAACCCAACAGCTCGCGCCTGCGCAAAGGCGTGCGGCACATCGGCATGGTGTTCCAGAACTTCAACCTGTTCCCGCACCGCACCATCCTCGACAACATCACCCTGGCACCGCGGTACCACGGCCAGCCGGGCGAGCTGAGCGAGCATCGTGCCTATGCGCTGCTGGACAAGGTCGGCCTGCTGGCCCATGCCCACAAGTACCCGCACCAGCTCTCCGGCGGCCAGCAACAGCGCGTGGCGATCGCCCGGGCCCTGGCCATGGAGCCGCAGATCATGCTGTTCGACGAGCCGACCTCGGCCCTCGATCCGGAGCTGGTCAATGACGTGCTCAACGTGATCCGCGACCTGGCCAGGGAAGGCATGACCATGCTGATCGTGACCCACGAAATGGACTTTGCCATGTCGATCTCCGATCGGGTGATTTTCATGGAGAACGGCAACATTCAACTCGATGCCGCACCTGAGACCATTCGCTGCGAAGCTGAAGGCGAGAGGGTACGACGCTTCATGGGCATCGGCGCCCGATCGCCAAACCTGTCTGCAGCGGTGGATCACGCATGAACAGGCCGCGTTTAACATGAGCTTCTTTCTGTCAGGAACACACGCATGAATCTTGGAATTGCAGGACGTTGGGCGCTGGTGTGCGCCGCCAGCAAAGGTCTGGGTAAAGCCTGCGCACAGGCACTCGTCACCGAGGGCGTGAACGTGGTGATCACCGCACGGGGCGAAGACACGCTGAATGAAACAGCCCGTCAGCTCAGGGCGATCAATCCTGAAGTGACGGTCATCGCCGTGGCCGGAGACATTTCCACGCCCGAGGGTCGGGCGGCAGCGCTCAAGGCCCATGAGCATTTCGATATCCTGATCAACAACGCCGGTGGCCCTCCTCCCGGGGATTTCCGCGAATGGAATCGCGACGCCTGGCTCAAGGCACTGGATGCCAACATGCTGACCCCTATCGAGCTGATCAAGGCCACTGTAGACGGCATGGCGGCACGCGGATTCGGCCGGATCATCAACATCACCTCGAGCGCCGTGAAGTCCCCGATCGAAAGCCTGGGTCTGTCCAATGGCGCGCGCAGTGGCCTGACGGGGTTCGTTGCGGGGCTGGCCCGGCAAGAAAACATTGCCAGCCGCAATGTGACGATCAACAACCTGCAACCCGGCTCGTTCGACACCGATCGACTGCGCGACAACCTGGTCGCCGCTGCCCACGAAATGGGACAAGACAGTGAGGCATTCCTCGACGAATGCCGTCGCGAAATTCCTGCCAAACGCTTCGGCTCACCCGAGGAGTTCGGTGCGCTTTGTGCCTTCGTCTGCAGCAGCCATGCGGGCTACCTGACCGGGCAGAACCTGTTGATTGACGGAGGGGCCGTTCGCTCCAGCCAGTAACAACCGCCGGCACCCTGGGACGGATGGCACAGAGACTTTCGCCATCCGTCCCGCCCTCTCGACACTCCCCGCCAACCCAGTCGTAACACCCTTCGTCCCCCTCCCCCAAACAATCTTTTTTGGGTTCTTTCACCGGTTTGAAGGTCACTTCATTTTGTAGGAGCTGGCCTGCCAGCGATGGTCGTTAACGATAACGCGTGTGAACTGGATGAACGCGGCGCACTGGAGTCCATCGCCAGCAAGCTGGCTCCCACAGTTTCAGTGTGAGCACACCCCTTGTGGGAGTTGGCTTGCCAGCGATGGTCGTTAACGATAACGCGTGTGAACCGGATAAACGCGGCGCACTGGCGTCCATCGCCAGCAGGCTGGCTCCCACAGTTTCAGTGTGAGCACACCCCTTGTGGGAGCTGGCTTGCCAGCGATGGTCGTTAACGATAACGCGTGTTAACCGGGTAAACGCGGCGCACTGGCGTCCATCGCCAGCAAGCTGGCTCCTACAGTTCAGCATGGGCACGGTCCTTTGTGGGAGCTGGCCTGCCAGCGATGGTCGTTAACGATAACGCGTGTTAACCGGGTAAACGCGGCGCACTGGCGTCCATCGCCAGCAGGCTGGCTCCTACAGTCACGCCCGAAACTGATATGTTTTTTTTCAGTTATCTTGCATATGGGTTTTTATTGTGTCATTTATAGCCTCGCCGATCACAGGACTGATCCACCGCGCCAACCCGGATGGCGGGCACCCGTTCCCCCCATGCCCTCCAGGGAGTCAACAATATGAACAAGACAGAACTTCTAGGTGCTCTGGCGCTATGCGCTTTCAGCTTTCTGGCACATGCCGACGAAGACAGCCTGCGTATCGGTATCGAAGCCGCCTACCCGCCCTTCTCCTTCAAGACACCGGAGGGCAACGTCAGCGGGTTCGACTACGACATCGGCAACGCCTTGTGCGAAGAAATGAAGGTCAAGTGCGAGTGGGTCATTCAGGAGTTCGACGGCATGATCCCGTCGCTCAAAGTGCGCAAGATCGATGCCGTGCTGTCGTCGATGTCCATCACCGAAGACCGGATGAAGTCCGTGGACTTCAGCAAAAAGTACTACCACACGCCGGGCAAGTTCGCGATGAAGGCCGGCAATGTGATCAACGACCCTCTGGTCGACCTCAAGGGCAAGAAACTCGGCGTGCAACGCTCCTCGACCTACGATCGTTTTGCCACCGAGCAACTGGAAAAAGCCGGCGTCGTCGTGGTGCGCTACTCCTCGCAGAATGAGGCCTTCCTCGACCTCGCCTCGGGTCGTCTGGACGCCACCCTCGCCGACATCGTCAACACCGACGAGAGCTTCATCAAGACACCGGCGGGCCAGGGTTTCGCATTGACCGGGCCGGACATCAACGACCCGAAATATTTTGGCCGGGGCGCCGGGATCGCCGTGCGCAAAGGCGACAGTGCCAACGTTGCGCGCCTGAGTGCCGCGATCGACGCCATTCGCGCCAATGGCAAGTACCAGCAAGTGATGGCCAGGTACTTCGCGTTCGATATCTACGGCGAGTAAGCCGGCGCCCTGAAACCTGAAACCTGAAACCTGACCCCGGCGCCGCCCCCTGCAGGCGTCTGCCGGGGTTTGTCCTGCGCGCCTCGCGGCGCTCGCTTGAGGAACTTCATCATGCTCCACGGCTACGGATCGAGCATTCTCGATGGCGCCTGGCTGACCATCAACCTGGCCTTGACCTCCATGTCCCTGGCGATTGCCCTGGGCCTGATCGGTGCGGCCTTTCGCCTGTCACCGCTCAAATGGCTGGCCCTGCTCGGGGAAAGCTACACCACCCTGATTCGCGGCATTCCAGACCTGGTGCTGATCCTGCTGATCTTCTACGGCGGCCAGGACCTGGTGAACCGCCTCGCCCTGGCGCTCGGTTACACCCGCTATATCGACATCAACCCCTACATCGCCGGCGTCTGCACCATGGGCTTCATTTTTGGCGCCTACCTCTCGGAAACCTTTCGCGGCGCCTTCATGGCGATCCCCAAAGGCCAGGCCGAGGCCGGCGTGGCCTATGGCATGGGCGGTGCGCGGGTGTTCTGGCGAATCCTGGTACCGCAGATGATTCGTTTCGCCATTCCCGGGTTCACCAACAACTGGTTGGTACTGACCAAATCCACCGCGCTGATCTCGGTGATCGGCTTGCAGGACATGATGTTCAAAGCCAAGAACGCAGCGGATGCCACACACGAGCCCTTCACGTTTTTCCTCGCGGTGGCGGCGCTGTACCTGATGCTCACCAGCCTGTCCTTGCTGGTGCTGCGCTATCTGGAAAAACACTATTCGGTCGGCATCAAAGCCGCCGAATTGTGAGGGGAGCCACCCATGATTCTCGACTACAACCTGATCTGGGAAAACCTGCCGCTGTACTTCAACGGCGCCTTGTTGACCCTCAAAGTCCTGCTGATTTCCCTGGCCCTGGGCCTGGTCTTGGCGATTCCGTTGGCGCTGATGCGGGTGTCGCGATCGCCGCTGATCAACTTCCCGGCCTGGCTCTATACCTACGTGATTCGCGGCACGCCGATGCTGGTGCAATTGTTCCTGATCTATTACGGCCTGGCGCAGTTCGAAGCGGTGCGCCAAAGCGTGCTCTGGCCCTACCTCTCCAGCGCCACCTTTTGCGCCTGCCTGGCCTTCGCGATCAACTCCAGTGCCTACAGCGCAGAGCTGCTGGCCGGCAGCCTGAAATCCACTAACCATGGCGAGATCGAAGCCGCCAGGGCCATGGGCATGTCACGCCTGACCCTGTACCGGCGCATTCTCATGCCGTCGGCATTGCGCCGGGCATTGCCGCAGTACAGCAACGAAGTGCTGATGATGCTGCAAACCACCAGCCTGGCCTCCATCGTCACCCTCGTCGACATCACCGGGGCCGCGCGGACTGTCAGCTCACGGTTCTATCTGCCGTTCGAGGCGTTTATCACCGCCGGCCTCATCTACCTCGCCCTGACCTTCATTCTGGTGCGTCTGTTCAAGCTGGCCGAGCGCCGCTGGCTGGCGTACCAGGCACCGCGCAAGCACTAAGGAGCTGACATGGAGCACATTCAATACCTGTTGCCGTGGAGTGCCTCGGGCACCGAACGCACGCTGTCGCTGTTCCGCTTTGGCAGTGGAGCACGCAAAGCCTACATCCAGGCGTCATTGCATGCCGACGAATTGCCGGGGATGCGCGTCGCCGTCGAACTCAAGCGCCGTCTGCTGGAGCTGGAAACCCAAGGCCGCCTGACCGGGGTGATCGAGTTGGTGCCCATGGCCAATCCGATCGGTATCGCCCAGATGTTCCAGGCCACCCATCAGGGGCGCTTCGAGTTTTCCAGCGGCAAGAACTTCAATCGCGACTTCCCGGAGTTGGTCGATGCCGTCGCACCGCTGCTGGAAGGCAAATTGGCAGACGATGCCGACGCCAACATCGCCCTGATCCGCCGCGCCATGGGCGATGCCCTCGCAGCCCTGCCGGCACCGGCTTCGGAACTCGACGGCCTGCGCCGCCTGTTGCTGCAGCATGCCTGTGACGCTGATGTGGTGCTGGACCTGCACTGTGACTTCGAATCGATCATGTTGCTGTATGCGATGCCGCAACACTGGCCACGCTTGCAGTCCCTGGCCGCACGCCTCGGTGCGGAGGTCACGTTGCTGGCCGAAGGTGCCGGCGGCAGCGCCTTCGACGAAGCCTGTGCCATTGCCTGGCTGCGCCTGGCCGAGCGGTTTCCCGAAGCCAATATTCCCCTGGCGTGCGCGGCCACCACCATCGAACTGCGCGGCATGGCAGACACCGGGCGCGAACAATGCCTCGACAGCGCCCAGGCCATTCTCGGCTATCTCGCCGAACAGGGCCTGATCAGCGGTGACTGGCCAGCGGCACCGCCGAGCCGTTGCCAGGCCATGCCATTCGCCGGCGCCCAGTACGCCTGTGCGCCCCATCCCGGTGTGGTGAGCTTTCTGCAACCGCTGGGCGCGCAGGTCAAGGTCGGCGATCCGCTGTTCGAGGTCATCGACCCGCTGACCGACCGCCATAGCGTGGTGAGCGCCAGCACCGACGGCATTCTCTATGCCCGCGAACGCCTGCGTTTTGCCCAGCCCGGATTGTGGCTGGCCAAAGTGGCAGGCATCACCCCCATTCGCCAGGGTCGCTTGCTCAGCGACTGATTCCAGAGAGTTCAAACCATGTACAAACTTGAAGTTCAGGACCTGCACAAAAGCTACGGCGCACACCAGGTACTCAAGGGCGTGTCCCTGCAAGCGCAGGCCGGCGACGTGATCAGCATCATCGGCTCCAGCGGCTCCGGCAAGAGTACCTTCCTGCGCTGCATCAACCTGCTGGAGCAACCCAATGCAGGCAACATCGTACTCAATGGCGAACCGCTCAAGCTGGTGACCAACAAACTTGGCGGGCTGAAAGCGGCCGAACCCAGGCAGTTGCAGCGCATGCGTTCGCAGCTGTCGATGGTGTTTCAACATTTCAACCTCTGGTCGCACATGAGCGCTCTGGAAAACGTCATGGAAGCCCCGGTGCATGTGCTGGGCCAAGGCAAGAAAGAGGCACGGGAAAAGGCCGAGCACTACCTGGACAAAGTCGGTGTGGCGCACCGCATGCACGCCTGGCCGGCGCACATGTCCGGTGGCGAGCAGCAACGCGTGGCGATAGCCCGCGCACTGGCGATGGAACCGCAAGTGATGCTGTTCGATGAGCCGACGTCGGCCCTCGACCCCGAACTGGTCGGCGAAGTGCTCAAAGTCATGCAGGACCTGGCACAGGAAGGCCGCACCATGGTGGTGGTGACTCACGAAATGGGCTTTGCCCGCGAGGTTTCCAACCAACTGGTGTTCCTGCACAAGGGCGTTGTCGAAGAGCGCGGCGACCCGCGTGAGGTGCTGGTCAACCCGCAGTCCGAACGCCTGCGGCAGTTTCTGGCCGGGAGCCTGAAGTAAGACCGCCACCCGTCCACTGCTCGGCGCTGCCCTGACAAGGCAGGCTTGGGATACACTCCGGCCAACCTTGTCAGGGCATCAGGCACAGCCCTACTCTCACCTTCAGGAAACGTTGAGCCGGATATGCCAACCCCATCGAAAGACACCACCGTCTATGCCGCGCCGGTCATGCGCAAACTGACGGAAATCGTTTCCGAACTGCCACCGTCACTGCGCAAGGTGGCGGACTTCATCCTGCGCCATCCGCTCAAGGCCGCGACGCTGACCATCGAGGAGATGGCTCACGAAACACTGACCTCACCCGCCGCCGTCAACCGCCTGGCCAAAGCGCTGGACCTCGGTGGCTACAGCGGCATGAAGGCCGAACTGGTCGCAACGTTGCAGCAGATGGTCTCGCCGGTGGACAAACTGCGCAACGAACTGGCCCATCGCCCGGGCGGCGCGTTTGGCCTGCATGAGCAATTGCAGAGCGCCAGCAGCAACCTGGCCACGGCGGTGACCAACAACCACGCCGACACCTTTGAAGCCTTCGTCACTCGCCTGACCACGGCACGCAAAATCTACATCCTGGGGTTCGGCAACAGTGTTTACTTCGCCGGCCTCGCCGCGTCGACCCTGATGCCCTTCTGTGCCGAAGCCACGGCCATCAGCATGGAGGGAGGCAACGAAAATGCCGCGTACCGCCTGGCCGCGATCACCGATCAGGACGTGTTGCTGGCAATCTCCCTGCCGCGCTACTCCCTCGACACCCTGCAACTGGCACGCTTCGCCAATGAACGCGGCGCATCCGTGCTGGCAATCACCGACTCACCCGCCTCGCCGCTCACCGGCATTGCCGAGCACACGCTGTTTGCCCCTTGCGACCACCCGGTGCTGACCAGCTCCAACATCGCCGTGCTGGCCCTGATCGAAGGCCTGGTCGCCGGCGTGATGGCGCGCAATAAGGAAGCGGTCAAACTGGCCACCGAACTGACTGAAAGCGTGATGTCGTACCTGCACATCCCCGCCAGCGGCAAACCCGCGAAGAAGTGATTGCGTTGTGGTTTTGCCTTGCAGACCTGTGCCGTCACTGACAGCCATGGGTTGAATCCACAGTCGTTTTCTGCCTCTTGCGACGGGCAGAAAACGGCCAAAAGCGGACCCTCCAAGCAAGAATGTTTGCGTCCGCTACGCCATTCCACCAAGCACGATGCTGAAAGCGAGGATAGGAATGACAGTTGGCCGCAGAGATGATCTTGCCTTTTCCATCCTGTTAATCACTCCGGTTCTCCTTTACGCCAGATTAGGGGGGGGTCACTTCAGTTGAGAAGCTTGCGCGGGAAAATCAGATGCGTGAGTTTTACGCGAAGCAAGATACTGAATTCGTTTCAGCCGAAAATAAACGAAAGTCGGTAAAGACATTTGAGCCAAGGGGTTTAAGTAACCAGGAAATCCATAATTATCTCCAGAGCGCGGACGGGCAAAAATACATCGCTAAACTCGCATTGGCAGACCCTAAGGCATCATCTGCAAGTCTCTTAGAGAGAGTTTTTGGCCAAGTGGCATCAGGAAGTACTGTACCCGTTACCACTAGCATAAGAACGCCGCTTGTGAAGATCGTACCTGTGGGTGAAAAAGGCATTTCCGACTATTCACCATTGTTCACTACAATGGAAGAATTGAAGGCGGCAGCTAAGTCCGATAAAACTTTAGCGGATTCACTCGGTTTGCCGGTCATCAGCGAAAATGCCAGATATTCTATTTTTGAAATTAAGCCACTTGAGCCTACGGAAGTTTTCGTTAGCAAGGTCGCGCCAACGGTAGAATTTGGGGGTAGAATCACGAGAGCGGGAGAAATCGACAATTAGGAACCAGCATGGATATTCTAGCGTTAAAACAGGCCGCAATCGAGTTGCGAAAACAACTGGAATTGTATAAAAAACAAGAATCGGCAGCCCTGGTTTTGTATGAACAAATGGAATATTTGATATCCGCAGCTGAGCGTGGTGAGATCAACACCCAAGTTGAAGCAAGGGATATACCAGGCCATCGCATCATGGATGAATCAAACCTTCGGAAATATCGCGAGCTTTCGGATGCTTACAGCAATTTTTATGTTGAACTTATCGAGGGGCGTGGCTCGGACACGCTTAAAATGATAGAAGAGATCATGAAAAAAGCCAGACCGTAAAATAGCTACTTCTCGGTTGAACTTGCGCTGATATTCACCAAAAACCGAATTAATCGGTGATATGACAACAGCCCTACTGTTGAGCGGTCAGCAGTTTAGCTAATGGGTAACATTCCGGGCATCTGTAAGCGACTGGCAAACCCACTTTGGCTGATTACGCTGGTTGCCACATGCGGCAGCAACTCGTCAATCTGATTCATCTTCTGCGTCGGCAGCCGCACCAGTACGTCTTTCAAATAACCACAGCCGACGCACTAACGCTGCTCCTGCACGCCATTTGTGCGGCCATTGAAGAGGTGACTAAGTGGCTCTCTGAGAGTGAAGTGGGAGTACCGCCGCTAACGCGCCATGGAAACACTGGACACGAATGCTCTAGGCATCACGGACGCCATCATGCGACTACGGAGGTTGTAGGCATCATCTAACGCCCCGCGGCCCCTCCTTCATGAGCGAGACCCATTGCAATGCGGGAAGAATCGGACTCTTTGAGGGTGGAATATTGCATCCATTTGACCTACAGGCGCCGCAGTGATGACCGACCGGGAACGGTCAAACGCTGACTGCTGCGAGGGACTAAAAACGCCCCATTGCTGCCTGTCGCGAAGGGCAACTACCGGCCAGAAGCAGCCGGTCGGTTGCTGTGCTGACGTTAGTACTCGAAATTATCCTTCACGACTCGAAAGTCGAAATACTCTCTCGGCACTGCAGTCAGAAATCCCCCTTGTGAAGTCTGTCTCCACTGGGCACCCGCAATTGAACGCCGGTGCCTTTCTTTCGCAGATTAACGGGCAGCTACTTGAGACTCCCGGCCAGGAACTGCTGCAACCGCTCGCTTTGCGGCTGTTCCAGCAGCGTGCCTGGCGCTCCCGACTCCTCCACCCGCCCCTGATGCAGAAACATGACGTGGTTCGACACCTGTCTGGCAAACGCCATTTCGTGGGTGACGACCACCATCGTCCTGCCCTCTTCGGCCAGTTGCTGCATGACCTTGAGCACCTCACCCACCAGTTCAGGGTCAAGGGCCGAGGTCGGTTCGTCGAACAGCATCACCTCAGGCTCCATCGCCAGCGCACGGGCAATGGCCACCCGTTGTTGCTGCCCGCCGGACAAATGCACCGGGTACTGGAGCTCGACTTTTTGTGGCAGCCCCACCTTGGCAAGGTAATGACGCGCCCGCTCCAGTGCCTGCGCCCGACTGATACCGAGCACGCTCATCGGACATTCGATGATGTTTTCCAGCACGGTCATGTGGCTCCACAAATTGAAGTGCTGGAACACCATCGACAACCGGCTGCGCAGGCTCCGCAGCTGCCCGGGGTCAACCACACACAACTCGCCCCTAGGGTTTCTGCGGGTGAGCAACTCTTCGCCATTGACGACAATGCGCCCGGCCGACGGTTGTTCAAGATGGTTGATACATCGCAGGAAGGTACTTTTCCCGGACCCGGAAGAGCCGATGATGCTGATCACATCACCCGCCCTGGCCTTGAGCGAAACCCCTTTCAACACTTCATGGTTGCCGTAGTTTTTATGGATATCTTCAACGATCAATTTATACATTCGAGCAAGTCCGATAGGGGTCAGTGCGTGCGCGGTTTGAGGTAGGCCAGCCAATGCAGTTCGCCGCGTCGAAACAGCCAGATCAGGAAAAAAGCACAGGCGGCGTACAACACGCCGGCAATGCCAAAAGCAGTGAAGGATGCATAGGTCGCCGAGTTGACATCCCGGGCGATCTTCAGCAAATCGGGCACCGTGGCGGTAAAGGCCACGGAAGTGGAATGCAACATCAGGATCACTTCATTGCTGAAAAACGGCAGCGCGCGGCGCAACGCCGACGGCAGGATAATCCGCCGATAAAGCGTGAACCGGCTCATTCCGTAGGCACTGGCGGCCTCGACTTCACCGTGGGCGGTCGCCCTGATGGCGCCAGCAAAAATCTCGGTCATGTAGGCGCAGGTATTGAGCCCGAACGCGAGCACCGTGCAGTTGAAGCCGTCACGGAAAAACGCGTTGAGAAAGTCCTGGGACCGCACCACATGCAAGCTGTACACCCCGGTGTAGAAGAACAACAGCTGGATGTACAACGGCGTGCCACGAAACACGTAGGTGTAACACCAGACCGGCAGGCGCAGCAGCGGGTTGCGGCTGACGCGGGCCATCGACAACGGCACCGCCAGCAAAAAGCCCATCGCCACCGCCAGAATCAGCAACCACAAGGTCACCACCAGCCCGGAAAAGTGCGGCCCGTCACTCCACAGGTAAGCCTGCCAGTAGTTTTCGAGAATGGCGGTCATAGCGCAGCCTTCCTGACGCCGACCGAGTAGCGGCGCTCAAGCCACAGCAACACGCCATTGGAGACCGTGGTAATGGCGAGGTAAATCAGGCCGCCGACCAGGGTGAAGTAAAAGAACTGCATCGAGCCCTTGCCCGCATCCTGCGTGGCCTTGACCACGTCGGTCAGGCCGATGATCGACACCAGGGCCGTCGACTTGATCAGTACCTGCCAGTTGTTGCCAATGCCCGGCAAGGCGTGGCGCAGCATTTGTGGAAAGAGGACCTTGCGAAAGGTTTCCCCGCGGGTCATGCCGTAAGCCCTCGCCGCCTCGATCTGCCCTGCCGGGACGGCCTGGAAGGCACCGCGAAACGTCTCGGTAAAGTAGGCCCCGTAAATGAACGCCAGCGTCACGACACCGGCCAGAAACGGGTCGATGTCGATCTGAGTGATGCCCAGCCAGTCGGTCATCCGGTTGAGCAACATCTGCAGGCTGAAGAACAGCAGCAACATGATCACCAGGTCCGGCATGCTGCGGATCACGGTCGTATACCCTGTGGCCAATGCGCGCAGCAATCGATTGGACGATAACTTGGAACTGGCGCCAATCAGCCCGGCCAGGACGGCGATCAGCAATGAACAAAGCGCCAGTTTGACGGTAGCCAGGGTGCCCAGCAGGATCTGCGGGCCAAAACCTTCCAGAAGCATCTCACTCTCCTTGTTCTTGTTAGGGTGAGGTGAAGGGGGCAACAGAGCGCTCGAACAAGCGCCCTGCTTAAGGTCACGACGACGCCTTACCGGGAGCCGTAGACGTCGAAGTCGAAGTACTTGTCGTTGATCCGCGCGTAAGTACCGTTGGCGAGAATGGTGGCCAGGGCTTTGTTCAAGTCTTCGCGCAACGCGACATCGCCCTTGCGCAGGCCAAGGCCATCGCCGACACCGAAGAAGCCCGGGTCCTCGAGAGTGGCACCGGCAAATTCATAGTCCTGACCCGCCGCGGTTTTCAGGAAGCCGTAACTGGCTTGAATGGCACCCTGCAACGAGGCATCAAGTCGCCCTACTACCAGGTCGGCGTACACCTGGTCCTGATTCTGATAGGACAGAACGTCCACGCCCTTGGAACCCCAAACCGCTTTGGCATAGGACTCCTGGGTGGAACCCTGCTCCACACCGATGCGCTTGCCCTTGAGCGATTCGAGGGTCGGCTGTAATCCCGATCCACGTTTGGCCACCAGGCGTGCCGGTGCATTGGACACCTTGTCGGTAAACGCAATCTGCTCAAGGCGTTTGGGGGTGATGGTCATCGAAGACGCCACCGCATCGAACTTGCGCGCCAGCAGTGCCGGGATCATCCCGTCCCAACTGCTTTCCACCCAGACGCAGCGGGCTTTCAGTTCGGCGCACAACGCTTCGGCGATGTCGACCCCGAAGCCGGTCAGCGTGCCATCCTGGTTCTTGTACTCCAGCGGTGGGTACGTCGGGTCGACTCCCAGCTTCAACACCTTGCCGGACCAGTCGGCCGCCCCCGCCAGGCTCGAGGCCGTCAGGAACACCAGGGAAACGGCTGCAATCATCTTGTTCATTTTTATTCCTCTCAGACCGTAGGTTTTTTACAGGCACAACGGATGAAAATGCGCCGTCTCAACTCAGAAAACGTTCGACCAACTTGACCCAATAGCTCGCGCCTACCGGCAGGCAGCCGTCATTGAAGTCATAGCCGGGGTTGTGCAGCAGGCACCCGCCTTCGCCCTCGCCGTTGCCGATCACCAGATAGCTGCCGGGGCACTTTTCCAGGACAAAGGCAAAGTCCTCGCTGGCCGTGAATGGCCGCAAGTCATCGATCAGGTGTGCATCTCCCAGCCACTCGTGGGCGACCTCATGGGCAAATGCCGTCTGTTCGGGATCGTTGATCAATACCGGATGGCAATGCTGGTAATCGATGTGGACCCGGGCGCCGAAACTCTCGGCCTGGCCCTTGACCAATTCGGTGATCCTGACCTCCAGCAACCGGCGAACCTCGGGGGTCAGGGCGCGTACGCTCAGGCTCATCTCGGCGCTGGACGGAATGACATTCGAAGCGCTCCCGGCATGCAGGGAGCCCACGGTGATGATCGCCATCTCCTGCGGATTGACGTTGCGCGAGACGATGCTTTGCAGGGCCATCACGATTGAGGCGCCGACCACCACCGGGTCGACGGCTTTGTGCGGCACTGCGCCATGGCCGCCGTTGCCGATGATCTTGATGTTCACCGTGTCGGCAGACGCCATGAACGGTCCGCTGTAAAAACCCAAATGCCCGACGGGGTAACCCGGCACGTTATGCATGGCGAAGATCGCGTCACACGGAAACCGTTCAAGCAGTCCTTCCTCCAGCATTTTCCTGGCCCCACCCAGCCCCTCTTCCGCCGGTTGGAAAATCAGGTGCACGGTGCCGTTGAATGCCCGTGTCCGGGCCAGATACTGACCCGCCGCCAGCAGGATGGCGGTATGACCGTCGTGACCGCAGGCATGCATGACACCGTCTATCCGGCTGGCATAAGGCAAACCGGAGGTTTCCTGGATCGGCAACGCATCCATGTCGGCGCGCAAGCCAATGGACCGACCCTCGCCATTTTTCAGGGTGGCAACGACCCCGGTCTTGCCCACCCCGGTGCTGACCTCAAAGCCCCACTGAGTCAGACACGCTGCAACCCGCTCACTGGTGGCGAATTCTTCAAAACCCAGCTCCGGGTGCGCGTGAATGCTGTGACGTATCGCGATCATTTCATCTTGCATCGCGGCAATACCAGGCAGGACCAAACCGGCATTCATCAGTGTTCTCCTTCGACAGGGGCTGTACGGCAGCAAAAGCGCTGTTGGGCTCGATCTTAGGGAACTGGCGCTGGGCTGGGGAGGCGCAGTTTGGTTATGATGACAACCATGAGTTGTCACCAGGGTGAGCAGATGAAACTGCATCAATTACAGGCGCTGATTGCCAGCGCCGAAACCGGCAGCATCCGCGCGGCTGCTCGGTCGCTGGAGATTTCCCAGGCCGCGGTGACCAAAGCGCTGCGCGAGCTGGAAACCAGCCAGCAGTTACCGCTGTTTACCCGAACCGCCAGCGGTCTGAACTTCACCGAATACGGCAAAGTGCTGCTGACTCACGCCCGGCTGGTGATCAAGCAACTGGAGCACGCACAAACCGAGCTTGACCACATGCGCGGGAAGGCCCAGGGCCGGCTCTGCGTCGGGATCACCCCATGGGTCGCCCTGACCTTCCTGCCCGAAGTCGTGTCGGTTTTTCGCGAACGGATGCCACAAATCAGGCTGGAGCTGTATGAAAGCCTGATGGCCGTTGCCCAACCGCTGTTGCGCGACGGCAGCATGGATTTCGCGATTGGCCAACTCCATCCCACCCAGTCGACCCAGGAATTCGCCAGCGAAACCTTGCTCGATTACCAGACCTCGGTGCTGGTCCGCGAAGGTCACGCCCGACAGCATGCGCGATCGATTCACGAGTTGCTGGAAGAAAACTGGACCCTGAACTACGCGCCGGACGGGCACGATGGGCTGATGCAGGAACTGTTCTGGAAACACGGCGCGCAGATTGACGAGAATCGAATCCTGCGCGCTCATTCACTGGCCATTTTGCAGATGATGGTCGAGCGGGCCGACATGTGCACCTGGGGGCCTTCCATCGTGAGCACCGCCCCGCCATTTCTGGGGCGTGTGGTATCCCTGGAGCTCGCCGAGCAGTTCGAGCCCCGGCAGCTGAGCATCGTGACGCGCCGCAATGGCGCACTGAGCAACCCGGCAGTCTGCTTCACCGAATGCCTGTTGCAGGTGATTCGGCGCCATGCGCGCTCGGCAAAAAAAGAGGACCGCGCGCTGTTTGAAACCTTGCGGCTGCGGTGAGGTGAGCCTGGCCGCGCTCAAGGCGTCATCGCAGACTATTCTTGATCTGGGTAACCAACCGGTCGCCCCGAAGGAGGTCACTCGTTTATGCACTGTGTCCTTTTCAAAATCCGCTGATCCAATGGTCTGGGGCACGGCCCCAGGCACCTTTGTCTGCCCCCTGAAACGGAGACGCCAGCATGAGCACCCTGCAACTCCACCCTGCACTGGACAATGGTATCCAACCCGCCGCCGCGAATTTCACAGGCGGTACCCTGCAATGCCTGTGTGCGACCGACAAGGTCGAGGTCAGGATCGACGCACAAACCCTGCATAACCACGCGTGCGGTTGCAGCAAATGCTGGAAACCACAAAACGCGATATTCGCCGTCATCGCCGTGGTGCCTCGAGATAAGGTCAGCGTCATTGCCCACGGCGAAAAACTGGCGATTGTCGACGAAGCCGCCACCATCCAGCGCCACGCCTGCAAGCAGTGTCACACCCATCTCTTCGGGCGCATCGAGAACAAGGACCATGCGTTTTATGGCCTGGACTTCGTCCACACCGAGCTTTCGCCACAGCGCGGATGGGCGGCGCCGGGATTCGCGGCGTTCGTGTCCTCCATCATCGAAACCGGCACACCGCCAGCGCAAATGAAGGCTATCCGCGAGCGCTTGCGCTCGATCGGCCTGGAACCCTACGACTGCCTGTCCCCGGACTTGATGGACGCACTGGCGACCCATGTCGCCAAACAGAAAGGCGTGTTGCCCGCCGCCTGATTGATCGGTCGCCGCGGTTTCTTGTCCGGACCGCGGCTCCGATTCACCTTGAGATAGAATCCAGTCCCCCTACCCCGGATGAACTCATTCCCCCCCATCCGATGTAACGAACTATTTCGTGGATATTTACCTATAGAGAGGATCCTTATACGATGAGGCCCGCATCCACTGCTCTCCCTCAGGCGCGAGTAAGCCATGTAAATTTAGTGCATGACAAGGCGACTTGAAAATTGAGCTTTACAGACGAAAAATCTTGCGCGGGCAAATACGCGAAACCGGACACGGACTCAATCGCCCCCACCTATAAATACAATATCATTGAGCACCCGAACAATGAACAGTACTAGCCCTCCGACTGACTTCCCCAATAATTTCAGCATCGTCATAGTGAATTACAAGACACCGGAAATCACCAAGATATGCTTAGAGTTATTGCACCAGCACGTGGGTGACAAGAACGTCCCAGTCTGGGTGGTCGACAACTACTCGGCCGATGAAAGTACTCAATACTTGCGAACACTTGACTGGATCAATTTAATCGAACGATCCATTTCCGAACCGGAAGCAGGCCATATCGCGCACGGCAAGGCACTCGACATGGTGTTGGAGCGGGTTGAAACCGATTATTTGCTCTTGATGCATACCGATACGTTTGTTTTCGATAAAAATATTTTTCCGATGATAATGAACAAGTGCATCAATAATAAAAAAGTCGTAGCCGTCGGGTGTGTAGAGCAATTGAATCGTGGCACCGCGAGAACTGTCTGGCGCTATAGCTCGCGACTATTCAAACACCACTACAGACGCCTTAAAATTTCCATGGGATTACGTTCCAGAGAACCAAAACCATACAAAGAAGTCTACTTGAAGAGCTTCTTCACATTGTGGAACTGCAAACTCGTCAAGCAGCACGGCATGCACTTTTCGATGGATGATCGTGTTCCTGGATATACCCTTCAAGACCAGATGACCGAGCTTGGTTATGTCGTTGAGACTTTATCGCCACGTAAAATTTTCAGTTATCTTGATCATATCCAGGCGGGGACTGTCGCAGCGACTGGCGGCTATGGAAAGACTCATAGACGAACCAAAATGTACAATAATATACTTAAGCGCCTGAACAAGGGTGACGGCAAGGCTTAAGCCACGCCGACACGTATGAGTCAGTCACCCGCAGGTCGTTACATCAAGTTATCGGAGCAATAATGGCAGTCATCACTCAGGCACTACCCATCACCCTCTCACCGGAGCTTGATTTCGACCAGAACGACGCCAGCGCCTTTGGTGAGTCATTGACTGGCCAATATGTTCAGGCTACGCCCTTTCCGCACATCGTCATCGACAACTTCCTGCACGAAGACCTGATTGCAAGCATTTGCTCGAATTTCCCGGTCGAGCCAACCAACAACGAAATGCTCTACGAGCGCGGCTACAAAGGGCAACGAAAACGTCAAATCAGTCCAAACGAATGTTCTCCATTTTTAAAGACTGTCTTCAATGCTTTCAACTCGGCACCCATGCTGCAGTTTCTTGAAAAGTTAACAGGCATCGAAGGCTTGATACCTGACCCCTACTTCACCGGTGGCGGTCTGCACGAAACAAAAAGTGGCGGTTTCCTGGGGGTGCACTCGGACTTCAGGCTCAACAAAAAGCTTAACGTCGAGCGCAGACTGAATATTATTATTTATCTGAACGAAGACTGGAAAGAGGAGTATGGAGGCAACTTGGAACTTTGGGATGTCAACATGAAAACCTGTCTTAAAAAGGTCTTGCCCATTTACAATCGCTGCGTCGTTTTCAACACAGACAAAGACAGCAACCATGGGCACCCGGAGCCTTTGACGACCCCAGAGCACATTACTCGCCGGTCTATCGCGCTTTATTACTATACCGCGGGCACCTTGGCGATCGATCCCGCGCAAAGAAACAAAACCCACTACAAACCAAGACCCAAAGATCGTTTCAGCCTCAAGTACTACATGAACAAATTAATCAAGAAGAAGAACTGAGCCATACCGCCAGACGATTGAGTTCGTGCTTTTCAGGCTTTAGCTCGGTGCCCGGTCGCGACTAGGTCCGCCTGGCATCAGCATTTTTTGCACGGTCGCGCGCCGGCAAGCCAAAAGCCTCTGGATCGCTCCTGCTGCAAGGGTAACGGAACGGAAACGCGAACGAGGGTGTCAGCTGTTTAGACACCCCTGTTTCTTCCCTCAACCCAAATGAAGCGGTGAAGTCATGAACAATATTATCTACCTCGTTGGCGCCGTCGTGATCGTCCTGTTTATCCTGTCATTTGTCGGCATGGTCTGATCCGGACTGCCAGATGCCAAAGGCAATAAAGCCCGCTCGATAGCGGGCTTCGTCATCGGTTTTTTTGGTTGTTCACGTAATTCCGGGGAGCCCCGATAACTGCAGGAGCCGGCTTGCTGGCGATGGCGGGCTGGCGGATTTTGTTGGTGGCGGCCGCCTATGATTCCGCTTTTACAGCGGGTTACCTGGAAGAGCGGAACGCCGCCCGGCCTGTAGGAGCGAGCTTGCTCGCGATGGAGGTCAACGATGATGCGGGGAGCCTGACACCCCG